>CAIVXG010000163.1 GCA_903909815.1 uncultured beta proteobacterium | reverse complement strand
GGCCGGGGAACATTCCCCAGCCCGAAGGCTGCCCTCAACACCCCCAAACGCATGTCACGCGCAAACAAAAACGCGGTGGCAGCCCTTGCAGACCACCACCGCGTCAGCGGTTTAGTTCAACTCAATGTAGGCCGTCGGATATTCTGGTTTCCCGAAATATCCGACCGGACATACCCGAATTTCAGCGGCGAGGGCCAACGCCCAACAGCGCGACGAGGCGCGCGATGGTTGGGCTTTGCATCAAACTCACCACGGATTGAATTCATTTCCATCACTGCCAGACGGTGGCACGGTATCGCTACTCGCCCAGGTAAGCCGCCCGCACCTTGGGGTCTTTCAGCATTTCCTTGGCGTCGCCCGACATGGTGATGAGCCCTGACTCCATCACGTAGCCGCGACCAGCAATCGCCAGCGCCCGGCTGGCATTTTGTTCCACCAGCAGTATCGTCACGCCCTGGGCTGACACGTCGCGCACGACCTCGAAAATTTTGTCCACCATGATGGGCGACAGTCCCATCGAAGGCTCGTCCAGCAGCAGCACCTTGGGCCGGCTCATGAGGGCGCGGCCCATGGCCAGCATCTGCTGCTCGCCACCGGACAGTGTGCCGGCGAGTTGGTCCTTGCGCTCCTTCAGACGCGCAAAGATGGTGAAAACCTTCTCCACGTCGTCGGCGATACCCGCCTTGTCGTCACGGATGTAGGCGCCCATCTGCAGGTTTTCCATGATGCTCATGCGCGCGAACACGCCCCGGCCTTCGGGCACCATGGCCAGGCCCTGACGCACCAGATCCCACGGCCCCTGGCCGCGGATACTGTGGCCCATGTATTCGATGTCGCCGTCGTTGATCGGCAGCGTGCCCGTGATGGCTTTCATGGTGGTGGTCTTGCCCGCCCCGTTGGAGCCGATGAGCGACACCAGTTCGCCTTCATGCACCTCAAAATCCACGCCCTTGACCGCCTGGATGCCGCCGTAGGCGACTTTCAGTCCGGTGACTTTCAGCAATGTTGCGGCCATATCAGTGTCCTCCCGTGCCCAGATAGGCCTCAATCACTTTGTCATTCTTCTGCACCGAAGCGGGTGTGCCTTCAGCGATCTGCTTGCCGTAGTCGAGCACGGTGACGCGGTCGCACAGACCCATCACCAGCTTCACGTCGTGCTCAATCAGCAGAATGGTGCGGTTGTCGTTGCGAATGCGGTCAATGAGTTCGCGCAACTGCACCTTCTCCGTGGCGTTCATGCCGGCAGCGGGTTCGTCCAGCGCGATCAGCTGCGGGTCCGTGGCCAGAGCGCGGGCGATCTCCAGACGGCGCTGGTCGCCGTAGCTCAGGGTGCGTGCCTTGTAGTCGGCCAGTCGCCCCACGCCCACGTAATCCAGCAACTCATGGGCACGCGCCGCAATCGCGGCTTCCTCGGCCTTGAAGCCTGGCGTGCGGAACACGGCACCGAACAGGCCCGATTTGGTGCGAATATGCCGCCCTACCATGACGTTTTCCAGCGCCGTCATTTCGGGGAAGAGACGGATATTCTGAAAGGTGCGGGCGATGCCAGCCTTGGCCACTTCATGCACCGCGGTGGGCTGATACGGCTTGCCGGCCAGCTCAAACGTGCCGCCGTCCGGGGTGTACAGGCCGGTGAGCACGTTGAAGAAGGTGGTTTTGCCCGCGCCATTGGGGCCGATCAGTCCATAGACCTGACCGCGTTCGATCGTGATCCCCACATCGCTCAGCGCCTGCAGGCCGCCAAAGCGTTTGGACACGCCGGCGACGCGCAGTACAACGTCTCTATTTGCTTCGCTCATATCTTGTTCCTATCGATTCTCAAAGTGGAATCGTCATTGCGCGGCGCAAAGCCACGCGGCAATCCACAACAACGGTGGTTCGATGACATGGATTGCTTCGCTTTGCTCGCAATGACGGGAGTCCCAACATCAGACTTTTGTCAGCAGTGATTTGCCGTGATCCGGTGAGGGCCACAGCCCGCGCGGCCGCATCAGCATCACGGCGATCATGGCTGAGGCAATCAGCAACTGGCGCAGGATGGCGGCGTCCAGGCGCCCACCCGTCATCTCCTGCAGCGGTCCTGCCACGTAGCGCAGCACTTCCGGCAGCGCCGACAGCAGCACGGCGCCCAGGATCACACCGGGCAGGTAGCCGATGCCGCCCAGCACCACCATGGCCACGATCATCACCGACTCCATCAAGCTGAACGACTCGGGTGAGACGAAACCCTGGAAGGCGGCGAACATGGAGCCCGCGACGCCGCCAAAGGTGGCGCCCATGCCGAAGGCCAGCAGCTTCATGTTGCGGGTGTTGATGCCCATGGCCTTGGCCGCAATTTCGTCTTCACGGATGGCCATCCAGGCGCGTCCGATGCGCGACGTCTGCAGTCGGTGACTGATCACGATGCTGACCAGAACCATCGCCAGAAACAGGTAGTAGTAAAAGGAAACAGATGCAATTTCAAAACCAAAGGCGGTGTGCGGTTTGCCCAGATCCAGGCCAAAGAAAGTGATTGAATCGATCTGGTTCAAGCCCTTGGGGCCATTGGTGATGTTGATCGGGTGGTCCAGGTTGTTCAAGAACACCCGGATGATTTCGCCAAAGCCCAGCGTCACGATCGCCAGGTAGTCACCGCGCAGCTTGAGTGTGGGCGCCCCCAGCAGCACGCCGAAGAAGCCTGCCAGACCGGCCGCCAGCGGCACCACCGCCCAAAGCGGCGTGTGCATGCCGTTGGGGAACATGGCGGCGATGGACGGGAAGGCGTCGGTCAATTGCGGCGAGGCCAGCAGGCCGAACATGTAGGCGCCCAGCGCAAAGAAGGCGACGAAGCCCAGGTCCAGCAGGCCGGCGTAGCCGACCACGATGTTCAGGCCGATGGCCAGCAGCACGTACAGCAGCGACTGGTCGGCGATGCGGACCCAGGCGTTACCAAAAAACTGCAGCAGCAGCGGCAGCAGCAGCAGGCCCAAGGCACTGGCAAGGGTCACAAGGGATTTGTTGTTTTTCATGGTCTTTCTCCTCAGGGCGTTCAGGCTCGATCGGCAACGCGCTCGCCCAGCAGGCCTGAAGGCCGCAGCGTAAGCACGAAGATCAGCACGATGAAGGCAAAGATGTCCGAGTAGTTGCTGCCCAGCACGCCACCGGTGAGTTGGCCGATGTAGCCGGCGCCGATGGATTCGATCAGACCGAGCAGGATGCCCCCGACCACGGCGCCCGCAAGGTTACCAATGCCACCGAATACGGCTGCGGTGAAGGCCTTGAGGCCCGGCAAGAAACCCATGGTGTGCTGGGCCGTGCCGTAGTTGGAGGCGTACATCACGCCTGCGATGGCGGCCAGCACCGCGCCGATGATGAAGGTGGCGGAGATCACCATGTCGGGCTTGACGCCCATGAGCGCGGCCACGCGCGGGTTCTCCGACGTGGCACGCATGGCGCGGCCCAGGCGCGTGTAATTCACCAGCCAGGTCAGAATCGCAAGCGACACCGCGGTCAGACCCAGAATCAGGATTTGCGTGGGTGTGATGACGGCGCCACCGAACTGATAAGGTGCGCTTGGCAGGAGCGTGGGGTAGGGCTTGTAGTTGGGCTTCCAGATGATCATGGCCAAGGTCTGCAACAGGATGGACATGCCGATGGCGGTGATCAAGGGTGCCAGCTTGGGGCTGTTGCGCAGCGGGCGATAAGCGATCTTCTCGATCGCGAAGTTCAGCGCGGCAGACACCACACAGGCGATCAGCATCGCCACCAGCAGAATGAGCCAGCCCGGTGTGCCAGGCATCGAGTCCTGCATCAGGCCGATGATGGTCCAACTCGTCAGGGCGCCGACCATGAGCACCTCGCCGTGAGCAAAATTGATCAGGTTGATGATGCCGTACACCATGGTGTAGCCCAGGGCTACCAGGGCATACATGCTGCCCAGCACCAGACCGTTGATGATCTGCTGTAGCAATGTTTCCATGTCGCAAGTCTCCTGCAGTGTTGGCTGCGTGTGGTGTGGTTTGGATAAACCGCTGACCCGTATCAGGTCTAGCAATAAAAGCGCCAATCGCAGCCAGAGGTCGGGTAGACCGCGGTTGCGGGCGCACAAGTGGGGGTGATTGTAGCCAGCAGGCGGGCGCGCCGAGACGACACGGCGGGGGGTTTACCCTTGGCGCTTGGGTGGTGGCGCCGCCTGGTTGATCTGGCGCAGTTGGCGCAATTTCTCGGCGATGCGGATTTCCAGACCGCGCTCCACGGGCCGGTAGAAATGGGCGCCCGCCATGCCCTCGGGCAGGTAGGTTTCGCCGGCGGCGAAACCGCCCTCTTCGTCGTGCGCGTAGCGGTAGCCTTTGCCGTAGTCGAGTTCCTTCATCAACTTGGTGGGCGCATTGCGCAGATGCATGGGAACAGGGCGCGTGCCTTCCTTTTTGATCAGGGCGCGCACTTCGTTATAGGCCTTGTAGACCGCATTCGATTTGGCCGCCACCGCCAGATAGACGACGCATTCGGCCAGCGCCAGCTCCCCTTCCGGCGAGCCCAGGCGTTCGTAGACCTGGGTCGCTTCCAGCGCCAGCGTCAAGGCCCGCGGATCGGCCAGGCCAATGTCCTCGCAGGCCATGCGCACCAACCGGCGCGCCAGGTAGCGCGGGTCCGCACCACCGTCGAGCATGCGCATCAGCCAATAGAGCGCTGCGTCGGGATCGGAGCCGCGCACCGATTTGTGCAGCGCGCTGATGGTGTCGTAGAACTGCTCGCCTCCCTTGTCGTAGCGTCGCATGCGCTCGCCCAGCACCTTGAGCAGCCAAGCGTCACTGACTTGCTCCAGCCTGTCCTGGCGGGCCGACACGGCCAGGGTTTCCAGAGTGTTCAGGAGCCGGCGCGCATCGCCATCGGCGTAGGCGATCAGGCGCTCCAGCGCCGCAGTTTCAATGGCCGGAATCGCGTCCAGCGCCTGCGCCTTGTGCACGATCTGCTGCAACTCCTGCTGCGACAGCGGCTGCAACACGTACACCGCTGCGCGCGACAACAGGGCCGAGTTGACTTCGAAGGAGGGGTTTTCGGTGGTGGCTCCGACGAAGGTGAAGAGTCCGCTTTCCACGTGCGCCAGAAACGCGTCCTGCTGGCTTTTGTTGAAGCGGTGCACCTCGTCGACAAAGACAATGGTGCGCTTGGGCGTCAATTCAGAGCGCGCGCTTTGCGCACGTTCCACGGCGTCGCGAATGTCCTTCACGCCGCCCAACACCGCGCTGATGGCAATGAACTGTGCGTCAAAGGAGTCGGCCATGAGGCGCGCAATCGTGGTCTTGCCCACGCCCGGCGGGCCCCACAGAATGCAACTGTGCGGCTGGCCCGACTCGAACGCCACGCGCAGCGCCATGCCTTCGCCCAAAAGATGCTGCTGGCCTATGACCTCACTCAGGCGCCTGGGGCGCAGGCGTTCGGCCAATGGAGCGTGGGGTTCGCCAGGCGTGGTCATGCTCACTGGCGCAACAGTTCCGCTCCCGCTGGCGGCTTGAAGCTGAAGGTGTCGGCGGCCAGCTTGGGGTTGATCTCGACCTGGCTGAAGCTCAGCAGCGAGCGCTGGCCGAAACTGTCCAGAATCTCCAGCGCCGCCAATTCAGGTACCGGGTCTTTGGCGCGCAGACCCACTCGCACGGATTGCAACTGTCCTTCCTTGGCTTTGGGCGTGGCCAGCACCCATTGCAAGCCGTCCTTGTCGGGCGCAGCCTGGAGCACGAAGTCGGCCTGCAGGGCGCGCAGATCAGGCGCACTGGCAATCAGTGCGGCAGGCGTCGAGCCCAGCGTGGCGGATTGCTTGCGCGATGTCACCTGGTTCAGATCGACGTCGAACAGCCACAGCGTCTGGCCGTCGGCGACGATGGTCTGTTCGAACGGTTTTTGGTAATGGAAGCGAAATTTCCCTGGACGAGAAAACTCAAAGGTACCGCTGGACGACTTGCTGCGCGCGGCCTGTGTGTCGCGCGCCGGCGCGGTCACGACCTGGGTGAATGCGGCGCGCCCACTTTGTGCGTGGTGAATGAAGGCGTCGAGACTTTCCATGGCGCCCGCGCCCGCAAGTTGCGCGCAACAAATCGTGGCCGTCAGGATAAATAGTTTCTTCATCGGTTTTACTCGGCCCGCACCGGAACCAGGATTTCACGTTGTCCGCTGCTGCTCATGGCGCTCACCAGACCGGCCTTCTCCATGTCTTCGACCAGACGCGCGGCCCGGTTGTAGCCCACCTTGAGGTGGCGTTGCACCAGCGAGATGCTGGCCTTGCGGTTCTTCAGCACGACTTCCACGGCCTGGTCGTACATCGGGTCCTTCTCGCCGCCGGCTTCGCCCAGCATGGCGCCGTCCTCAGCATCCTCCGGCGCACCGTCAAGCACGCCTTCGATGTAGTCTGGCGCACCCTGACTCTTGAGGTAGGCCACCACGCGGTGCACTTCTTCATCGCTGACAAAGGCCCCGTGCACCCGAATCGGCAGGCCCGAGCCGCTCGCCATGTACAGCATGTCGCCCATGCCCAGCAGGGCTTCGGCGCCCATCTGATCGAGGATGGTGCGGCTGTCGATCTTGCTGCTCACCTGGAACGCAATGCGCGTGGGGATGTTGGCCTTGATCAGGCCAGTAATGACGTCCACGCTGGGGCGCTGCGTCGCCAGAATCAGGTGGATGCCGCAGGCGCGGGCCTTTTGCGCCAACCGCGCGATCAGCTCTTCGATCTTCTTTCCCACGACCATCATCAGGTCGGCCAGCTCGTCGATCACCACCACGATATGGGGCAGACGGTCCAGCGGTTCCGGGCTTTCGGGTGTGAGCGAAAAGGGGTTGTAGATGAACTCTTCACGCGCCTTGGCCTCGTCGATCTTGGCGTTGTAGCCGGCAAGGTTGCGCACGCCCAGCTTGCTCATGAGCTTGTAGCGGCGCTCCATCTCGGCCACGCACCAGCTCAAGGCGTAGGCGGCCTTCTTCATGTCAGTAACGACGGGCGCGAGCAGGTGCGGAATGCCTTCGTAAAACGACATTTCCAGCATCTTGGGGTCGATCATGAGCAGGCGCACATCGCGCGCCTCGGCCTTGTAGAGCAGGCTCAAAATCATGGCGTTGATGCCGACCGATTTGCCCGACCCGGTGGTTCCCGCCACCAGCACGTGCGGCATCTTGGCCAGGTCGGCCACGACCGGATTGCCCACGATGTCCTTGCCCAGGCCCACGGTGAGCATCGACTTGGCCTCGTTGTAGACACGTGAGCCCAGGATTTCGGAGAGCTTGATGGTTTGACGCTTGGCGTTGGGCAGTTCCAGCGCCATGTAATTCTTGCCCGGAATGGTCTCCACCACGCGGATCGATACCAGGCTCAGAGAGCGCGCCAGGTCCTTGGCCAAGCCCACGATCTGGGAGCCCTTGACGCCGGTGGCGGGTTCGATCTCGTAGCGCGTGATCACCGGACCGGGAGCGGCGGCCACGACGCGCACTTCGACGCCGAAGTCCTTGAGCTTTTTCTCGATCATGCGACTCGTCATGTCCAGGGTTTCTGGCGACACGGTTTCCTGGCGGCTGAGGGCGCTGTCGAGCAGATCGACCTGGGGCAGTGTGGAATCGGGCAGTTCCGAGAACAGGGGCTTTTGCCGCTCCTTGGCCACGCGCGTGCTTTGGGGGACGTCGATCATCACGGGCTCGATCAGGACTGGCGCCATGTGGTGCTGATGGATTTCAACCCGCTCTTCCTCGACCACGTCCTCGCGCTCGCGCGCCGCCTGTTTGCCCAGTGCCAGATCAAGTTCGCGCTCGCGTTTGGCACGCAGATTTTCGAGCCGGTTGCCCAGCCAGGCGCCCAGGTGTTCGGCCACTTGTCCCCAGGAGAACCGGAATACCAGTGACGCACCCACCAGTCCCAGCGTGATCGCGACCAAACCCGATCCTGCGAACCCCAGCCACTGGACCCCCAGCGGCCCAAGCCAGTAGCCCAGAATGCCGCCACCATGACCAGGAAGCAGGCCCTCCAGTCGGTATAAACGCGACCATTCCAGCGCGCTGCTGCCGGCCAGCAGCAAGGCCAACCCCAACCAGAAATAGGCGCGCCGCGATGCCATCTCGGGCGTCTCGGGGGCTTCGTGGTCACGCATCCAGACTGCCAACGCTGCCAGCCAGGTGCGCGTGAGGACGGCCAGACACCACCATACGGAGAAGCCGAGCAGGAAGTAACTCATGTCGGCCAACCATGCACCCAGTCGTCCACCCCAGTTGTGCAGCGCCGCCCCGGTGCCCGAGGTGGACCAGGCGATGTCCTGAGCTGAATAGCTCAGCAGCGAGAGCAACCAGAATAGCCATGCCAGCAGCCCCAAAATCAGCATGATTTCGTGGGTAAAGCGGCGCAGTCCCGAGCGCGGCGCCGCCTCGGGCGCGGAGCGCGTCAGGGTGTGAAGTGAATACGTCATGAATCAGGGGTTGCCAAGTTCTTACAATGTACACGCCATGTGGCACTTCTTTTCAATGGTGATTTTGATGTCTACTTCCAAGCATGCCAAGGTATTGATTCTGGGTTCCGGCCCTGCCGGCTACACCGCAGCGGTGTACGCCGCTCGCGCCAACCTGAACCCGGTGTTGATCACCGGCATCGCTCAGGGGGGTCAATTGATGACCACGACCGAAGTCGATAACTGGCCAGCCGACGTCGCCGGGGTTCAGGGGCCGGACCTGATGCAGCGCTTCTTGGCCCACGCCGAGCGCTTCAAGACGGAAATCCTGTTTGACCACATCAGCGCCGTGGACCTGAGCCAGCGCCCGTTTCAACTCAAAGGCGATTCCGGTGAATATACCTGCGACGCGCTCATCATTGCCACGGGCGCGTCGGCCAAATACTTGGGACTGGAGTCGGAATCGGCATTCATGGGGCGGGGCGTGAGCGGCTGCGCGACCTGTGATGGCTTTTTCTACCGCAATCAGGTCTGTGCTGTCGTCGGTGGCGGCAATACGGCGGTGGAGGAGACGCTGTACCTGTCCAACATCGCCAGCAAGGTGGTGCTGATTCACCGGCGCGACAGTTTCCGGGCCGAGCCCATCATGGTCGACAAGCTCATGGAGCGGGTGGAGCAGGGCAAGATCGAACTCAAGCTGCACAGCGCGCTGGACGAGGTGCTGGGCGACAACACGGGCGTGACGGGCGTGCGCATCAAGAACGTGCTGGATGGCTCCACCCAGGACATCGCCTTGCAGGGCTGCTTCATTGCCATCGGGCATCAGCCCAACACCGACATCTTCAAGGGGCAACTGGACATGAAGGACGGCTACATCGTGCCTCGCTCCGGGTCCCTCGGCATGGCCACCATGACCAGTGTGCCCGGCGTGTTTGCGGCCGGCGACGTGCAGGACCACGTCTATCGCCAGGCCATCACCAGTGCCGCTACTGGCTGCATGGCGGCGCTGGATGCGCAGCGATTCCTGGAGCAGGGCGGCGCGCACTGAGCGAGTGGGACGGGGCTGCGGGCAGGTTTTCGACTCCGGATATAATCCAAGGCTTTGCTGAATTCTCCTTTGGGAGCAGAAGGCGAATTTCCTCTACCGCCACGGCATGACTGAATGGGAGTGACTGTGGCGAGGTGCGGCGAAAGCTGTTAACGCGTCGGCGAAAACCGGCGTCATTTTCTGGAGTGTCCTCATGGCACGCGTATGTGAAGTCACGGGCAAAGGCCCGATGGTTGGGAACAATGTCTCCCACGCCAACAACAAAACCAAGCGCCGGTTCCTGCCGAACCTGCAATACCGTCGTTTCTGGGTCGAGAGCGAAAACCGCTGGGTGCGCTTGCGCATCTCCTGCGCCGGTCTGCGCATGATCGACAAGAACGGCATCGACTCCGTGCTCGCAGACCTGCGCGCCCGCGGCCAAGCATAAACCTGAAGGAACAAGATCATGGCATCCAAAGGCGGACGCGAAAAAATCAAGCTGGAGTCCACAGCTGGTACCGGTCACTTCTACACGACCGACAAGAACAAGAAAACCATGCCCGAGAAGATGTTGATCAAGAAATTTGATCCCAAAGCTCGCAAGCACGTGGATTACAAGGAAATGAAGCTGAAGTAATTCGGCCGAGTCTTCTGAAAAAAATGCCCGCTGGTATTCAGCGGGCATTTTTTTTGGCGCGCACCGCTTCGGCTTGCACGCCAGTTGCCGCGCCAGCCCTCAGGTTCGTGCGGCCCTGAGGTGGATCGAAAACTCCCGCAGCGCGGCGATGCCGCTCTCCTCGGCGCGCCGGCACCAGGCCTGCAATTCGGCGGCGAGTTGCTCGCGCGACTGGGAGCGGCTCAACCAAAGTGAGCGCAGTTCCTCGCGCATCGTGAGCATCTTGTCCAAAACAGGGTTGGCAGCACGTGCCTGTGCCACTTTCGGTTGCGCATAGTCGGGCACCTGTTCCTGATCCCGGTGCAGCCAGCGCCGCGCCGCTTTAAGCACCGACAGGTCTTGCCGGCGCACCTTGAGCACGGTGATCTCGGCACGGCAAACACTGCGCAGTTCACCTGCATAGCGGGCCATGATTTCGTAGCGATTGGCGATCAGCGCTTCCAGCGTTTTTTCGTCGGCTACCGGTTGCACCGCGCCCCAGGCCATCTTGGGTGGCGTTTTCTTGACGGTGGCCAGGCCCAGAGTGTCAAGCACCCGGATATAGCACCAGCCAATGTCGAACTCGTAGGGTTTGACCGAAAGCTTGGCCGAGGTGGGGTAGGTGTGGTGATTGTTGTGCAACTCCTCGCCGCCGATGAGAAAACCCCAGGGCGAGACGTTGGTGCTGGCGTCCGCTGTCTCGAAATTGCGGTAACCCCACCAATGGCCGATGCCGTTGATGACGCCTGCGGCCGTGATCGGAATCCACAGCATCTGCACCGCCCACACGGTCAAACCGAGGACTCCGAACAGTGCCAGGTCCAGCACCAGCAGCAGCGCCACGCCCAGGGATGCATGACGGGCATACAGATTTCTTTCCAGCCAGTCATTGGGCGTGTTGTGGCCAAAGCGCTGCACGGTCTGGGCGTTCGCGCACTCGGTGCGGTAAAGCTCGTAGCCTTGCCAGAACACGCGTCTGATGCCGAACACGACGGGGCTGTGCGGGTCGCCGATCTGCTCGCATTTGGCGTGGTGCTTGCGGTGTACCGCAGTCCATTCCCGGGTCACGGTGCCGGTCGTCAACCACAGCCAAAAACGGAAGAAATGCGCAGCAATAGGATGCAGGTCCAGCGCACGGTGCGCTTGGTGCCGGTGCAGGAAAATGGTGACGCTGGCGATGGTGACGTGCGTCGTCGCGAGGGTGAACAAGGCGACCTGCCACCAACTCAGATTCCAGACGCCGGTGCGCAACCCATCCAACACCGTGGTCAATCCGATTGCATCAATAGAACTCATACTGCCCCATCTTCCAAAAGTAAGGTGGACAGCTGGGACTCTCCACGGAAAAAAGCCATCCTCAATTGTAAAGCCGTTGCCGTTTTCATGCAGTGAGCGCGGGACGTTTTATACGCAGTAGCGCAGAGGTGTCGGCGCCAGCCTTGCCCGCTTGCGGCTGCGGGCTGGGTCATAATCGCGTTCCCTTCAGCCTTACGGAGAGCTCCTTGGTTTCAATCATCCTCGCCGCAGGGTGGCCCATCTGGCCCTTGATTCTTTGTTCACTTCTGGCCGTTGCCGTCGTGATTGAGCGACTGCTCAACCTCAAGCTCGCCCGCATCGCGCCGCCCAAGCTGCTGGGCGAAGCGCTGCTGGTTTCGCGCACAGCCGTGCCGCCACGTGAGGTGGTGGACAAACTGGCAAAAAACTCGGCACTGGGCGAAGTACTGGCCAGCGGCCTGAGTTACCTGAGCATGAATCCGCGCTGCAGCGAGCAGGACCTGCGCGCCACCATGGAGGGTTCTGGCCGCGAAGTAGCGCACCGCATGGAGCGCTACCTCAGCGCCCTGGCCACGATCGCCTCGGCTGCTCCCTTGCTGGGGTTGCTGGGAACCGTCATCGGCATGATAGAAATTTTCGGCTCGCAGACTCCTGCTACAGGCGCGGGTGGTGCCAATCCAGCGCAATTGGCGCACGGCATTTCGGTGGCTTTGTACAACACCGCGTTCGGTCTCATGGTGGCGATTCCTTCGCTGATCTTCTGGCGCTATTTCCGCGCCACGGTGGATGCCTACCTGTTGACACTGGAACTGGCGGCGGATCAGTTCGCGCGGCACCTCAAAACCCTGAGGGTCACGGCATGAAATTTCGCAAACGCCCGCACGAGGAGCCGGAAATCAATCTGATTCCGTTCATCGACGTGCTGCTGGTGGTGGTGATCTTCCTGATGCTCTCCACCACCTACGCCAAGTTCACAGAGTTGCAGATCAGGCTGCCCACGGCCGACACGCAGGCACAGCGCGACTACCCACGGGAAGTCGTTGTGGCGGTGAGCAGCGACGGCCGCTACGTGGTCAATGGCGCGGCGATTGCGGGGCGTAGCGTGGAGGAAATCACGCTCGCCTTGAGCGATGCGGCCAAGGCGGGTAAGGAGGCGGTGGTCATCATCCATGCCGACGCGAATGCCACGCACCAGTCCGTGATCACGGTGATGGAAGCGGCAAGGCGCTCGGGCCTGAGCCAGATCACTTTCGCGGCGCAGACCACCGGCTCGGCCGGGGCCCCCTGAGGCAGCGCTTTTGCGCAGGAAGCTGGGACGCTATTTGCGCTCCCACACCGCTGCAAAGAACCCGTCCGTGCCGTGCCGATGCGGCCACAGTCTCAAGTAGGGACCGCTGCACAGCGTGGCGGCGTCATCCACCTTGAACTGGCTCAGCAGCTCGCCCACGTCCAGCGCGGTGAATTCCGGATGGGCCTGCGAGAACGCCAACGCTACGGCCTCGTTCTCCTGGGGCAACAGGCTGCAAGTGGCGTATACCAGACGACCACCGGCTTTTAGCAAACGCGAGGCGCTTTGCAGGATAGCCGTCTGCATGGCGGCCAACTCTGCCACCGTTTTTTCGGTCTGACGCCATTTCAAATCGGGATGTCGGCGCAGCGTTCCCAGACCCGAGCACGGCGCATCAACCAGCACGCGGTCGATCTTGCCAGCCAGACGTTTGATGCGGTCGTCGCGCTCATGCGCCAGCGCCGCCGGGTGCACGTTGGAGAGTCCGCTGCGTGCCAGTCGGGGCTTGAGCGCATCGAGCCGATGGGCCGAGGTGTCGAAGGCATAGAGCCGACCGGTGTTGCGCATGGCCGCGCCTATGGCCAGGGTCTTGCCACCGGCACCCGCGCAAAAGTCCACCACCATCTCGCCGCGCTTGGCGTCCAGCAGCAGCGCCAGCAGTTGCGAGCCCTCGTCCTGCACTTCCACCGCGCCGCGCACAAACGCTGACGCCTTGGCCAGCGAAGGCTTGCCTTTGACGCGCAGGCCCCAGGGTGAGTAGGGCGTGGGCGTGGTGTCGATGCCCGCGGCCTTCAATTCCTTTTGCACTTCGGGACGTTTGTCGTTCAAGGCGTTCACGCGCAGATCGAGCGGCGCCATCTGGTCCAGACTCTGGACCAGCGGCCAGAACGCCGCGCCCAGGGTGTCCTTGAGCGGGGTCACCAGCCATTCGGGCAAATTGTGGCGATGGCGTTCGAGCAAATCGCCGACCTGTATCTGCTGGCATTGCTCCAGCCAGGCCCGTTCCTGATCGGTCAGTGCGCTGCTCAGAAAATCCGCTGCCGCCTGCGTCTGCGCTGCGTTCAGACGCGCTCCCTGCTCCTTCTGGCTGTGTGCCAGACCCAGGATCGCCAGCCGGCGCTCGCGTGGTCCTGAACCGGACGGCGCAAAGTGTTCAAACAGCAGTTTGTAGCGCAGCACGGCGTACACGGTGTCGGTCAGGGTGGCGCGCTCGCGCGGCCCCAGACCCCGGTTGTCGCGGAAGAACCGCGCCACGATGGCGACGGTGGGATGGTCGAATTTGAGGACGAGACGGACCAGTTCTGAGCTGGCTTCAAGCAGGGCTTTTGGATGCATAGGCCACGATTGTCCCACCTGCGCGTCTTTGGCACCGATCGATGCAGAGAAAGCTGAAAAACCTTAACGTGAAAGCAAGCCTGGCTGCTACCAGCTTGAAGCCAGCAGTGCACCCTCGCGGATGGCACGCTTGGCGTCCAGCTCGGCAGCAAGGGCTGCGCCACCGATGCGGTGAAACGTCGGTCCTGCGGTACGGGCTTGCGCGGTCTGCGGCATAAGTTCGGTGAGCGGTTCCTGACCCGCGCACAACACGATGTGATCGACTTCCAACAGGCGCGCTACACCGCTGACCGCGATGTGCAGACCCTGGTCGTCGATCTTTTGGTAGTCCACGCCGGCGAGCATCTTCACGCCGTGGCGTTGCAGCACGGCTCTGTGCACCCAGCCCGAGGTCTTGCCCAGACCGGCACCGACACGCGAAACCTTGCGCTGCAGCAGGAAGATCTGGCGCAGCGGAACCGGCGCCATCGGTGGCACCAGACCGCCGGGCGTGCGCACGCTCAGGTCCACGCCCCACTGCGCGCACCACTGCGCGAGGGTCTCCGGCCCGGCGTGGGTGGGGTCGTGCAGCAGGTATTCGCCCACGTCAAAGCCGATGCCGCCGGCACCGATGATGGCCACGCGCGGCCCGGGCGTGACCGAGCCGCGAAGCACGTCAACGTAGGAGAGAACCTTGGGGTGATCGATTCCCGGGATCGCGGGTTTGCGCGGCTGGATGCCTGTGGCCAGCACGATGTGGTCAAAACCCTGCTGCTGCAACTGCTCCCGAGTCACGCGTTGATTCAGTACCAGCTTCACGCCTGTGATTTGGATGCGGCGCGCGAAGTAGCGCAGCGTCTGGGAGAACTCCTCCTTGCCGGGCACGCGCATGGCCAGCTTGAACTGGCCACCGATGGCGTCGCTGCTGTCGAACAGCGTGACGTCGTGGCCGCATTCGGCCGCCACCGTGGCCGCCGACAGACCCGCCGGCCCGGCGCCGACCACGGCCACGCGTTTCGGTGTGGCCGTCCTGCGGTAATTGATTTCGGTTTCGAAGCCAGCGCGCGGGTTCACCAGGCAGGTGGCGCGCTGGTTCGAAAAGGTGTGGTCCAGGCAGGCCTGGTTGCAGGCGATGCAGGTGTTGATCTCGTCGCTGCGCCCGGTGGCCGCTTTTTCCACCCACTGTGGGTCCGCGAGCAGGGGCCGCGCCATTGACACCAGGTCAGCGTCGCCGCTGGTCACGATGTCCTCGGCGTCGTCGGGCATGTTGATGCGGTTTGATGCCACCACCGGCACCGATACCGCCTGCTTGAGCTGGCGCGCGGTGGCGCGAAAGGCAGCCCGCGGCACTGAGGTCACGATCGTGGGAATGCGCGCTTCGTGCCAGCCGATGCCGGTGTTGAAGATTGTCACGCCCGCTTGCTCCAGTGCCTTCGCCACCGTGACGATTTCGTCCCAGGTGTTGCCGCCTTCAACCAGGTCCAGCACGGACAGCCTGAACATCAGAATGAAGTTGGGTCCGACGGCTGCGCGGGTCTTTTTGACGATTTCCAGCGCCAGCCGCATGCGATTCTCGATCGGGCCACCCCAGCGGTCGGTGCGGTCGTTGGTGTGCTTGCACAGGAACTGACTCAGCAAATAGCCTTCGCTGCCCATGATCTCGACGCCGTCGTAACCGGCACGCTGGGCCAATCGGGCGCAACGGGCGTAGTCGGCGATGGTGCCGAGGATGCCGCGCTCGCTCAAAGGCCGAGGCTTGAAGGGCGAGATCGGTGACTTCTTGCCGGAAGCCGAGACCACGAAGGGCTGATAGCCATAGCGCCCGGCGTGCAGAATCTGCATCAGAATCTTGCCGCCTTCCTCGTGCACGGCACGGGTCACGCGGCGGTGGTTCCACACGTCGAACCGGCTGTTCATCGTGCCGCCCAGGGGCAGCAGCCAGCCGCTGCGATTGGGCGAAATGCCGCCGGTCACGATCAAGCCCACACCGCCGGCCGCGCGCTCGCGAAAGTACGCTGCCAGCTTGGGGTAGTTCCAGAAACGGTCTTCCAATCCCGTGTGCATGGAGCCCATCACAACGCGGTTGCGCAGCGTTGTGAACCCCAGGTCCAAAGGGGAGAGCAGGTGCGGGTATTTCATATCAGTCCTTGGCACCCAGCGCCAGCGCGCGCTGCTTCGTGCCTTGCAATTCCTGTGCCGCTGGTGGTGCTTGCGTGGGCCAACCCGCCAGGTGCTGCTGTGCCAGATCGCACAGCGCTGTGATCCAGGCGGGGTCGTCGTTCAGACAGGGAATGTAGTGAAACTCCTTGCCGCCGCTGCTGAGAAAGGCGTGGCGGCCTTCCAAGGCGATTTCTTCCAGCGTCTCCAGGCAGTCGCTGGTGAAGCCGGGGCAGACCACGTCGACCCGCTTCACGCCAGCTTTCCCAAGGGCACGCAAAGTCGGTTCGGTGTAGGGCTCAAGCCATTTGGCGCGGCCCAATCGCGACTGGAAGCTCAGGCGCCATTGTTCGGGCTCCAGATATAGGGCTTGCGCCAGCAGGCGTCCTGTTTTCAGGCACTCGCAGTGGTAGGGGTCGCCCAGTTGCAGCGTGCGTTCGGGTACGCCGTGAAAGCTCATCAGCAATTGGTCGGGACGTCCATGCGCCTTCCAATGGCGTCGAATGCTTGCGGCCAGCGCCTGGATGTAGCCGGGGTGGTCGTGGTAGTGGTTCACAAACCTCAGCTCCGGGATACAGCGTGTCTTGGCGGCCCAGGCGTAGACGGCGTCGAACACGCTGGCGCTGCTGGTGGCGGAATACTGGGGGTAGGCAGGAAGAATGAGAACACGGGTTGCGCCTTCGGCCTTGAGCGCGTCCAACTGTGAGGCGATGGACGGATTGCCGTAGCGCATGGCATAGCGCACCACCACGCTGTGCCCGCGTTCTCCCAGCCAGCCCTGCAGCAGCTTGCCCTGCTTCGCGGTCCACAGCCGCAGCGGCGAGCCTTCGGAGGTCCAGATGCTGGCGTACTTGGCGGCGGATTGCTTTGGGCGCGTGCGCAAGATGATGCCATGCAGGATCAGCAGCCACAGCAGCCTCGGGATTTCAATCACGCGTGCATCGCTCAGGAATTCGGCCAGATAGCGTCGAACGGCGGCCGGAGTCGGTTCGTCGGGCGTACCCAGATTGCAGTAGAGCACGGCGGTCCTGGGCGCCTGTCCGTGCTTGAATGGGGGTTCCGGGGAGAAAGGTGATGGGAGGGCCATGCGCTATTCTCCATTAAAGTGCTTGACCCCGGCCAAGTCCGACCTTCTTGCCTGTGCTGCGAAGCGCACCGAGTCATGAAGGTCAGCGCGTTCAACTTATTGGAGCAAGCCTCATGGCCCTGAAAATCTACGGCATCGCTGCCTCACGCGCCATTCGCCCGCTGTGGGTGGCGGAAGAAATGGGCCTGAGCTATGAACACATCGCGCAGCGCTATCAAGGCGGCGCCACGCACACACCCGAATTCCTGGCGCTGAATCCGAACGGCCATATTCCGGTGCTCGACGACGACGGCATCATCGTCTGGGAGTCCATGGCCTGCGCCTTGTACCTGGCACGGCGCTTCGGTGCCAATCAGTCTGGCAGCATTGCGCCGCACACCCACAGCGAAGAGGCGCAAAGCCTGCGTTGGACCTTCTGGACCGTGACCGAACTGGAGAAGGACGCACTGACGGTGTTGATGCATCGCCTCGCCATGCCCGCAGAGCAGCGCAAGCCCGAACTGGCGCAGGCTGCCGAAAAGCGCCTGGCAACTCCGCTGCGTGTGCTGGAACAGCATTTGCAAGGGCACAGGTTCATGGCGGGTGAGCGCTTCACCGTGGCCGATGTGACAGTTTCGTCGGTCGTGAACTGGGTCCGCCCGGCAGCGGCGCTGCTGGCGTCCTTGCCGCACACGCAAGCGTGGCTGCAGGGCTGTCTGGCCCGACCGGCCTATGTTCGCGCCAAGGCCCTGTGACCCTGATTTTTCACGGGCTCAGGCGCGGCACTTCAGTGGCCGGAAGTTCGCAGCAACCTTGGTCTGGCTCCCCGGGAGCTCTTCATGGACGTGCCGGCTCCAATATCAGCGTGCTGCGCGTGAATGCAGTCACGTCGGACTGGCTCAAGTGCAACGGCTGGTATTTGCCCTGGATGTAGTCCGCCGCCTGGTCGGCGTAGTGGGCGTCGAACAGCACACCGCTCTGACCGACGGGGTTGATGCCCACCGCCTTGGATACGTCGCCAAAGTCGATCACCCGGCGCGTGGACGGCCCCATGCTGACGGCCCACGGTGCGGGGCCGATATCGCCGCCCAGATTGTTAGGCAATTCGCGCCCACCCGGCACAGCAAATGGGCCGACATTGAATAATTTGTCCAGAGGCTTTTGTGTTCCCAGCGGATGGTTGTGCGTGAGTGTGTGGGCCTTGCCCCAGGTCCAGCCCGCGGGGTCCGACCCGAAAGTCTGTTGCAGGTGGGTGAGGGTGGCGCGCCACATCGTCTTGACGGTGGCGACGCGGTTTTCCCTGCCCGCATTGTGGGCGTTGCTCCACCACGGGGAACTCGCATCGGCGGCCAGACGCGGCAAGGCAAAGTCCAGTGCATGGGTCTGAAGCAGGTTCTTGAAGCGGGCCTGACCCAACCTGTCGGACATGGCCGCCACCGCCAGTTCGTACAGCATTTGATGGAACAGCGTGGCCATCGTGCTCTGCACCGTCTCTTTGCCGTCCCATGCGGCCAGTTGTTCCAGCAGGGCCCGCTCGCCAGGGTCGGTCACCACGTCGCGCAGCACCGGCAGCAGCGGCTGGATGATGCGCGCCGAATAGCCGGAATGGACGTTGAGTTGCAGCGCCTGACTGCGCGCCGTATCCCACTTGAGGCCGGGGATGCTCAAGGCGTCTTCCAGTTCCTGGGCCCGGTCCCAGATGCAGTAGTAGCCTGGAACGGCCACGCCGTTGACGGCCAGCGGTTGGTGGTTCGCCGACATGATGTAGCCGCGGGCCGGGTTCTCTTCATGGGGGTTGTCGCCGAAGGGGGTGTAGCCGACCTTGTCCGATTCGGTGCTGCTGCCGTCCAGTATGAAGCTGGGGTTGACGCCAGCCGGGCGAATTGGCAATTTTGCGGCCGCCCACCAGCCGATGTCGCCCGAGGCGTTGGCCCAGACGAGGTTCAGACCCGGAGCGTGAATCTTGCTCGCTGCCGTGCGCGCCTTGATCAGCGTGTCGGCCCGGTTGAGTTCATAAAGGCCCTGCAGTGCCGGGTTCTCGGTTTCCAGGAAGGCCCACCACATGGCGATGGGCGTGCTGCCCGCAGTCTCACCCAGCGCGCTGTTGACGATCGGCCCGTGGGGCGAGCGCAGCACCACCAGTTCGACCGGCGCCGCACCCTTGACCGCAATGGTTTGCACGCGCTGCTGCAGATCCACCCACTGGCCGTGGTACCAGACCTGGTTCGCGTTGTCCGGATTGCGCCTTTCTGCAACGAAGTCCATGTCGTCGTTCTCGAACATGGTCAGGCTCCAGGCGAACTGCAGGTTGTGGCCCAGTAGCGCCGAGGGCGTGAGCGTCAGGAAGTTGCCGTACAGATCCACTCCGGGCGCAGACAGTTGCGCCTCATACCACACCGACGGGACGGAAAAACCAATGTGAGGATCGCCCGACAGCATGGGCTTGCCGCTGGCCGTGCGTTGGCCTGCAATGGCCCAGGCATTGCTGCCTTCAAAGGCGGGCATCGCCATCAATTCGGTGGCTTGTTGACTGATCTGCGCCAGGTGTTCCAGGCCACGCCAATCGGCACCGCTCAAGGTCGTCACCGGCGTGACAGGGGGCTTGAGCACGCCCTGGGCATGCCAATCCAGATCGAACAGCTTGAGGTAGTCGGGCCCGAGTTTGTCGCGCACGAAGGTCAGTGCCGGATCGGTCTTGATGGCGGGGGCAAAGCTGTAGGCCATGTAGCCAACCACGGCCATGGTGTCGCCCGGGGTAAAGGGCCGCTTGGGTATGCCCAACACGTCAAACTCCATGGGCGCGGGGTGAGTCGCCTGGAACTGGTTGATGCCATCCAGGTAGGCCAGCAAAGCGTGGTAGCTGGGGGTGCTCTTGTCCATCGCGGCGACGTAACTTTGGGCGTGATCGTTCAGGCCCAGTGTGCGGAAGAACTTGTCTACTTCCAGCAGCTTGGGCCCCAGGACTTCAGCCAGTTCGCCGTTGGCCAGGCGCCGCGTCATCTCCATCTGGAACAGTCGGTCCTGTGCCTGGACGTAGCCCAATGCGCGGTAAAGATCGGTCTCGTTTTCGGCGCGGATATGGGGCACGCCACGTTCGTCGTAGCGCACGCTCACCGGCGCAGCCAGTGCAGCCAAGCTCAAGGCTCCGCTACGTTGTGGCTGCTTGCTGTGGATGTACCAGGCAGCGCCCGCGGCCAGCAGAACCAACAAGCCAGCCAATCCGAGCGCCAGTGCCTTGAGAGTGCGTTTCATAGTAGACCTCGCGGTGACGACAGTTCAACAGCTTATCGTATTCAGCCCGCTGCGCACGGCTCCTTCGAGCGTGGCGGGGTAGGGGCCGGCCACATAGTCGCCGCAGGCGCGCAGACCCGGCGCGATCTCCATGGCGGGGCGCAGCAGACCCGCAGTGCAGGCAAAAGTGGCACGCTTTTCGGTGACACTGCGCAGCGCCTGCAATTCCAATCCAAGTTGTTGACGTGCCTGCACCAGCACCTGAGATTGGATGACGTCGCGCTCACCCGCGCTGGCGCTGACCACCAGCGCGATCAAGCCCGTGGGCCCGTTCAGTTGGCCCCGGTCAAATGCGAACTGGGCCGGATTGGCCGCATCGCTGCGCAGGGCCAGCATGGGCTGCGCCAGCCGCGCACCGCGACCAAAGGCGTACACCGTGGTGATGGCTTCGAACTGCAGCGCCTGTGCCCTCGTGCTCCAGTTTTGCAAGCCTTGCGCCAGCGCCGCGGGTAAGCCCGGTTGGGTTTGCTCCAGCAACCGCACGGCGTCGGTGGCGCTCACCGCCAACACCACCTGATCAAAGACTTCGCCCTGCACCTGCCAGCCGCACGGCACCGGACTGAGCGACACTACGCGTTCGCCTCGCATCACGCGGCCACCGCGGTCCTCCAGCCAGCGCGCGCCAGCGTCGGGAAAGCAGGCCGACAGATCGACCCGCGGCAGCAGCAGATTCGAGCCCCCGGGGGCAAAAAGACTGTCCTGCAGCACCCGCAAAAACACCGGGGCACTGGCGCGCTGTGCGGGCGTGTTCAAGGCCGACACGCACAGCGGCTCGATCAGCTCGCGCATCACCTTGGCGCTCAAGGACTGGCATAAACGCGCCACCGTGAGGTCTTCGGGACAAGAAAAGCCGCGCCATTGCCAGCGCGCCGCGGCCTGCAGCAGCGACAACTTGTCGCCCCAAGTCCAGCCGCGCGCCGAGGCGATGCCGATGAGCGCGTCCCAGGGCGCGCGCAGCAGCGGCAACTTTATTCCGCTGCCGTTGGGAAATTGCAGCGTGAGCGGCAAGCGCGCCAAGGCTGACTCGGGGTCCACACCCACCTCGCGCATCAACTTCAGGGTCTGCTGGTAGGCGCCGATCAGGATGTGCTGGCCGTTGTCCAGCATCACGCGTTGGCCATCGGGCAAAGTGGTGCTCAGGGCTCGCGCTCGACCACCCAGATGTCTCGATGCTTCGAATACGGTGACCTCGTTGCCGGCCTGCTTGGCCTTCACAGCGGCCGCAAGCCCGGACCAGCCGGCGCCGATGATGGCGATGTTCATGGCGCTTGCATGAGCAGGCTGCGGCTACAGACGGCCCAGCGCTTGCACCTTCCACGCCAGCCACAGCTTGCGCAGCGGCGTCAGGCTCACGCGCTGATGCAGCACGCGAAAGTTGTCGCGCTCGATTTCGCGCAGCAGGGCGCGGTAGATGCTGGCCATCATCAGGCCGGGCTTTTGCGTGCGTCGATCGGCTGGCGGCAGCAGCGCCAGCGCCTCGTCATAAAGGCGGTGCGCGCGCTGCGCCTGGAACTGCATCAGTGCGACAAAGCGTTGCTGAAATTCCGCGCTGTCTTCGCGCTTGAGCAACTCGTGCGCCTTCACGTCAAACCGCTGCAACTCGCTCATGGGCAGGTAGATGCGCCCGCGCATGGCGTCCTCGCCCACGTCGCGAATGATGTTGGTGAGCTGGAACGCCAGCCCCAGGCGGTGTGCGTATTGGGTGGTCTGCTCCTGCGTCTGGCCAAAGATTTGAGCCGCCACTTCGCCCACCACACCGGCGACTAGGTGGCAGTAGCTTTGCAATCCTGGAAAATCCAGATAGCGGGTCTGTTGCAGATCCATCTGGCAGCCTTCGATCACCGCCTGCAGTTGGCGCTGCTCGATGCCGAAGGTCTGCGTCCACGGCATCAGCGCCTGTGTCACCGGGTGACTGGCCGTGCCAGAAAATGCCTTGCTCACTTCGCCCTGCCACCAGGCCAGCTTGGTCTGCGCCACCCCCAGATCTGCCGCCTCGTCCACGACGTCGTCCACCTCGCGGCAAAATGCGTAGAACGCCGTGATCGCTGCGCGCCTGGGCGGCGGCAAAAACAGGAAGGCGTAGTAAAAGCTGCTGCCCGAGGCGGCGGCTTTTTGTTGAACGTAGTCTTGTGGCTTCATGGCATGCGGGTTGGGAGCCCCGAGTTTATACAGGGAATACGACCGGGGCACCGCTGTGCCATGCAGCGACTCCCGCTGACCGATTCAGCGCCGGGGTGCGCGCATCCACAAGGCTCGCCACAGCATCACACAGAAGTCCCAGGCGTTGAGTTGGGGTCGATACGCGAGTGTGGCGAAGGCCCTGTGTTCGATCTTGTCCAGAATGCGCAAACCTCCCTGTACCACCAGGCGCAGCTCCCAACCGGCGCGATCGGGCACGGTGTGCACCAGTCGCGCGCCGCTTTGCATCAGGGCGCGCGCGCACTGGCATTGTTGGGCGATCAGGCGGGTGCTCGCGGGGGTTTGCTGCAGAGCCTCCAATTCGCCCGCGCCGACACCCTGCTTCGCGCAGTCGGCCGCCGGCAGGTAATGGCGCCCCCGCGGAATGTCGCGGCTCAGGTCCTGCCAAAAGTTGATGAGCTGCAAAGCCGTGCAGATGGCGTCGCTTTGGCGTAGCGATGCGCCATCGTTCACACCGTACAGGTGCAGCAGCAGTCGGCCCACCGGGTTGGCCGAGCGGCGGCAATAGTCCAGCAGTTCCGCTTCATCGGCGTAGCCCAACCGATCGCGGGTCTTGGCGACATCCTGCTCAAAGGCGTCGAGCAGGTCCAATAGCAAAGACAGGGGCAAGGCAAAGCGTTGCAGTGCGCCTTGCAGCGGGACGAACACATGGGGCCAGCGTCCACTGTGGCTTTGGCCGTCGGCCACGCATACCAGGTCGGAGCGAAATTGTGCCAAGTCGGTCAATCGTTCCTCGGCGCTGGCGTCACCTTCGTCCGCCAGGTCGTCGGCGGTGCGGGCAAACCAATACAGTGCCGACACCGCAGGACGGATCCTGGGCGGGCACAGCACCGAGGCCACGGGAAAGTTTTCGTAGTGCTCGGAGGGCGCGGGTGCAGTAGAGGCGGAAGGGTTCACCGTCTGATTGTCGGCCCCCGGGAGTGGCGGTTGCAAGTAAAATACGCGGTTGACCGATTTCAGGCGCCTGGTTGGGTGGCTTGCGAGCCTGCTTGCAAGCGCCAATGCCGGTCGCTTTGTATTTCTTCGCGCGGGTGGCGAAATTGGTAGACGCACCAGGTTTAGGTCCTGACGTCCGCAAGGATGTGCGGGTTCGAGTCCCGCCCCGCGCACCAGAAAAGTTTGGAAATTTTGGGGAGCAGGAACGCCGTCCAACGCGTCGCCTTGCCCCGTCACATTAGGAGAATCATGATGGCCGTGACTGTTGAAACACTAGAAAAACTCGAACGCAAGATGACGTTGACGCTGCCCGTCGCCGTCATTCAGGCGGAAATCAATTCACGCCTGAAGCGCTTGGCTCGCACCGTCAAGATGGACGGTTTTCGTCCGGGCAAGGTGCCCATGACCGTGGTGGCGCAACGCTACGGCTATTCGGTGCAGCACGAAGTCATGAACGACAAGGTGGGCGAGGCATTTGCCAATGCCGCGAACGAAGCTAAGCTGCGCGTCGCGGGCCAGCCACGCATCACCGAAAAGGACGCTGCGCCCGAGGGCGAAATGGCCTTTGACGCGCTGTTCGAGGTTTATCCGGAGGTGAAGCTGGCCGACCTGTCAGGCGCCGAAGTGGAAAAGCTTTCCTCCGAAGTCACGGATGCGGCGATTGACAAGACGCTGGAAATCTTGCGCAAACAGCGCCGCACTTTTGCCTTGCGCCCGCAGTCTGGCGCGGCGCAAATCGGCGACCGCGTCAGCGTGGACTTCGAGGGCAAGATCGATGGTGAACCGTTTGCCGGCGGCAAGGCCGAGGGCTATCAGTTCATCCTGGGCGATGGCCAGATGCTCAAGGAATTCGAAGAAGCCACGGCTGGCATGAAGGCCGGTGAAAGCAAGACTTTCCCGTTGGCATTCCCCGCTGATTACCATGGCAAGGACGTCGCGGGCAAGACCGCCGACTTCATGGTGACGGTGCACAAGATTGAAGAAGCCCATTTGCCCGAAGTGAATGGCGCTTTGGCCAAGCTTCTGGGGATTGAGGACGCCACGGTCGAAGGCCTGCGCTCCGACATCCGCAAGAATCTGGAGCGGGAAGTGAAGTTTCGTCTGCTGTCGCGCAACAAGCAGGCGGCGATGGACGCGTTGCTGACCCGGGCCGAACTCGATTGTCCCAAGTCTGCGGTCCAGTCCGAAGTGGCGCGCCTGATCGAAGGCGCACGTGCGGACCTGAAGCAGCGCGGCGTGAAGGACGCCGACAAGGCACCGATCCCCGAGGAAATCTTCCGCCCACAGGCCGAGCGCCGCGTGCGCCTGGGGCTGGCCGTGGCTGAACTGGTGCGCAGTCATGACCTGCAGGCCAAGCCCGAGCAGATCAAGACGCACATCGACGAGTTGGCTGCCAGCTACGAAAAGCCCGCAGACGTGGTGCGTTGGTACTACGGCGACGGCGACCGCATGGGTGAGGTGCAGGCCATCGTGCTGGAGAACAACGTGACCGACTTCATTCTGTCGCAAGCCAAGGTCAGCCTCAAGAGCGTGAGCTTTGACGAACTGATGGGTCAGTCCTGATCCGGATGGTCTGGGCCGCTGGCAATGATTTGAGGTCCGGGGCTTGCACTTTGGGGTGCAAGCCCCCATTCATTGGGACTGATATTTTTTTGGAGAACACATGAGCGCACTGGAAACACAAGGTTTGGGCATGGTTCCCATGGTCATCGAGCAATCGGGTCGGGGTGAACGGTCCTACGACATCTACTCGCGCCTGCTCAAGGAACGGGTGATCTTTTTAGTGGGCCCGGTGAACGACTATGTTGCCAATCTGGTCGTGGCGCAGTTGCTGTTCCTGGAGAGCGAGAATCCGGACAAGGACATCTCGTTCTACATCAACTCTCCTGGCGGCTCAGTGAGTGCGGGCATGGCCATTTTCGACACCATGAATTTCATCAAGCCCGACGTCTCCACCCTGTGCACCGGAATGGCCGCGAGCATGGGCGCGTTCTTGCTGGCCGCCGGCGCCAAAGGCAAGCGATTTTCGCTGCCCAATTCCAAGGTCATGATCCATCAGCCCTCGGGTGGATCGCAGGGCCAGGCCACGGAAATCGAAATCCAGGCACGAGAAATTCTCAAGACGCGCGAGCAACTCAACAAGATCTTGGCGGACCGCACGGGCCAACCTCTGGACCGCATTGCGCGCGATACAGAACGCGACTACTTCCTGTCCGCTGATGAGGCCAAAGAGTACGGCCTGATCGATCAGGTGATTGCCAAGCGTCCCTGATCCGCGCCGGAGCCGCTGCCGCGCCCGAACTGGGTGCTGCAGCTTTCAGTATCATTTGCCAACTTTCCATCAAAGGCACCCACTTCATGGCCGAAAAAAAGGGCTCCTCGGGCGAAAAATCGCTCTTCTGTTCGTTTTGCGGAAAGAGTCAGCACGAGGTCAAGAAACTGATCGCCGGCCCGTCGGTCTTCATCTGCGACGAGTGCATTGACCTTTGCAACGACATCATCCGGGATGAATTGCCCGGGAATGCGTCCGGCAAGGACGAGAAGAGTGATCTGCCCACGCCCGCCGAAATCAAGGCCAATCTGGACAACTACGTCATTGGTCAGGAGGTCGCCAAGCGTACCCTGTCGGTGGCCGTATACAACCATTACAAGCGCTTGCGGCATCAGGAGAAAAGCGCCAAGGACGATATCGAATTGTCCAAGAGCAACATCCTGCTGATCGGACCCACGGGTTCAGGCAAGACTTTGCTGGCCCAGACCCTGGCGCGCATGCTCAATGTACCCTTCGTCATGGCCGACGCCACCACGTTGACCGAAGCCGGGTACGTGGGTGAGGACGTGGAAAACATCGTGCTCAAGCTGCTCCAAAGCTGCAATTACGAGGTCGAACGGGCCCAGCGCGGCATCGTGTATATCGACGAGATCGACAAGATTTCACGCAAGTCCGACAACCCCTCCATCACCCGCGACGTGTCGGGTGAAGGGGTGCAGCAGGCCCTGCTCAAACTGATCGAAGGCACCATGGCCAGCGTGCCGCCGCAGGGCGGTCGCAAGCATCCGAACCAGGACTTTGTGCAGGTCGATACCACCAACATCCTGTTCATCTGCGGCGGCGCTTTTTTCGGCCTAGAGAAGGTGATCGAAAACCGCACGGAATCATCGGGCATGGGTTTTGGCGCAACGGTCATGAGCAAGAAACAGCGCAGCCTGACCGAAGCCTTCAAGGAAGTCGAGCCTGAGGATCTGGTCAAGTTTGGTTTGATTCCCGAATTGGTGGGGCGCATGCCGGTGGTGGCGACACTGTCCGAATTGAGCGAGGATGCCTTGGTGCAGATTTTGACCGAGCCGAAAAACGCGCTGGTCAAGCAATACGCCAAGCTGCTGGCCATGGAGGGCGTGGAGCTGGAGGTGCGCCCGTCGGCGCTCAAGGCCATCGCGCGCAAGGCGTTGACGCGCAAGACCGGAGCACGAGGCTTGCGCTCCATCCTTGAGCAGTCGCTGATCGACACCATGTTTGATCTGCCCAATAGCCCCAACGTGGACAAGGTTGTGGTGGATGAATCGACGATCGAAGACAACAAGCCGCCGCTGTTGGTGTATCGTGAAGCCGCGAAGAAGGCTTGAACGGTCAACTACTTTGGGCTGATGGCGCGAGGCGCTTTCAACTACAGTCTCAACTGAGCTCGCCGGCGGCTTGAAATTGCCGCAGGCCGAACCATATTCAACAGGTAACTTAAAGGATTCCCATGTCCGGACAAACCCAACTGCCTGCTATTGCCCTTGAACTGCCCTTGCTGCCTTTGCGCGATGTGGTGGTGTTTCCGCATATGGTGATCCCGCTGTTCGTCGGTCGCCCCAAGAGCATCAAGGCGCTGGAAGCCGCGATGGAAGCGGAACGCCGCATCATGCTGGTGGCGCAAAAGACCGCAGCCAAGGATGAACCCACGGTCTCTGACATGTTCGAGGTGGGGTGCATCGCCACCATCTTGCAGATGCTCAAGTTGCCCGATGGCACCGTCAAGGTGCTGGTGGAAGGGCAGCAGCGCGCGAGCGTGAATCAGATCGACGACAGCGAGTCGCACTTCACGGCCAACGTGACGCCGATTGCAGCGCCGGTGGAAGGCGCTGGCGCCAAGGCCGTGGCGCAGGGGCGTGAGGTGGAGGCTTTGCGCCGTGCCGTGATGCAGCAGTTTGACCTCTATGTCAAACTCAACAAGAAGATTCCACCTGAAATTCTGACATCGATCTCCAGCATCGACGATGCCGGGCGCTTGGCCGATACCATCGCCGCACACTTGCCGCTGAAACTGGATCAGAAGCAATCCGTGCTGGCTCTGGCCGACATCCGGGCGCGACTGGAAAACCTGTTCGAACAGCTGGAACGCGAAGTGGACATTCTCAACGTGGACAAGAAGATCCGCGGGCGCGTCAAACGCCAGATGGAGAAGAACCAGCGCGACTTCTACCTGAACGAGCAGGTCAAGGCGATTCAGAAGGAGCTTGGCGAAGGTGAAGAGGGCTCAGACCTGGACGAGATCGAAAAGAAGATCAAGTTCGCCAAGATGCCCAAGGATGCGCTGAAGAAAGCCGAAGGCGAGTTCAAGAAGCTCAAGCTCATGTCGCCAATGTCGGCCGAGGCCACAGTGGTGCGCAACTACATCGACGTGCTGACCTCGCTGCCCTGGAGCAAGAAGACCAAGATCAAGCACGATCTGGGGCACGCCGAAGGTGTGCTCAATGAAGACCATTTCGGCCTGGAAAAGGTGAAGGACCGCATCGTGGAATACCTCGCGGTGCAGCAGCGCGTGGAAAAAGTAAAGGCGCCGATCTTGTGTCTGGTCGGCCCACCGGGCGTGGGCAAAACCTCGTTGGGGCAGTCCATCGCCAAGGCCACGGGCCGCAAGTACGTGCGCATGGCGCTGGGCGGCATGCGCGACGAGGCCGAGATTCGCGGGCATAGACGCACCTACATCGGCGCACTGCCGGGCAAGGTGCTGCAGAGTCTGGGCAAGGTCGGCACCCGCAATCCCTTGTTCCTGCTCGATGAAATCGACAAGCTCGGAACTGATTTTCGTGGCGACCCCTCAAGCGCCCTGCTTGAGGTGCTCGATCCGGAACAAAACCACAAGTTTGGCGACCACTACGTTGAGGTCGACTTTGACTTGAGCGATGTCATGTTCGTGGCCACGTCCAACTCGATGAACATCCCGGCGGCCCTGCTGGACCGCATGGAAGTGATCCGCTTGTCGGGCTATACCGAGGACGAGAAGACCAGCATCGCGCTCAAGTTCCTGTTGCCCAAACAGATCACGAACAATGGTGTCAAGGAAGAAGAACTGGAAGTGACTGAAGAGGCGGTGCGCGACATCGTGCGCTACTACACGCGTGAGGCGGGCGTGCGCTCGCTTGAGCGCGAACTCTCCAAGATTTGCCGCAAGGTGGTCAAGGGCATGTTGCTGAAGAAGATGTCGGGCAAAGTCCGGGTCACGGGCGAGAATCTGAATGATTTTCTGGGCGTGCGCAAGTACTCCTTTGGCCGGGCCGAGTTGCAGAACCAGGTCGGGCAGGTGGTGGGTCTGGCGTGGACCGAAGTCGGTGGCGACCTGCTCACGATCGAAGCGGCGCTGACGCCGGGCAAGGGTGTCATCACCCGCACCGGCTCGCTGGGCGATGTCATGAAGGAATCAGTTGAAGCCGCGCGCACGGTGGTGCGTAGTCGTGCGCGTCGTCTTGGAATCAAGGACGAGGTGTTCGAGAAGAAGGACATTCACATCCACGTGCCCGATGGCGCCACGCCCAAGGATGGGCCCAGCGCCGGAGCGGCGTTGACCACCGCGTTTGTGTCGGCGTTGACTGGCATCCCGGTGCGCGCGGACGTGGCCATGACCGGCGAGATCACCCTGCGCGGCGAGGTCACAGCGATTGGCGGGCTCAAGGAAAAGCTGCTCGCGGCCCTGCGCGGCGGTATCAAGACGGTGCTGATCCCGGAGGAAAATGCCAAGGACTTGCAGGATATCCCTGAAAACGTCAAGGACGGTCTGGAGATCATTCCGGTGAAGTGGATTGACAAGGTGCTGGAGCTCGCGTTGGAGCGCATGCCGACGCCCTTGCCCGACGATGAACCGGTGGCGACGGTTGCGCCCGTTGCCACGGCCGGGGTAGAGGTCGCAGCACATGGCGCCGTGGCGTCGGTCAAACATTGAGGTCGTTAAATTTTTTTAGAGCCTCAATGGAATGCCAAAAAAAATTGGCTATAATTCGAGGCTTGAAATGCGGGAATAGCTCAGTTGGTAGAGCGCAACCTTGCCAAGGTTGAGGTCGAGAGTTCGAGACTCTTTTCCCGCTCCAGTTTCTAAAAAAGGGAAGTTCAGACTTCCCTTTTTTGTTGCAGAAATTGGCGCGATAGCAAAGCGGTTATGCAACGGATTGCAAATCCGTCTAGCCCGGTTCGACTCCGGGTCGCGCCTCCAAGAAAAACGTTATAAATCAACGACTTCAATGCCTCTCTAGCAAGAGGCATTTTTGTTCGGTCGAAGCCACTGGCCTACCGCGCCAACTTGGCGATCTCAGTGCATCTTCAACCAGATTTCATTGGTTCGCAAGAACCAGGGCGTAAACGGTGCGTTGTAGCGCGAGTAGACCGGCTCGTCATAGGTCGCGATGCCGGCTTGAGAGAGTGCCTTCTTGAGCATGCCCAAGTGCTCGTCATAGTTGGTCTGCGACCAAGTCCCGGAATACTTGATGACGGCAACGGTCTGCTCGGGAACTTCTCGTAATTTCACTCTTGCGTCCAGCGGCTCGGGTAGCGTCGCCAGCGTATAGGCGCCGGGCATCATGAACTGCACAAGGAAGCCTTCGGCTGCGGGTGTCTGCGTCACCGGCGCTGTCATTTCAAGTTTCAGCGGCACCGTGAGCGCCGTCTGCGTCACAGGCGCTGTCATGTCAAATTTTCGCTCACCCTTGTTCTTGCCAAAGATGTAGCCAGCGAGTATCGGAAAGGCCTGATTCCCGGCTTCAGTCGCTGGCCCGGCCACGACAACCTCAGCGACAACATAGGGCTTGTACGTGCGAACTTCAAACACTTGCGTCTTTTGCAGGACCGTGAAATTGGGCTGTTCGATGGCGTGCGCCGATCCTGTAGCGACCATCAATACGCCTGCAATTGCCTTCAGTGGGTTCATGTTCTTCCTTGTTGGAGCTACATATGGGATGACTGGCCCAGTATTCAATGCACCATACCCGGTGCCGAACACCGTGCCGCGAACCTATCTCGGCAGCATCACGGCCGAGCTCGAGGCGAAGCTGAAACAGCATCTTGAACCTGCGCCATGCGGGGAATCCGCATCGCGGCGTCTTCAAAAGTACCCGCCACAGCATCAAGGTGGCATCCAGCGCAGTTGGCCTTGCTCTTCACCCGTGGCAGTTGCCAGTCGGACTCGCGAATGTCATGATGCTTCTGGACCCAGTACGGGGTTTCGGTGATGTGCAGCGGCGTCATGCTGGGCGGAATCGAGCGATTGATCTTGAAGGCCGCTTCTGTGGAACTGCGTTCCGCCGCGTTGCGCACCAGGAATGCCTGGACGGCCGCGGCCGTTGGCGCATCCAGCGCCAGGTCAGTCCCGAAGTGCTCGGCCTGGCCCGCCATTAGCCGCTTCCAAGATCGCGCCGGCAGCAAATTGGGGTGGAAGGCGAGATGACAGCTGCCACATTCTTCGCGCCACACGGGATCGTCTGCGAGCGGGCGCCCTACGAAGGCCACATTCGGCGCTCCGAGTCCGGTACCCCGCAGGCCAAGGCGAGCCTCGACGGGTTCGTGCCAGGCGTAGAAAAACCACAATATGCCAAAGGCGGCCACGGCCAGTGACATCACCGCCGCGGTCCCATTGAAGGGCCGCGACGCCAGGGCGTCGTCGGGCGCTAGTTTGCTGCCGGTGATCATCGTCAGCGGCAGGTTCTCCCCGTGCAGCCAGCTGCCCAGAGCGACGCCGCTCAGGTGGCCGCTGACGACCACCAGCATCAGCATGGCCAGCACTTCGTGCGCCTGCTTCAGCCAAGCCGCAGCGCCGATGGACAGCAGGCCGGTGAGCGCCCCTTGCCCCTCTTCGCCGCCCTGCGTGAAGATACCGGTCAGGGCCACTGCCAGACCGAGCGCGAGCATCGCGATGATGGCCAGGCTGGCCGCCGGGTTGTGGCCGAGATACGCTGCATCGCGCTTGGCCGCAAGGTCTTGCAGGTAGCGCAGGGCTGCCATCGGACTGCGTACAAACGACTCGAACCGTGCGTAGTGACCACCGGTAAATCCCCACACCAGCCGGAACAGCACCAGGCCCAGCATCAGATAGCCGAGAAAGATATGAATCGACAGCCAGCGGTCGGACGTGCTGGTGAGCCAGGCGCCTGTGAAGCACGTAACCAGCAGCCAGTGGAACAGCCGGGTCGGCAGATCCCAGATAAGGATGCGTTTCATGGCGCGATACTTGGTGACGCGTCTACTGCGGGATCTTGATCGAATGCTCGTTGAAGTCCCCCTTGTCAGCTCCAGCATGACAGGCTTGGCAGTTCGCCGCGCTTTTCACGGATGTGCGCTTCCACACGGCGGGGGCCACTTCCTTGGTGCTGTGCTTGCTTTTGAACCACTGCGTCTCGGTGATGCGCAGCGGCGCACCCGTTGCCGTCCAGCGATTCGATGCGTGGGCAACCAGGAAGGCAGTGACGTCCCGGCTTTCCGGGACCGTCAGAGAGGCGTCGGTCTCGAAGTGTTTGTCCAGCCCTGACATCAGCTTGCGCCAAGACTCGGCAGGCAACAGGCCGGGCGGGTAGGCGATGTGGCAGGCGCTGCACTCCTTGGCCCAGGTCGCATTCACGTTGGCCGGTTGAAGTGTTCGCCCCCGGTCTTCGCCGCCGTATTTGCCGGCGCCTTTGCCGCCCTTGTCGTCGTCTTCGGCCAGTACGGCGCCAGGCAGTAGCGCCAGGATCAAGAGGATGACATGCAGTGTTTTCATGGCCACTCCTTATTTCACCGACACCAGATAGGCGATAAAGTCGCCCTTCTCGTTCGCGGTACAGGCGCGCTTGAGCACATCGTTGCAGTTACGCTTGAACCACTTCTCGACCTTGGCTGCGTCGGTGAATCGCTCGGCGTTCGCAACTGGTGCCAGCGGCAGGATGTCCTTGCTGGTGGTGGCGTGCGTGCCGTGGGCCTTTGGCGAATCGCCGTGGCAACTCGCGCACGAGACATTACCGGTCTTGGCTTTGTAGAAGGCCGCGCCGCGCGTCGCGGAGAAATCGGTGAACGTCGCGGTTTCCTGCTTCGCGGCAACGCGATAGCCGTCCTGCACGGGGTTGGCGACGGCTAGCAGTGGCAGCGTGATTGCGGCGACGATTGCAAATGTTCGAAGTGTCATGGTGTTGCTCCTTGTAACGGCCCTTTGCGATGTGACCAACCCCATGAAATCACTGCCGGACTGTCCTGTCTGTGCGGTGGCGAACAGAGGGAATGAATTCGGCGCGCCCACGCGCCACCGCCTCATGTCGGGAGCCTTGCTCTGTGCCGGGAGAACACAGACTTGGCACCGCTTCCCATGCTCGATCAACCACCCTAATCCCACCCCGACTGAATCCAACGCAGCCCAGGCAGCGTGCTAAACTCATCTCGTTGCCCGGATGGTGAAATCGGTAGACACAAGGGATCGACAGACAACGAGTCCCCCTTTGCTCGAAAGGGCGAAGTAAACTGCGGGTGAATTCAGGAGAGGCTAAGGCGTTGCTGCTATGCCGATCGTGAGCCAAGCCGGGGCTACAGCTTCGGAAGGTGCAGAGACTACTGGAGAGGTTTCAGCCCTCTTAATGACCAGCGAGAGCGCCCGCTACCCAAACAGAATCGCTGTGGGTAAAGAGATAGTCCATGCTGTTGGGAAACCTTCAGACACATGCTTAAAATCCCTCGCTTCGAAAGGGGCGTGCCGGTTCAATTCCGGCTCCGGGCACCACCTGATTCGCTCCGGCCTGTGTCGACCAGGCATGGGCATTTTGCGCTCCACACGCTGCCTTGCAGCATGGGACTCACCCCGCCGCTGCTCGATGCGCCGGGGGCGTATTCTTATCCTGCACAGCGGTTGTAGTCCGCCATGCAGGGCAGCACGGACAGACCAGCGTCATGCAATGCTGAAGCGGTACACGCCATCGGCATCGTGCGAGCGCTGGAGTTTTCCCTCGTACCACAGCGCATGCAGATGCGCCACGGATTCACCCATGGCAAAGGTGGTCTGGTGCAGGTCGAGTGCGCGCTTGAACAGCACCATCAACATGTCGGCAGCGCTGTGCGGGCGCTCCGCGCAGGCCTGCAGCACTTCGGCCAGGCGGTCGCGGTGGTGTTGCGCGAGTTGGTCCAGTCGCATGTGCAAGCCCCTGAATGGCTTGCCATGCGAGGGCAGGGTGAGCGTCTCGGCGTCGAGTTCACGGTATCTTTCCAGGGAGCTCAGGAACAGCTTGAGCGGATTCGATTCGGGCTCGATGTCGTAGACGCTGATGTTGGTGGAGATGCGCGGCAGCACCATGTCGCCGGAAATCAGCATCTTCGTCTGTTCGCAATAGAGCGCAATGTGTTCGGGTGCGTGGCCATAGCCGCTGATACAGCGCCATGAGGTTCGCTGTGCCCCGCTACCGATGGCGATCAGGTCGCCGTCCATCATGCGCCGATAGCTCGTCGGCACGGCGGGCACCATGCTGGGGTAATAGCCGGTGCGACCACGAATCTTCTCCTGGGCATCGGCGTCGATCAGCCCATGCGCAGCAAAAAACCGGGCGGATGCATCCCCGCCAAAACCGGTGGTGCTCTGGCAGGCCATGCGCGCGGCGTTGTAGTCGGTGGCGCTGATCCACAGCGGCGCTTGCCAGCGCTCGCACAGCCAGTGCGCCAGCCCGATGTGGTCCGGATGCATGTGGGTCACGATCACGCGTAGTATCGGTAAACCTTCCAGCTCGTTCGCAAACACCGATTCCCATTGCGCCTTGGATTCGTCCTTGCTGATGCAGCAGTCGACCACGCTCCAACCTTGGCGGCCATCGACCTCGTCGCGCAGCAGCCACAGATTGATGTGGTTCAGCGCGAACGGCAAACCCATGCGCAGCCATTTCACGCCTGCAGCGACTTCCATCGCGCGGCCTGGGGCGGGCAGCGCGTCGCCCCAGGGATAGTGGAGTTGCTGTTCAAGTTCGTTCATAAGTTTCAAGGATCGTTGAGTCTGGTTCATAATTGACGTTTACGTAAACGTCAATGCGGTAATTTGCATTGTAGGGTTTCATGAGCACCACCTACACCATCAGCGACCTGGCCAAAGAATTCGACCTGACGACACGGGCCATTCGCTTCTATGAAGACATGGGTCTGCTGCAGCCCGAGCGCTCGGGGCCGGGCGGGCGCAACCGTGTCTATTCGGCGCGGGATCGGGCCCGTCTCAAGCTCACGCTGCGCGCCAAACGGCTGGGCCTGAGTCTGACCGAGGCCAAGGACATCATCGACATGTACGACAGCCCGCGCGACACCGGCGCGCAATTGAAGAAGTTCTTGCAGGTGCTGGCAGCGCACCGCTTGCAACTTGAGGCTCAGATGGCTGACCTGCAAGCGAATCTGGAGGAGGTCAAAGAACACGAACGTGAAACACGCGCCCTGCTGGTCAAGTCAGAAAAGAAGGTCAAGGCCTGAGCCGCCAGCGCAAACCCATTGATAGGACAAGGAGACTGACATGAACGACCTGCCCGGACTGAACTTTCAACTCGGCGAAGACATCGACGCGCTGCGCGATGCCGTGCGCGAGTTCGCCCAAGCCGAGATCGCGCCGCGTGCGGCCGAGATCGATCGCGACGACCAGTTCCCCATGGACCTGTGGCGCAAGATGGGCGAGTTGGGCGTGCTCGGCATCACCGTGGGCGAGGAATACGGCGGCGCCAACATGGGCTACCTGGCGCACATGATCGCGATGGAAGAAATCTCGCGCGCCTCGGCCTCGGTGGGCCTGAGTTACGGCGCGCACAGCAACCTGTGCGTGAACCAGATCCGGCGCAACGGCACGCCAGCGCAGCGCAGCAAGTACCTGCCCAAGCTGATCTCGGGCGAGCACGTGGGCGCACTTGCCATGAGCGAGCCCGGAGCCGGCTCGGACGTGCTTAGCATGAAATTGAAAGCCCAGGACAAGGGCGGCTACTACTTGCTCAACGGCAGCAAGATGTGGATCACCAACGGGCCTGACGCCGATACCTTGGTGGTGTATGCCAAGACCGAGCCCGAGCTGGGCGCGCGCGGCGTCACGGCGTTCCTGATCGAGAAGAACATGCCCGGCTTCAGCGTGGCGCAAAAGCTCGACAAGCTGGGCATGCGCGGCAGCCACACCGGCGAGCTGGTGTTCGACAACGTCGAGGTGCCGGAGTCCCAGATTCTGGGCGGTCTCAACAGTGGCGCCAAGGTGCTCATGAGTGGCCTGGATTACGAGCGCGCCGTGCTCACTGGCGGTCCGCTTGGCATCATGCAGTCGGTGATGGACAACGTCATTCCCTACATCCACGACCGCAAGCAGTTCGGCCAGAGCATCGGCGAGTTCCAACTGATCCAGGGCAAGGTGGCCGACATGTACACGGTGCTGCAGGCGGGCCGGTCGTTTGCCTACACCGTCGCCAAGAACCTCGATCTGCTTGGCGTGGAACATGTGCGCCAGGTGCGTAAGGACTGCGCCTCGGTGATCCTGTGGTGCGCCGAAAAAGCCACCTGGATGGCGGGCGAGGGCGTGCAGATTTTCGGCGGCAACGGCTATATCAACGAGTACCCGCTGGGCCGCTTGTGGCGCGATGCCAAGCTGTATGAAATCGGCGCCGGGACATCAGAAATCCGGCGCATGCTGATCGGGCGCGAGTTGTTTTCAGAGACGATGTGAACTTGCCTGACGTACCCGTACTGCATGGCGCAGGTTGCGTTCTGCGTCCGCTGGTTCCCAGTGACGCGCCGTCCTTGCAGGGCCATGCCGACGACTTGGCCGTGACCCGGAATCTTTTTGATGGTTTTCCCAGCCCCTACACATTGGCCGATGCAACGGGGTGGTGCAACCCGCAGACCCGCCCGGCCAGCTTTGGCTACGTCTGGGGTGTGGATGTGCAGGGCGAGGTGGTGGGTTGCGTGGGTGTGCGACCGGAAGATGGATGCTTGCGCTGCAACGCCGAAGTTGGCTACTGGATCGGGCAGGCCTTTTGGCGACGCGGCATTGCGTCCGAGGCACTGGGCTTGGTCACGCCCTGGGTCTGGCAGAACTTGCCAGAGGTGACCCGATTGTTTGCTCCCATCTTCTCGTGGAACGAAGGGTCGCAGGCGGTTGCACGCAAGTGCGGTTACTTCAAGGAGGCCGAGTTGCGGCGCAGTGCCATCAAGAATGGGCAGGTGATCGACCGCGTGCAGTGGGCCAGCATCCGGCCCGAGACGCTCTATTGAATTTCGCCAAATTCATGACTCGACGTTCGTGCTCGCTCAGGTCGCCGCAGCGCCCGGCTCCGCGGCTGTCCCCCGGCCTGCGGCCTCCGCCTTGATGCCGCAGCGAAATCAAGGAGGAGCGAAAGACCGTAGGTCGAAGCGGGGGACATTCGCGCAGCCGCCTACCCCGGCGGCGGCGTCAGGCACAGGCTTCCAAACGGCGAACTGAAATCCGCAGCCTGCGATTGCCTTAACATCCCCGCATGAGTCAAACCCTGCAACACCTCTTCGACAACAACATCCAATGGGCCGCGCGCATGGAGCGCGAGCGTCCGGGGTTTTTCGCCAAGCTGGCGCAGCAGCAAAGCCCCAAGTATCTGTGGATCGGCTGCTCCGACAGCCGCGTGCCGGCGAATGAAATCACCGGCCTGGATCCGGGCGAGGTGTTCGTGCACCGCAATGTCGCCAACGTGGTGGTGCATTCCGATCTGAATGCGCTGTCGGTGATCCAGTTCGCGGTGGACCAGCTCAAGGTGGAACACATCATGGTGGTGGGGCACTACGGTTGTGGCGGTGTGCTGGCTGCAGCCCGGGGCATGCGCATCGGCCTGGCGGACAACTGGCTGCGCCACGTGCAGGATGTGCGGCTGCGCCATCGCCAGCGTCTGAATCACCTGCCCCAGGCCGAGTTGGAAGACGCGCTGTGCGAGATGAACGTGATAGAGCAGGTGGGCAACGTGGCCCTGTCCAACGTGATGCAGGACGCCTGGAGCCGGGGCCAGAAGGTGACGGTGCACGGCTGGATCTACGGGCTGTCGGATGGTCTGGTGAAAGATCTGGATGTCACCATGGGCGGGACGTCGGAAGTGGTGGACGTATTTCGCCGCGCCTTCAAGCGCTATCCGCGCGGCCAGTAAGCAGCGCCAGCCGCTTTCGCTCTCAAGGCGCAATGGCGCGCTTGAGAGCGCGCGCCACCGGCAGCGGCAGCTTGGCCAGGGACTGCAGCAGATGCGGCAGGACGCGCAGCTTCAAGCCAGCCAGCGTGGGCGGCACGACGGCTTCGATCAGGTGTGGGCCGGGTGTACGCAGGGCGTGCTCGAAAGCGGCCAGAAATTCTTCCGTGCTGGTGGCGCGCCGGGACGCCACCCCCATGCTCTCGCCCAGGCGCACAAAATCGATCGCTGGATTCTTCAGGTCGAGTTGGGCCCTGGCTTTGTCGCCGGCACCACCGGCTCCCACGCGCTGCAACTCGACATTCAGAACGGCATAGGAGCGGTTGTTGAAAATGATGGAGATGACGTCAAGTTTTTCGCGCGCCATGGTCCATAGCGCCTGGATGGTGTACATGGCGGAACCGTCTCCCGCCAGGGCGATCACCTTGCGCTTCGGGCAGGCAATGGCCGCACCCACGGCGTTGGGAAGGCCGAAGCCGATGGAGCCGCCGGTGAGCGTGATCAGGTCATGGTGCGGCGCCCCTGCCGTGTACAGCGGCAGCAGCAGGCCTGAGGTGATGGCCTCGTCCACGATGATGGCGTGTTCGGGCATCAGCTCGCCTATGGCCTTGCACACCTTGTCGGCGGTGAATTTGCCGCGCGGACGGCCGGGACGTTTTGGCGCTTGGAGCATGGGTGTGGCCTGGTCCGCACCGACGGCGCTGGACAGCTTTTCCAGGCTGCCTTGCACGTCCTGGGTGAAGGAGGCGAGGGTGTGCAATAGACAGCCGTCGGGCACCAGGTAGCTCTTCTTGCCGGGATAGGCGAAGAACGACACGGGCGCCTTGGCGTCGACCAGGATGAGATGCTCCAGACCGCTGAGTTGCACCGAAGCGAGTTCGGCCATGTAGGCCAGGCGCTCTACCGGGGGCAACCCGGCGCCGCGCTCCATGCGGGTCGGAAACACTTCTGCAAAAAGTTGGACGCCGGTCTTGGCGGCGATGCGCGCCAGCGCCATCAGCGCGGGCGCGCGCAAGGCCCGACCACCCAAGAGGATCGCTTTCTTGCCTGGGCCCTGCAAGGCACTGGCGATGGCGGCCACGGCAGAGTCATCGGCTGCCGGCGGCGGCGTCAATGCGAGCGGCTCCCTGGCTGCACCGCCTTCGCTCCACGATACGTCGGCCGGCAGTATCAGTGTCGCCACCTGTCCCGGTGGACCCAGCGCCGTGGCAATGGCCTCGACCGCGTCCTGAGCCAGTGCTGCGGTGGTCTTGGACGTGCGCACCCACGACGACACGTTGCGCGCCACAGTTTCTATGTCCGACTGCAACTGGGCGTCAAATGGCACGTGGTAAGTGGCATGGTCGCCCACGATGTTCAACACGGGCACACGGCCTTTGCGCGCGTTGTGCAGGTTCGCCAGGCCGTTGCCCAGGCCGCAGCCCAGGTGCAGTAGCGTGGCGGCGGGCTTGTCTGCCATACGGCCATAGCCGTCGGCCGCGCCGGTGGCAACACCTTCAAAGAGTGCGAGCACGGCGCGCATCTCGGGCACGGTGTCGAGCGCCGCCACAAAGTGCATCTCGGAGGTGCCGGGATTGGTAAAGCAGGTGGTGATGCCGGCATTGACCAGGGTCTGGATCAGGGCATTGGCGCCGTTGGACATGGGGGTCTCCTGATTGTGCGGTTGAGATCAAAGTCAAAGGCCACGGCCAGACACGATGGAGCGTGCTGCAGCGCGTGCCGTCAGGATACAGCCGGGCAGGAACGTGCCTTCCAGCGAGCGTTTGCCGCAGGCACCACCGCCGCCAAACCCTGCCGCCTCGCCCACGCAGTACAGGCCTGGCATGGCCCGACCATTGGCATCGAGCAAGCGGCTTTGCAAGTCAGTCTGCAGGCCGCCCAGACTCTTGCGCGTGATGAGCTGCGTCTGTATCGCAATGAAGGGGCCCGCGCCGCGCTCCTGCAGGGCGGCAGGTTTGCAGGTGCGCAGCCGGTCCGGCCCCCAGTGGCGCGCGTGTTCGATGCGGCGTAGTTGCTCGTCGTTGTGCAGCTTGTCGCCCAGGAAAAAATTGGCGTCGAAGGCGTCGGCGGTTTGCTGCAACACTTCGGCGCGAACGTCGTCGTTGCCGACCAGCGCGTTCATCTTGGACGCCAGTCCGGCCAGCGTGTCGTCCACCAGGAAGTGCGGGCTCTCGGTCACCATCTGCTTCACCAGACGGTGGTTGCCCAGCAGCGTTTCCTTCAGGAACATCAGCAATTGGTGATCGCGGATGCGCTGGTTGTGTTCCGCACCCGACAGCGCCATCTCCTTGATGGCGATGCGCCAGTTCAGCAGATGCCAGACGTAGGGCTTTTCCTGCGCCGCCACGCGCTGGCACAGCTCGTGCGTATCAAAGCCGACGACCAGAGGTTCGGGTCCGATGCGTTCCCCCCGGTGGTTCAGCCACAGCGCCGACTTGCAGGGAATGAGCGACAGGCCGTGCCCTGCAAAGTGGGGCTTGGGGTGCGGCACGCCCGCGGCGTAGTTCCACATTTCGCCAGCATGCGTGATCTGCCCGCCCAGGCCTGCGACCAGGTGGTGGAGTTTGCCGTCGGCGTACGGATGGGCACCGTTGAGCATGGCAGTTGGCAGGGGCCGATTCTTGGGCCAGTTGGCGCGGGCTTGTTGCATGCTGCCATTGATGCCGCCCATGGCCAGCACCACCACCTCGGCGTTGAGTTGAACGCTTTGACCGCTCGCGTGGTTCAGTGCGCTGGCTCCCGTCACGACGCCGTTGGACGAATCCAGCGCTAGCACCTCGTGCTCGTGCAACACGGTCAGGCGCTGGCCCTCGTCTGCAGTTCGCATCAGTTCAATCATGCGCAGCGTGAGCCGCTGCGAAGTGCCCCACACCACGTGGTAGCGCGGCAAGGAGTTGCCATTGCCCTGCAGGCCGCGCTCCACCCAATTCACCGCGGGCATGAAGGACAGTCCGCTCTCGATCAGCCAGTCATACACCTGCGCGCGCGAGTTCTCCACATAGTAGGAAGCCCATTGCCGCGGCAGCACATCGTCTTCGCCGAGTTCGCCAAAGCGCAGCCAGTCGCGCAATGCAATGGACGGTGAGTCCTTGAGCTTCATGCGCCGCTGCAATGGGGTGTCCACCAGAGCCATGCCGCCAAACGCCCACAGCGCCAGACCACCCATTCGCGCCGACGTGTCGCGGTCCACCAGCGTCACGCTTTGGCCGGCGCGCAGGCACTCGAGCGCCGTGACGATGCCGGCCAAGCCACCTCCGATCACCAACACGTCGGATTGAAATCTCGTTCCTGTCATGGCGCTTCCTTCACAAGAGTGTCAGTCGAGAATAGCGCCTTCCCAAGGCGGGAGAACATGATTTCGGAGATGGCGCTTGGGACAGCATTCGGTGTCGTTGCAGTCTACTTGACGTTGCCTGACACCGCTGCGGCCTGGGTCCTCAGGGCCCGCTGCAATGGGCCGGATCTGGGGTCATCGGGGCGCAGCAACTTAAGCCGCTCTGCCCATTGCAGCGCCTGCGCTTGCTTGTGCGCGTGAAAGTAATACGCCGCCAGCGCATACAGCACGTCGGGGTCGCTCGGGTCGGCCTTGACTGCGGCCAGAAAGGACTGCTCCGCCAAGCGGCTCTTTCCCAGTTGCTGGTAGGCCAGAGCGAGGTTGTAAGACACGCGGCCACGCAGGGGCAGCAATTTCGCGGCCTTTTGCAGCGCATCGGTGGCGGCTTGAAGTTCTCCGTCCTGCGCCAGCAGAAGACCCAGCGAATACTGCAGCTCACCAATGCCGGGTTGGCGCGACAGGCCCGCTTTGAGCACGTCCTGCGCTGGCTTGATGCGGCCTTGCTGCGCGTAGAGCTGGGCCAGGTTGAGGCGGGCCGGGGAAAAATCGGGATCGAGCTTGAGGGCTGTCAGATAGTGCCTTTCGGCCAGCTCGGCCTGCCCTGTGTTCTGCAGAATCTGCGCAAGATTCAGCTGCGCGCCCGGCATGTCCAGCGCCAGGCTCTGTACCGCGATGTACTCTTGCAGCGCTGCATCAAAGGCAGGCTTTGCGCCGGCGTCAAAGCGTTCGCGGGGAATGGTCGAGAGGCTGTGCATCGCGGCCATGCGCACGGCGCGGATCGGGTCGCGCAGCAGGGGCAAGAGCGCCTCCATGCGGCGCGCCGGTTCCAGCAGCGCCAGGCCGTCGGCCGCGGCAGTTCGAACTTCGTCGGCCGCGTCCTTGAGCGCATGGATTCGCAGCGGCAGGCCACTGCCCGCGTCATTGGCAAGTTCGCTCAACGCCGTGGCGCGCACGATGGCGCTCATGTTGGCATTGGCAATGAGAGCCAGCAGCGGGCCCGCATCGCCCCGACCAGCGCGGTAGGCAGAAAAATCGGCCCCGAAATGCGGCTCCTGGCGACGCTTCTTGCCAAACCATTTGGCGATGCTGTCGGCGGCCCACTGCGCCGACTTTTGGACGTGACAAGCGTTGCAGGCATTGGGCAAGCCGGTATTGACGGACAGGTCAGGACGGGGAATGCGCAGGCTGTGGTCGGGCCGTGGCTGAGCGCCCATGTACACGCGCGACGGCATGTGGCAATTCACGCATTGCGCGCCAGGCGTTGCAGCCTTGTGAAAGTGATGCGCCGAGCTGTCGAAACTTCCGGCAGCGCTGGGGAAGGCCGGGTTGCGCTGGGTTGTGTGGCATTGCAGGCACAGCGCGTTGCCCTGCAGGCGCAGCTTGCCGCTGTGGGCGTTGTGGCAATGGCTGCAATTCACGCCCATCTGAAACATCCTGCTCTGTCGAAAAGAGCCGTCCACATAGACTTCGTCGAGCTGCTGGCCATCGGCCTGGTACAGGCCTTGACGCAGCAAGCTGGGCAGGAAATGGTCCAGCAGCGGTTGACCCGGTACGCCCTTGGGCGAGAGCTCGCTGCGCCGTGCGTGGCAGGGTGCGCAAGCTGTCTGCGTTGCTTGCGGCGCACCGGTTTGGAAGTCCACTGTCAGGCCCATGGCTGCAGCCGTGCGTGGCTTGGCAGCCCCCGCCGGTGCGCCCTGCGCCCACTGGACATGGCTTGCACCGGGTCCGTGACAAGACTGGCAGGACACGTTGATCTCCTTCCAGCTCGATGCAAAGGCGTCCTTTGCCGCGTCGTAGCGGCGCTCGTAATCGGTGGTGTGGCAGACAATGCACAGGGTATTGGCCGTCTGGTAGCGGCCCGTCCAGTGCAGGACATCACCGGGCGGCGTGTTCTCGTGCGCGAGCAAATGAAACCACTGCCTCTTCTGCGTATCCCAGGCTATCGGCAGCGCCTGCAGGCGTCCGCCCGGCATGGCGATCAGGTACTGCTGCAGCGGTTCGACGCCGATGGTGTGCGTGATTTCGAAGTCGGCCAGTTTGCCATCCACGCCGTCGGTGTGAACATAGAACTTATCACCACGTCGAAAGAAGCGCGATGTCACACCCGCATGGCGGAACTCGCGGTTGCCGAAGTCACCCCTGACGCTGGCAGGCGTGGCTGTCGCCATGGCCTGTGCATGGTGCGACGCGCGCCATTCAGCGGCCTGCTGTGCATGACAGGTCAGGCAGCGGTCGTTGCCCACGTAGGCTGGCGTGTCGGGCGCTGCCAGCGTGTTCGGCCTTGCGCCAGCTGCTCCGGAGGCGGCTTGCACATTCCACGGGCTGATCGCGGCAAGGATCAGTGACAGGGTGAATGCGGCGAGCCTCCTCGCTTGCCTTGACTGCGGCGGGCCAGCGTCGGCATTTGCGCTGTCGGTTCGACTGCTTTGAATCATGAGGAATGATACGGCTCAGCTTCACTCTGCCGATGTGTGGACCCTCTCGCCGCTCAGCGCTTCTTGATCAGGCAGCGCAGCGCAATCTTAAAGGCCGACGTAGTGATATAGCGCTCATGCAATGGCGCAGTGTCAGCATGGTGAGGTTGAAGGTCAAGGCTGATGGACCGGGATGATCGTCAGTCGATGTGCAGCGCCTGAAAGATGGGCCAGTGCTGGTTGTTAAAGTCGTGTGCCTGCACCGTAAGTTCCGCCAGACCGATCTGCGGCGCGAGGGCGTGTGCGACAAACTGGGCGCAATCTTCGGCACCGGTGTGGCCTTGGCTGCGTGCCAACAGGAACAGTTGTTGCAGGCGCGTCACCTTCACGCCGCCACCAGTGATCGGACTGGCCAGATGCCCGATCTCGGCGCTGCCCAGCGAGCGATCGATCAAGTGGGCATTGAGCGCACGCGTATGTTTTCTGGCGCTGAGCGCCGTGGCCTCTTCCTGCACCGCCAGCAGGTGGCCGGTGCCGCTCAGAAACATCGCGGCCTGCGTCAACTGCGCCAAGGAAATGCCGTTGCCAGCGACGGCCTGTTCCAGTTCCCCCAGCGTCATCGCCTGGTGCGGCGCCAGGCGGTCCAGGATCGGCCGGTAAACCGCCTCGTCCATCTTGATCTCGCCTTGGGCGCCATGGAAGCTGAGGGAAACCTGCGCACGCGGCGCGACCAATATCAGGCGATGCGCGCGCAGCGCCTGATGCTGTTCCTGTGGCGTGAGCTTTCTGGCGCCCTTGACCCAGTAGTCGCAGCGGAAATGCTGGTTCACGATCAGGTCGCGCACGGTTTCACGGAACGCTGCATCCGTAATTTCCTGCAGCAAGCGCTGCTGCTCGGCGCTCAGATTCAGCGCGTCGATGGCGTCGGAGTAGTGCGCCGAACAGGCGAAGTCGAGCCCGGCCGGAGCGAGCCACTGCGTCATTTTTGAAAAGGACATGGGCAACCAGTCGCGATTGAAATACTCGTGCGCGAGATAGTCGCGCCTTTGCCCCTTGAGGGCCTTGAGGCGCTCGACCGCGAGCGGGTTGGCGATGGCGTACAGCGGCATGGTGGCGAACAGTTGCTCGGCGAAAGCGATGGCAGCATCAATGCGTGCCAGCGTGCCCTGATCTGCTGCGCCCGCCACTGCCGCGTGTTCGCTCAGCAGGTCGCGCAAGGGCAGCATGGTGACCCAGCCGGCTTGGGTGTTGTAGCTCACGTACAGCACGCCACCGACCTTGAGCTTGCGTCGCACGAAATCGACGATGACGGCGCGGCTGCTGTCTGAAATCCAGCTCCAGACGCCATGCAGGCTGATGCTGTCAAAGCACGGCAAATCGGGGCGCAGGCAGAAATCGGCGAAGGCCTCGCCGCTAAGGAAACGCGGATCAAATCACTTTGACCCGCATGATGACGTTGCGCGTATTTTTTTAGTTCGCGCTACGCCAGATTTCGCGATCTCTTTCGCAATCGCAGCCGAATTTTCAATTTCCACGCCTCTTTCGAGGCAACTT
>CAIVXG010000162.1 GCA_903909815.1 uncultured beta proteobacterium | reverse complement strand
GTTGCAACTTTAATGCAATCGATGTTGAAGTAATTCCGCAAACGCGACCCGTTGCGGAACAGCCTTTCTCCTCGGGGAAGCCAAACCTACAGGGGTTGCATCTTTACTTCGATTGACAGGAGAATTTGAGACCGAATTTTTCCAATGCAGGTGAGACCGCGGGAAACCCGGGTGAGGAAAGGCTAGCGGCTAGCACTACTTAGGTCCCCCAAAAAAGCCAAAATAATTTCCATATTGCATGTGGATGACTTAGCGCTTGCGTGATTTTGGCTTTGACGCGTCGTCCATCTGCGGCGCCTGCTTGTTCTGAATCGCAACGCCAACCCGCCCGCAATAGTCGCGAATCATGACTTCAGTCATGTTGGCGATGGATCGGTGCTCTTGATCGGCAGCTGTGCGCAGCGCCTCTTTGAGGTTCGGCTCGATGCGAAATGTCAGCGTCGTGGTCTTGGCAGTGGCCATTGGTTACCCCCATACGGCGGTTGTACTGTGGATATACTGCAATGTACAGCAAGGTTCAACATCGCCCGCCGCCACGTTATTCGACTAAGCACGGAGGGGACATATGGCCAGTCATTTCCCACGCTGCAAATCGGTGACAAGAACGGTGGTGGTTAGTAACACTACGGCGGCTTGCCTATTCTTCCTCCTTCGCGGGGGGGGGTACCCATCACGCTGGGGCCGATAGACGTCTCCGAAATCAGTGTCGGAGTCGGCCTCGTCGGTCATGCTGAAGGCGACGCGCTACCCGGGCAGAATTTCCTATCCAAGTTCGATGTCACGCTGACGCAGGACCAGATGACGCTGAAAAATCGCTGACGATGTGAGCCAAGGCGTTCACACCACCTCCACCGGCGCCATCATCACCCCGCGGTAGCGCTTCATCTCCCCCTCCTCGATGCCCATCCAGGCAGCCACGGTGGCTTCGGTGTTTTGCGGCCTCGAAAGCTGGCGCATCGCGAACGTATGGCGAAGCCGGTAGCTGCCGCCCTTGAGCCCTTTGAGTCCCGCGGACTCAAAGACATCTGCCACAGAGTCGAAGTGTGCCGTTTTCCCCCAGGGCTTGCCGGATCTCGTGGAGGGCAGCAGCCAGTCGCACGGAATCCCGAGTTCGGCCCTTAATTGGATCCAGTAGGTAAGCAGCGGCCGGGCCCACCTAGCCACCGGGGCGTCATGCGATTGCACGCTGCCCGTAGCCGGCGCCCTCACCTTCCATGGGCCCTTGGCTGGGTCCGGATCCACAAATACCGAATCCACCCTGAGCATTCGAAGCTCGAGAGGAGTGAGTCCCGCGCCGCGCTGCAGGGCAACGCCAGTCCGGTTTCGGATAACTTGCCAGAGTCCGTCCCGCGCCGCAGAGTCAGAGTCCGCAGAAGATTGACCTAGCGCCGGCACCGAGGACTCAAGAAACGACACCAGAGTCCGGTCTTGCGAGTCCGAAAGGAATTCCGGCACCGGATCCTTCTTCTCTGTATTCGCGTGCTTGATATCGGGATTGGAGTCCAGGAACCGGGAAGTTGCCCGGTTGGGCGCCCTGCCCTGCACCGCTGCCGAATGATTAATCACGCGGCCAATGAGCTTTACCAGGCGCCAGGTGTAGCGCGGCGTGAGTTCAGAGGCCGATACAGCGCCCTCGCGCGATCGCAGATAACTTTCGAGTTCGGCGGTATCAAGGGTCACAGGATCGATATTCTGCCGATCGCACCAGGCCCTGAATGCCGTCCACATGGCGCGTTGTACGGCCTCGGTGTCGTCAGAGAGGCTTCGGCTAAGGCTTGCAGCAAAAGATGCCCAGGGGTCGGATTCCGAGGCCGGGAATAACTCGAAAAGTTCATGGTTGCCGGGAGGATTCATGACGCCATCGTAAACGAACTATCGGCTGAGAAGAAGTTTGGTTCAAAGAACATTTTTATTTTAAAAAGAGAGTTTCTGATAGTTCGTTTTAATTTTATTATATTGTGAGGGTGCTTTGTGAACTCGCGGCGGGAATCTGTGATCCAGCCGCAAATTACGGTATCGAAGGCCAGAATTCAGTGGTCGAAGTGGTCAAAACCATGAGGTCGACTTCAATTCGTGCACCTGCGGGTGCTCCAGTTCCCCAAATACTTCCATTGGAATCGAACTCCAGCGCCGCCACCGCTAAAAAGCTCGATGGCCTGGGCGATAACGACCTCTACTGCGCCGACCAGCTGGTGCCGCGGGTCTTCCGCCAGTGAAAACGCATCAGCTCGCCAAGTACGATGCCTGATTGCCACTCTCCTTTTTCCACTTTTTTAATGATGCTCGGAAGTTGGTTGGACTCGACTGCAAAGGCTTTGTATTCTTTGAGCAGTTCAGTAAGTGTGTGCTCACTCATAGCTTGGATTTCATCTCTAACCAGAGCGACCCTACTCTGCCCTGCCTCCCGCAACAGTCTTTGACTCACATCCGCCGGATTCACCGGCTTTGGCGCTTCTATCGTCTGGATGTCATTTGTGACTTCTGCGATTTCACTCGGTGCCGCCTCCTCTTCCAGCCCGCGATTGGTGAGGACAGCCTTCAAATATGCGACCTTTGACCGCACCGGACTCGCAATTTGTGAAAGTCTTTGAGCAAGCTTATTGAGTGCGGCAAGAAACTCTTCGTTCCCGTGACGGAGCCACAATTCCTCCGCCACAGCATTTGGAATTCCAAGCTTTTCTGCCTTTGCAAGCCCAGACCCTTGTATCGGCTCAGGCCGCTGCAACTGTTCCAGCGGCTTTTTTCGCACATGAAATTGAAGATACTGAATGGTCTTGCCGACCCTGATTTCTTTGGCTTCAACAATTAGCTCACTGACCTCGTTGATTTCCTCGACCGCGGGCTTCACCGTGTCACGATTGAAGAACCTGAACTCGACTTTTGAATTTGGCGCCATGGGCTTGCCCGACAGCACGGGTACCCACCATCTCCACTCCCGCTTACTCGTTAAATGCGACGGGTTGTCCTGGTAGCGGGCGCAAATCTCATACAGAGCCAAGCCAGCGTGGCTTCGAAATTTTGAGATCGTTGAGCGGTTTAGCTTCGCGAAGATCTGCGGGTCCAGCATCTCCTGCCGCAAGGACGGCGGGTAGGCCCAGTGAACCCAGTGTTCGCCGTTTTGAAGCTTTAACCTGACCTCGGCAAGCAGTGGCAAGGCACCCCACTCCGTTGTCTCACCCTCCGTCGGCGATTGCCATTCGACAACGTGCGACACCATGGACTTGAGGTCGGCTTTCAGGCGAACCTTGGTTCCAAGGTTTCCATCAAACCCTTTAATGATGGTGTTCACAGGCGCGCCAAACATTTGCGTCTTGGAATCCTCAACGCCCTGCTCCTTTGCCAGCATCATCATGATTGTGTAGGCCTGCCTGGCCACGCGGGTGATGGCTCCAGTCGTTGGAACGATGGCCAACGTGGATACTGGCTTGTGAATTTTGTCGGTCGGCTCAAACGGCTCTATGCTCATGCCGCCATTATGTGTGAATTTCTCGAATTCACAAAAAGACAGCGCCATTCCGGGGTTGCCGGGGTTCGCAACTCGTTATTTTCTCTCACATTTATCGGCTTCTGACGGTCTCGTGGTGCCGGCCTAGGCATCAGAAGTCGTTATTTCTTCTCACATTTGCGCCGCCAGAGGCAACCGCATAGCGCCGATTCCGTCAACTCACGATGGTATAGGTGATATTTGAGGATCACTGACCCAGGCGTTGGCTGCCGTTACTTCCTCTCACCCAGACGTTATTTTCCCTCACTCAAAGGTTATTTTCGCTCACACAAGCGTTACTTTGTCTCACTTGAAACGGTTGTTTTCAGAGGAGAAGCGGCGCCGTAAAGTCTTAAACTGAATTAAAGAATTAAAAGAGAAGGTCTCTTGTGCTCGACAGCCCGCATGACGACTTTTTTAAAAAGGAGCCAAGTCAAAAGTCAAAAATGACACTTCAGCGACGCTGTCTAATCGTGATTCATGAAATTTTGTACAATACGTCTAAAAATAGATGAATTGTTCATCCAATGATGCCTATACTGGAATCATGAAAAAACAGACTCAACCCACGACGCCCAAGGTCAATCTGGATGACTTGCTGAACATCGCAAAACGAGCGGACGGCGTCTTGTCCGGCGTTCGTTCCAGCATGCTAGCACCAGAGCTTAGAAAGCGCCCTCCCCTCTTTTCGGCGAATCAAGTCGGAGAGTTCTGCGGCATCGATGCCGCAGGAATGCAATACCGAATCAGAAAAGGAGAGCTCCCCGCGGCCTCCGACCTCGAGCCCGGCAAGAAACGCAAGATGTTCACCCTGGCCGACACCAGGCTGTGGACTCAGAAATTCCGGAAGAAATACTTCCGCCCAGAAGGGGTTTCCGGCATCGTCATTGCGGCAGCAAACTTCAAAGGCGGTGTCAGCAAGACAACAACCGCAGTTACGCTGGCCCAGGGCCTGAGCTTGCGTGGCCATAAGGTGTTGGTCATCGATATGGACCCGCAGGGTTCTACGTCGAATCTCTTTGGTTTACTGAATGCGGATATTGATGATGACCAGACTTTGCTTCCGCTTTGCTATGGAAGCGAAATCTCCGTTGACTATGCGATCCAGCAAACGTATTGGGATGGCATCGATGTCATCCCAGCAAGTCTTTCCTTGTATTCAGCGGAGTTCGCACTGCCAGCGCGCCAGAAGGATTCCGCCAGCTTTGAGTTCTGGAATGTACTGAAATACGGAGTCGACACGGCGCGTCAAAGTTATGACGTCATCATCATCGACACCCCCCCTGCCCTGTCGTACCTCACCATCAATGCGCTGCTCGCGGCTGACGGACTCATCATGCCGATTCCGCCCAGCACCTTGGACTTCACGTCAAGCACTCAGTTCTGGAACCTGTTCAATCAGCTTGCGAACTCTCTCGTCAAGATGCAGGGTAAGACAAAGGACTTTGATTTTGTGAACGTTCTGCTTTCGCGTGTGGATTCCAACGACACCTCCTCAACGGTGGTGCGCGAGTGGATTTCCGCGGCCTATGGAGATATCGTGTTGCCGGTCGAGATACCGAAGACCAGCGTTACGTCCGCAGCCAGCGCAGAGTTCGGGACTGTGTACGATGCCAATGTTGCTGAAATCAACCCGCGCACCTATCGACGGGCCTTTGATGCTTACGAGCGATTTGTTGAGCTCATAGAGGGCCAACTCCAGGTTGCCTGGCAGCGGCAACTCAATGAGCTAGATTCCGAATCCGACATGGGAGCCCAGTGATGTCACTGAAAAAGAAAGCTGCACAGATCGACCTGGGCAAGTTGGTCGCTGGTGTCACTGCCCATTCTAGCCCGACCGCGAATCCGATGAATCCTGGAACCACCGGAGCCGGCATGACAGCCATTGGCATGCATGCCGAGAGCGTCTACCGGGACCGCAAAATCGCCGATGAAAACAAGATCCTCAAGGACGAGAACGCGGGTCTTTCTGAGAAGCTTGCGGAATTCAAGGGCTCAGAAGTTACCAAGAAACTCGACCCCAAATTTGTCCATGCAAGCCACTGGGCCAATCGTTCTGAGGACTCTTTCAAGTCCAAGGAGTTCGAGGCGCTGAAGTCGGAAATGGAATCGGCTGGCGGCAACGTTCAGCCAATCAAGGTCAGGCCGATGGCGGGGAGGGCAGGAGAGTACGAAATCGTCTTTGGTCATCGGCGCCACCGTGTTTGCCTGGAACTCGGGCTTCACGTGCTCGCGTTGATTGAGCCCGTAAGCGACGTGGAGTTGTTTGCGCAGATGGACAGGGAAAATCGGCAACGTGCTGACTTGCGACCGTATGAGCAGGGTGTTATGTATGCGCGGGCACTGGACGAGGGTTTGTTTTCATCGATGAGGAAGATGGCGGAGACGCTTGGAGTTGATCAGAGCAACGCCAGCAAAGCGGTAGCCTTGGCAAGGCTGCCTTCTGCAGTTTTGTCGGCATTTGACTCGCCGTTGGTTGTTCAATTCAATTGGTCGGCGAAGTTAACTGAAGCTCTTCGAAAGGACCCAGACCTCGTGTTAAGTCGCGCGGGCGAAATTTCGAAGCAGATGCCCAAACCCTCCGCCTCGGCTGTTTTTTCGAGATTGGTGGAAACCGCCGCGGGAAACCAGACGAAGAAGAAGTCAGTTGAGTTGGTCAGCAAATCAGGCGGAAAGGCGAAAATCACGTTCGACCACAATAAAAAGACTTACACAGTCGACATTCGTGGCCTCGATTTAAGTAAGCTGCCAGCGCTTGAAAAAATGCTCAAAGAGCTGTGAGGTACGGTACCTCACCAGCAAATTCTGCGTAAAAAATGGGTGAGGTATCGTACCTCACCCATTTTTTTTGGCTCTCCCAGTACGCCGTCCGGGCCTGGAATGGAACGCTGCGTGTCGATTCTTCAGCCAGCATTGGGCGACGAAGAAAACGCTCTGCGCTGACATCCTTTTTCCAAGCCGCCCTAGCGTCAGCTAACGAGTCGCACCGTCGCAACCAGTTCGATAGGGCCGGGAAGTCGCCATGCTTGGCTTTGCCGTTGGCATCGATGTACACGGGCTCCTGGTGTAGCAACTGGGGTTCTTTGTAGCCAGTTGCCTAGGGCTGAACCGGACTCGGGTTGGGCTCCAGGTCGCCGCAAAGCCGCAATATGGCAGGGCACTTGTGGAGTTTGAGCCCGGTGCGCTACAGGCGTGAAAATTTCCGAGACACAAGTCGGCCTGAAAAGGCGCCGACATAGTGCCTGCTCTAAGCAGGCCAAGTTTCGCTTATAAGCTTCTCGGCTTCGTCTGCGACAGCCAGCAAGCTGTAGGCAAGATCCCTGGCTTCCTCAATCGTCGCACTGGTCCTCAGGGCAGGGCTGAAGAGGGTCACTGCAAATTCGCGTTCACCTCTCCGCGTAAGATGGCTATCGACTCGGGCGCGCACGCCGGTGGCGTTATCGAAAGTGATCTTCACAGTCACATGATCCCCGTCGCGGCTTAGTTCGCGCTCCACAAGCGCCACGGGGCACTCATCCCTGTACGTGATGTCGGCGTCATCAAGCGAGCCGCCTTGGTCGTACCTGTGACTCTTGCCATCCGACAGTAGCCAGCCTCTGCCTGCCTCGTGCAATCGCGCTGTCCAACGGCCTTGCAACTGCAGCGCAACCATTTGGAGCGCTTCTTCGCGACTCGACCAAAGAGACAGCTGTCTGCCGTTTTCATCCACGCGAACGCTCATCGTGTTCACCTAATCTGTATCTGACAAATTCTATCGAGGAAAAAACGCTTTGCACGCAGCACCCAATTCAAACTTCAACAGGGCAATGCATGGCTGAATACCGTCGGGCAGGACTGTTGATTACTGCGGGCCAGTTGAGGCTACAAAATACTGTGGTGTCTGTCCCAAAAGGGCGAATTTAGTTGACCTCGAGCACTGGTACAAAGAGCGCCAACAGGCTGTTGACGCTCGGCCCGCGGCTATCTATGGGCAGATTGAGCGTGCGCGCCCAGCAGCGAGCCCATTCAAAAGGTCCAACCACAATATTTTCTTTGTTGAGAAAACAAACGCCACCGCTGATGGAGGCGCTCATGGCCAAGACGATTTCACTGGCGATCCCAGAACCCATCGTCGAGTACATCGACAGGGGCCTCAATGCACCGTAGTCTGGGGCATAGAAGAGCGTTAGGGGGCCAAGCGCTCGCTGGGTCGGCCCTCAGGGCACACTTTTTTCCCGAATTCAGATCGCCTTGGCGCCTCTGGTGGCGCACTTGCTGCATTTCCAGCGGCGCGCCCTGCCATCGCCACTTTCCTCTTGCGTGACCATGCCCGGACAAGTGGTTCCGTGGGGATACTCACTGATTACGCGCCATAACTCTGGCTCGACTTTCTGAGGGATCTGGGCGCAAAGGGGTTTTATAGGGTGCATGGGGCATTTTATGGGTTGGGAAGTGTTTTGCCGGGGTCGCGCAGAGCTGACCAACGGTGCCGGCGTTGCCGTGGTAGTGAGGGGTCCGTAGTGCCGGCCTATTGCTTGGATCTGCACACCGTCATCCTGCGCTTAACAGTACCGAAAAATCGGACAACAGAGCATCTGCACCGGTCTTGAAAGGGTAGATTTAGGGAGGAGCTATCGGTCACTTTTTTCCATAGGTGCTGTCATGGTCGGGCGCCACAGTAAGCAGCCGCATGAACTCACCATCCCGGTAGGCGGTGCAACGCCTGGATTGCGTAATGCGAAGTGAATAGATTGCATCGATGCCTTGCGGGGGCTTCACGCTGATGATCTTTTCCCATTTCAATCCGTTGTCCCGATAGAGCTGCGTCCAGGTCAATTGGCGGATTTTCTTCAGGGTGTCGATTGCCGAAGTACGGTCCGCCTTTTGCAGGTTGAAAAGGTGCTCTTGGAATACCGGATTGTTCAGGTCCAGACGAACCAGAGATTCGTTGCTGCCCATCAACTCGTCGTCTCCAGAGCTGCTGCGGACAGTACCTCATCGCTTTGTGCATCTGTCGCAGGATGCTTTTGTGACCAGGCCATAGCGTGGGCCAATTCGGCAGCGGCCACGGGCTCATGCAACCACCGCTCGTTGTCGGGAATGACGGTGGCAGTGCGGATCAGCCAAACGCCTGATTCCTGCTCCTCAACCAGCACCTGACGGCCAGCAAATTGTTTGCCGAGCGAGATTTGGCCATTGGCGCCGATGACTTTGACGGTAGGGGGAGAGGAGGCTGCTTTCATGGGGGTGTTCATTAGTGCATTCCTAAATTGGTGCGGCACCATTTGATTGTAGCGGGGTGGCACAGTCTGTCAACCGCAAGATGATGGAAGCGGCCAAATTTTGGCCGTTGGACTGCCATTTGAAGAGGGCAGGGCGCTCAAAACGGCCTGTGTGCCCTTCAAAGTGGTTGCGGTAAGGGCTTGGGTGCAGGGCTGCGTTCTGCGCGTCCTGGCGAGCTTCAATTCGCCTGCATGTGGAACAGGGTTCAAAAGCTGCTTTTTCAGCGATTTTGGCGCCCTACGAGGGTTTAAATGCAATTGGACGCGTCATGATTATTCCTATAATCATGGCGTGATATATAATTATCTAAACAGGCATTTTCAAACTGAACGAGCGATGATAGACCCAATCGCCCAATGAACCCAGTTCGAACCGGGTGCGTGCTCCCCAAAATCACGGCGTTAAAAAGTGTCGAACATGTTTGACATATTTATTGTGACTGTGGCCCAATCGGATCTATGAACCTCGCAGACCTCGGTCAACTCGTGCACATGCGTCGCCAAGCATTAGGGCTCTCCCAAGCCCGACTGGCAAGGATGAGCGGTCTGTCGCGTGCCACCATCAACCAGCTCGAAACCGGCTCACTGGTGGACCTGGGGGCGGCCAAATTAATCGCACTGCTGGACCTGGTCGGAATCGATCTGGACGCGGGTGCGCGCAAAGGCCAAAAACATGCACTCAACCTGGTCAGTCAGAGCGCCAGTGTCAGTTACAAGGTCTTGCTCGACCCGGCAGCCTTGGCCGCGGCTTTGGTGGCCGGGGCGTTGCCAGAACGGCTGACTCCCCAGATTTCTACCCTGCTGGACGAGGCACCATTGAGCCTGATCGTGGCAGCGGTGGAAGAGGTGGCCTCGACCAGTCGTTCGTCGCCCAAGTTGCTATGGAAGCATTTGTTCCAATGGGCCAAAGATCTGCATTCACCGCGAGGCGTTTGGGCGTAATGGCAGCCGTTTTGAAGACACCGGATTCGCTGCCAGGCGGTGTTTGGCAGGGTCTGCTGCAACATGCTTTTGTGTTGGTTGAAGAGATCGCAGCGCACGGCCTGAAAGATCCTTTTTGGACCTTCGGTGGTGGGACGGTTCTGATGCTTCGGTACCGGCATCGCATGAGCAAGGACATCGATATCTTCGTGCCCGATCCGCAGTACCTGGGATATGTGTCGCCGCGCCTGAGCGATGTGGCCGAAGCTGTGTCCGACAAATATGTCGAGGGGCCTGGCTACATCAAGCTGCTACTTCCGCAAGGTGAGATCGACTTTGTTGCTTCTCCCAACCTGACCAGCGATCCTTTCGAAAGGTGGGAGTTGCTCGGGCGCCAGGTCAAGGTGGAGACTTCCGCGGAAATCGTGGCCAAGAAACTGTGGCACCGCGGAGACCGTGCAACGGCACGCGACCTGTTCGACTTGGCCCTGGTCATCGAGCGTGAACCTTTGGCGCTTGCGCAGGCAAGTACCTTTTTGACGCGTCACCGCGATGAATTTCTGAGGCAAGTTGATCAACGCAAGGTGGTTTTGAAGGCCCAGTTCGAGGCGATTGACACCCTGAGCTATCAGCCATCCTATGAGCAGGCGGCTGAATCGGTCGCTGCATTCTTGCTGTCGCTATGAGCACGCCATTTGGGCACAAGTCTGCAACCCGTTTCGCAGGAACCGCAACCGCTGTTCCACAGCGCGCCTACCCAAAGGCGAGGGCGCCCGCCTGGCGCGAAAGCGGTGGTGGTGCGCGATGCGCGGGCCGTGGCAGTGCATCTGATGTCTTGTTGTACTGAACATATTAAATAGTGCAATTTCTCCAAACAATAGATAAAATACACGGATGTATGAGCGACTATCACAACGCACCCTGAGCGATTTGCTCGCGCAGTTTCCCGCAGTCGTGCTCTTGGGTCCGCGTCAGGCGGGGAAGACAACGCTGGCATTTGCGCAGAAGGATCAAAATCCTGGCGCCCTGTATCTGGACTTGGAACTTCCATCAGCTCAGCGACAGCTCGATGACCCTGAGGCATTCTTTCTGGCGCACCCTAACCAACTTGTCATCCTCGACGAAGTTCAACGTTTGCCTGAGCTTTTTTCCGTCCTGCGCGGGGTGATCGACCAACGCCGCCGTGACGGCGAAGCCAGTCGCCAGTTCCTGCTGCTGGGCTCGGCCTCAGGCGTATTGCTCAAGCAAAGCAGTGAAAGCCTGGCAGGGCGGGTCGCACAACTGGAACTCACGCCGTTTCAGGCCAGGGAGGTCTTGCGCGCCGACGAAGGAACTCAAGGCATGAATGCCCTGTGGGTTCGGGGTGGTTTTCCGCTGTCGTGGATGGCGGCCAATGATGCCCAAAGTCTCAGTTGGCGAGAGGCTTTCATCACCACGTATCTGGAAAAAGATATCCCTGCTCTGGGTCCGCGGATTCCCGCGACCACATTGCGCCGCTTGTGGACCATGTTGGCACATAACCAGGGCGAGCTGCTGGACCAATCCAGGCTGGCCGCAGCGCTTGCCATCAGCGGACAGACCGTGGGGCGGTATATCGATTTGCTGTGCGACCTCATGCTGGTGCGCCGCTTGCCCGCATGGAGCGGCAATGTTGGCAAACGTCTGGTTCGCGCCCCCAAGGTGTACGTGCGTGACAGCGGCATCGTGCATGCGCTGTTGGGCTTGCAAGACCTGGATGCCGTTTTGAGCCACCCCGTGGCTGGCAACAGCTGGGAAGGTTTTGTCATTGAGCAGTTGATCAGCGCTGCACCCCAGGCCCAGGCCAGCTTCTTTCGAACCAGCCATGGCGCAGAAGTCGATCTGGTGCTGGAGTTCCGCGGTGGTCAAACCTGGGTGATAGAAATCAAGCGCTCCTCGGCACCCACGGTGTCCAAAGGTTTCTACTTGGCGGCCGATGACGTGGGTGCCAGCCGCAAGATATTGGTCGCACCCGTGCAGGGCGCCTTTCCGATCAAAGGGGGAATTGAAGTGATGAATCCTCTGATGGCAGCAGCCCTGGTTGCGGCGCAGACTTAAAGTTCGTAGCACGGGCAAGAAGTCTATGCATCCAGTCACGCAAGAACCGCTTTTTCACGCCGCTGCTCCCAAGCGCCGCGGGCGCCCACCTGGCGCAAAGGCTGCCGTAGTGCGCGACGCACGTGCGCTGGGCGTGCATCACTTTGCGTTCCTGCGATCGGCTCTGTACGGGCTGGATCTGCGGCAGGCCTTTGCCCGCTACCTGGAGTGGTCCGAGACCACGACGGACTTACGCCACATCGAGCACCGGCGCAAGGAGCTCATGCGCCAGGTGTTGGAATCGGCGCGCCATCTGGACGCCACACTTCCCGCGCACGCTAAAGTCACCTCACTGATTGAGCTGCTGCGCAGCGACACGCCACCTCCTGTGTCGGCCAAGTTGCCGACGCTGGATGAATGGGTAGAGGCGGAGGGTATGGATCCGGACGCCTGGTCCGAAGCCGATCTGCTGAGTGAATACAAAGCGGCTTTCGGCCTGGACAATGCAGACGCGATCGAGGCTGCTGCGGGTCTGGAAGATCCGGCGAACGCTCGGGTGAGAGCACTGGACCACCTGTCCACCATCCTGGCCGTGAGCCCGACCCCGACGGACCGCATCGACATCTGGTTCGCGCGCTCGGTCGTAGTGTGTCTGCGCAATGCGGGTGTCATCACGCTGTCTGACCTTGTGCGCTTCATCAACGTTTTCGGCTATCGCTGGCACGGAAAAATCAAAGGCTTCGGCGCACAGCGCGCCGTGCTCGTCGTGGCCTGGTTGCGCGCGCAGTCGGAGATTTTGAACCTGGTCATCAGCTCCGCCGTCGACGAGCCGAAGTCAAAACGCGCCTTGCGCTCGGCGCCCATGGGTCAACTTGTTGTGGTTCCGAACGGCGCCGCCTGCACCGCCGGCCTGGTCGCGCTCGAGCAGCACTCGCGGTCCACCGAACTGGTCGGAATCAACGGCGCGTTTCGCAGCCACATGGCCAACACCTTGGGCGCGGCAGATGACGCCGAAGCAGTCAACGCCTGGCTCTCTCGCTACCAAGAAAAACCATCCACCCTGCGTAGCTACAGAAAAGAGGTCGAACGCTTCATGCTCTGGTGCGCAAGGGAATTGAAGAAACCCATGTCGTCGGTCACGGCGCCGGACTGCCAGGCCTACCGCTCGTTCCTGCAGGCGGTGCCGTACACATGGATCAATCCAGTGCCGGTTCCCAGGACCGATCCGCTGTGGCGGGGATTTCGTGGCCAGCCCGGACCGTCGTCACAGAAACAGGCGCTGGTCATCATTCAGACGATGTTTGAGGGTCTTAGGGATGCGGGCTACCTGGTGGCCAATCCGATGCGCTCGCTGATGAAGAGTTTTGATTTGCCCAATTCCAAGATGGACATCAAGCGGTCGTTCACGGAAGCAGAATGGGCGCATGTACTGAAGTGCCTGGACGCGATGCCCGCAGGGCCTGAGTCCGTGCGCCTCAAATGTATTCTGGAGTTGCTGGTGACTTCGGGCATCCGCCTGGAAGAACTGGCCAGCGCAAAACATGGCGACATGCGGGTCGAGTCACTCCCCGATCTGCCGGACACCTGGGTGCTGAGCGTCACAGGAAAACGTAATAAGACAAGGGATGTTCCCCTCACCGATGACGTGGTGCGCTTGCTGGCAACCCACGGGAAAGAGTTCATGGTCGAGGACAAGCACAGTAATGACACGAACGCCTTGCCGCTGATTCGAACACTACATGCGTCAGTGGAGCAGTGGGGCAGGGGAGACGACGGCGCGCTGGAGAAGAGGGCTTTGTCCGAGAGTTTGGGGGCAGCACTCTCGGCCAGCGGAATCTACGGTGTACTCAAACGATTCTTTGCCCAGGTCGCGAAAACGGCTGACGGTGCGGGCCTGGATTCGCGCCGTTTTGAAAAGGCATCTACACACTGGATGAGGCATACCTTTGTGCGACAGGCGTTGGTTGACGGCGTGCCGATCGAAGTGGTAAGTGAACTTGCTGGTCACGCCAGCATCGACACGACCTCCATTTATTCGACGCAGGAGTTGGCCAGGAAGATCAAGGCGGTGCAGGGGATGCGTCGGCGGGTGGTGGTGGCGTAAGGGCCGGCCTGAGGCCGGCAATTGTGAGGGAAATGGGTTGTGAATTTTTCTGAAATCATCAAGACGCTCAACAGCGCATCTGCCTTCGATCTGTACCGCATGCGCGCGGCAATTGACCGGGTACTGGACGAGCCGCGATGGTTGCAGTCGGTTCAGGGGCGGTTGAGGGTCGGGCAGGAAGTGGAATATTTTGATCCGCAGTCCAACGCGCTCAAGCGTGGGCGTGTGCTCGAAATGCGCAGGAAGCAGGCGGTCGTGCTGGACCTGGATGATCCCAAGCGCTGGCTGATTTCGTACGCGGCCATCAACCTGGATGGAGCCGATGTGCAAATCCGGGAAAACAAAGCCCAAGGGTTGGGGCGCAATGAAGTGGCCATCGGCGACGTGGTCGGCTTCCTTGATCGAGATCAGCAGCAACGCATCGGCAAGATCATTCGTCTTAATGACAAGACGGTGTCTTTGCAAATTGGGGACGCTCAGTGGCGCGTGGCTTACGCGTACTTGCATCGCGTGGTCGATGCCGAGATTGACGGAAAAATTGACACCATCGAGGGCGTTGTTGTACAGCTTCGGATGGATGGCTCAGTGGCATGAACGCAGCCTTGGTCTCCGAGCAATTGTTTTAGCGAACACTTCATCAGTCGGGAAACCACCATGCACATTGAGATGCCCGCGCCAAGCGGAGAGGAGCTGAAAGCAGCACGCCTTAAAGCCGGATTGAGTCAGGTCGATGCCGCTGTGCTGATGGGCTATCCGGTCCAGACCGGAAGCAGGGGAGGGCTTCAGTCCAGAACCTGGCAGGCGCTGGTGTCAAACGAAGTAAAGTCGATACGTTTTTGCTAGTAAAGTCGCAACTATCATCGGTTTTCGTCGTCGGTAGTCAATTTTCTATTTGAAATCAAGGGTTTGGAGATTAATTGAAGTAAACATGCAACTATTTCCAGTCT
>CAIVXG010000161.1 GCA_903909815.1 uncultured beta proteobacterium | reverse complement strand
GACTACCTTTCTACTCTCTAATTACTCAGGGGGTAGGTGTCTCAGGTCATATTGGCACGGGGGGTGCCCGGATTCTTCCACTGGTGAAGGTCTTAATTTGCATAGCGGCTTATATCGAAATGAATCAGGACTGTCAGTGTCGGCCATCGCGGACCGATGCGTTAGTTGGCCTGCCCGATTCCTCAAAGTCCTTTTCCTGAAAATTACTCCCCCAAGACTGCCAATCGTCACCCCAAAGTTCACAGGGGTGCTGTGTGCGGTCGGACCCATTGCCACACAGCATGTTGTCCGCTGCGCAGTACTTGTCACATCCCCAGCACAGGCGCTCGGGGTTGGCAGGACGAGTTGGAAATCGTTTTTCCACAGGACTTGCAGAACACCACCAATGGAGCAATCCGTTGCAGTCCATTCTAGAACTGGCGCAGCAGTTTAAAGTCCGAACGCTTACCACATTGGCTAAGAGGCACTGCCTTCCCTTTAGGCATCACACGCAAAGCCAATAAGCATGCGCCTGTGGCCCCACTGTTCAATAGTTATCCACAGGTCAGCGCACAGTTACTGGGGATGAATCTGGCAATTTGCTGTTTGCCTTTTTATGCATGTGGCCACTGACGTGCTCAAAAAACATCGATTTTTATGCGTGCGAGGTTTAACATGCCAAGAAATCCCAAATATTTGAGCATGTCACCCCACCAAATGTAGGCGCCTCCACCGTGAAACCCCTTGAAAGCCTTGACCCCGCACGTTTTGACACCCCCGCCATTCTCAAAAAGCTGGCGGCCAGTAGCCGGCGCCTTGCTGAACTCAAGGGAATAGCTGCGTCCATCCCGAACCAAGGCATTCTGATCAACACGCTGGGGCTGCAAGAAGCCAAGGACAGCTCTGAAATCGAAAACATCGTCACCACACATGACGATCTCTTCAAAGATGATGTCAATCCAGACGATTTCGCCAATCCGGCGGCCAAAGAGGTGCTGCGCTACCGCCAGGCGCTTCGTTATGGCTTCGAGCAAGTGCGCGCCTCAGGGCTACTGACAGCAAACCACATCGTGGGCATTCAAGCCGAGCTGGAGCAAAACAACGCTGGCTTTCGCAAGTTACCGGGAACCGCGCTAAAAGATGGTGGGGGGACGACTGTGTACACGCCACCACAGAATCCAACTGACATAGTGGCGCTTATGTCGGACCTAGAGCGTTTCATCAACCAGGATGATTTGTTCGCAGTAGACCCCTTGATCAAGATGGCGCTCATTCACCATCAGTTCGAGAGCATTCACCCGTTCTATGACGGCAATGGCCGTACCGGTCGGATCATGAACGTGCTCTACCTGGTTAAAGAGGGCTTGCTGGACATCCCTGTGCTGTACCTGAGCAACCACATCGTTCGCACCAAAGCCGACTACTACCGGTTGCTGCAATCCACGCGTGATCAGGATACCTGGGAAGATTGGGTGCTCTACATGCTGGATGCGGTAGAGACCACCGCGCAGCAAACCATCAGCACGGTGAATGCCATCAAAGCAGCACTGTTTGATTACAAGCACCGCATTCGTGCCGGGTACAAGTTCTACAGCCAGGACTTGATCAACAACATGTTCACCCACCCCTATACCAAGATCGAATTCGTGCAGCGCGACCTGCAGATATCGCGCATGACCGCAACCAAATATCTGGAAGAGTTGGTGGCGGGCGGCTTCGTCAGCAAGCACAAGGGCGGACGCAGCAACTACTACATCAATATTGCACTCAATCAGATATTGCTGAAGCCTGACCTTGGGAAGACATAGCCCGTGGCTATTGCGATAAAGCGGTATAGACCCAAGATGCACCAGAAGAATTCAACGAATACGGGAGGAGCCCAACTATGAACGAGATCATTTGTCCCCATTGCAACAAAGCATTCAAGATTGACGAGGCCGGTTACGCGGACATTCTTAAGCAGGTTCGAGACAGTGCGTTTGAGCAGCAACTGCACGAACGCCTGGAATTGGCCGAGCAGGACAAGCGCAATGCGGTAGAACTTGCAAAGTCCCAACTCAGCAGCGAATTACAAAGGGCGGCAGCTGCCAAAGACTCCGAAATTCAGGGCCTCAAAGCGCGAATCGATGCAGGCGAAGTTCAGCGTCAACTCGCTGTGGCCCAGGCGCTTAGTGCCGTTGAAAAGGAACGTGACGCGTTGGCCAGCGAACTGGCACAGGCCAAACATATGCAGCAGGCGGCAAACCAATTGGCCGAAGCAAAACTCCTGAGCGAACTGCAGGCAGCGGCCGCCAAGAAAGACGCAGAAATCCAGAGCCTGAAGGCCACCTTGGATGCCAAAGAGGTTGCGCAAAAGCTCGCGATTACTGAGGCTGTGAGTGTGGTGCAAAAGGAGCGCGACGAAGCCAAAAGTGGTCTTGAACGCGCAGAGCTAGAAAAGCAGCTCGCTGAAAAGTCGCTCAAGGACAAATACGAGACTCAGATCAGGGATCGAGATGAAGCCATCGATAGGCTCAAGGACCTGAAGGCGCGACTGTCGACCAAGATGGTTGGAGAAACCCTGGAACAGCACTGCGAGACCGAGTTCAACCGCATTCGAGCAATGGCGTTTCCACATGCCTATTTTGAAAAAGACAATGACGCGCGTACTGGGAGCAAGGGGGACTACATTTTTCGCGATTCAGATGAGGCCGGCACCGAGATCGTCTCCATCATGTTCGAGATGAAAAACGAAAGTGATCGCACCACAACAAAAAACAAAAACGAGGACTTTCTGAAAGAGCTCGATAAGGACCGCAATGAAAAGGGTTGCGAATATGCAGTGCTGGTCACGCTCCTGGAGCCCGAAAGCGAGTTGTACAACACCGGAATTGTTGACGTCTTTCACCGCTATCCCAAAATGTATGTGGTGCGGCCGCAGTTCTTCCTGCCACTCATCACATTGCTGCGAAATGCTGCGATGAATTCCCTCAAGTACAAGTCTGAGCTTGCGCTGGTCAAAGCACAGAACATCGACATCACTAATTTCGAAACCAATCTGGAGACGTTCAAGACTGCGTTTGCACGCAATTACGACCTGGCCTCCAACAGCTTCAAAAAAGCCATTGATGAGATCGACAAGTCGATCGACCATTTGCAGAAAACCAAGGACGCGTTGCTTGGTACGGATCGGAACCTGCGACTGGCCAACGACAAGGCGCAAGACGTGACGATCAAGAAGCTCACTCGGGGCAATCCCACGATGGCACAGAAGTTTGCCGAACTCAAGAGTCAAGGAAAAGTAGATGTTGAATGAGGCGAACGATGCACAACCCACGCTAGTAGAGTCCGCACGTTTTGCGTAGGGCAAATTCCGAGATGGCAAAGAAATCAACCGAAGACCTCGCAACTTTTTTGAAACGCCAGAAGTCTGATGTGCTGGTGGACGTTCTTTTAGAGTTGGCCGGGCAATATGAGGGTGTTAATGACAGGCTGGAGCGACTGCAGTTAGCAGACCGCCCGGACATACTCGCTGCCGATTTCCGTAAAACTCTGGCAGCCTGGCGGCGGTCCAAGAAGTTCTATTCCTACCGCGAGTCATGCGCTTTCGGGCAAGAACTTGAGCGCTGGCTCATGCAGGTCGGAAGTGAACTTGGTCCCAAAGACCCGGCAGCTGCGCTGGCTCTTTTTGAGTCTTTTATTGAGTCAGACGCGTCCTGGTTTGAGCGGGCTGACGATTCGGATGGCTGCATCGGGGATGCCATGCGTTGTGCCTGTGAGCAGTGGCTTGAAGCTGCACGTCGATGCGAAAGCCCCCCGGACGAGTGGCCCCCACGAATCGTCGCTCTTTACCGTGCAGACGAATTTGGAGGCCGGGAAGCACTGTTGCGACACGCGGATCTGCTTCTGGGCGAAGATGGCCTGCGCCTACTGGTCGCGGAATTTGAGAAGGAGATGGCTCAAGCACTCTCGTCTGCTGTTGGCGTCAACAAGGGCCGTGCAGGTTTGCCCAGCGGTTTCTACAAACTATCTGGTGCGCTCAGTCTGCTTTCTGAAGCCCTGCATGACCCGGATGTGCTTGTCCGGTCGGTCTGCAGTTACAGCCCGCAGCCCAATGGTCTGCAAAAAGAGTCCTTTGTGGTGGCGTACCTAAAGGAAAACCGTCCCGATGACGCCATGCGTTGGCTCACAGATGCCTGGGAGCCTCAGTTTGAAGGCCGTCGCCAAAGCCTGCTTTCAGACACGCTCGCGCGGTTGGGGCGCGGCCAGGAGAGCGCGCAGTTGCGTCAGCAATTGTTTGAGAAGACACTCTCTGTACACGACTACCAGCGATGGATTGAACTCTTGCCGGCGACGTCACATCCAGAAGCGCACGAACGGGCGCGTCAGCTGGCCTTGGTGCATACAGACCCATGTGTTGCTGCGCAGTTACTGCTGGCCATTGATGAAGCTAGGGACGCGGAAACTATATTGACCGGCAATGCTGAACTTGTCGATGGCCGACGATATGAGGCATTGCCCAACATGGCTAAAGCGTTGCTCGCAAAAAACTGCTTCAGAGGTGCCAGCGTACTCTACCGAGCGCTTCTTAACAGCATATTGGAGCGGGCTAACAGTGTCGCCTATGGCCATGCGGCCCGCTACTGGTGGAAATTGAAGGAAATTAATGCCTCCAGTGAAACCCTTGACCCTTTGGTATCCCAAGCTGAATACGAAGCGGCCGTCCGGGCAAAAAATCCACGCAAGATAGGGTTTTGGGCTCAGGTGAATGCCAGGGCCGAACGACTGGCCGTGGCATCGGATCCAACACATACCTATCGTGAGAAATGAATTGGCACGTCGCTCCATCGGTCCTGGGTTACAACAGACGCTGCGCAACGTATCGTTAAAGGCAACAACATGAATTTGGCCAACTGCGATCGATGTGGAAAACAGGTAGCCAACCACGAATTGATCAGTTACACCCTAGCGTCGGGGAGCCTGGAGCTGTGTACCCAGTGCTTCAATGCTGATGTTGCGGAACGTTTCGGCGTCGACGATTTTGACAACAACGTCATCGATCCCATCTCAATTGTTGACGCAGCAGGTGACAGCCACACGTTTCACGTCCAGACGCGGTTGATGGGACCTGAGATGGTGGTGCTGGAAGCCTTTGAGTTAGCAAACGGTGCGCCGGGCGGGTACAGGTTTCAGATGATTGCTGAACCAGACGAAGAGCGGTTCTCCCAATTAGGTCGGTTGGTTCAGAAAATCCGGCGCACGCTGACAACCCGATATCTAGAAAATTCTGAGCTTGGTCTGCAGATCAAGGACATGGAGGTGCGCGGGCACATTGAGGCCGATATGTCCGAGGAAGGGAACCTATTTGAGTCGCGTGTGCCGATGCTCACCATTGATGGCAGAGACATTAGCTGGGAGGAATTTGGAAACATGCTCATGGCGTTCGAGGGCTTTCAGTTCCAGCTGAAATTGGTAGACCCCGGTGATGATGTGAATAGCTGAGTGGATATGAACAACGACGAAGACGATGCCTTCCAAACAGCAGTGCTAAGTTGCATGTTGCTTTTTTTCTCCATGTGCGCTTGGTTGATGCCATTTGTCGCTATCGATGAAGAGTTGACGTTCGAAGTTTTATCACTTTACGGTGACACCTGGTATGCCGGATTGAGCTTGCTCCTATGGTTTGGCTACGGCTCGTACTGCGTGACCAGAGCGGAGGCAAACACCGATGACTCAAAGATCACCGCAAGGATGTACTTCAAGAAACTGCTTTTGGTTCCATTCGCACCCATCCTGCTTTTGTAACACTGCGCTTCACCGCGAAGTGCTTTTTTAAGCAAAATTCGCCTGATCTCGAGGAGATCGAATTGTCGTTGCGACTTAATTTCAGCACACCCCGATCTGTCTCCTGTCAATCGAAGTAAAGATGCAACCCCTGTAGGTTTGGCTTCCCAGAGGAGAAAGGCTGTTCCGCAACCGGTTGCGTTTGCGGAATTACTTCAACATTGATTGCACTAAAGTTGCAACTATTGAGGAATTTGAAGTAAAG
>CAIVXG010000160.1 GCA_903909815.1 uncultured beta proteobacterium | reverse complement strand
GCATGGTTTTGGGCGGAAATCCGCGAAAAACCCCAAGTCTGACCTTCGACGTTCAAATCGAGACCAGACTCAAACACCAAATTCAACATGTAAATCATCAACTTACGACGTCCTGATGTGGAAACGTTGGGACACTACTGCTCTAACGTAAATGATTTATGGAAACAGGGCAGTATTCGCTACGAAATGTTTGGTATCTGCTACTTGAAAGTCACCAACGAAAGAACGGTCGATGTTTGGCGAGCTTACCTCACATATTCTGACCCAACCCCTCCGGTTCTTCCCGACCCCTCGAAATAGGGCTACTTCACGTCTTTCTCAGAGCACTTCGTAAAAGCGCACCATCGTGCCGTTGAATGACCGTTGTCCGGAAATCTATATGGCGGCTATCAACCAAACCGGACTTGCGTTAATAAGATAACCTGACATTCGATTTCCCACCCGACTGATTCGAGACCAGCCACGGGAGAAAGTAACGTGGCAGGTTAAGAGCGCAGTGCCATCGGCGTTTGGTAAAGCGGGAAACCATCAAAGGGTTTGGACCGGTCATGGCTGCGCAGCGGCCAGGTGGGCCTGGCATTTGGAACGCCACCGTCCACGCGCAGGCAGGAACCCGTAATGAATGAAGCCGCATCGCTGAGCAAGAACACAATCGCTGCAGAAACTTCCGCTTCGTTGCCAAAGCGCTGCAGGGGAACTTTGCGCACGATGTGCAGCGACTGTTTCACAAACTCGGGCGGGTAGTTGTCCAGCCCGGAACTGGCGATGTAGCCGGGGGCGACGGCGTTCACCCTGACGCCAGAGACGGCCCATTCGCAGGCCGCCGTTTCCGTGAAGTTCAACATGCCGGCGCGCGCTGCGCCCGAGTGCCCCATGCCGGGCATGCCGTTCCACATGTCGGCGATGATGTTCACGATGGAGCCGCCCTGGGCCTCCATGGCCTGCGTGTAACACTCACGCGCCATCAAGAAACCGCCGGTCAGATTGTTCTTCACCACTGCTTCCCATCCCTTCATGGAGATGGACTTGAGCGGCGTAGGGAACTGACCACCGGCGTTGTTCACCAGGGACGGCTTGTACTGCAATCCGGGTCCAGGATTTTCTCAAGACCTGACGCACGGTTTCCCAACAGCCCGCCGAACAAAAATCGCGCTCAACCCGATTTTCACGCGATCTTTCTACCGTCGGCAGCGCCCAGAAAGGTTCAGCTACTGAGCCACTACAGGCTAGTAGTGGTCTATTACTTCCAACAACAGGGTAGTGACCGTCAAAAGCTGACAGTGGCCACAATGGGATCGGCATAGGTTCCGATGGCGGCATCCTGCTGGGCGGGAATCTGACCAAAGATGCTCAAGATGGTGAGCCCTTTTTTGACGACGGTCATCACACCGCTGGTACCAGTACCGTCTCCCCAGACTACGGCGCGATCGGCGCTGGTGTAGAGGTTGTAGTAGAGACGGTTAGCGCCACTGGTCATCTGCCGCAGCGTGTAGCTATGGCTCTGGCCAGTGCTTAGCGTGACACTAAATGTGTCGTTGCCTGCCCCTTGACAATTGATGCTGAGGCTGCCGACGCCATTGTTGTTCGGTGACGGGGAAAGAACGTTATATGCACCGAAGCTGACCGGACTCACCGAGTTGAACGCACAGGAGGTCTTAGCAACCGACGACTGCGACAGCGGGGCGAGCCAAGCGGCACACATGAGCCGCATTGCAAAACAGATGCCCCGATGCAGTTGCAGGTTCATGGATGCACTTCCTTGCAGGTGAAAAGACCAAGGTCAGGTAACGGGTCTGCGCCTTGCGTGAATGAAACAACGAATTCACATGTCCGACTGCCCCAGGTAGCTCGCAGCCGTGTGCTTAGACCCAAACCCATGACATAGACCTCGCCACCGTAACCTACCGGATTAACCGTCGATGACCCAATTTCCTGCACCAATGCTCCGACCGGCAGTAGCATGCCATCCTCCTGCTGGACCGTGAAGGTGGCACCGTGTGAGCGCTTAATCGGAAATTCGACAGCAATGCCGCTGCGAAAGTACGGTACTGCCTCGACCTTGAGCGCGCCGATTTGTGCGGTCAGGGGAAGGTCGCGATGGTCGATCGAGATTACGTTAACGTCATATGCGCGTAACCGAGGAATCAGTGCATTGCCGTTGGCATCGGTGCGCCCCGCGGATTGATTGTCTGCAAACAGGCGCACGTCTGGAAAGCCGGGCATTCGGACTAATGCGAAGCTCTGATCAATGCGCCGACTCGGAAATGCTTCGCCGTTCAGAAGCGCCACACCGCCCGACGCGCCCAGCCTCGTTGCAACTGACCCTTGAGTCCGAACTGCCTCTAGGGTGTAAGTGCCAAAGCTATTTTGTAGTGCTACCGAAGCCTCCTCTGCACCACCACTACGTGCTTGGAGTCGGTAACCATAGCCCTCGCCTTGCGGCAGATTGCGCTGCACAGTCGTGCTGAAATCATGGCGGTTGTCGGCACTCGCGCTGCGCACCGACTGCGAATTGACGCTAAGACTCGTCGAGGCGTTCAATGGAATGCTGAGCAGCGCGAACAGGGTGGTGCTCATGTCACCGCTCATATTGCGCAGCGCTGACAGCGAGAGCGAACCGATTTTCCCCAAAGAGACGCTGTAGCTTAGCGTGGCAATGCGTGTGTCAGCTTGGGCACGGTTGTGCTGTCCGACATAGGCCAGACCGACTGACCCGGCACTGCCCGCCGCATAGCTGAGGTTCAAGCTACCGGAATAGATGAATGGCCTCATGGCTTGCGCTACCCCAACCTGTGCGAACCCGCTGCTGGCCCATTGCACTCGAGCGCCAAAGTTCCACGGTTGTGACTGCCGATCCACGCCCATCAGCATCAGGCCGCCGTTGCCTAGAGAGCCGTGGCTGGCGGCAGCGTAGGCGCTGACCGTGGCGACTTGTGGCACGAGGCAGTCCCCTCCAACTCCGGCTGTGGTCTGTCCCTGCATTGCCTCAGCATGCACCTCGCCGGTAAGACTGTCTGACAAGCCGAGCCGATAGGTGCCACTGGTCAGCCAGTCACCATAGGTGTTGCTGTCTCGACCGTAGTTCCCGCGCACATAACCGAACTCATAGGAGTAATTCTTTAAGCCCTCGCGCAGGAGCGCCTGACTGGTATAGAGAGACTGTGTTATGACTTGCTCGCGCCCCAGCAGGTCCCGCACCACTAGTTGCACCTTCCCGGCGCCCGTGACCATCGGCAGGTTGCTGATGGCGAACGGCCCGGGCGGAACGTTCTGACGGGCTACAAGGGCATCGTTAATGAAAACGTCGACGGTAGAAGGGATGACCGCCTGACCTGCAATGCTTTGCGACGGAAATATGACCAAGCCGGGCTGCGTCGAAAAGTTGGAACCGAACTGGATTCCGCCGAAGCGCAACGAACGACCCCATCCTCCCGCCACGCTGACAGCGTCACCCAGATGCACCGTTTGAAGCTTTTCTGGGGTATCCAAAGTCCAAGTCGTTTCGAGCCGTGTCACATGCGCACGGCTGGAAAACTGCTCAGTGAGAAAGCTGCTAATGCCCACACCGTAGGGATTGAAGTATCCAACTTCGAACAGCTCCGAGTTCCTGGTGGCATTACTGGAATGAAACACTGACAGGTCGTAGTTGACGAAGCCACCGGGCTTGGGCCGCACAGGTGGCGGCAGACTTTCGTAACGCGTGCTCAGTCTTGATTTCAAGAAGGCATGCGGACTGACCTCAATCGTCAGTGTCAGGTTTTTCGCATCGTATACGTGCGACACGTGCGAGAGCACGCTGATTGGGAAATAGGTTTCTCCCTGATACACGATCGCATATCTCGACTCGGGAAGCCGAAAACGCCAGCGCTGAAAATCCTTGCTCAACAAATACAGCCCGCCTGCATCGTCCTGAAGCACCATAACCGTCTGGTCTAGTTGTTGGCGGTTGATATCGACCTGCAATAACAGTTCATGCAACTCCGCCACTGACGGGACGGGGCCCATCACGGCAATCAAAGAAGCGCTTTCGGTTGTATCAGAACCAGCACGGGCAGCATCCACGATAACGGCCGACAAAGCACAAGATGAGAATGCTGCCGTAATCAGAAGTACTGCCGCACTTTTATGGTCGGCCAAGTACCAGTTCCGTATCGATGGTGTCGGCATCGGTGGAAGCCTTCAGACGCAGACTGCTGCCATCAATCCTTTGCGAAGCACGGGTCTTAAGAAACCACTCACGCTCCTGACCCGCTAGCACATAAGTCGAGGCTGATTCGCCTGTGATCGGCGTCACATCGCCAGCGGCGTAAAGGGAAAGGTCGGAAATTAGTACATGCGCATTTCCACGATTCCGCATTCCGATCTTCAATTGGTTGTCTGACAAACGTGAGACAGTCCAACTCATTTGCGGCTTGGCATCGCCATTCTTCGACTGGACGAAAACCGGGAGGCCAATACGCAACGCGACCTGTAGGCCCGAAAATCCAGGTGCCGACTGCACCGGCAACTCCTGCAAGTTGATGCGGTAGGCCTGTTCGCTGAGTCCTTCTGCTGACTGGCGCAGGGCGATGCGGATGACCTGGTCACTTTGCGGGGGAATAGTGGCGATGGGTGGCGCGACCAGCAACTCTCGGGTCGGCGTGTAGACATCTTTGCCGTTGAGTTGTGACCAAACGACCGCCTGAATCTGAATCGACGAAGGCTGATCTGATTCGTTTCTGATGATGATCGCTGCGGTCGGTTGCTCCTGGGAAAGTTCCACGCGGATCGGGTCCACGTTCCACTCCGCCGCTTTGGAAAATTCGGGAACCAGCAGCGCTACAGCACACAGCGCAGCCAAGAAAGTCGACCCGAGTTGCTGTTTTTCGACGGTAAAACCGGTAGTGCGATTTATGTTTTTCAAGGATGCCACCAGTTTCAGAAGTTTAGGATTGCAATAACCGT
>CAIVXG010000159.1 GCA_903909815.1 uncultured beta proteobacterium | reverse complement strand
GGCGGCCACCAACCTGGCGGCCACGGCCAACAACGGCACGATCACGATCAGCAACGCAACCGGCGGCACCCTGTCGGTGATGACGGTGGATGGCGTCGTTGGCATGAACAGCGGCAACAACGCCATCAGTCTGACGGAGACCACGGGCAACCTCGGGGTATCGGCGTCCAACGTCACCACGAAGGGTGGCGCGGTCAATCTGACCGTGCAGGGTGCCGACAAGTTGCTTGACCTCTCTGCGGGTGGCATCGATGTCACCAACGCGGGTGTCGCCAACGCCAACATCACACTGGTTGCCGACAACATGAAGCTCGGCAGCACCAGCAGGAACATCAAGGCAGGCACCGGGGTGGTTACCCTGCGGCCTTATGATGCCACGCAAGCCATCCAGATCGGTGCTGGCGCGGTCGACGACTCGGCGGGTGGTAATGCGGTGCTCGGTTTGAGTGACGTTGAGCTGGGCACTATCTGCACTGGCGCTGCCAAAGCCAACATCACCGTGGGCGCGACGGGGACGACCCACACTGGGGGCATCACCCTTGAGGGAGCCCTGGACCTCTCGGCAACGGCATCGACCCTCAATCTCTACACCGGCGCAATCGGGATAGACAGCAGTGCAGAAGGCAACATCATCACCGTTGCCAACCTGAATCTAGATGCCGTCGGCGGCATTGGCGCGACGAACCCGATCAAGCTTTCTGCTACCAACCTGTCGGCCATCAACCGGACCAGCGGCGTGTTGCAACTGGCCCCTCTCGGTGACATCACCCTGGGCAGTGGTGGCAATGTCATCGACCAGCAACTGGCGGGCGGCACACTGACCATTGACGCCGCCACCGGCAACATGGTGATCGGCGGTAACGTGAGCGTATCTGGCGGTGGCGGCACCATCAATCTTGGCGCCTCGGGCACCATCACGGAAGCCAGCCCCGGCGCTGGCACCGTGACGGCCGCGACCGTTACGCTCGGCACCGGCGCGGGTAGCACCACGACACCGACCTCCATCGGTACCAGTGGCGCGCCAATTTTGACTGCTGCCAGCAACTTTTCGGGCACGGCCAACAACAGCGCCGGCACGAGCGATCTGTATGTCCGCAACACCGGTGATGTCAGCATCAACGCTGCCACCAGTGCGAGAGGTGCGACAGGGGGGGCCACGGCGACACTTGATATTTCCGCCACCGGCAACTTGACGGTGGCCGCCGATGTGACGGCCACTGGTGTCAGCGCCAACACGGTCAACCTCACCGCGGGATATGGGAACGCGGCCGCCAAGACTCTAACGATCAACGCCGCCAAAACCGTTGCCACTGGCATTGCTGGCGGCATCAAGCTCACGGCCGACGACATGGCCATTGACACCACCGGCCTCGGAATATTGGGCGGCGTGGTGGGCACAGCCGCCATGGCCGACGCCATCACGCTGACGACGGTTAATGCCGCACGCGGCATTAACCTGGGCACCAATTCCGGCACCGAACTGGGCCTGACGAACGCCGAACTCAACACCCACGTCATCACCACCGGGTTGCTCACCATCGGCGGCTCAGCGCATACCGGCACCATCCAGACCACCGCCGGCACCATCAGTCCGACGACGGCCACGGGTGGCATTGCGTTGCTCAACAACGGCGACATCACATTGAACACGGGCCTGACATCGACCACCGGTGCCATCACCTTGACAGCCAACGGATCGGGCGCCGGCAGCGGCGTCATCAGCGGTGTGGGTGTGCTCACCGGCTCCGCTGGCGCCACCATTACCGCCGGCGGCGGTATCAATTTGTCGGGCGACAACGCGGTGGCCGTGGTTCACCTTCACAACACGGGGGCGGCAGGCGACATCGCCTATACCGGTGCCGTGGCGGCAGTAACCACTTTGAACGTGGATGGCAACAATAATTTCAGTGGCGGTGCCTTCAGCGTGACGGACAACAGCCTTGCAGGGGCAGGAACACTGAATGTTGGCGCGGGCACATTAAGTACCACCGCCGGTGCCGTCAATCTTACGTCCGCCAACCGCAGCATCACCCAGTCGGCCGGGGGCACGATTACCGGCACGACGCTGACGACCCATTCGGTCACGGGCACCACGCTGAACAGCAGCAATAGCATTAGCGGATTCGTCGCAACCAACAGCACCAGCGGCGATATTGGGCTGACCAACACCGGCGCACTGGATACCACGGGCGATGTGGTGAACAGCACCGCGGGCGGTACCATCAACATCCACAACCACGGCGCTATCACGCTGGGCGGCAATGTCGATGCCAATACCGGCACGGTGATGCTCGATACCCTTGGAGCCAGCACCATCAGCGGCGCAGGCACAGTGACGGCAGGCAACCTGGACTTCCAGACCCAATCCCCTAGCACCGGCGCGGTTGGCGCCAGTGGCAGCCCGATCCATACCGTGGGCACATCCCATCTCTCTTTGGGCTTTGGCGGTGGTAATGGTGGTGGTGGAACCGTGGCGGGCGCCTTCATTGATCACACCGGCGCCTTGACGATGGTCAACCCGGGTATGGACCCCAGCGGAAACGCTCCGCTGCACATCGTTGCGTCCGGCCTGCTGACTTTGCCAGCGGCTGCGCTCAGCACCGGCACGGGCGAGTTGTATTTGCAAAGCGGCACGTCGCTGACGACAGTGAATAACCTGTCCACCACCACGGGTGCGCTCACCCTGAAGGCGGCTGGCACGTTGACGGTAAACAACCCGGTGGCAACGACCACGGGCGCAATGCTGCTCTCCAGCGCAGGCGCGATCGACGTGCAAAACCCGCTGACCACGACGAACGTAGGCGGCACGATCACGATCAACGCGAACACGGCCGGGGCGGACGCAGACTCATACACACAAGGTGCGTTCCTGATCTCCTCGGGCGACACCAGCGCCAACGCGGTGAAGATCACCGTGAACAACGGCGCGGGTAGCACCGGCACGGCTCAACTGGGCAGCATCACGGCAGCTGCAGGTGGCACGATCACGGTTAACACCACCGGCCCATCGAACCTGGCGACGACCGGTGGCAGCATCACCCAAACCGGGGCAGCGGTGCTGACGGCCACCACGGTCGCACTGAACACCGGTACAGCCGGTGCCAGCGGCATCGGCACCGGGGGCAGCAACATCAACACCGCGGCGACCACCATCAACGCAGCAGCAGGCAGCGGTGGCGTGTTCGTCACCAACGCCAGCGGCGGCAACTTTACCGCGACCGCAACGCTTGCAGGTGCGGTTGACCTCACCAGCACGACAGGCACGTTGAACATCGCTGGAGCCACGGGTAGCGGGTTCGGCACGGTGACCTTGACGGCGTCGGGCGCGAACATCACGGAATCGGGCGGAACTATCAGCACTACCGGAACTTTGACCGGCTCGGCTTCGACGACGGTCGCTTTGGGCGGCGCCAACCAGATCGGCAGTTTGGGCGCATTCACGAGTGGCGGCGGCTTCACGTTGAACGACAGCACGCTGGGCCTGAACGTGACCGGCACGGTCAACGGCGGCACGGGTGCGACATCGATCACCGCAGGCGGCGCATTGGCGCTGCAAAGCAACAACGTAAGCGGCGTGGGCGTGACACTGCAAGGTGCTGGTGTGACCAGCACGGGCGGCACGGTCAACGGGGTGAGCGGCGACATTCTGGTCAACGG
>CAIVXG010000158.1 GCA_903909815.1 uncultured beta proteobacterium | reverse complement strand
GGCTATGTGCATTCTGAGGTTGGAACCTGATATTAAGCTTTTCGCCTGATTTGTGCAAAACATGGTGGACTTTCTAAAAAGTCTGATATACTCATTTGTGCAAAATCAGGTAGGAGAAAAGAATGGCAGAGCAGACTGGTTCCGGCGCATCGCTGGCGGATTTCATTTGGAAGAACGCTGAAGACCTTTGGGGTGACTTCAAGCACACGGACTTTGGCAAGGTCATCCTGCCATTCACCTTATTGCGGCGTCTGGAGTGCGTATTGGAGTCAACCAGGCAAGAGGTGCGGGATGCCAATGCGCTCCACAAGGATTCCGGCATTGACATCGATTTGATCCTGCGTCAGTGCACCAAGTTCTCGTTCTACAACACCTCTGAATACGCGTTGGGCTCGCTGGGTGGCACCAAGACCCGGCAGAACCTTCAAGACTACGTTGCGCACTTCTCGGACAACGCCAGAGTCATCTTTGAGCAGTTCGACTTCTCGAATACGGTAATCCGGCTGGATAAGGCCGGTTTGCTCTTCAAGATTTGCAAGAATTTCGCGGGCGTCGATCTTCACCCGAACGTGGTACCGGACCGGGTGATGAGTAATCTCTATGAGCACCTGATTCGTCGCTTTGGGGCCGAGGTCAATGAAGGCGCTGAGGATTTCATGACACCACGCGACGTGGTGCACTTGGCAACCTCTCTGCTTCTGGACCCCGACGACGCCCTGTTCGAATCCAATCCGGGCCTGATCCGCACGCTCTACGATCAGACATGCGGTACCGGTGGATTCATCTCGGACGCCATGAACCATGTGGCTGATTACGGCAATCGCTTCAAGGTGCCGCCAGTCATCATTCCCTACGGTCAGGAGCTGGAGCCTGAAACCCATGCAGTCTGCCTGACCGGCATGCTGTTGCGAACACTGGAATCTGACCCAGGTCGCGACCTATCTAAAAACATCAAACTGGGCAGCACTCTATCCAACGACCAGTTTGCGGGACAGCGATTCCATTACGGCGTATCCAATCCGCCATTCGGTAAGAAGTGGGAAAAAGACCAGAAGGCAGTAACTGAAGAGCATACGGGCAAGAAGTTCGATGGCCGCTTTGGGCCGGGCCTGCCACGCATCAATGACGGCTCCATGCTGTTCTTGATGAACCTGGCCAGCAAGCTTGAGCTACCGGAAAACGGTGGTGGCCGTGCAGCCATTGTTCTGTCAGGCTCGCCGCTGTTCAATGGGGGCGCTGGCTCAGGCGAATCCGAGATTCGTCGATGGTTGCTGGAAAACGACCTGGTGGAAGCCATCGTGGCCCTGCCCACGGAGATTTTCTTCCGCACGGGCATCGGCACATACCTGTGGATTCTGTCGAACAAAAAGCCTGAGCATCGTCGCCACAAGGTGCAGTTGCTCAATGCCTCTGACCTATGGACTTCCATCAAAAACGAAGGTAACAAGCGGCGAATGATCAGCGATGAGCAAATCCGCCAGATTGTGGATTTGTACTCATCCGCTGAGAACACCGAAATCAGCCGCATGGTGGACTACCGTGTTTTTGGGTACCGCCGCATCAAGGTGTTACGCCCACTTAGGATGGCACTTCATATCAAGGCAGAGTCGATTGAAAATCTCAGGCTGGGCAAGGTATGGATGAAACTAACAGCGGAGCAGCAAACTGCATGGGTCGAGGCCTTGGACCAGCATGTTGGAGTGAGCCAGCCATTTGCATGGGCTGAGACCTTTGTCGCAGAGACCGTGCAGTCGTCGCCTTCATTTGGCAAAGGGGGCAAACCCTTCGTGAAGGCGTTGATAAATGCCTTTGGCGAGCGCGATCCTGACGGTGAGCCTGTGCTCGATGCCGACGGACAGTTCGTGCAAGATCCCGATTTGTCCGATTACGAGAACGTGCCACTCACCAAGGACATCCAGGACTACTTCGCTGAGGAAGTATTGACGCATTTGCCAGACGCGTACATCGATGTGACATTCCGTGACGACTCTGACAAGGGAATTGGTCGTGTTGGCTACGAGATCAACTTCAACCGGTTCTTCTACAAGTACGTGCCGCCGCGCAAGTTGGTGGACATCGATGCGGACCTTAAGCAGGTGGAGGCTGAGATTGCTGAGCTGCTGGGTGAGGTGACTCAGTGACAAAAAAGCCAAAAACTCCAGGAACGGACGTAAGCATTGTCAGATCTTCCGCTGCGGAATACCTGACCTTTGTGGCGGCCAGTGGCAAGGGTGGAATCGAAGCGATTTATGAGAATGAAAGTATCTGGCTGACGCAGAAGATGATGGCTCAGCTTTACGACGTGGACGTTCGAACGGTTAATGAGCACCTGAAAAAAATCTTTGCCGACAACGAGCAGCAGGAAGATTCAGTTATCCGGAAATTCCGGATAACTGCCTCCGACGGCAAAAACTACAACACTCTGCACTACAAGTTACCCGCCATCATTGCCGTTGGCTACAAGGTTAACTCCGAACGAGCCGTCCAATTTCGCAAATGGGCCACCGGCATCATCGAGCAGTTCACCATCAAGGCCTATGTGATGGATGACGAGCGGATCAAGGCTGGCGGATCAATCCTTACAGAACAGTATTTCGAGGAACAACTTCAGCGCATCCGGGAAGTACGGTTGTCTGAGCGCAAGTTCTATCAGAAGATCACAGACATCTATGCCACATCGATTGACTACGATGTAACGTCGCAAGCCACCAAGCGCTTCTTTGCAACCGTGCAGAACAAGCTGCACTGGGCCATTCACGGGCAAACGGCAGCGGAGGTTGTTTACAACCGCGCCGACGCCGCAAAAGACAACATGGGTCTGACCGCCTGGAAGGATGGGCCTGAAGGCAAGATCCAGAAATTTGACGTGGTAGTCGCCAAGAACTACCTCTCAGAAAGCGAAATGGCGCAGTTGGAGCGGCTGGTCTCTGCATACCTGGATGTGGCCGAAAGCATGGCTTTGCGCCAGATGCCCATGACGATGCAGGATTGGGAAACGCGCCTTAACCGTTTTGTCGAAGCCACTGATCGCGAAGTCTTGCAGGACGCAGGCAAGGTCACAGCGGAGATCGCAAAGGCCCATGCTGAGAGCGAGTTCGAAAAATACCGCGTTGTCCAGGATCGCCTGTACCAGTCGGACTTTGACAGACTTTTGCAGGTTGGTGGCACCGCTGGAGGTAGCGAAGAATGAGCCACTACAAACCTTACCCGGCATACCGCGATTCCGGCGTTGAATGGATTGGGGATGTGCCTGAGCATTGGGAAGTCAAGCCGATCAAGATTGTTGCTACACACAACGACGACGTTCTTCCTGACTCAATGGAAGTGGATAGGCCCATCAAATACGTCGATATTTCTGCGGTGAGCTATTCAGATGGTATTGGTAGCACCGAAGATATGCTTTTTGGTAACGCCCCATCTCGTGCGCGGCGCAAGGCAAAGACTGGCGACGTAGTGATTTCCACAGTCAGAACCTATCTAAAGGCGGTCGCAGCCGTAGACGAAGCCCATGCCGATTGCGTCTATTCAACGGGCTTTGCCGTTTTGCGTGCTCGTGACGGGCGCATTGAGCCAAGCTTTCTGAAGTGGCTTGCACTCAACGAACTTTTCATTCAATCAGTGGAGTCGCATTCGGAAGGCTTGAGTTACCCGGCCATCAACGCAGCGGAGCTTGTCAATTTAAAAACAGTCATACCAAGCTTCCCGGATCAAGCATTGATCGCTTCGACACTCGACCGCGAAACCAAACGCATCGACTCCCTGATCGCCAAGAAAACCCGGTTCATCGAACTCCTGAAAGAAAAGCGCCAGGCGCTGATCACGCATGCGGTCACCAAAGGGCTAGATCCCAATGTGAAGATGAGGGATTCTGGTGTGGATTTAATTGGGGATGTTCCTGCGCGTTGGTCTGTTAAACGGCTTAAACATTTACTTCAGAGTCCTCTGAAATATGGAGCCAATGAATCAGGAGATAACGCTTCTGAAGATGGTCCACGCTACATTCGAATAACCGACCTCGATGAATTTGGCAATTTGCGCGACAACTCAGTCAAGCGACTTCCTTCAGACGTTGCTCTACCTTATATGTTGACTGACGGTGACATTTTGTTTGCCAGAAGTGGTGCAACCGTAGGGAAGACTTATCGGTACAAGTCTGAGCATGGTCCTGCATGTTTCGCTGGTTATCTAATTCGCGGTCGTTTTGATATCGCCCAAGTCATTCCAGATTTCATAGCTCTTGTTGTAAGGTCTTATTACTACTGGGACTACATTCAAAGAACGGCCATTCAGGCGACTATTGAAAATGTTGGTGCTGAGAGATACGGTGAATTTCCAGTACCCGTGCCGACAGTTAAAGAGCAGTTTGAGATTGTGAAAGCAATGAATGTCGCTATGGCTCGCTTGGACAACCTTACAGCGAAATCCCAACACAGCATCGACCTCCTAAAAGAGCGTCGATCAGCCTTTATCACCGCCGCTGTCACCGGCCAAATCGATTTACGGGAGCCTGCATGAGCGATACCGCACACCAAGAAAAGCATTTCGAGTCCTACATCGTCTCCAAACTGGAGGTCCAAGGCTGGAAAGTTGGCAACACCCTGCAATACGACACCGAGCGTGCACTGTATCCAGAAGACCTGATTTCGTGGCTGGAGGCGACCCAATCTGATAAATGGGCAAAGCTCTGCAAGGACAACGGCGAACGTGCCCGCGAGACGCTGATGGACCGACTGGCCAAGGCCTTGGAACAGCACGGCACCATGCATGTGTTTCGCAATGGCTTCTCCATTGCTGGCTGTGGCCATCTGGACTTGTCCGAGGCGGCTCCAGAAGACAAACGTAATGACACCGTGCTCAAGCGCTATGCCGCCAATGTGCTTCGTGTGGTTCCTCAGCTTCAATACCACCCGAGCCGCAAACTGGCCATCGACCTGGTGCTATTCATCAATGGCCTGCCAGTTGCCACGGTGGAACTCAAAACCGACTTCACCCAGTCGGCTGAAGCGGCCATGGATCAGTACAAGACTGACCGCCTGCCGTACGACCCCAAGACCAAGCGCAAGGAGCCTCTACTGACCTTTAAGCGCGGTGCCGTAGTGCACTTTGCCATGTCGGACTCCGATATTCAGATGGCGACCAAGCTCGAAGGTGAAAACACTTTCTTCCTGCCGTTCAACCAAGGTAATGAGGGGCACGCAGGCAACCCGCCGCGCAAGGACAAGGAATACCCGGTTGCGTACTTCTGGGAGCAAATTTGCCAGCCAGATGCCTGGTTGCGCATCTTCCACAGCTTCGTCTACGTCGAAAAGAAGGATGTCGTGGACATGAAGGGCAACTGGTCCAAGCGCGAGACCCTGATCTTCCCTCGCTACCACCAGTGGTCAGCCGTCAACGACATGATTGCTGACGCCCGCCAGAATGGCCCCGGCCTGTCCTACTTGGCCGATCACAGCGCAGGCTCCGGTAAGACCAGCACGATTTCATGGACGGCCCATGATCTGGTTAAGCTGCGCCGGGACAATGGCGATGCCATTTTCAGCAGCATCATCATCGTCACCGACCGCACGGTACTCGATGGTCAGATTCAGGATGCTGTAAAGCAGATTGATCACCAATTCGGCGTCATTGCGGCCATAGACCGGCAGAAGTCCTCGAAGTCTAAGAGCAAGCAACTCGCGGAAGCGCTGATCGCCGGCACGCCCATCATCGTCGTCACCATCCAGACCTTCCCCTATGCCATGGAAGCCATCGTCACGGACAAGGCGTTGAAGGGCAAGAACTTTGGCGTGATCATTGATGAGGCCCACGCTTCCCAAACCGGCTCCACCGCAGCCAAGCTCCAGGCAGCACTTGCCATGAGTGGCAACGGGAAAATGGCGTCGCTCACGGTCGAGGAATTGCTTGAGAAGCTGCAGAAGTCGCGGACCCGCCCGACAAACATCAGCTACTTTGCGTTCACCGGCACGCCCAAGCATTCGACCCTTATGCTTTTTGGCCGGCCAACAGATCCAACCAAGCCAGCTTCCAAAACCAATCTTCCCAAGGCATTCCACCGCTACCCTATGCGACAGGCCATTGAAGAGGGTTTCATCCTGGACGTGCTCAAGGGGTACATCCCCTACAAGACTGCCTTTAACCTCTCCAAGCAGATTGAGGACAGCAAGCGGGTTAGTGGCAAGACAGCCAAACGGGCCTTGGCGCAGTGGATGTCTTTGCACCCAACCAATGTGACCCAGAAGGTGCAATTCATCATTGAGCACTTCAGCAAGAACGTGGCGCACCGCCTGGACGGCAAGGCGAAGGCCATGGTGATAACCAGCTCGCGGGCCGCTGCGATTCGATACAAGAAGGGCTTTGATGCCTATATCGCCAAGCACCCCGAGTATTCCGCTATTCGCTCCCTCGTTGCATTCTCAGGAAAGATGACAGGTAAACAGGTCATCCATGGGGACGATGTGGGTGATGCCGAAGAGATATTCATGGTGGACGAAGGCGAGGAATTCACCGAAGTCAGCATGAACCCCGATGTGGCCGGTCAAGACCTTCGGATTGCGTTCGAGCGCCCTGAGTACCGGGTCATGCTCGTCGCCGATAAATTCCAAACCGGATTTGATCAACCTAAGCTGGTGGCCCAGTACGTTGACAAGAAGATTGCCAATGACGTGGAGATTGTCCAAACCTTCTCCCGGCTTAATCGTATGGCACCTGGCAAGGATGAAGTGTTCATCATTGACTTTGTGAATGATCCCGCCAATGTGCGCAGGGCGTTTGCCATGTATGACGCTGGAGCCCAGATTGACGATGTACAGGACTTCAATGTGGTCTATGAGGTCAAGGAGGCGCTGGACGCTCAAAACCTCTATGAATCAGAAGACCTGGCAGATTTCAAGGAAGCCCGGTTCAAGACCATTCGGGACATCACCCAGGCGCAGGAGCCACAGCACAAGGCCTTGTATGCGGCAACGGAGCGACCAACACGAGTCTTCAATCAGCGTCTGAAAATGCTTCGGGATGCCATTGAGACATGGGAGTCTGCCTTCGAGAAAGCTCGTAGTGCAGGCGACCAGGCCTCCATGAACTCTGCGGATCACCACCGACAGGAATATGCAGGCCAGCTCAAGGCTCTGATGACCTTCAAATCAGGCTTGGGCAGGTTTGTCCGAACCTATGCCTACATTGCCCAGCTCGTTGACTTTGGTGACCCCGAGCTAGAAAACTTTGCGGCGTTCGCCAAGTTGCTTCAAAAACGTTTGAACGGTGAGCCGCCTGAGTCGGTAGACCTCAAGGGCTTGGTACTCACTGGTTTTGATATCAAACACAAGGATGCCGGGCAAGATGACGATGAAGACCAAACGGTATTGAAACCCATTGGGCCGGGCGGCGGCGGCACGAAAGCCGAAGACCCGCACTACCTGACAGAGATCATCGACAGGCTGAATCGCTTGTTTGGCGAGGCAACGCCCTTGCGCGACCAGGCAACCTTTGTGAATCACATCGTAGCCATTGCCCGAGAAAACGACGTTGTGATGGCCCAGGTCGAAAACAACACCCGTGAGCAGGCTTTGCAAGGCAATTTGCCCGGTGCGGTTCAGCAAGGCGTGGTCAGGGCACTGACTTCGCACCAAAAGCTTGCCACACTGGTCCTGAAGTCTGATCGCCAGTCCATGGGTGCGCTGACTGACATGATCTACGAGTTAATTCGGGACCGCAAGGACATCAATATTGGCGACATGAAAGACTTGGGCTAGGGAGAGTAAGGTGTTCGATCTACTCAACCTACCGGGGGTAAAGCCGGTTGATTTGCACTTTGGCAATCGTGTCATCACGATCGTTGCAGAAGTTTTGGAGACGCCAGTACCTCCGTGTGAATGCGGAGGGGCATTGCATCGCCATGGACGCCGATCCAATCACTTTGCCGACACGCCTATGCAAATGCAGCCGGTACGGCTTGAGATATCCAGACCACGTTACCGATGTATTAAGTGCTCCAAGATTTCCACACCTGACCTGCTGTTTCTGGATGAGCGTAGACGGGCCACAAAGAGGCTTGTGGATGCAGTTCGTCAACGCTGTCTGGGGATGACGTTTCACGCACTGGCGGAACAAACCGGGGTTGCTGTCAACACCATCAAAAACATTGCCCAGGATCTGATTGTTGAGCTTGAGAGCACGGTCCGCTATGAAACCCCTGTCATCATGGGTATAGACGAGGTGAATCTGGCAGGTGACTACCGGTGTGTGATTACCAACCTAGCCACGAACAACGTCTTTGAAATGCTGGAATTTCGGACTCAGGATCATATGATGCCGTTTTTCGAGAAACTTCGGGATCGGGAAAAGGTTGAATGGATCTGCACGGACATGTGGAGGCCGTTCAAACGGTCTTTCAGCCCTTACCTTCCAAATGCCAAGCTGGTGATCGATAAGTTCCACGTCGTCAAGATGGCTTCGGAAGCTCTGGATGATGAGCGCAAGAAGTACCAGTCCACCCTTTCTAAGAACGACCGGGTGCACATCAAGAAGTCGATTCGTTGGCTGACGTTGAAGCGACCTGGCAACCTGACCCCTGCAGAGAAGACAGCTCTGGAGGTTGTGCGCGATACCATTCCTGAGCTTGGATTGGCATATGATTTCAAAGAGATGTTCTTCAGGATCTACGACGATCCGGTAAAGGAATCTGCCATGCGCGCCTTTGAGGCATGGGAAAACTCACTGCCCGACAAGGAGCTGGAGAAGTTTCATTCACTGGCGAAAACGGTCCACAACCACTACGCGGACATATTTGCCTATTGGGATTCACCAAGCCAGATCACGAATGCCTATACAGAATGCCTGAATGGACTGATCAAGATGGCCAATCGAATCGGCCGTGGTTACAGCTACGAGATTATTCGGGCAAAGACTCTGTATGCAAAAGAGGCCCGCAAGGTGGGCAGCGGCATTCGCCTCCTGCCAGGTGCCGAATCTCAGGTTCCAACCAAATCAACATCTGAGAATGTTGAGTACGGACCGCACATTCCAACCTTGATCGATTTGGCGGAAGATGGAAAATTTGACTGAAAAATCAAGTTTCCAACCCTAGATTGCAAATAGCCGATATTTGATACGGGCCAGCCGCACGCCGTCATTAAGCGCGATGGCAGCGGCTTCAGGGTGGCGGACTTTCTGCCAGAGCAGGGTTGCACTCAAATATTCCTGACCTGGGAACTGCCAATCGAGAATTCCCATGTCGCACGCGCACTGCAAATCGACTTCGACGTCGACCCTTTCACCTCGTTGCTGCTGGACAGCGAACAAGTCTGGCTGAACGGCGCACGCACCGGTGTGTGCCCGGAATTTGGCGCGTGGCGCAAGGCTGACGACCTAACTGCGCAGGCGCTTCCCTGAGAATCATGCGATGCGGATGCGAGAGAGGCGCTTCACGGGTTCTCAGCAGTTCCAGTGATCTCGCTGCGCTTTTGAGCGGCGTGATAGGGAGTCAAAACGCTTGACGCAATCATGTCGAGGGCTGGCCGACTGTTGCCCTGCTTGTCATTCCAAGCCTTGGGCGTGAGACTGCCACAAAGCGACAAAGGATCGCCGTCGTCCAACGCCATCAGTGCGGCACAGGCATCCACGGCGAATGCAATCACATTGATGACGATGGTTTCGCCATCGCTGGCGCTGGCCTTGACTTTGGCGACAACAAATTTGCTTGCATGCTTGCCCTCCCTCGCCTCGGCGGCACCCACCAGCCAACCAGATACCAGACCTTCAATCATTTGATTTTTCGATAAAAATAGATGGGATGCCAATCTTACGTTGCTTCGCGCCAGCGACTTGGCGCCGCAATGCATGGTCGAGCTTGGCTCGTACGCCATTGCGGTTCATCCAGGCTTCGGCGCCCGCCAAGACGGCTGAGGATTTGGCCGCGTTGTTCATTCCCGCACCGTTGCCATCAGCGCGGCAAAGCCCACGAAGATGCCGCCGGTGACGCGGTTGAACACTCGCATCACCTTGGCCTGGCGCAGGTATTGCGAAAGTTTGTGGCCGCTGGCAGCGTAGACAAGGTACCAAGAAACCTCAACGAGCGTAAAGGTGGTGAGCAACAGGGCGAACTGGCCAAGCTGGGGCAGCGCGGGATTGAGGAACTGTGGAAAGAATGCTGCTGCAAACAGAATGGCCTTGGGGTTGCTGGCGGCGACCAGCACACCCTGGCGGTAGCAATGCCTGGGGGCTTGCGTTGGCGCTGACGCGCTACCCGACGCGGCTTCTTCAAGCACTGGGGCACGCCAGCCCTGTACGCCCAAATAGGCAAGATAGGCCGCACCGGCCAGGCGCATGGCATCAAACACGGGCGGAAACGCGTGCAGCATCGCACCCATGCCTGCAGCCGAAATGGACATCATGGCGAGCAGCGAGGTCATGCAGCCGCACATGGTGGCCACGGCCGCGCGCAGCCCGAAGCGGGCACTTTGGCTCATCACCAGCAACATGTTGGGGCCGGGCGTGGCGGAAACTACAAAGGTCATGGCCAGAAAAAGAAACCAGGTCTGCACAGCCATAAGCAGGTTCAGGTTTTCGTGTGGACTTTTTGCATGCACTGATTATCGGCGGTGTATCGCTTCGGCCCTCGAAATCGGGGGTGACGTCACAATGCAGCTAGCTGCGCCAGCGCCTGTGCCGCATCCATTGGCACCGGCATTTGATGGGGCATATCATCGGCTGCCAAAACCTTGGCGCCCGCTGCTTCAGCGCAACGGGCACCTAGGCGCGATCACTTGAAAGTAAAGAGGCACATCATGTTCAGAGGAATTCTCATCACCAAGGGCGAGGCGGGCTACAAGGCCGAGCTTCAAGATATCGACGACAAGGTGTTGCCTGATGGCGATGTCACCGTTCGCGTCGAGTGGTCAACGCTCAACTACAAGGACGGATTGGCGCTCACTGGGAAATCGCCGGTCGTGCGTCGCTTCCCCATGGTTCCCGGAATTGACTTTGCCGGTACCGTGCTTGCCAGCACGCATTTGAAATGGAAGGCGGGCGACAAGGTCATTTTGAACGGGTGGGGTGTTGGGGAAACCCACTGTGGCGGCCTGGCGGAGATGGCGCGCGTGAAGGGTGAGTGGCTGGTGCCCTTGCCGGCAGCCTTCACGACGCGTCAGGCGATGGCCATCGGCACAGCAGGCTACACCGCCATGCTGTGCGTCATGGCCCTGGAAAAGCATGGTATCAAGCCTGAAGATGGAGAGGTCCTTGTGACCGGAGCCAATGGCGGTGTGGGCAGTGTTGCCATAGCAGTGTTGTCAAAACTGGGCTACACGGTTGTGGCGTCAACGGGACGCATATCCGAAGCAAGCCATCTTGAGTCGCTTGGTGCAGCCCGCGTCATGGATCGCAGCGAGCTCTCATCGCCTGGCCGGGCCATTGGCAAAGAGCAATGGGCCGGAGTCATTGATTCGGTCGGAAGTCACACCTTGGCGAATGCGTGCGCAACGACGCAATACCGGGGTGCAGTGGCGGCGTGCGGGCTGGCAGGGGGAATGGATTTCCCCGCTACGGTGGCGCCGTTCATACTCAGGGGGGTGACCCTCTATGGCATCGACAGTGTCATGGCCCCACTGAGCTTGCGGCTCGATGCCTGGCGACGCTTGGCTGCTGACCTCGATGTTGCCAAACTCGACGGCTTCACCCAGGAAATTGGAATTTCACAAGCCATCGCAATGAGCGAACGCCTGCTTCAAGGAGAAGTTCGTGGGCGGGTTGTCGTTGATGTCAACCGCAATTGAGAGGCCACGCAGCGCCGCCGTCACAACGATTCGGATGCGTCAACTCGAAGCTGACGCCCAGTTGTTGGTAGCAGGGCAACGCGCAGTTTAAGCCGCCTTCTGTCACTTGACGTGCTGGCTGGGGCGTGCCTGTGTCAACGTTTCGGCAGGTTCCCCCGTTGATCAAGCAGTCCCGCAGCCACCGTTTGCTGGCAGGGCAGCGCTCTTACCAAAAGGTCCCATGAAAAAGTCTCTCATCGCCGCTTGCTTGGCATGTGTTTTTGCAGTTTCAAGCTTTGCCCAGTCTTCCCCCGCACCGACACCTGCTCAAACTGGCGTGACGCGTGTCGCTGACCGCGATGCGGCTTGGGCTAAGACCCACCCGGGCGCCGCGCAGGCAGCAGGTCCAAGCGCCCGCAAGGCAACGCATGTCAAGGCCGTGAAGACGGGAACGCGCGCAAAACACGCAAAACACGCGAAACACTCCAAGCACGCCAAGCCAGTGAAGCATGGCAAGCATGCGAAACACGTCAAGCACAAGGCCATGAAAGCGGTCTGACGCGCGCCGGTTCGGCATCGAGCACAGAAACGCGTTGGCGGGGGTTGACACTGAAAGTTGGACAGTTGCAGTGTGATCATCACGATGATGTTCAAGGGGTGTGCCAGCGGCAAAATACGGCAGTCAGTGCGGCTTGATTTTGCAAGATCTTCCCTGATGTCTAATGGGCTGTTCTTTCTTTGACGGCTGGAAGGTCTCCAATGTGAACCGCCCCGGTTGCCCTATGCCAATATTGCCGCAAAACATGTCCTCACCCAAAAACGAAATTCTGACATCGAAAGTCAAGATGGTCAGCTTCGTGCTCACTGCATTGCTCTGCGTTGGCACCCTTGTTTACGGTTTGCTTCCGGGCCTGTTGGCAGTTTTTCTGGGCTATATTTTTGCCGGTGCATTGGTAGGGGAAGGGCGAAAAAAAGGCCCTCGATTGACGCCGCCCGTGGCTGCGGCAGTGGTTGTTCTGCTGCCAATCGTGGGCTTGGTGGTTCTTTTTGTCAATGCGAAGGGGGTGATTTTCGGGGCGTTTGAAGTGGACCCCAGAGTCAGGACAATATCAGGCGCTCTTGCATCATCTTGCGGGTACGGTCTTGGAAATCCGCCAAAAGCTGCCCGCAGACCTGGCGAGCTACCTGCCGGACGAACTGACGGCGGTGCAAGTCTGGTTGGCTGACTACCTGAAATCCAAGGCACATGCATTTGCCGGTTTCGGTTCTTCAGGGCTGCACGGAGTTCTGCTTGCCTATGTCGGCCTGGTCGTCGGCGCTTTGATTGAAGCCTCCAAGACGTCGTCGCCAACGGCTCCTTTGGGTTTTGCAGTTCGGCAGCGGGCGGGACATTTCATCGAAGCCTTTCGCCAGATTGTTGGTGCCCAATTCTGGATTGCCATCATCAATGCCGCCAGCGTGTCCTTGTTCTTGCTTGTCGCCCTGCCGATCTTTGGCGTCAACATGCCCTACGTAGGCGCGCTGGTGGCGCTGACCTTCGTGGCAGGACTCATCCCCATTGTGGGCAACCTGATTTGCAATAGCGTCGTCACCGTGGTTGGCATTTCAATATCGCCGGCAGTTGGCTTGGCCTGTCTGTTGTTTCTGATTGCGGTTCATAAGCTTGAGTATGTGATCAATACCATCATCCTTGGACGGAAGACCAACACTGCAGCTTGGGAGTTGCTGGCGGCCATGTTCATTGGCGAAGCGGTGTTTGGCGTACCCGGCCTGGTCGCTGCACCGCTGTTCTATGCCTACGTGAAAAAGGAGCTCCGGGCGGCTCGGCTGATTTGACGTCCCAACTTCAGGCGAAGGAAGTCATGCGACGCAATCGTCATCCTTGTGCTCCAGGGTGGCTCAGTTATTCCCCGACCTATTGATCTTTCCGGAATACAAGACATCGACTTGGCAAAGATTCTGTCATTGCGAGCGCAGCGCGGCAATCCATGCTCGCATAACGGTGGTGCTCGTGGATTGCCGCGTCGCTGGAACTCCTCGCAATGACGGAAGTGTCTGTCACGTATTCTGGAACTCTCAATAGGAGGCGCCGTCGCCAGCGCAGCCAATGGACGAGGTCGTTCAGGCGTTGGCAGAATGGCCGCATGCAGAAATGGCCGGCCACCACCCCGGTGCCAAGCGTAGGTTGCTAGCTGGGGGCGACCATGCCCTTAGCGACTATGAGCAACACCTGGATGAAGTGCTGCGCTTCCTCGAGTTGGGCTGAACCGGCTGGGCCGCGATGCGTGGAGTTCGGCGCCTATATGGCCTTCGCCCCTCGAACCGAGCACTTGCTGCATTTCCAGCGCCGAATCCGCTCACCTGTATTGTCCTCGGTAGTCACTTGACCAACACAGTCCGGGAGATGATCTATGGTGCTGACAATTTGCCAGGAGTCCAGGCTTTCGTCCGGTGTCGTTTTGGTGTGCGTGGCGAGGTACTGCGGCTTAACCGGGTGATAAACCTTTGGGTGGAGTGGAGTTGTGGTCATTGCACATTTTAATGACTTCCGACGCTGTGCGATCCCTGGGCGATTCAGCGCGGCTGCGCCGTCACCCGCCGTCACCGCAGATCTTGCACCACCACGCCGCCAAAGAGCTCGATGGCGTTGGCGGCCACCTTCTTGGTGTCAAAGTAAGCGTAGCCCCCGACCCCGATTGCACCCACCACCGGCGCCCACCGCGCGAACGACTTGGCGATGGTCTTTTGCGCGACCTGGATGCCAATCTTCCTCGCCATCGTCTGCAGCGCTGTACCCGTGGCCCGTTGTACGAGGAAGCGCTCACCTGCCCGCAGCACCAGGTCGCGGGTGACATGCGACGCCGTATGCTTGAACAGGCAATAGAGCATTTGCTCCTTGCTCAGGGTGGCCTCCTTGCCATACGCAGAACCGATGTCCGCGATCAACTGGGACTGAACCCGCCATACTGCAACCAGGTCGGGCAGTAGCGTCAAAAGGCCCAGCGGCCCCGGCGCCATCGCTGCGCCAGCGGAAATTCCCGCCGCCATGCGCGATGCGCGTTCGCCCAGTGCGTGCGCTTGGGTCTCGGGTGTCTGGCTGAACGGCTCAGTGGAGACCGGAACGGAGGCAACGATGGAGAGGATGGCTTCGGACACCTTGCTGCCTAGAGCAGCAAGTTTCCCGCCACCCGCCGTTTCGGAGTCTGCTGTCGGTTGAATTGCCAGTTGGCGACCTGCTGCCATAGATTCCTCCTCGCTCGCAGTTTAAGTGAACTCCGAAATTCATCGAACACGCCGCGCGCCGAAATGAAGGCGTCGCACCGCGGCGGTTCGGCTGCGTCCTGAGCCACAGCGGCCCCACGATGTCAGCCCAGTTGCACCCACACCCACAGTCCTATGCGGTGCCAGCGCGGCCTGTCATCCAGCGCCGGTATTGTTTCGCCTGTCTGGAAGACATGACTTGTTGCACGATCAGTGCCCACAGTGGAGAGACGCCAGGGTGAGTTTTCCGGCCACGGCTCAAACGCCTCATCTGGAACTTGACGCAAGCCATATAGGCCAGCGACGCAAACATCTTGTTCTTCCATGGGATGGGCGGCAGCGCCGCAGTCGTGTCCTTGCCGGCACGCCAGTCACGTGGCAGTTGGGGCTCAATCGCCAACGCGGTGGCGATGCCCGCCATCGCCACTCCGCTGTCCACGACCTGTTCGGCCACGGACTTTCTGCGAATGCCTCCAGTCACCATCAGCGGCATGCGCGCGACGGCCACGATGTCCTTCGCAAACTCCAGGAAATAGGCCTCCCGCGCCAGCGTGCGCCCGTCTCGGGCCTGCCCCTGCATGGCTGGTGCTTCATAGCTTCCACCCGAGAGTTCGACCAAATCCACGTTCAGTTCGTTGAGCATCTTCACTACCTGTCTGGCATCTTCAGCACTGAAGCCACCACGCTGGAAGTCTGCGGAATTCAACTTCACTGCCACCACGAACTGCGGCGTAACAGCGAGGCGAACGGCTTTCACAATATCGACGAGCAAGCGCGCGCGGTGCTCGAGGCTGCCGCCCCACGGGTCTTGCCGCTTGTTGGAGAGGGGCGAGAGGAATTGGCTCAGCAGATACCCATGTGCTCCATGGATTTGCACCCCGCTGAATCCTGCTTTTTCGGCCAATTGCGACGTAGTCACGAAGCGACGCTGCAGTTCTTCAATGTCGGCAACAGTCATCTCCTTGGGAACAGAAAACTTGTTGGATAAATTGCCCATGTCCAGCGCTACGGACGAAGCGGACCAGGTCTGCTGCCCCAGTTCCGCCATCATTTGGCGCCCGGGGTGACTGATTTGCATCCAGACCTGTGCGCCACCTGAGCGTGCAACCTGGGCCCAACGCTGGAATCGCTCGAGGTTGTGGTCGTCCTCCAACACGATACCACCCGGGCCTGTCATGCCCCGCGCGTCGACCATGACGTTGCCGGTCAGGAGCAGGCCCGCCCCACCGTCAGCCCAAGCCTGGTACATGCGCAACAGGTCATCGGAGGGGGCATGGTTTGCATCACACAGGTTCTCTTCCATGGCGGCCTTGGCGATGCGGTTCGGGATGACGGTGCCGTTGGGAAGGGTGAGGGGTGTGAACAGCTTCATGGGTGTATGCAGACTTGAAGAGATATTTCAGCGCGGGTGCGGCCTTGCAAGGGTGCCCGTGGCAGCAACGGAAAACGGTGCACCCCACCCAGTCTGCCAGACTATGCCGGAGCCTTGCAAGGCAGGGGCAGGCAGGGATTTTTGCTTGGCGGTCTGCCTGCGCGGTGGTACATTCTTGTACGATCATACGCGGTCGTTCCTGCATTCAATCGACATGGCGGGTCACGGCATCCGCCTCGCGCAAGGTGGCGCGTGCGGTCTGAGCCAAAGCGTTCCGAGGCGGCGACGTCCCGTCCGATTGCTCGGCTTCGGAGCAGCCGCTGTTCCAGATCAGAGGATGGAGTACCCCATGCGTCGTTGGCCCGACCTGTTGTCTGCACACCGAACGGCGCGTCGTATTGCACTGGACGCGGGTATGCATGCGGCTGCGGGCCTGGTCGACCTGTTGCCGCGCATGCAGCAGCGCATGACCCGCTGTCGCTTGCTCGAAGATATCGAATATGCCCGCCATGACGGCGCCGTATTGCGCCTGGATATCCTCACGCCCGCGGGGGCCAAGCCACATCCGGTGCTGCTGTATTTTCACGGCGGTGGCTTCGCGGTGGGCTCCAAACGCACGCATCGAGCGCTTGCAGCGGCTTACGCCGCGCAGGGCTATCTGGTGTGCAATGTCGACTACCGCTTGGCGCCGAAATACCCGTATCCGGCGGCGCTGGAAGATGCCTGTGCCGCCTGGTTATGGGTGGCAGAGCACATTGCTGACTATGGCGGCGACAACCAGGGAATGGCGCTGGCAGGTGAGTCGGCGGGCGCCAATCTGGCCCTTGCCGTCACGCTGGCATGCTGTACGCAGCGGGCGGAAGCCTTTGCCGCACCGTTGTTCGCGCGCGGCGTGCGACCGACCGCAGTGCTGCTGTATTGCGGCTTCTTGCAAACCAGTCATCCCGAACGCTATCGGCGCGCCGGAGTATCGGCCCTGGCCGCCGGCATCGCGCTCGACGCAGCCCGCTCCTACCTGGGCAAGTTTGCCAAGCACCCGACGCCCGAGCAGGCGCTTGCCGCCCCGCTGTGCGTGGTGGAAGCGATGACGGTGGCACCCAGGCTGCCCCCGATCTTCATCGCCGCCGGATTGGACGACCCGGTGGCGGCAGATTCGCAACGGCTCGACCAGAAACTGCAGCAATTGCAGTCGAGCGTCAGCGCCCACTATTACCCCGGCGAAACCCACGCTTTTCACGTGATGTTCTGGCGCGAGCAAGCCGTCCGCTGCTGGCGTCAAAGCTTCGATTTTCTTCAGCAGTATTTGCCAGTGCGGGTTTAGCTGGCTCACCGCACCCCAAGCGGCCAAGGGGTGTTCCGCCAGGAATCGGTACGGCAGGGGAAATGCCTAGAAGCGTAGTAACGCGCTATTACCTGCCTGGCTCCGCTGGGGCGCAAACTGGCGCTCCCAACTTTCCAGGAGATTGTGATGTCAAAAAAGGTTCTGATGCTCTGCGGCGACTATGGCGAGGACTACGAAACCATGGTTCCATTTCAAACCCTGCTCACGCTGGGTTACACCGTGCATGCGGTGTGCCCCGACAAGAAGGCCGGCGACTATGTGATGACTGCGATTCACGACTTTGAAGGAGCTCAAACCTACAGCGAAAAGCCGGGCCATCGCTTCACCTTGAACGCCAACTTTGCCGACGTCAATACTGCCAACTACGACGCACTCTTGATTCCTGGCGGTCGCGGACCCGAGTACCTGCGACTCAACGCGCGGGTGCTGTCCATCACCAAGGAATTCGCCGATGCCGGCAAGCCAATCGCTGCGGTGTGCCACGGCGCGCAACTGCTGGCGGCGGTACCCGGCATCATTCGAGGCAAGCGCATCAGCGCCTATCCGGCTTGTCGGCCCGAGGTGGAACTGGCAGGTGCCATCTTCGCGGAAATCGCCATCGATGCGGCCGTCACCGATGGGCAATTCGTGACTGCTCCGGCTTGGCCCGCACACCCCGCCTGGCTGTCACAGTTCATTGCCCTGTTGGGAACAAAGATCAGCCACTAGCGCGATCTTGCCCCAAGGCCTATGCTGCGGGGTCACTATCGATCTCTCAAGGGGATACATGCATGTGTCAAATATTCGTCCGCGCCAATCCGCAAAGCTACGAAGCGACGACGCGCAGCATCCGCCTGCACGGGGTGGTCACCAGCGTTCGACTCGAGAACTTGTTTTGGGACACGCTGGAAGAAATCGCCTTGCGGGACGGTATGAATGTGCCACAACTACTTTCCAAGCTTTACGATGAACTGTTGGAGCACCGCGGTGATATTCCGAATTTTTCGAGCTTTCTACGCGTCTGTGGTCTGCGCTACCTGGCCCTGCAAGTGGACGAACGCATTCCAAGCGATGTCAACATTCCCATCAGGTCGCTCAATGCACATGCGGTGCTGCATGGTTTGCGTCCCAACCTGGTAGATGCCAAGGCAGGCTGATTTGGCAGCGCGGAGAAACTGACATGGCAGGCCCGACCCAAGTATTCTGGCAAGAGCGTTTCGAGAACAATGAAACCGGTTGGGACCGTGGCGGTTCGAGTCCGCAACTTTTGGCGTGGCTGGACAGCGGCGAGTTGCAGCCCTGCCGAATTGCAGTTCCGGGTTGTGGCAGCGGCTGGGAAGTCGCAGAATTGGCCCGCCGTGGGTTCGAGGTCGTCGGCATCGACTACACCGCTGCAGCCGTCGAAAGAACGCGGGCGCTGGTTGATGCGCAGGGTGTTCCGGCTGTGGTCGTGCAGGCGGATGTACTGAGCTACCTGCCAGCGCAAAAGTTTGATGCCATTTATGAACAGACCTGCCTGTGTGCGCTGCATCCGGAGCACTGGCTCAGCTATTCACGGCAGTTGCACCAATGGCTCAAGCCCGAGGCGTCTTTGTGGGTGATGTTCATGCAGATGCTTCGTCCGGCCGCAAGCACCGAGGGCGTGATTCAGGGGCCGCCGTACCACTGTGACATCAATGCCATGCGAGTGCTGTTTCCGGAGCGGGATTGGGTCTGGCCCAAGCCACCCTATGCCCAAGTTGCTCATCCCAATTTCTCGCACGAGTTGGCGCTGCGTTTGCGGCGGCGATGATGGTATTTGGCCGGAACTGCTGAGCCTGGCGGCTCTGGAAACCTGGGGGATTTCGCACCATTGAGATTTCCAAAATAGGTGGCAACCCCCTGCGTCATTGCGAGGCCGCAGGCCGCGGCAATCCATGACTCCCTCTGCGGCTCTCCCCCGTGGATTGCCGCGCTGGCCGTCACCGCGAGGAGCGCAGCGACGCGGCAGTCGCAATGACGAACCCGTTGCAAGGAGCGATGTCATGAATTACGGAAGGGTCAATAACGACCGTCGATCACGATCGCGCGAAAGTCGTTGACGTTGGTCAGGGTCGGGCCGGTGATGACCGAATCGCCCAGTGCCTGGAAGAAGCCGTGGCCGTCGTTGTTGTCCAGACTCGCGCGGGGATTCATGCCCAGCGCCCAGGCGCGCGCCAGGGTGTCGGGCGTGAGGCAGGCGCCGGCGATCTCTTCCATACCGTCAACGCCATCGGTGTCGCCTGCGAGCGCATGCACGCCCGCCAAGCCGTCCAAAGCCACCGCCAGGGACAACAGGAACTCGACGTTGCGCCCGCCGCGGCCCTGGCCCCGGATCGTCACCGTGGTTTCGCCACCCGAGAGCAGCACGCAGGGCGGCGCAAACGGCTGGCCCTGCGCTGACACCTGGCGCGCAATGGCCGCGTGCGCCTTGCCGATGTCGCGCGCCTCGCCTTCCATGCTGTCGCTCAGGATGTAGGGCGTGAGGCCGGCAGCTCGGGCCACATGCGCTGCCGCTTCCAGCGCCATCTGGGGCGCGGTGATGATGTGGGTCTCAATGCCGCTCAAGCGCGGGTCACCCGGCTTGATGCTCTCGCCCGCGCCGCTCGTCAGCAGCGTGCGCGCCGCCACGGGAACCTCTATGTGATAGCGCTCGATGATGGCGATCGCGTCGGCGCAGGTACTGGGGTCGGCCACGGTGGGCCCGGAGGCGATGTCGATGGGGTTGTCCCCGGGCACATCCGAGATCAGCAGCGTGAGCAGCCGGGCCGGGTGACAGGCTGCTGCCAGCCGACCGCCCTTGATGCCTGAGAGGTGGCGGCGCACGCAGTTCATCTCCGAGATGCTGGCGCCGCTCTTGAGCAAAGCCGCGTTCACCGACTGTTTGTCGGCCAGCGTGAGTCCGGCGCCGGGCGCCACCAGCAGCGAGGAGCCGCCGCCGGAGATGAGTGCGATCACCAGATCATCACGCGTGAGGCCGCTCACCAACTTGCGGATGCGATCGGCTGCCAGCAACCCGGCTGCGTCGGGCACCGGGTGTGCCGCCTGCACGATTTCGATGCGCTGGCATGGCACTTCGTAACCGTAGCGCGTGACAACGATGCCCTCGATCGGCCCCGCCCAATGGTCTTCCAGCGCACGCGCCATCGCCGCCGACGCTTTGCCCGCGCCGATGACGATGGTGCGACCCCTGGGCGGGGGCGGCAAATGCGGCGGCAGGCACAGCGCGGGTTGGGCTGCCGCTATCGCAGCATCAAACATGGCGCGCAAAAGGGGACGGCGGTCGATCTCGGTCATGGCGAGTTTCCTTTTGAGTTGCTCGTGCCCTCTTTGGCCACCACGTCTGTGATGTCCTGAACGGCATCGGGGGTCCGACGCTGGCCGCTTGCGGCCTCGTCCGGGGGCGCGGCCTTGGCTCCGGCATAAAAACGCCCCCACTGGGCGCCGGGGCTGAAGCGAAAGGCCATTGGCGCCACCGGTTGGCCACGCAACCGCGCCCAAAGCGAGCGCAAGCTCCACAGCGCAAAGACCAAGGCGGCAGCGAACACCAGGCTGGCGACGAACACCAACCCCAGCGCCAGCAGCACGATGCGCCACAGGGCACGAAACATAGACGTGAACAGATTTTCCAAAATTTCAACTCCAGATCGGTGGCAGTCAACGGTGGCTCCAAGCTGCGGCCCGTCTCGCCGAATACAAGGCGTGGGCCTCGACCGTTCGAAATCTGGCACCATGCCGATATGCACGCCACTTTGCCACAGTTGATCCGCGCCTTGTTGCAGCCGTCGCGCTATGCGCACCCGGTGCCCGAAGTGGAACTGGTGCAGACGCATATCTCATGGGTGCTGCTGGCGGGGGAGTTCGCCTACAAGATCAAGAAGCCGCTTACCCTGCAGTTCCTGGACTTTGGCACGCTGGCAAAGCGCCGCCAGTATTGCGAGGAAGAGCTGCGGCTGAACCAGCGCTTCGCGCCCGACCTCTACCTGAACATCGTGTCCATTTCCGGTACTCCGGAAGACCCGTTGCTCGATGGCAAGGGCGATGCCATCGAGTACGCCGTCAAGATGCGGCGCTTCGATGAAGCCGGGCGGCTCGACCGGGTATGTGAGCGCGGTGAACTGCGGGCGGAGCACCTGGGTGATCTGGCCCAGGGTCTGGTGGCGTTTCATGAGGCTGCGGCGGTGGCGCCCATGGATTCGCGCTTCGGAAGCCCCGACGTGGTGCTGGTTCCGATGCTCGAAAACCTCAACATTTCATCCAACCTGCTGCCGGGGGCGGACTGTCAGAGCCGGCTCGGCGCGCTGCGCGCATGGACGCAAGCGCAATGGCAGCGCTTGATGCCCCTGCTGCAGCAGCGAAAGGCAGCGGGCAAGGTGCGCGAATGCCATGGCGACCTGCACCTGGGCAATCTGGTGCTGATCCAGGACCACGTGCGCATGTTCGACTGCATCGAGTTCAACCCCGACTTTCGCTGGATCGACGTGGCCAGTGACATGGCGTTCACCTACATGGACCTGGTGCAGCACCGGGAACCGGGTCTGGCCAACGTGTTCGTGGATCAGGCTTTGAGCGCCAGCGGCGACTACGAGGCGGCGCTGGCGCTGCGCTTCTACGCCGTCTACCGGGCGCTGGTGCGCGCCAAGGTAGCCGCCATCCGCGCCGGGCAAGGGACCCAGACCCAGGATGAGGCTGTTAGCTACATCGCGCTGGCCGAGCGCCTGACAACACCCCAAACGCCACGCCTGATCATCACCCACGGGCTGGCGGGATGCGGCAAGAGCACGGCTTCGAACCAAGTGCTGCTGGCGGACACCCAAGCCAACACCCTGCGCTTGCGCTCCGATGTGGAGCGCAAGCGGCTGTATGGCCTGTCCGCGCTGCAGCGCAGCGCGTCGCCCCTGGATGGCGGCATTTATGTGCCCGATGCGCACGAACGCACCTATGGCCGATTGCACGACCTGGCGCAGATGCTGTTGCTTGCCGGTTGGTCGGTGGTGGTGGATGCGGCGTTCCTGCAGCGCGCCGAACGCGAGCGCTTTGCCGCATTGGCGCGGCAAAGCGGCGTCACCTTTGCTGTGCTGGCGCCTCAGGTGCCGGTGGCGCAGTTGCGCGAACGCATCCGCGCGCGTCAGGCCGCGGGTCGTGACGCGTCGGAGGCGACGCTGGCGGTGCTGGAAAAGCAGCTGGAATGGATTGAACCGCTGGACGCGCAAGAGCTTGGCTTTCAATTGGCGCCGGCAAGCCCGCCATAGGGCCAAGTTGGCATATAATCTTTAGCTTTGCTGGCAAACCCCCGTCGGCCTGATCACCATTTAGACGGGGAACACAAGCTGAACCTACGTCCAATGGCCCGATCTCCTTTGACGCACAGGGCAGCACATTTGGAAACCATGACGTAATGACCACTATCCGCGTAAAAGAAAACGAGCCCTTTGACGTAGCGCTGCGCCGCTTCAAGCGCACCATTGAAAAACTGGGCCTGCTGACCGACCTGCGTGCGCGCGAGTTCTATGAAAAGCCCACCGCCGTGCGCAAGCGCAAGAAGGCCGCTGCGGTCAAACGCAACTACAAGCGCATTCGCTCGATGCAGTTGCCCAAGAAGCTGTTCTAAGCCTGGGCTAACAGCCCCCAAAAAGCCTGCTTGAGGACGCTTCAGCAGGCTTTTTTCATGGCGCCTATTTTTTCCCACTCACCGGTTTGAAAGAAATACTCTCATGGCACTCAAAGAACAAATCACCGAAGACATGAAAACCGCGATGCGCGCCAAGGACAGTGTGCGTCTGGGCACGATCCGTTTGTTGCTGGCGGCGTGCAAGCAGAAGGAAGTGGACGAGCGCGTGGTGCTGGACGACGCGGCCGTGATCGCGATCCTGGACAAGCTGATCAAGCAGCGCAAGGATTCCATCACCGCCTACACCCAGGCTGCGCGCATGGATCTGGCCGACATCGAGACCGCTGAGATGGTCGTGCTGCAGGCGTATCTGCCCAAGCGGCTGAGTGCGCACGAAGTTGCTGCCGAGGTCAAGACCATCGTTGATGGGCTGGCCACCGAACTCGGGCGCAAGCCTGGGCAGGGCGACATGGGCAAGGTGATGGGCTTGGTTAAAGCCCAGTTGGCCGGCAAGGCCGAAATGTCACAAGTGTCGGCGGCCGTGAAGGCGGCGCTGAGGAGCGCCAACGGGGTGGCCGCGTGCGCAGCACGCTTCGTCATCATTCTCGCCTCGGCTGTTTGAGCGTAGAGAGCAACAAGCGAACGCAGCGAGTTTCGAGGCGGG
>CAIVXG010000157.1 GCA_903909815.1 uncultured beta proteobacterium | reverse complement strand
TTCAGCGCGCTGCCTTCCTGTGCATCGGATGACAAGGCACCGGACGCGACTCCGGGCTCACCGCTGCTGGCCGCGCCTGTTTCATCCGTTGACTCCGAACTGTCCGCCGTCACCGCATAGAACTCATCCATCAACCGATCAATTTTGACCTTATCGAACTCGCGTGAGATTGAAAAAAGTGCGTTCCGTAGTGAGGTGGACTTAAGCGCACCAATGACCAGATGGGCCGAGCGCACGCGCTCCGATCCGTACATGACTGACGCGTAAGTCCACGCTCTTTCAACGGCTTCATCGATATGGGATGAGAGATCGGAAATCGAACTCGCGCCGCGTGGTAACGCATCCAGTGCCCGCGTAAAGTCTGCCTGCAATTTGGCAGAATCCATGCCAAATTTCTCAACAATTTTCGCAATATCGCCGTTTTCAACCTGGCTCAACTGGAAGAGCCAGTGCACCAATTCAACATAGGGATTACCCCTAAGCTTGCAAAACACGGTGGCGGATTCCAACGCTTTGTACGTCGTGACCCCCAGCTTGGAGAATAGTTTGGATCGGCTAATTTCACTCATTAAATTCTCCACAGAAGATGAGATTTTCGAAACTACCACACGCCGCACCCGAATCGGACGCTGGCCGCAACCTAAAGCCGGAATCTGGTTTGCACGAAAATGCCATTTACCGGACACTCTGTCGCAAGGCGCTACAGGTGTTTGTTTCCGTGAAAAATAGCAGCACCGCAATGTGCAAACTGGAGTCTTATTGTGTCACACTTTATTCAGCTTAGCGGGCCGAATTTCAGTCGATCCGCGGTCATTGAGGCCGGCGCACTGTCCATCGTTGTCGGGCGAGATCAACATGCGACGATTCCCGTTCCCGACCCCGAGCGCACCATTTCGCGCAAGCACTTGGCGCTTGATTTCGAGGACAGTGGAGTCAGAGTCACCGTCCTGTCCACGGTCAACGGTATCAGCACGCGCGAAGGTGACTTATCCGCCGGCCAGCAAGTGGTTTTGCGTGTGGGCGAATCCGTGCAATTTGGCTCCTTCTCGCTGGCCGTAGTGAATGCACCCACGGATGCTTTTCCCGCGGGGAGGTCCGCATCGTCGTCAGACCCATTTGCAGCGCTTAATGTTGCCAGCGCCAAAACGACTTCTGTTTTTGACAATGCATTCTTTAGTCCAGCGTCCAAGCCATCGGCCGTCACACCAAGCGACGGGGTCGATCCATTCGCTGCATTTGTCGGGGGGCGTGGCACGATGGCCGCGCAAACAGTCCAACCACCCCGGTCCGCCAATTTTGGCGCACCGACCGCACCGATGGGCGTGTCCACTTCGGACCCCATGTCGTCGTTCGCCAACAGCGGCTCCGGCCCGACCGGGCCAACGCGCTCTATCGATGAATTCCTTGGCGTGCCGGTCAGCGCAAGCGGATCGCTCGGTGCGGCCAATCTCTTGCGGCCAGGCGTTGATAGTCAAAACCGCCAACTGGCGAGTGACCATGTTCACGACTTCAATCTCCCATTCCGATCAACCACCACGGCGCCCGGACCTGACCCGTTTCCCGTGCGAGCCGGGCCCGAGGCGGCTATCGCAGGGCAAGGAAGCAGTTACAAAGAACTTGACGGCCAGGCATTTGGACTTGCGGCAGGAGATCCGTGGGCCGACATTCAATCGGATTGGCAAACTCCGGCGTCATTGGCAGCACCGCAGATAGCCGCGCAGGGCGCACGGGAGCCGATAGCATTTCCGAATACGGAGGCATTCAGCGACAAGGGCGTCGATCCGTTTGCCGACATCTGGTCCGCAGCACCGACCTGGCAAGATACCCATTCACCCGAGACGGCGACTGCAGCGTCGGCCGACGCGTTTGCGCCAACCCATGCTTTTGGCACTGGCAACCCGACTGCGGTGCGCGCGGCGCTCGACCGTCCCACCACCGAACCCAGCCCGACGTCGACCTCGCGCGCGCCCGTTGGTGACACTTCTGCGCTCACCGCTTTTTGCAAAGGACTGGGGGTACCCAACCCGAACAGCCTGGATGATGGCGACTGGGAAAAGATGGGCATCGCCGTCAAGACGATTGTGGAGGGGTTGACGGAACTCATGAGCATACGCGCCGAGGTAAAACGAGAACTGCGAGCGTCCGATCGGACCATGATCGGCGCGCAAGACAACAATCCACTGAAAAGTGGCATGGCTCAAGACGAACTATTGCAGTACGTTCTATTTAACCCCGCTGGGGTTGGAGGTTACATGCCGGTGAACAGAGCCCTTGAAGAAGCTCTGAACGATTTGCGGGTACACGAGTTTGCCTCGGTCGCAGCGGTTCGGGCGGCAGTTGAGGGAACCATCAACGAATTCGCGCCAAAAAAGCTTCTCGCCACGTTGGAAACCGGCAAATCCCGCTTGCCGCAGTTGTTCGGCAGCGCGCGTCTCTGGGATGCCTATGTTGCTCATTTTGAGAAACGAAGCGAACACATGGCGGACTGGTTGGAGCAGATGTTCAACCGACATTTCATGCCAACTTACTCGCGCGAAAGTTGGCGCATGCAGAACAGTGCAAAGGAAGCTTCTTCCCCAGCGGATCAGGTGCAGGTCAAGGACATGGATCCGCTCGTTTTTCGGCCTATGCCAACCGATTTTTCCAGGTAGCAGTAGCAGCCGTCAGCCTCGGACCACCAGTACCGGCACATCCGCATGCGACAGCACACGTTGCACCACGCTGCCAAGGAGGAAGCGCTGCAGGCCACGACGGCCGTGCGAGCCCATCACGATCAGATCGGCACCCAGGTCGACTGCAGATTCCAGGATGCCTTCATGCGGAACGCGGTTCTCCACGATGCGCGCTTCGGTGGCAATGCCCGCGGCCTTGAAGGCGGCTTCAGCGTCGTGGATGGAACTGTGGGCTTCGGCCAGTGCAGCGCTCAGGTACTCGGCCTGACCATAGCCAAAATCTTCGCCCACGCCGGTGAACGGATAGGGATCGATGACACAGACCACGGTCACGGCAGCGTCGAAGGCCTTGGCCACGGCGATCGCCTTGTCCACCGCCTGCATGGATGTGGACGACCCGTCCACCGGAACCAGAATACGTTTGAACATGATGTGCACTCCTTGTTTCCTGCTGTTGCCAAGCCCAAAGTGTGCGCGCACCAGGCCCACTGGTCTTGACGCACATCAGCATCCCGATCGCACAAATCAAACAAAGGGATGGCGCAGCGGTTCACTTTGCGAAATGTTTTCGTGACCTGCATCAAGAAAAAGCTCCTCGCCAGCGGCTAGGCTCGCCGGCTATTGATTGGATTCACTACGATGCCTACATTGCAATGGTCAGATGCGCTGGCCATGGACCTGCCCTTTATGGACAACACGCACCACGAATTCGTGGACCTTCTGGCTGCAGTGGAAGATGCGCCGGACGCGGCGCTGCTGAGCCACTGGAACGCCCTGGTAAGCCACACCGAGGACCACTTCGGCGCCGAGGACCGGTGGATGAGCGACACCCAGTTTGCCTCCGGCAATTGCCACAGTGTGCAACACCGCGTGGTGCTGCAGGTGTTGCGCGAGGGTGTGAAACTGGGCGAGTCGGGCGACCTGAAACCCATCCGACAGATGGCGCGGGAACTGGCGCTCTGGTTTCCACACCATGCGCAGAGCATGGATGCGGCTCTGGCGCTGCATTTGCGCCGCGTAGGTTACGACGCCGCCAGCGGCGTCGTGCACGCCCCTCAGGCCCTTCCCGCAGAATTGATTCATGGCTGTGCGGGCTCAGCGTGTTCCGATGCGAGTGCCATTTCCGCTGCAACTGTCACGTCCTGAAGGCGTCGACCAGTCGCAATCAGTGGCACACAATATGCTTATCCCTGGCCGGGGTGCGGCCTCGCCCCATGTCGGTGCCTTAGGTGCTTATGAGAATTTCGCATAGTTTGCCCGAGAAAACCCCGATGGCGCTGACGCCTGGCGCCGCTATAGTCGGCGCTGCGATCGGCGTGGTGGTGGAACAGTCCCTGCGGAATCGATCGGTCATCAACTTTTTCAACTGGAGCGAATCAATGAAAATTAAACAAGCCAAACTGCTCGCGGCAGCCGTTGCCACCCTGGGCGCACTGCTGGCGATGCCAGCACACGCCGGCAAGACCCTGGACGGCATCAAGGCCCGTGGTCAGGTTGTCTGCGGCGTCAACACCGGCCTGGCCGGATTTGCTGCGGCTGACTCCGCCGGCAAATGGTCCGGCCTTGACGTGGATGTTTGCCGTGCAGTCGCCGCCGCCGTGTTGAGCGATCCGGAAAAGGTCAAATACGTCCCCCTGAACGCGCAACAGCGTTTCACGGCATTGCAATCCGGCGAGGTCGACATCCTGCCGCGTAACACCACCTTCACGCTCACGCGCGACGCCTCGCTCGGTCTGAGCATCACCGTGCCCAACTACTACGACGGCCAGGGCTTCATGGTCACCGTCAAGAGCAAGATCAAGAGCGCCAAGCAGCTCAAGGGTCAAACGGTGTGCGTGCAGTCCGGCACCACCACCGAAAAGAACCTGACCGACTACTCGAAGGCCAACGGCCTGAACATCAAGCCGGTCGTGTTTGAGAAGCTAGAAGCCGCGGAAAACGCCTATTTCACCGGTCGCTGCGTGGCCTATACCACCGACGCCTCCGGCCTGGCATCCACCCGCAACAAGGTAGCCAAGAACCCCGCTGATCACGTCATCCTGACCGATCTGATCTCCAAGGAGCCACTGGGCCCGATGGTGCGTCGCGGTGACGACGACTGGTTCGCCATCGTCAAGTGGGTCATGTACGGCCTGCTGGAAGCCGAAGAGTATGGCGTGACCCAGGCCAACGTGGAAAAGATGAAGTCCAGCACCGACCCCGTGGTGCAGCGCCTGCTGGGCGGCGGCAATGAAGACACCGGCAAACTGCTGGGCCTGGACAAGGAATGGCTGGCGCGCGCGATCAAGGCCACCGGCAACTACGGTGAAAGTTTTGAGCGCAATGTCGGCCCCAAGTCGCCCCTGGGTCTGCCACGTGGCGTGAACAACCTGTGGAACAAGGGCGGCCTGATGTACGCCTACCCGATCCGCTGATCGCCTGAGCCGATAGAAAATAAGCTGCCAGTACAAGCACTTTGTACTGGCAGCAGCGTTTTTTGGTCCGCATTTTCCACAACCTGCGCCTTTGTCAGCGCCCCATCACATGACAATGAAGTCTCCCCCCAAAAAGAAAAACTGGTCCTGGCGCAGCCAAGCCTTCAGAGGCGTGATCTATCAGGTGATTGCGATCACGCTGATCGTGGCCGTGGTCTGGTTTCTGGCGCACAACACCCTGCATAACATGCAAATTCGCGGCATCCAAAGCGGATTTGATTTCCTCACCGGCCCAGCCGGCTTTGACATCGGCGAAAGCCTGTTTCCCTTCGATTCGGCCCAGCCCTACTGGCAGGCATTTCTGGTGGGCTTGACCAACACCTTGCGCGTCGCCATCACCGGCATCCTCCTGACCACGATTCTGGGCACGCTTCTGGGTGTGGGACGGTTCTCGCGCAACGCCCTGGTGCGTGGGCTTTGCTACGCCTATGTGGAACTATTTAGAAACGTGCCGGTGCTGCTGCAATTGCTGATGTGGTACCTGCTGTTCACGGAGGTTCTGCCCGCGGCGGCCGACGCCTGGGTCGTGGGGCCTGTCTATTTGAGCAAGGGGGGCTTAAGCTTCCCGATTCCGATCTGGGCCGAGGGCCACCTTTGGGCGCTGATCGGTCTGATCGCTGGAGTCGCGCTCGCTGTTGTTTATCGAAAATGGGCTTTCAAGCGCTTCGAAGCCACCGGCCAGCTCAAGAGCATGTTCTGGGTGCCGGTGGCAATCTGTATCGCAGGCGCCCTGCTGGGTTGGCTCGCGGGCGGTGCGCCCACTGCGCTGGACTCTCCGACGAAAGGCGAGTTCGCAATCGAGCACGGCGGCTCTCTCACCCCCGAGTTTCTCTCGGTGCTGCTGGGCCTGACGGTGTATACCGCCGCCTTCGTCGCCGAAGTGGTGCGCTCGGGCATCCAGTCGGTCGCGCGCGGTCAGAGCGAGGCCGCTGCCGCGTTGGGTCTGGACCCAAGCCAGACCATGCGCCTGGTGATGCTGCCGCAGGCGCTACGCGTGATCATCCCACCCATGACGAATCAGTTTCTGAACCTGACCAAGAATTCTTCGCTGGCAGTGGCCATCGGCTATCCGGACGTGGTGTCGATCGCAAACACCGCTTTGAATCAGACCGGACGCGCCGTGGAGTGCATCGCCATCGTGATGCTGGTGTATCTCACGACATCGCTCTCGACATCGCTTCTGATGAACTGGTACAACAACCGTTCCGCGATCATGGAACGTTGAAAGAACCACCATGACCGCACAAACTTTTCAAACCATTGCGCCACGTCCCGCGCCAATCAAATCCGAAGGTCTCGTGGCCTGGATTCGCAGCAACCTGTTTGGCGACTTCGTGACCTCCGTCATGACCTTGGTAGTCGGTGGCGCCCTGCTCTATCTGGTTCCCCAGTTTCTCAGCTGGGCGCTGTTTCGGGCGTCGTGGATGCCCAACTTCGACGCCTGCAGGGTTGAAGGCGTTGGCGCCTGCTGGGGCGTGGTGGCCGCCAAGTACCGTCTCATTCTGTTCGGACGTTACCCCTACGAGGAACAGTGGCGCCCACTCATCGCCGCCTCCATGATGCTGGGGCTGCTGGTGGCGAGTTGCACCCGCGCGTTCTGGCGCGCCTGGCTGGCAATTTTGTGGGTGCTGGTGCTATCCATCTTCTTCGCGCTGATGTATGGCGACGTTCTGGGTCTGACCAAGGTGGAGACGGACCGCTGGGGTGGCCTGCCACTGACCCTGTTGCTGGCCACCCTGTCGATGTTGGGCGCGTTCCCGATCGCCCTCGTGGTCGCGCTGGGGCGGCGCTCCAAACTGCCGGCGATCCGGACTTTCTGCACCATTTACGTCGAACTGATTCGCGGCGTGCCGCTGATATCGGTGCTGTTCATGGCCTCGTTCATGTTCCCGCTGTTCATGCCTCAGGGTTTCAGCATCGACGTGCTGATTCGGGTTCTCGTGGGCATCACGCTGTTCGCCGCGGCCTACATGGCGGAGGTGATTCGCGGCGGCCTGCAAGCGATCCCCAAGGGTCAGATCGAGGCCGCCGCCACGCTGGGCCTGTCCTACTGGCAGACGCAGCGCAAGATCGTACTGCCGCAGGCGCTGGCGATGGTGGTGCCCAGCATCATGAATAACTTCATCTCGACCTTCAAGGACACATCGCTCGTGACCATCGTGAGTTTGTATGAACTCACGGGTGCCATGTCCATGGCGCTGAATTCGGATTCGGACTGGCGCCCGTTCAAGATCGAAGCCTACCTTTTCATCGCCATGATCTATTTCGTCTTCTGCTTCTCCATGTCGCGCTACAGCATCTGGGTCGAAAAGCAGGTCAATCGCAGCAAGCAACGTTAACCATTTCAAAAATTATCATGTCTGAACCCATCATTAAATTTGACAAGCTCAACAAGTGGTACGGCAACAATTTTCACGTGTTGCGCGACATCGACCTGAACGTAGCGCCGGGTGAGCGCATCGTCATTTGCGGCCCCTCGGGCTCGGGCAAATCCACGCTGATCCGCTGCATCAACCGGCTTGAAGAACACCAGGAAGGCCATCTGTTTGTGGACGGCGTCGAGGTCACGGACGACGTCAAGGCCATCGACGACATCCGCAAGAAGGTCGGCATGGTGTTCCAGCAGTTCAACCTGTTCCCGCACCTCACGGTGTTGGAAAACCTGACGCTATCTCCCATGTGGGTGGGCAAGATGCCCAAGAAGGAAGCCGAGGAGCGCGCCATGGCGCAATTGCAGCGCGTGCGCATCGCCGAGCAGGCGGGCAAGTATCCGCTGCAACTCTCGGGCGGACAACAACAGCGCGTGGCGATTGCGCGCGCCCTGTGCCTCAAGCCCAAGATCATGCTGTTTGACGAGCCCACTTCGGCGCTCGATCCGGAGATGATCAAAGAGGTGCTGGACGTGATGGTCGAAATGGCCAGCCAAGGTATCACCATGCTGTGCGTGACACACGAAATGGGGTTTGCCAAAGCCGTGGCGGACCGCGTGATCTTCATGGATCAGGGCCAGATCGTCGAGCAGAACAACCCGCACGACTTCTTCAACCACCCGCAAAACGAACGCAGCCGCGACTTCCTGTCCAAGATCCTGGGGCATTGAGCGAGAGCCGAATTCGCCGTGCTGATCTGGGTCAATTGATTCTTTCGGCGCGGCCAGTATCATTCACGCCATGCGCGCTTTCGTCATCGCCTTCATGATTACCCTGCTGCCGCTGCGCGGCTGGGCGGGAGACGCGATGGCTGAGCACTTGGCGCTGGCCCAGGCCGCAGTGCCTGCAAGCACATCGCATGCACACTGCGCCCTGCACGACGCGGGTGTTGAGATGACTACGACACAAGACGACACGGCGGTGCACGACGGCTGCACCCTGTGCCAGGCCTGTCACACACTGGCCCTGGAAGCCTGCATCAGCAGCGCCACTGCGGTCACATCGCCCATCCTGCTGACGCGCGTTGCCGCGTCTGACTTTGCCAGTGCCGAGCGCGCACTGAGCGTCAAACCACCCATCGTCTGAGTCTCTAGGCCCCAGCTCGTCCAGACACTGGACCGGCGGGGACGCGTTTGCCTTCGGGCAAACAGGGATTGTTCGACCCGCACCCCGTTGGTCGCCTTTGGAACAGACTTCATGAAAACACCTTACCGCTTGATTTTCACTATCGCCGCATTGGCCATTGCCTGCAGCAGCGCGGTGCGCGCCGCTGAGCCCGCCTTGGGCGCCAGCGTCGAGTCGCTTCTGGCCTACGCCCTGGAGCACAACCCCGAACTCGCCGCCATGCGCCACGAAGCCCAGGCGGCCGAAGAACGCATCGCACCCGCGGGCGCCCTGCCCGACCCGCGCTTTCGCGCCACGCTCTCCGACATCACGCGCATGGGTGAACAAAATCCGTCGCTGCTGCCAGGGCGCGTGGGGCAAACCAGCTATCTCTGGATGCAGGAAGTGCCCTGGTTTGGCAAGCGCAACCTGAAGCGCGAAATTGCGCAGCAGGACGCATTGGGCGCCAAGGGCAGCACCCAGGGCACCTGGGCCGAATTGTCCAGACGCATCAAGTCTGGCTACGCCCAACTCTATTTCGTGCAGCGCAGCGAGCAACTGCTGCAGGAGAACCTGAACCTCATGGCCCAGCTGGAAAAGCTGAGCCTGTCGCGCTACGCCAACGGGCTGGTGCCGCAGCAGGACGTCATCCGCTCCCAGGTGGAACAGGGCAGCCTGAGCAGCGACCAGATCGCCCTGCAAATGGAACACCATCATTGGCACGCACGCATCAACGCACTGCTGTCACGAGCCGCCGATGAACCGCTGACGCCGCCCGACACGCTGCGTCCCCTGCCTGTGCCTGCCCTGCTGGACTGGAGTACGCTGCGGGAGCGGGTGCAGGCCAAAAATCCGCAGCTGTTCACGCAGGATGCGCGCGTGCTTTCAGCCGAAAAGAGCCGCGATCTGGCGCGCAAAAACCGCTACCCCGACGTCACCTTTGGGGTGGCGCCTACGCAGCAGGGCAACTCGTTTCGGCAATGGGAGCTGATGGTCGAGTTCAACATTCCGCTGCAGCAGGGCACGCGCGCGGCCCAGGAGCGTGAAGCCGAGGCGCTGCTGGCGGCGGCGCAGGAACGGCGCCAGGCGGCCATCAATCAGGTGTTCTCGGAGCTGACCCAAAGTCTGTCCGCGCTGGAAGCCGCACGCCGCACCGACGATGTGACGGGCACGCGCTTGTTGCCACAGGCCGAGCTCACTTTCCAGTCGGCACTGGCGGCCTATGAAGCCGGCAAGGTGGACTTTGCCACTTTGCTCGACGCGCAAAGACAGATCCGTCAGGCGCGCCTGAATCAGCTCAAGTCAAAGGTGGATGCACAGTTGCAACTGGCCGAGCTCGAACGAATTTTGGGAGAAGACCTATGAAGATCACCGCTATCGCCAGCTTGAGCGTGATCGCGCTCGCACTCACCGCAGCCGGCGGCTACGGGTTGGGTCAGCGCAGCCACAGCACCGCTCAGGCAGCGGCTACGCCAACGGGCAGTGCACCGAGCGCACCCAAGGTGCACAAGCTGTTGTACTACCGCAATCCCATGGGCTTGGCCGACACCTCGCCTACACCAAAACAGGACTCGATGGGCATGGACTACATCGCCGTCTATGAAGGCGAGGATGACGCCGCAACCAACGGCCCCGGGCACCTGAACCTGAGCACCGAGAAGATCCAGAAGCTGGGCGTGCGCACCGAAGCGGCGCAGGTGCGTACGCTCGAACGTCAGGTGCGCGCAGCCGGGCGCATTGAGCCCGACGAGCGCCGGCTGTTCTCCGTTGCGCCAAAATTCGAAGGCTATGTGGAACGCCTGCACGTGAGCATGACCGGTCAAGCCGTGGCCAAGGGTCAACCGCTGTTCGAGGTCTACAGCCCGGAGCTGGTGTCGGCGCAGCGCGAATACGCGCTTGCAGCACAGGGCGCGGAATCGCTCAAGACGGCAGGCGGACAGGCTCAGACTAGCATGCAACAACTGGCGCAGTCCAGCCTGACACGACTGCGTAACTGGGACATTTCCGAGGCCCAGGTCAAGGCATTGGCCCAGTCAGGTGAAACCCGACGACAGCTAAGTTTTCTCTCGCCCGTGAGTGGCGTGGTGACGGAAAAGAAGGCGGTGCAAGGAATGCGATTCATGGCAGGCGAAGTGCTCTACCAGGTCGCCGATCTGTCTGCCGTTTGGGTCATCGCCGACGTGGCCGAACAAGACATTGCGCTGGTCAAATCCGGCCAGAGGGCTCGGGTCACCCTGAGCGCCTACCCGGGCAAGGAGTTCATGGGTCGAGTCAGCTACGTTTACCCCACGCTCAAGGCAGAGACCCGCAGCGTGCAAGTGCGCGTGGATTTGGGCAACCCGGGACTGCTGCTCAAGCCAGGCATGTTTTCGCAGGTGGAGTTGATCGCTCCGACGCGCTCCGCGCAGGTCACCGTGCCAAGCTCTGCAGTCATCGACTCGGGCACACGTCAGCTCGTGCTGGTGCAGCAGGGCGGCGGGCGCTTCGAGCCGCGCGAAGTCAGGCTGGGGGATCGCAACAACGATTTCGTACAGGTGCTGCAGGGCGTGCAGGCCGGTGAGCAAGTCGTGATCGCGGCCAACTTCCTGATCGACGCCGAGAGCAACCTCAAGGCCGCGCTCGCCGGCTTCAGCCCGGCACCGGCTCTGGCCGCCAGCGCGGTGGCCACTGCACACGCCACGCATTGACGAAAGCACACCATGCTCTCCCACATCATCGACTGGTCGGGCAAGAACCGCTTTCTGGTTCTGCTGGCCACGCTCTTCATCGCGCTCTGGGGCGTGTTTGCGGTACTGCGCACGCCCATCGACGCCCTGCCCGACCTCTCCGACGTGCAGGTCATCGTCTACACCGAAGTCCCGGGTCAGGCGCCGCAGGTGGTCGAAGATCAGGTCACGTATCCACTCACCACGGCCATGCTGTCGGTACCCAAGTCCAAGGTGGTGCGCGGCTTCTCCTTCTTCGGTGCGTCCTTCGTCTACATCATCTTCGAGGACGGCACCGACATCTATTGGGCACGTTCGCGCGTACTGGAGTACCTCAACTTCGCTTCGGGCCGCATGCCCAAAGGCATCACGCCGCAAATCGGCCCGGACGCCACCGGCGTGGGCTGGGTATACCAGTACGCGCTGCTGGCCAAGGACAAGACGCTGGCCGAGCTGCGCTCGATCCAGGACTGGTATGTGCGCTACCAGTTGACCAAGGCACACGGCGTGGCCGAGGTGGCGTCCGTGGGCGGCTTCGTGCAGACGTATCAGGTGACGGTGGACCCGGTGAAGCTGCGCTCCTACGGCATCCCCTTGATGCGCGTGGCGCAGGTGATCCGCGACTCGAACCGCGACGTCGGGGGGCGCGCCGTCGAGATGGCTGAGACCGAGTACATGGTGCGGGGCAAGGGCTATCTGCGCGGCAAGTCGGACATCGAGTTGCTGGTGCTCAAAAGCGACAAGGGCACACCGGTGCTGATCCGCAATGTCGCGCGCGTGGAGCTCATGCCCGAGGAGCGCCGGGGTGTGACCGAACTCAACGGCGAGGGCGAGGTGGTGTCCGGCATCGCCATGGCGCGCTACGGCCAGAACGCCCTGGAAGTCATCGCAAACCTGAAGGACAAGATCGCGGAGATCACCCCCGGACTGCCCGCAGGCGTTACCGTGCAGACGGTATACGACCGCTCCGAACTGATCCATCGTGCGATCTCCACGCTCAAGCATGTGTTGCTCGAGGAGTCGCTCATCGTGGCTGCGGTGTGCGTCATTTTCCTGCTGCACGTGCGCAGCGCGCTGGTCGCGATCCTGATGCTGCCGGTGGGCATTCTGATTTCGTTCATCGCCATGCGGCTGCTGGGAATGAGCTCGAACCTGATGAGCCTGGGCGGCATTGCGATTGCCATCGGCGCCATGATAGACGCGGCCATCGTGATGATAGAAAACGCGCACAAGCACCTGGAGCGCCTGCCCGCCGAGCACACGGCGCAGCAGCGCGCCCAAGCCATGCTGGCGGCGTGTAAGGAGGTGGGGCCCGCGCTGTTCTTCTCGCTGCTCATCATCACCGTGTCGTTCCTGCCCGTGTTCAGCCTCGAAGGCCAGGAAGGGCGCCTGTTCTCACCGCTGGCCTACACCAAGACCTTTGCCATGGCGGGCGCGGCCATACTCTCGGTCACGCTCGTTCCGGTGCTGATGCTGCTGTTCATCCGCGGCATGATCGTGCCGGAGGCGAGAAACCCGGTGAACCGCCTCCTGATCTGGGTCTATCGCCCCATCATCGCCGGAGTGATGCACTGGAAGAAGCTGACGATCGCGGCAGCACTGCTGGTGCTGGGCGTCTCCTACTACCCGGCCTCGCAACTCGGCTCCGAGTTCATGCCCACGCTGAACGAGGGCTCGCTGCTGTACATGCCCACGTCCCTGCCAGGGATGTCGATCACGAAGGCGGCCGAACTGCTGCAGACGCAGGACAAGATCATCAAGAGCTTCCCCGAGGTGGCATCGGTTTTTGGCAAGGCGGGACGCGCCAACACCGCCACGGATCCGGCACCAACCGAGATGTTCGAGACCGTGATCAACCTCAAGCCCGAGTCCGAGTGGCGCGCCGGCCTCACCCTGGACAAGCTCATCGCCGAGATGGACCAGGCGCTGCAGTTCCCCGGCGTGGCCAACTCCTGGACCATGCCGATCAAGGCGCGCATCGACATGCTTTCCACCGGCATCCGCACGCCCATCGGCATCAAGGTCTTTGGCAAGAATCTGGATGAAATGGAAAAACTGGCCAAGCAGATCGAGTCCGTGGTGAAGACTGTCCCCGGAACCACCAGCGCCTTCGCCGAGCGCATCACCGGGGGTTTTTACCTCAATATCGAACCCGACCGCGAACAACTCGCACGCTACGGTCTGAACGTGGGCGAGCTGCTGGACGTGGTCGGCACCGCCCTGGGCGGCGAAACCGTGACCACCACGGTCGAGGGGCGCGAGCGCTACGGCGTGGGCGTGCGCTACCCGCGCGAACTGCGCTCCGACCCGCAGCAAATCGAGCGCGAGGTACTGATACCGACCCTGGACGGCGCCATGATTCCCCTGGGCCAGGTGGCCAAGGTCGTGGTGGCCAAGGGCGCGCCCGGCATCCGCACCGAGAACGCCCTGCTCTCGGCCTACATCTACGTCGACATCCGGGATCGTGACATCGGCAGCTATGTGGCCGACGCGAAGCGGGCCGTTGCAGCCCAGGTCACTTTCCCCAGTGGCTACTACATCACCTGGAGCGGCCAGTTCGAGTACATGGAACGGGCCATTGAAAAGATGAAGGTCGTGATCCCGGTGACGCTGCTCACCATCTTCTTGCTGCTGTATCTGAACTTCCGCCGCATCACCGAAACGCTGATCGTGATGCTCTCCGTTCCGTTCGCCCTGGTCGGCGGCGTCTGGCTGATGTGGCTGCTCGGCTACAACCTGTCGGTGGCGGTGGCGGTGGGATTCATCGCGCTGGCGGGCGTCGCCGCCGAGACCGGCGTGATCATGCTGATCTACCTCGACCACGCCTGGGAAGCCGTCAAGCGCGACTGTCTTGAAACCGGCCGCACCCCGGGCGTGGACGATCTTTACGGCGCCGTGATGGAGGGCGCGGTGGAGCGCGTGCGTCCCAAGATGATGACCGTGGTCGCCATCATGGCCGGCCTCTTGCCCATCCTCTGGGGCACGGGCACCGGCTCGGAGGTGATGAGCCGCATCGCGGCGCCCATGGTGGGCGGCATGATCTCCTCCACCGTGCTCACACTGGCCGTGATACCGGCGCTCTACGCGCTCGTGAAGCAGTGGGAGTTGTCGCGAGCAGACGGGGCTGGAAGTCGGGATTTCCGGTGACAAGCCGCTCTTCAGCAGCTAGT
>CAIVXG010000156.1 GCA_903909815.1 uncultured beta proteobacterium | reverse complement strand
TTGCAACTTTAGTGCAATCAATGTTGAAGTAATTCCGCAAACGCAACCGGTTGCGGAACAGCCTTTCTCCTCTGGGAAGCCAAACCTACAGGGGTTGCATCTTTACTTCGATTGACACCATGGTCACAGTATCGAACCGTGCTGTGGTTCTTCAAATCCCCATAGCTGTGTAGCTCACTGACACGGTCGCGGTACTCGCCGCGGTTTCCTCCCTGGCGGCTTTCACGACGCCTGCCCTCACAGTTCAGATGTATTGCTCACAGCCTTGGCTTTGGGCAGGCATCCTACAACCCTTAACCCAAGCGGGCGCTGAGACCTGTCAGAGCGGACATTCAAGGTTAACCTGAAATTTGGCGTGCCGACAACAGTGAATACAGGCCGTAAGTTTCGATACAACCTCAGTAGCCATTTAACCCATCGTCATGTGGCTACGCAGTTTTCAATAGGCCAATCTTTCTAAGAAAAGGTTCTACCACAGGGTCACGGCCGCGAAATGCGCGGTACGCCGCCGCCGGTTCAAGCGTATTGCCCGTACTGTAAATCGTGTGCAATAGACGCTGAGCGGTGGCGAAATCGAATGGATCCCCTGTTTCGATAAAGGCCTCAAATCCATCGGCTTCAAGAACTTCCGCCCACATGTAGACATAGTAGCCAGCTGCATAACTAGCCGTGGAAAAAACGTGTTGAAAGTGCGATAGACCATGGCGAAGACCAACGTCATATGGCACGCCAAGGCGGCTACATTGCGCAACTTCAAAGGCGGCGATGTCAACAGGGGTTCCGTTGGGCAATGCATGCACAGCCATGTCGATCAGGGCGGGGGCAGTGTACTGAAGGGTAGCCCATGCTTGATTGAATTGTCTGGCAGCTTTTAGCTTCTCGATCAACGCCGCGGGGATTGGCTCACCCGTTTCACAGTGCCTCGCGTGGCGTTGCAGCACCTGCGACTCCCGGGCCCAGTTCTCGAATAGTTGGGATGGCAACTCAACAAAGTCGCGTAGCACCCTGGTTCCCGCTAGGAGTTCGTAGCGAACGTTTGAAAGCAATCCATGCAGACCATGGCCAAATTCGTGAAACAGAGTGCGAACATCATCAAAGCTCAGCAGTGTTGTCGGGGCTTTCGCGAAATTGTTGTTATTGATGACTATGGGCAAGGTTCCCCCATCCAGTTTTGACTGGCTCTGAAAAACACTCATCCAGGCACCGCTGCGCTTAGTCGGACGCGCAAAGTTGTCGCCGATGAACAGGCCCACCACCGTACCGTCGCTGTCCCGTACCTCCCACAAGCGTGCGTCCGGGTGGTGCAGTGCAATGGCATGCTGCTCCAAAAATTGAAGACCAAAGAGTCGACCTGCACAGTCAAACATGGCGGCGATCATGTTTTCCAGCGAGAAATAAGGCTTTGTGAGGGAGTCATCCAAGTCAAAGCGCTGGGCACGTACCTTCTGCGCCAGGTACCACCAGTCCCATGGCGCAATGGGCGTGGGTTCGGCCAACGTATGTGCCATGTCGGTCAGTGCTTGACGATCCGTCTCTGCATGGGCCTTTGCGGGCTCCCAAACCTTATGCAGCAACACCAGGACGTTGGAAGCCTCTGCAGCCATCCGATCAGCAAGTTCGTACGCCGCGTAGCTTGAGTGGCCGTGAAGCGCGGCTTGTTCCTGGCGCAATGCGATGATCCGTGCGGCAATTGGACGGTTGTCACGTTCGTCGTCCGATGCACCCCGTTTCACACGCGCACGCCAGAGTGTTTCACGCAAATCACGTCGTGAAGAAAAGCTTAGAAACGGTTCAGCCAATGATGGGGATAGCGTGACCACCCGCGAGTTGCTGCCGAGGCCACGCTGCTCAGCAGCCGAGCTTGCTGCGGCGAGCAGGAAGTCTGGCAACCCGGCAAGATCAGCGTCACTCTTGAGAACCAATGTGTATGCAGCTTCTTCAGCCAGCAGGTTTTGCGAAAACTTGGTGTAAAGGCTGGCAAGCTCGGTGACGAGCTCGCCGTAGCGAACCCGTTGCTCTTCTCTAAGCCGGGCACCTGCTCGAACAAATTCAAGATGCACTCGCTCAAGCAGGCGCATCTGCTCACCATCGAGCCCCAGTGCATCACGCTGGGAGTGCAGAGAGTCGATTCTGGCAAAAAGCGCTGCATGCATGTAGATTGCGTTTTCATGCGCCGCCAGTCGTGGTGATATGCGCAAGTCCAAGGCTTGAAGTTCCGCTGACGTTTCGCTGGCGGTCAGGTTATGAAACAAGCGCTCTACACGGTTGAGCAGGCGGCCGCTGGCATCGAACGCAGCCAGCGTGTTCTCGAAACTCGGAGTTGACGGGCTATTTGCGATCGCCTCTATTTCAGCCAAGTGTTTTGCCAGTGCAACTTCAAACGCTGGTTCAAAATATTCCACACCTATTTGATCAAATGGCGGAAGGCCAAAGTGCGAGATCCATTCTCGTAGGAGAGGATTAGTTGAGGGATCAGTGGGCGCTGCTTGCATTTGTCGATGAGGTCAGGTTGTATATATTATCAGTAGTGTCCCAACGTTCTTCAGAGGAGAACGAGCTGATTTGGCTCGAAATCCGGGCCTGAATCCATCGAGGGTGGCGTAAGTAGTTGATTTATTGGGATTGTTTCAAACATGGACAGACTCAGGATTTGTAGAATTT
>CAIVXG010000155.1 GCA_903909815.1 uncultured beta proteobacterium | reverse complement strand
GTCGAACGCGCGTGGCCACGTTGTTCCCCAATACCGCCAGTTGCCTGCGCCTGGTCACCGCCATCTTGGCCGAACAAGACGAGGAGTGGATGACCGCAAAAATCTACCTGAACATGAACCCCTGACGCCGCGTATTCACAAAAGGTCAACCGGAAACTGCGCTTTGGGACTACCCCGCGCTGACGGACCTCAAAGGCAAAAAGGGAAATCCTGGCATTGACTCGATCCAGACTCTGGTCTCGTTGCGACGCCGCGTCGAGTTGCTGGTCAGCCTTCATTCGAGGGTGCAAACCCGCTCCGAGTTACGTCACGACCTGCGTGATTTGGCCCACATCTAGCGCGGCCGCGCGGCCACCTGCCAGACCGGGTTAACCTGGCCGCGCTTCACGTCTTGCGGCGCGTGTCGGGAAGACTGGCCTCGTGCTCAGTGCAATGACCATTGACGGCGCAATACGGGGAGCTCTGTCCTTGGGGATGGACGCCCGAACCTCGCGCACCAGCGGATCGTCTTTTCCGTAGCGGCACTCAAGGTCCAACGCCAAAATCTCACGACCATCCCTGCAGCGGATCATGTTCAAACCCCAATTGTGATTCGGTGGCCCATTGTGGCACACGGGTCTGAGGCTTCGTTGACAGGTCACCGCGCCGCAGCGGCGGCAGCGCCATCCGCCATCACGGAACCGATGTCACCGATATTTACAAAAACGACATGAAAGCTTCATGCAATGCCGGCAAGATGGCTCCAAAATCACACCAATAAAAGACCTCGAAAATCGACACGATGTGAAGATCGTCATGCGGTTCAGGTCTCCCTTTCTGCCTCCATCTCTCCATCTGTTGTCGACCTCCATGTCGGGTTGAAACCGTGAGGTTTTCGTCAATTTGTTCAGCTCGAGAAGGTGCCCATGAAGCCCATCGTCCCCCAGATTTCGCCCGTCTTGGACGACGTCTTGTCCGAACCCTCGGCTATCCCGGTTGCGGAGTTGGTGGCGCACGTCTATGCCACCGCGCCGCCAGAGTTTCGCATCAGCTTGCTTGAGCAATTGCTGAAGCCCTTGGGCGTGCTCTCGCTGATGGCGTTTGCAGACGGCGTCTTCGCAAAGATACGTTTTTCCAGCGGCTGGCCGGCCATGAGCATCCGGTTTGAAGATGCACAGAAGGTGCAGGTCAAGGATGTCGTTGCGTTGGTGGGACGCTTGCAGCAGGTCAGCGTTGAATCCCTTGACGGGATCGCCAAGATGCTGGCCGCTGCGCCCAATTTGAGCGGGGCCGCTGCAGCCGCGCTGGCGTTGACGGTGCTGATTCAACACACCCGAAATCGCCGCGACGCCGAGCTGTAGGCAAACCCCAATCCGCTGTGCTGCAGGCCGCTACGGCACCGGCAGCGGCTGGTCAGAGGCGGTTTTCCGCCGTCATCAGGTCCTCATCCTCCTGCGGCACAAAAACCATTCGTGTCTTGTTGTTGATGTCCATGAGACCGGCATAGCGACCCCAGGCAATCATGGTCTGGAACACACGCTCCGGGTTGTCGTACGGAAGGGCGCTGGCGATGTCCTTGATGACCCGGTCTGCATCGACCTCTTCGTATTCCTTCAACAGCGCGATGATGATGTGGAACAGACGCAGCTTGAACACCTGCTCCGCAAAGATCGTGCGCCTGACCACGCGGTCGGCGGCGACAAATCTCTTTCCCAGTTCCGTGAACCGGACTTCCTGCTTGGGCGTATCAACCAGGTCCAGGATCTCGGCGGCCTTGACGATGGAGATGGTTTCGCCAAATTCCTTGCCGATTTCATCCGAGATGTCGTAGATGTTGGAGAGTTCTGGCGAGTCGTTCAGGATGCTCATCAAGCCCAGGATCTGACCGACCGGGACAAAGGGGATCGACTCCATGCGCGAGCGTCCGCGGGAAACGGGCTGGCCGGCGACCGGCGCTTCTGCCGGAAGATCGGGCAGTGTCATGGTCGTGATGGACTCGTGGATGATGCTGACCAGGCGTTGAAACTCCGGGTCCTTGGCGTCGCGCGGATAGGGCAGCTTGTTTTCCAGCACCAGGCCCAGGCGCCCCGGATTGGGAAACACCACCACGATGCGATTGGCCATTTCGACGGCCTCCTCGATGTTGTGCGTCACCATGAAGATCGAGCTCAATCCGTTCTCCGGGCTGTGCCACAGGCTGATCAGTTCCTGGCGCAGGTTTTCGGCCGTCAGCACGTCCAGTGCGCTGAAGGCCTCGTCCAGGCACAGCAGCTTGGGCTGCGAGACCAGGGCGCGCGCAATGCCGACGCGCTGGCGCATTCCGCCTGACAACTCCCTGGGGTAGGCGGCGTGGTAATTGCCCAGACCGATCAACTCGATCGCGCGGTCCACCGCGGTGTCGCGCTCGGCGCGGGACACTTTGCGCGCCATCAGGCCCACCGCGACATTCTGCTCGACGGTCAGCCAGGGATACAGCGCAAAGGTCTGAAACACCACCGAGGCGTCCGGGTTCACGCCTTCGAGCCGCTTGCCGTTGGCCAGCACGCGGCCCGAGGACGGCTCCACCAGACCCGTGAGGCAGCGCAGGATGGTGGACTTTCCCGATCCGGATTGACCCAGCAGCGCCAGCAGCTCGCCCTGCTGCACGGCCAGGTCGATGTGTTCCAGCACCTTGAGTTCGTGCCCGCCCGAGGTCTTGAACGTCTTGGAGACCGCGCTGAGTTCAGCGACGGGAGGTGCGACTTCTTTGGTATTCATGGGGGAGTCCAAGGCTAATCAAGGCGGAAGCGGCGCTCGGCAAAGGCATACAGCTTGCGCCAGAGAAATTTGTTCATCAGCACGACGAACAGCGACATCACGCCGATGCTCAGAATGATCATTGGTGTGTCACCTGATCTGGTGACGGTCGCGATGTAGGACCCCAGTCCGTCGGCCTGAAGCGTCGTGTCGCCCCAGGTCGCCAGCTCGGCCACGATGCTGGCGTTCCAGGCGCCGCCGGCAGCCGTGCAGGCGCCGGTCACCCAGAACGGGAAGATCGCCGGCAGGATCATCGTGCGCCAGAGGTTCCAGTGGCGCAGGCCATACACGCGCGAGGCTTCCTTGAGGTCATTGGGTATCGCCATGGCGCCGGCAATGACGTTGAAGAGGATGTACCACTGCGTTCCCATGGCGATCAGCAGAATGCTGCCCCAGTTCATCGGGATGCGCGCAAAGATGAAGAAGCCGACGACGATCGGAAACGTCATGTTCACCGGAAACGAGGCACCGATCTGCGCCAGCGGCTGGGCGAATCGGGCCACCTTGGGCTGAAACCCGATCCACACGCCAATCGGCGTCCAGATCAGCGTGGCCAGCACCGTCATGGCCGCCACGCGCAGCAGGGTCAGGCAGCCAAGCCAGAGGACGTGCAGGAACAACTCCAGGGACAAGGCGCCGCTCAGTGCCTGCGCGGCCGCGATGATGCCGGTGAACACTTCGAACCCAAGCCAGGACCCCAGCAGCGCGCCCAGGATGTACGAAAGCGTGCGCTTGTGGCTGCGGCGCAGGGACACCACACGCACCTTGCGCGGCAGCGAAATTCTGGAAAACCGGTCACCCAAGGGTTGCCACAGTTTCTCGCTGAACCAGGTGAAGACGTAGGCGCCGCGCAGCAGGTTGTAGACCCAGGACGTGGCGGGGGTCGTCGATTCGGTCAGCTCGATCTTGAACTTGTCGGCCCAGGCCAGCAGTGGCCGCCATACCAGCTGGTCGCTTGCCATGATCAGGACGATCATGGCGATCACCGCCCAGAACGCCGCGTGGTTGTCGCCGCGCTCGATCGCGGCCGCCATGTAGGAGCCCAGACCGGGCAGCTTGATATCCTTGTTCATCACGCTGATGGCTTCACTTTGCGCCACGAAGAACCAGCCTCCGCCAAACGACATCATGGAGTTCCAGATCAGGCTGTGGGCGGACGCGGGCAACTCGACGGTTCTGAACCTCTGCCAGGGCGTCAGACCATAGGTGGACGCGGCTTCCTGCATGTCCGTGGGAATGGTCACCATCGAGTGGTAGAAGCCAAACGCCATGTTCCAGACCTGCCCCGTGAAGATGGCAAAGATCAGTAGTGTCCCAACGTTCTTCAGAGGAGAACGAGCTGATTTGGCTCGAAATCCGGGCCTGAATCCATCGAGGGTGGCGTAAGTAGTTGATTTATTGGGATTGTTTCAAACATGGACAGACTCAGGATTTGTAGAATTT
>CAIVXG010000154.1 GCA_903909815.1 uncultured beta proteobacterium | reverse complement strand
TAATGAATTACTTGGCGAATTTGGTGCTTGAGTCTGGTCTCGATTTGAACGTCGAAAGTCAGACTTTGGGCTTTTTGTGGGCTTTCGCCCCAAACTGCCATGCACCAAGGCAAGCTCGTATTCGCGCAACTCATGCTCTATTTGCCACTGAGCACGTTTCGTCGCTGTGTGGCCGACCACCGTGGCGAGCACAAGGTCAAGGACTTCTCGTGCCTGGACCAGTTCTTCGCAATGGCCTTCGCCCAATTGACGTATCGAGAGTCGCTGCGCGACATCGAGGTCAACTTGCGAGCGCAAGCGCGTCGGCTGTACCACATGGGGTTTCGCTGCCAAACGATTTCGCGCAATACCCTGGCCAATGCGAACGCCACGCGACCGTGGCAGATCTATGCCGACTTCGCGCAGCACCTGATTGGTATGGCACGTCCCCTGTACGCGCAGGAGCCCTTTGGCGTGGAACTCGACGCCGCGGTCTATGCCTTCGACGCCAGCACCATCGACCTGTGTCTGTCGGTGTTCGCGTGGGCGCCGTTTCGCAAGGCCAAGGCGGCTATCAAGCTGCACACGCTGTTGGACCTGCGCGGCAATATTCCCACGTTCATTCACATCACCGACGGCAAGACGCACGAGGTCAACGTGATGGACGATCTGGTGCTGGAGCCCGGTGCGTTCTACCTGATGGACCGGGGCTATCTGGATTTCTCTCGGCTGTTTGTCATTCACGAGGCAGGAGCCTTCTTCGTGACTCGCGCCAAGAGCAACACAAAATTCAAACGCCGCTTCTCGCATCCGGTCGATCGGATCAACACCGCTGTGCTGTGCGACCAAACGGGCGTGCTCACGACCCACTATTCGAGCAAAGATTACCCGACGACGATGCGCCGCGTTGTGGTCAAGGACGACACAGGAAAACGCGTGGTCTTTCTGACCAACAACTTCTGCCTGAAGCCCGAGTTGATTGCCGACCTGTACCGCCAGCGCTGGCAAGTGGAATTGTTCTTCAAATGGATCAAGCAGCATCTGCGCATCAAGGTGTTCTTCGGTACCAGCGAGAACGCCGTCAAGACGCAGATATGGATCGCCATTTCGACCTACGTGCTGATCGCCATCACGAAAAAGCGCTTGCATCTTGATCATCACAGCTTGTATGAAATCCTACAAATCCTGAGCCTGTCCATGTTTGAAACTATCCCTATAAATCAACTACTTACGCCACCCTCGACGGATTCAGACCCGGATTTCGAGCCCAATCAGCTCGTCCTCCTCTGAAGAACGTTGGGACACTACTGAGTTCTCCTAATTTCGTTATAGCGTGGCCAGCGGCCAATATAGGGCCCGCCGGTACAGCCAGCCCTCATCGGTGGCGATGTAGGTGATGTCGCTGGTCCACACTTGGTTGGGTGCCTCGGGCGTGAAGTTGCGGTTCAGCAAGTTCTCCGCAATCGGCAGGTTGTGTTTGCTGTCGGTGGTCACGACAAATTTCCTCTTGCCCCGAGCCTTGATGCCGTGACGCTGCATGAGCTTTCT
>CAIVXG010000153.1 GCA_903909815.1 uncultured beta proteobacterium | reverse complement strand
GCCCCTTCTTGATTGAAAAATTCCCTGGAGTTCCAAAACCAAAATCGACTACGATTCGTGCGCATTCCCGTGCGTACTCAACCGGCTGTGTGTCCACTTATCTTTCGGGAAATGCTGTACAGACCAACCGAGCCACTTCTGTATGCAGCCGCTACCGCGGCAAATATTTACTTAGGGCACAGGAGCTGAAATGGACATGTATGCCCCCGTCAACCCGACGATTCTGGTCGTTGATGACGCAACCGCCAACCTGACACTGATATCGGGCCTGTTGCGCGACCTGTACACCGTGAAGGCGGTGAACCACGGCGCCAAGGCGCTCAAGATTGCCAGTGAGGAGCCGCCCGATCTGATTCTGCTGGACATCATGATGCCTGATATGGACGGCTACGAAGTCTGCCGCCGTCTCAAGGCCGACCCGCAAACCAGAAAAATTCCAGTGATTTTTCTGACCAGCAAAAATGATGTCGAGAGTGAGCAAATGGGAATGGACCTGGGTGCGGTGGACTACGTTACCCGCCCTATCAGTCCGCCAATCTTGTTGTCGCGCGTCAAGGCGCATCTGGGTGATGCGGTCCACGCCAAGACACTGCAAGTCAACAACGAGTACCTGGAGTACGAGGTGAGCAAGCGCTCACGCCAACTGTTGGCCCTGCAGGATGTGACTACGCTGGCGCTGGCTTCGCTGGCGGAAACGCGCGACGCCGACACTGGCAACCACTTGCGGCGCACCCAGCATTACGTGCAGGCATTGGCCAAGCAACTCAAAGCGCATCCGCGCTTTGCAGATTTTTTGACGGAAAGCCGCATACAGGCAATTTTCAAATGCGCACCATTGCATGACATCGGCAAGGTGGGCATTCCGGACCGGGTGCTGCTCAAACCGGGGCGCTTTGAGCCCGCCGAGTGGGAGATCATGAAACAGCACCCCACGCTGGGTCATGAGGCCATATCCAAGGCGATGTCTGACACCGATGCCAGCAGTGAGTTTCTGGAAGTCGCCAAGGAGATTGTTTACTGCCATCATGAAAAGTGGGACGGCAGTGGCTACCCGCAAGGCCTGGCGGGCGACACCATCCCGATCTCAGCCAGACTGATGGCGGTGGCCGATGTCTATGACGCCCTGATTTGCCGGCGCATCTACAAAAAAGCAGCACCCCATGCACAAGCGGTGCAAATCATTGTGGATGGGCGCGGCACGCATTTTGATCCGGACCTGGTCGACGCGTTCTGTGCCATTGGGCAGGACTTTCACACAATTGCCGAGCGATTTGCCGACTCCGACGAAGACTTGCAGCTCAAAGCCGCTACCTTGGAGTCGATGGTCGCCATTGAGCCAAGTGCCAGCCAGCCATCGAGTTAGTGGTCGAATAGGCATCTAGCCCTCTAAAACATTGAGTAAACAGCTCCTATTTTTATAGCGTTGAGTACGACTGACATGGATACGGAGAATACGCGCGACGCCACTGCCCTGTGGGATGCCATCAACCAGCATTCCATTGTGTCGATGACTGACCCCGCCGGCAACATCACTTTTGTCAACGAAACCTTTGTCCGCATCAGTGGTTACCGCTGCGATGAACTGATGGGACAAAACCACCGAATCCTCAAGACCGACGTTCAGAGCCCAGCGTTCTGGAACACCATGTGGAAGACGATTTCGTCGGGGTACGTCTGGAAGGGAGTGATCTGCAACAGGGCCAAGGACGGCTCCTACTATTGGGTGGAGTCGCAAATTTCCCCCTTCTTTGATGCCCACGGTAACATCGAAAAATACGTCTCGATTCGCACCGATGTCACAGCGCACAAAAGGGCCGTCGATGAGAACGCATTGACACAATCACTGTTGGCCACGACGACCACCTTGCTGGAACGTACCCAGCAACGTGACGCCATTGTTGACCTGATTCCGGACGGCTTTGTATCCTTTGATGCCGCGCGGCGGATTGACTACCTGAACCCCGTTTTTTCCCGAATGAGCGGCATCACCCTGGCACAGGCCGCAGGTCTCGATGAAAACGCATTTTCGGACCTGCTCGCTCCCAGATGCAGCCCTGCCCGTCGATTCCCGGGTTTTGCCAGGTTGCGACAGCACGAAGTGGATCCGCGTCCGGGCGAGCGCCATGTGATTGAGCTATCCGTGGGCCCCAAACCGGTGCTTGAGCTCACGCTGCGTACCAGCGACACCAGTTCGGTATCGCAAATCCTCTATTTCCGCGATGTGACGCTCGAAACCGAAGTTGCGCGCCTGAAAAACGAGTTCCTGACGACCGCCGCACACGAGTTGCGCACACCCATGGTCAGCATTTATGGCTATGCCGAGCTGCTGTTGAGTCGCGAGCTGGACCCGGTAAGTCGACAGCAGTGCCTTGAAGTTGTTCTCATGCAGTCAAAGATCATGGTCTCCATCCTCAACGATCTGCTGGATTTGGCCCGAATTGACGAACGCAGTGGCCGAAACTTTGCGTTCGAAGCGGTCGACGTGGCGACGCTGGTCCATGCGGTGGCGAGTGACTTCACACTGCCAAGCGGACGTGCGTCGCCAGAACTGTTGATGCCGCAAGTACCGTGCTCCATGATGGTTGACACTCGGCAAACCCGACAGGCGTTGGCAAACGTGCTGTCCAACGCCTACAAATACTCGCCAGCGGGCGGCAAAGTCCAGATTACGGTGTTGCCGCCCGCCTGCACGACCGAAGCTCCGCTGGTCGGCATCTGCATCACGGACCACGGCATTGGCATGACGCCTGACCAACTAAGCCGCGTCTTCGAGCGGTTTTACCGCGCAGACAGCTCCGGAAAAATTCTGGGCACCGGCTTGGGTATGAGCCTCGTGCATGAAATTGTCGCGCTGCATGGCGGTCGTGTGGAGCTGGACAGCCGGCCCGGGGTAGGCACCGCAGTGACGCTATGGCTACCCGCTGCCAACCGGTAACGACTTGATAAACCTGGGGAAAAATATGAAACGCTCTGCCAATGGCCCAGTGAAAAGACCCGTATTTAGTCTGCTGCGCGCCTTGGTGTCAGGCTGTCTGGGTGTGCTGCTGATGGCGCACATTCAGGCACAAGAGGCGCAACCGTCGCTCACCTTCGGTATCGTGCCCCAGCAGTCGGCCAGCCGCCTGGCGGAGGAGTGGGGGCCATTGCTGAGTGAACTGAGTCGGCGCTCCGGCGTGCTTCTTGTGTTTCGCACGGCACCCAGCATTCCGGTATTTGAGGAGCGCCTGGCAAAAGGGGCATACGATCTGGCCTACATGAACCCCTACCACTACGTCGTGTTTCACAAGGCCGCCGGATACCGGGCCTTTGCCAGGGAACAGGATCGCCGCCTCAAGGGCATTCTGGTGGTCAGGAAGGACAGCGCGTACCAGAAGCCCGCCGACCTGGCAGGCAAAACCGTGGCATTTCCAGCCCCGGCCGCCTTTGCCGCCAGCATTCTGCCGCAGGCAGAATTTGGCCGCCTGAAGATTCCCGTCGACGCCAAGTTTGTGGCCTCGCATGATTCAGTCTACCGCGCGGTGGCGTCAGGCCTGCAAGAAGCGGGAGGTGGAATCCAGCGAACCCTGGAGGCCAGCCCGCCCGAGGTGCGCGATGCCCTGCGGGTGTTGACAGAGACACCAGCCTACACACCGCACGCCTTTGCGGCGCACCCGCGTGTGCCACTGGACAGCATTGCCAAAGTGCTCGCCGCCATGGTCTCGCTAGCCGGTGACGAAGCCGGTCGGCACTTGTTGTTGCCACTCGCCTTCAAAGGTCTGACAGGCGCGCAGGACAAAGAGTGGAATGACATCCGTGCGCTGGATATTGATCTTTTGGAGCGGTACGGCCGTCAATAATTTGCCCATGCGCTTTCGCACCAAAACCATTGTTGGCGTAGCCGTCATCGAGTTTGTACTGCTGGCGGTTCTGGTAGGAAGCGTTTTGTCCATTTTGCGCGAGTCAAACGAGGCGGAGTTGACGCGCCGGGTGCAGCTGGGTGGCCAATTGCTGGCGGTAGCTGCCAAGGACGCAGTGATCTCGCAAGATCTCGCCACCTTGGACTCACTGGTAGCAGAAGCCATGGCATCAGGCCAGATTGCGTTTATCAGTGTGCTCGACGCCAATGGCACGGTGCTGACGCGCAAGGGTGATGCGGCGCTGCTGGGGCATCCGTTTCGCCCCGATACCCGGATCGATCAGGTCGACGATGGTGTCTTTGAGTGGTCGGCACCCGTGATGGCTGGTGGCATTCGCCACGGCGAGGTGCGGGTCGGCGTGTCCATAGCTCCCCTCAAAGTTCTGCTGGCCTCGGCCCAACGCTGGGTAGCGGGCATTGCGGCCATCGAAATTGCGTTGGTAGCGCTGTTTTCGTGGCTACTGGGCAGCTACCTGGCACGGCAGTTGGTGGCACTACAAAGCGCCAGCAAGCACTATGCCGCGGGTGACTTTGCGCACCGGATTGTGGTCACCGGCGATGACGAACTCGCACAGACTGCCCTGGCCTTCAACCGCATGGCGCAGCAGCTCGGTGATGACCGTCACTTGTTGCAGGCCGAGAACCTCGAACGCGTGCGGGCCCAGGAGGAGGCCGAAAAGTCCAGCAACCTGTTGCGTGACTCCATCAGCAGCATCGCCCAGGGTTTCACCATTTACGACGAAAAAGACCGCCTGGTTCAGTGCAACGAGGCGTACCTCAGCTTCTATGAAACCAGCCGCGACCTGATTGTGCCGGGCAACACTTTTGAAATGATTGTGCGCCAAGGCGCCGAGCGTGGCCAGTATGCCGAGGCCATTGGCAATGTGGATGCCTGGGTCAAGCAACGCGTGGCGCAGCACCAGAACGCATGCGGTGAGGTGATCGAACAGCAACTGGCCGACGGCCGCTGGCTGTTGATCGTGGAGCACCGCACCCCGAGCGGCTACATCGCCGGGAATCGCATTGATATCACCGAACTCAAAAACACCGCGCAAGCGCTTGCTGACAGCGAGCAGCGCTGGGAGCTGGCCGTCAGCGGTGCCAACGATGGAATCTGGGACTGGAACCCGCAGACCAACGAGGTGTTTTTCTCCGGGAGATGGAAGTCCATGCTGGGCTACTTGAGCGACGAAATCGGAAACCATGTTGATGAATGGATCAGCCGGGTGCACCCTGATGACTTGGAACACGCCATGGCCGAGGTGCAGCGCCACTTGCGCGGAGAAACAGACTTTTACCAATGCGAGCACCGGATGCGTTGCAAGGACGGCCACTACATCTGGATCCTCGATCGCGGACGCGCACTGATCGACGCCGACGGAAAGGCGGTAAGAATGTCCGGCTCTCACAGCGACATTACCGAACGGCGCTCCGCACAAGAGCGCGAGCGTGAGCATGCAGGCCAGCTCAATGCAATATTCGCACTCAGCCCTGATGGCTTTGTGTCCTTTGACACCGACCACTGCGTGAAATACGTGAGCCCTGCATTTGTCCGCATGACTGCGCTGGAGTCACAAGATTTGGTGGGTCTAAGCGAGACCGATTTCACACAGCGTCTGGACGACATATGCCTTCCCGGGGCACGGTTTCCCGGTCTGGCTGCATTGCGGAGCATGAGCAAAGACACCATCGCCGGGCGACGGCAGGTGATTGAACTGGCCGATGCAAGCAAGCGAGTCATCGAAGTGGGGCTGAGGGAAGCACTGACGGGCAATGTCTCGCAGGTCCTCTATTTGCGTGACATCACCTTTGAAGCCGAAGTCGACCGCATGAAGGTAAGCGGCTGGCGATGTCATATTGAATCCTGCCGCCAACGGCTATACGGGAAACGGTTTGCCACACGCCGCGACGCCATGGACGAGGTGATAGATTGGTTGACGTTTTACAACTACAAGAGATTGCACTCGACGCTGGACTACGTGAGTCCCATGACGTTTGAGCAACGCTGGAGAGCG
>CAIVXG010000152.1 GCA_903909815.1 uncultured beta proteobacterium | reverse complement strand
GGGAAGCCAAAACATCCTGAGCGGGCATGATTTGAAGCCGTGCGCAACTCCCACCATACAATCTGCGCAGCGCAACTCTTGCACGCTGCGCAACCGGTCACGATCGACCGGAATCGGTGGTCACGATCGCCGGAATACGCAACTGCCGCTGCGGCTCACGTTTGGCATTAAGCTTGGCGCCATCCACTCCCTAAATTTTTGGCGAACCTACCATGTTGATTGATGCCGACGACTCGCTGCTGCTGCTGGTGGACTACCAGAGCCGCGTTCTGCCCACGCTGCACGACGGCGGGCCCGCCCTGAACAACGCGGTACGCCTGGCCACAATGGCCCGGGCGCTGCGCATTCCGATTTGGGCAACGGAGCACACCAGTGACAAGTTGGGCGCCACGGCGGCGGAACTTTCACCTTGGCTGGAACCGTCCCAGGTTTTGCAAAAGGAGCACTTCAGCGCCTGTGCCGATGGTCTGGTGCAAAAGTTGAGGGCACCGCAGCGCGCTGTGCCGGTGCACGGCAATGCGCGCAGCCTGCCCAAGCATCTGCAAAAGCCTGCCGCGGTGGTGGAGCGCAACACGGTGATCGTCGCCGGCTGTGAGGCGCACGTGTGCGTGCTGCAAACCGCCTTGGAGCTGTTGGAGGAGGAGTTTGACGTCTGGGTCGTGACCGACGCCTGTGCGTCGCGCACCGAGCGCAACCGGGACGCGGCATTTGACCGTCTGGCGGGCGCGGGCGTGGAACTGGTGACGATGGAGATGGTGGGCTTCGAGTGGCTGCGAAGCGCGCACCACCCTGCGTTCAAGACGTTGCAGGAACTGATTCGCTGACAGCTCGACAGGGCTCAGACGTCGTTTTCGGCGAAAGCATGGGCATTGCTGCGAGCCTACGTCAGCTTCCAGCAAGCGCGTTATGAATAATTATAAATTCAGTTCAATTGAGGCCGACCGGCCAATGACGCTGACTATCCGAGGAGATGCACATGACCAACTACGCACAATTCCATCGCCGTTCACTGCAGGAGCGCGATGACTTCTGGGCAGAGCAGGCGCAATTGATCGACTGGCAAACCCAGCCGCAGCAGATCTGCGACTACAGCCAGCCGCCGTTTGCGCGCTGGTATGTGGGTGGCACGACCAACCTGTGCCATAACGCGGTGGATCGCCATCTGAAAGACCGGGCCGATCAGGCGGCGCTGATCTTTGTCTCCACTGAGACGAATCAGGAGAAGGTGTATTCCTTCGCTGAATTGCATGCCGAGGTGCAGCGCATGGCGGCCAGCCTGAAGGAACTGGGCGTGGCCAAAGGCGACCGGGTGCTGATCTACATGCCCATGATTGCCGAAGCGGCTTTCGCGATGCTCGCCTGTACGCGCATCGGTGCGCTGCACTCGGTGGTGTTCGGCGGTTTTGCCTCGGGCAGCCTGGCCAGCCGCATCGACGATGCTCAGCCCAAACTCATCATCAGCGCGGACGCGGGCTCGCGCGGAGGCAAGGTGGTGGCCTACAAGCCGCTGCTGGACGAGGCCATTCGACTGTCGGCGCATCAGCCTGACGCGGTGCTGATGGTGGACCGGGGCCTGGACGCGATGACGCTGACAGCCGGGCGCGACCATCTGTACGGTCCGTTGCGGCAAAAGCACCTCGACACGGTGGTGCCCTGCGAATGGGTCGAGTCCACGCACCCGAGCTACACGCTGTACACGTCGGGCACGACCGGTAGACCGAAGGGCGTGCAGCGCGACACCGGCGGCTACTGCGTCGCATTGGCCGCCAGCATGAAGCACATCTTTGAAGGCAAGGCCGGAGAAACCTATTTCTCCACCAGCGACATCGGCTGGGTGGTGGGGCACAGCTACATCGTCTATGGCCCGCTGATCGCCGGCATGGCGACCATCATGTACGAGGGCCTGCCAACACGCCCCGACGCGGGAATCTGGTGGAGCCTGGTGGAAAAATACAAGGTCACGCGCATGTTCTCCGCGCCCACAGCGGTGCGCGTGCTCAAAAAACAGGACCCTTCCTTCCTCAGACAATACGACCTGTCCAGCCTGAAGGCGCTGTACCTCGCGGGAGAACCGCTGGACGAGCCCACGGCGCAGTGGATCAGCGAGTCGCTGGGCGTGCCCATCATCGACAACTACTGGCAGACCGAGACCGGCTGGCCGATTCTGGCGCTGGCCAATGGCGTGGAGAAAGCCGACAGCAAGTTCGGCAGCCCCGGACTGGCCATGTACGGCTATGACGTGAAACTGTTCGACGAACATACGGGCGAAGAACTGACCGGCCCCAACCAGAAGGGCGTGGTGGCGATCGAAGGTCCGCTGCCTCCGGGCTGTATGCAGACGGTGTGGCGCGACGACGAGCGCTTCGTCAACACCTACTGGAACAGCATCCCCGGCAAGATGGTGTACAGCACCTTTGACTGGGGCATACGCGACGCTGATGGCTACTTCTTCATCCTGGGACGCACCGATGACGTGATCAACGTCGCCGGGCACCGCCTGGGAACGCGCGAGATCGAGGAGAGCATCTCCAGCCATCCGAATGTGGCCGAAGTGGCGGTGGTCGGCGTGGCCGATCAGCTCAAGGGCCAGGTGGCCATGGCCTTTGTCGTTCCCAAGGACAGCCACGTGATGGACGACGAAGCGGGCAAGCTCAAGCTTGAAGGCGAGATCATGAAAGTCGTCGACGGGCAACTCGGTGCGGTGGCACGCCCGGCCCGTGTGCGCTTCGTCAACGTGCTGCCCAAGACGCGCAGCGGCAAGCTGCTGCGCCGCGCGATCCAGGCCGTGTGCGAAGGCCGCGACGCCGGCGACCTGACGACCATGGACGACCCGGCGGCATTGCAGCAGATTCGGGATTTGATATCTTGAGACCTGGGGTGGCAGAGGTTTTGGGGGTCTGAGCCCAGATTCCCGCAGCCTTTGGCCGCCTCTCCAAGGCGGGGCGTTTTGCGCCGGTGCAGTGTTGGCATCTGACCCCCCAAGGCTTTGGCATTGAATCAGCAATTGGTCCAGGATAGGCTGTACTTTTGACGGACGGGGGCCTTCTTGCCTGCCGGTGCAGCGACCGCGTCGTGTGCCCCGGTCGGCCTGAGGTCAGCGCTTTTGCCAATCGCAGGTTTAGACTCGGACATGACCTTCATCCAGGCGCTGGGTGCCGAGATCTCATACATCCCCGTTATCGAACAACCCTCCGCGGCTCCCATCGTTATGCTTAAAGCCCTTCGCTCGCGCGACGCCGCGATGCCCTTCATCATGCTCACGGTGTTGATCGACATGGTGGCTATCGGCCTGATCATTCCGGTCCTGCCGTCGCTTGTGGGCAGCTTCGCAGGATCGAAAGCCGATCAGGCCTATTGGTATGGCGTCGTGACATTTTCCTTTGGCATCTCCAATTTCCTGATGTCGCCGATACTCGGCGCCCTATCCGATCAGCACGGTCGCAGGCCGGTGTTGCTGTTGGGTTTTCTAGGATTGGGCGTGAGCTTTTTTGGCACCGCCTTGGCCACGGCGATGTGGGTCCTGATCGCTGTGCGCGTGGTGGCCGGTGCCATGCAGGCCAATGCGGCCATTGCCAATGCCTATGTGGCCGACATCACGCCAAGCGACAAGCGGGCCAAACGCTTTGGGTTGCTGGGCGCCATGATGGGCCTGGGTTTCATCATCGGCCCCGTCATGGGCGGACTGCTGGGTGCGATCAACCTGCAGCTCCCGTTTTTTGTCGCAGGATCGCTGGCCATGGTGAATTTTTTGTACGGCTATTTTGTGCTGCCTGAATCTTTGACGCATGCCCAGCGCAAGCCGTTCAGTTGGCGGGTCGCGAACCCGGTGGCCTCGTTGCGCAAGTTGTCGCAGCTCAAGGGCGTGGGCCCGTTGGTGGGGGTGGTGGCGTTCAGTGGTCTGGCTCAGTTTGTGCTGTATACCAGCTGGGTACTCTACACCTCGTTCAAGTTCGGCTGGGGCCCACTGGAGAACGGTTGGTCCTTGGCGATGGTGGGCATTGTCTCGGTCGCGGTGCAAGGTTTCCTGCTGGGGCGGCTGCTCAAGATTTTCTCGCCGCAGCGTTTGGCCGTCATCGGCTTGATCTCGTCAGCCCTGGCCTACGCACTGTGGGGCGCCGCCACGCAAGGCTGGATGATGTACGCCGTGATTGGCGTCAATGTCTTCGGCGTGACGGTGGCTGCATCGGTGCAGAGCTTGATATCTTCTGCAGCTGACAGTCGCAGCCAGGGCCAGACGCTGGGCGCTGTGAGTGCGCTCAACAGCCTGATGGCGGTCGTTGCTCCAATGCTGGCGGCGCCCTTGCTCGCCCTTGTTTCTCACTACCCGCGAGGTGACTGGCGCATCGGTGCACCCTTCTACTTTTGTTCGCTGCTGCAGTTGGTATCGCTCGGTCTGGCAATCGTTCACTTTCGCCGCCATCGCCGCAGTGTGCACGCGGCCAGGGATGCAGATAATGCTGGCCAGACGAAGTCCGAGCAGGACCTTCAGCTTTTGCGATGACAGGTTGAAGGCCGGCGCGGCTTCACCCTTGGGCTGCGAAGCGCGCGGCGGTTTGCAAGTTGGTGCTGTCACCTTGATCAAAGCGCGGGCTTCGCCATGGGCGCCGAAACGGCGGCGTTGCACCCGCTGTCAAGCCTGAGCTGAATAGGCATTGCAAACCTCGCATTCAGCCCCCCGTCAGTTTCACGGGCACAATGGCGCCCTTGTACTCAGGCCCTTCCTGCCACAGTCGCATCCGCTAACCGGTTAAGCCGTGACGCGGAAGGTTTTTCTAACCAGCTAATGTTTTCCCAAGGAAAACGAAGGTCAGCATCTATGAGCGAATCACCGGCAAGCGCCGCAAGCGTGTACCAGGCCTACCAGGCCAACACCTTTCTCTTTGGCGGCAACGCCCCGTATGTCGAGGAGATGTACGAAAACTACCTGGCCAACCCCGGCAGCGTTCCAGACACCTGGCGCGACTACTTCGACGCCCTGCAGAACGTGGCAGCAGTGGACGGCAGCAATGGGCGCGACGTGCCGCACATGCCCGTCATCAATGCCTTTGCCGAGCGCGCCAAGCAGGGTGGAACCAAGGTGGTTCTGGCAAGCGCCGACGCCGAAATGGGGCGCAAGCGCACGGCAGTGCAGCAGCTGATTGCGGCCTACCGCAACGTAGGTGCGCGCTGGGCCGATCTGGACCCGCTCAAGCGCACCGAGCGCGCAAAAATTCCCGAACTGGAGCCCTCGTTCTATGGCTTCAGCGACGCCGATCAGGAAGCCGTGTTCAACACCAGCAACACCTTCTTCGGCAAGGAGAGCATGAGCTTGCGCGAACTCATGAACGCGCTGCGTGAGACCTATTGCGGCACGCTGGGCGCGGAGTACATGTACATCACGGATCAGAACCAAAAGCGCTGGTGGCAGCAAAAACTCGAAGCGATTCGCAGCAAGCCCAGCTTCTCGGCGGAAAAGAAACTGCACATCCTGGACCGCATCACTGCGGCCGAAGGTCTGGAACGTTTCCTGCACACCAAGTATGTGGGGCAAAAGCGCTTCTCGCTCGAAGGCGGCGAGAGCTTCATCGCTTGCATGGACGAGCTGATCCAGCAGGGTGGTTTGAAGGGCATCCAGGAAATCGTCATCGGCATGGCGCACCGCGGCCGCCTCAACGTGCTGGTGAATTCCCTGGGCAAGATGCCGGCTGACCTGTTTGCCGAGTTCGACCACACCGCGCCCGAAGACCTGCCCAGCGGCGACGTCAAGTATCACCAGGGTTTCAGCTCGGACGTGACCACGCCCGGTGGCCCGGTGCACCTGACGCTGGCCTTTAACCCCTCGCATTTGGAAATCGTGAACCCGGTGGTGGAAGGTTCGGTGCGCGCGCGCATGGACCGACGCGCTGACCCGCAGGGCTTGCAGGTGTTGCCGGTGCTGGTGCACGGCGACGCGGCCTTTGCCGGTCAAGGCGTGGTGATGGAGACGCTGGCGCTGGCCGAAACGCGCGGCTACTCGACCGGCGGCACGGTGCACATCGTCATCAACAACCAGATCGGCTTCACCACCAGCGACCCGCGCGACAGCCGCTCCACGCTGTACTGCACGGACGTGGTGAAGATGATCGAGGCGCCGGTGTTGCACGTGAACGGCGACGACCCCGAGGCCGTGGTGCTGGCCACGCAACTGGCGCTGGACTACCGCACCGAGTTCCACAAGGACGTGGTGGTGGACATCATTTGTTTCCGCAAGCTGGGCCACAACGAGCAGGATACGCCGGCGCTGACGCAGCCGCTGATGTACAAGAAGATCGCCGCCCATCCGGGAACGCGCCGCATCTACGCCGACAAGCTCAGCGCCCAGGGATTTGGCGAGACGCTGGGTGACGACATGGTGAAGGCCATGCGCGCTGCACTGGATGCCGGACGCAACACCTTCGACCCGGTGCTGACCAACTTCAAGAGCAAGTTCGCGGTTGACTGGACACCGTTCCTGAACAAGAAGTGGACCGACGCCGGCGACACGGCGATTCCCATGGCCGAATGGAAGCGGCTGGCACAAAAGCTCACCACCATCCCCGAGAGCGTGACGCCGCATCAGCTGGTGAAGAAAGTCTACGCCGATCGCGCCGCCATGGGCCGCGGTGACACACTGGTGGACTGGGGCATGGGCGAGCACATGGCGTTCGCTTCGCTCGTGGCCAGCGGCTATGCGGTGCGACTCTCCGGCGAAGACTGCGGACGCGGCACTTTCACGCATCGCCACGCCGTGATCCACGATCAGAACCGCGAAAAGTGGGACGTGGGAACCTATACGCCGCTGCAAAACGTGGCCGATGGCCAGGCCCCCTTTGTTGTGATCGACTCCATCCTGTCCGAGGAGGCGGTGCTGGCGTTCGAATACGGTTACGCGTCCAACGACCCCAACACGCTGGTGATCTGGGAGGCGCAGTTCGGCGACTTCGTCAACGGCGCCCAGGTCGTGATCGACCAGTTCATCGCTTCGGGCGAAGTGAAGTGGGGCCGCGTCAACGGCATCACGATGATGCTGCCGCACGGTTACGAAGGCCAGGGACCGGAGCACAGCTCGGCGCGGCTGGAGCGCTTCATGCAGCTCGCTGCCGACACCAATATGCAGGTGGTGCAGCCCACGACCGCGAGCCAGATTTTCCATGTGTTGCGCCGCCAGATGGTGCGCAACCTGCGTAAGCCACTGGTGATCATGACGCCCAAGTCGCTGCTGCGCAACAAGGACGCGGCCTCGCCGCTGGCCGAGTTCACGCGTGGCAGCTTCCAGACCATCATTCCGGAGAACAAGGAAGCGGTCATCAAGAAGTCGGACAAGGTCAAGCGCCTCGTCGCGTGTTCGGGCAAAGTGTATTACGACCTGGTCAAGCACCGCGAAGAAAAAGCGGCGGACGACACGGTGCTGATCCGCGTCGAGCAGCTCTATCCGTTCCCGCACAAGGCCTTTGCCGCCGAGCTCAAGAAGTACCCGAACGTCACCGAAGTCGTCTGGTGCCAGGACGAGCCGCAGAACCAGGGCGCCTGGTTCTTCGTGCAGCACCACTTGCACGAGAACATGGTTGAAGGCCAGAAGCTGGGCTACTCCGGACGGGCCGCATCGGCCTCACCGGCGGTGGGTTATTCGCACCTGCACCAGGAACAACAAAAGGCGCTGGTCGACGGCGCGTTCACCAAGCTCAAGGGCTTTGTGCTGACTAAATAAATTGGAGATAAATTCATGGCCATCGTAGAAGTCAAAGTACCGCAGCTGTCCGAATCCGTGGCGGAAGCCACGCTGCTGCAGTGGAAGAAAAAAGTGGGCGAGTCCGTCGCCATCGACGAAATCCTGATCGACGTTGAAACCGACAAGGTGGTGCTGGAAGTGCCGGCACCGGCCGCGGGTGTGATCGTCGAGCTGCTGGTGGGCGACGGTGCCACCGTCGCCGCCGAACAGCTCATCGCCCGCATTGACACCGAAGGCAAGGCCGGGGCCGCAGTCGCAGCGCCTGCCGCTGTCGCACCGGCAGTGGCTGCGGCTGCGGCTGCGGCTCCCGTTGCATCCTCCAAGTCCGCGGTGGCCAGGCCCGCCGCCGCCAAGCTCATGGCCGACAACGCCCTGGCCAGCGGCTCGGTCGCCGGCAGCGGCAAGGATGGTCGCGTGCTCAAGGGCGATGTGTTGGGCGCCCTGGCGGCACCTGCGGCCAAGCCCGCAGCCGTGGCCATTCCCACCGGCGCACCGACCAAGTCCCTGCCGCAGGTGGCGGCTCCCAAGGTCGATCTGGGCGAGCGCCCGGAACAGCGCGTCCCCATGAGCCGTTTGCGCGCGCGTGTGGCCGAGCGGCTGCTGCAGTCGCAGTCCACCAATGCCATCCTCACCACCTTCAATGAAGTGAACATGGCGCCGGTGATGGAAATGCGCAAGCGCTTCCAGGACAAGTTCGAGAAGGAGCACGGCGTGAAGATCGGCTTCATGAGCTTCTTCGTCAAGGCGGCGGTGCATGCCTTGAAGAAGTTCCCGATGCTCAACGCCTCGGTCGATGGCACTGACATCGTCTACCACGGCTACTTCGACATCGGCATCGCCGTGGGCTCGCCCCGCGGCCTGGTGGTGCCGATTCTGCGCAACGCCGATCAGATGAGCTTTGCCGAGATCGAAAAGAAGATCGCCGAGTACGGTGCCAAGGCGCGCGACGGCAAGCTGGGCATGGAAGAGATGACCGGCGGCACCTTCTCCATCAGCAATGGCGGCACCTTCGGCTCCATGCTCTCCACCCCCATCATCAATCCGCCGCAGTCGGCCATCCTGGGCGTGCATGCGACCAAGGACCGCGCGGTGGTGGAGAACGGGCAGGTGGTGGTGCGCCCCATCAACTACCTGGCCATGAGCTACGACCACCGCATCATCGACGGCCGCGAAGCCGTGCTGGGGCTGGTGGCGATGAAGGAAGCGCTGGAAGATCCGGCACGACTCCTGTTTGATATTTGATTCGTCATTGCGTGGAGCGGGATTCGGGCGTCCGAAACTGCCTTCTGGCCATGAATCTCAAATCCGTCATTGCGAGCGAAGCGCGGCAATCCAAGTATTTTCGTGGCGTACCCGGATGGGTTGCCACGGCCCTTGGCCTCGCAATGACGAACCTGAACGTCGATGCTTCGACGGACCATTGTCAAAAAATCAATCTGTCTTCAACTGACCAAACATCATGAGCAAACAATTCGACGTCATCGTCATCGGCGCCGGTCCCGGCGGCTATATCGCGGCCATTCGCGCAGCGCAGTTGGGCTTCAAGGTGGCCTGCATCGACGAGTGGAAGAATGACAAAGGCGGTCCCGCTCCCGGCGGCACCTGCACCAACGTGGGCTGCATTCCGTCCAAGGCGCTGCTGCAATCGAGCGAGCACTTCGACCAGGCCAGTCACCACTTCGCCGAGCACGGCATCGGGGTGAAGGGCCTGAGCATGGACGTGTCCACCATGGTCGCGCGCAAGGACCTGGTGGTGAAGCAGAACAATGACGGCATCCTGTACCTGTTCAAGAAGAACAAGGTCAGCTTCTTCCACGGCCGCGGCTCCTTTGCCAAGGCGGTGGAGGGCGGCTACGAGATCCTCGTGACGGGGGCGGCGACGGAGTCGCTCACCGGCAAGCAGGTCATCGTCGCCACCGGTTCGCGTGCGCGCGCGCTCCCCGGTACGCCGTTTGATGAAGAGAGCATCCTGTCCAACGACGGCGCGCTGCGCATCGGGGCAGTGCCAAAGAAGCTGGGCCTGATCGGTTCGGGCGTGATCGGCCTGGAGATGGGCTCGGTCTGGCGCCGTCTGGGCGCGGAGGTGACGATTCTCGAAGGCCTGCCGACCTTCCTGGGTGCAGTGGACGAACAGATCGCGAAAGAGGCGCACAAGGCCTTCATCAAGCAGGGCCTGAAGATCGAGCTCGGAGTCAAAGTGGGCGCGATCAAGACCGGCAAGAAGGGCGTATCGATTGCCTATGAAAACGCCAAGGGCGAAGCGCAGACGCTGGACGTGGACAAGCTCATCATCTCCATCGGCCGCCTGGCCAACACCGAAGGCCTCAACGCCGAGGCTGTGGGTTTGAAGCTGGACGAACGCGGTCTGGTCGTGGTGGATGACGACTGCAGGACCAATTTGCCCGGCGTTTGGGCAGTGGGCGACGTGGTGCGCGGCCCGATGCTGGCGCACAAGGCGGAAGAAGAGGGCGTGGCTGTGGCCGAGCGCATCGCGGGCCAGCACGGCCACGTGAATTTCAACACCGTGCCCTGGGTGATCTACACCAGCCCCGAGATCGCCTGGGTCGGCCAGACCGAACAGCAGCTCAAGGCTGCGGGCCGGGCCTACAAGGCCGGCACCTTCCCGTTTCTCGCCAATGGCCGGGCGCGCGCACTGGGCGACACCACCGGCATGGTCAAGTTCCTGGCCGATGCCGCCACCGACGAAATCCTGGGCGTGCACATCGTAGGCCCCATGGCCAGCGAACTTATCGCCGAGGCCGTGGTGGCGATGGAGTTCCGGGCCAGCAGCGAAGATATCGCGCGCATCTGCCACGCGCACCCGTCGTTGTCGGAGGCGACCAAGGAAGCTGCGCTGGCGGTGGATAAACGCAGCCTGAACTTCTGAGTTGAGTGCCCGGGTACAAGCCGCCTACGAGGCGGAACTGCAGAGCCGGGGTTACAGCAGCGACCCGGCGCAGTTGCGCGCGGTGCAGGCGCTGGAGCGCTGCGCCTCGGAGTGGGCGCGGTACAAGGAAAAGCGCGCCAACGCCTTCAAAAAGCTTATCAACCGGCCCGATATTCCGCGCGGGGTCTATCTTTACGGCGGCGTGGGGCGGGGCAAGAGCTTCCTTATGGATTGCTTTTTCAGCGCCGTGCCTCTGAAGCGCAAGACGCGGCTGCACTTCCATGAGTTCATGCGCGAGGTGCACCGCGAACTGCACGACCTGCAAGGCACGGTGAACCCGCTGGACGAGCTGGGTCGGCGCATCGCGCAGCGCTACAAGCTGATCTGTTTCGATGAATTCCACGTGGCCGACATCACCGACGCCATGATCCTGCATCGTTTGCTCGACGCCCTGAACGTGAACGGCGTGGGCTTTGTCACCACCTCCAACTTTGCACCCGATGATCTGTATCCCGGTGGCCTGCACCGCAACCGCATTCTGCCAGCGATCGAACTGCTCAAGGACACGATGGAGGTGGTGAACGTGGACAACGGCGTCGACTACCGACGCCTCACTTTCGAGCAACTCAAGCTCTACCACTGCCCGCTGGGAGAAGACGCCAACGCCCAAATGACCTTGGCCTTCGAGCGGCTGGCGGAAGTTCGCGACGAGCCAGCGCTGTTGCAGATCGAGTCGCGCGAAATCCGCGCGCGGCGCCGCGCTGGCGGCGTGGTCTGGTTTGATTTCAAGACCCTGTGCGGCGGGCCGCGCTCGCAAAACGACTACCTGGAGCTGGCCACGCAATTCCATACCGTGCTGCTCAGCGACGTGCCTGTGATGCCGGTGCGCATGGCGTCCGAGGCGCGGCGCTTCACGCTCTTGGTGGACGTGCTGTACGACCGGCGCGTCAAGCTCATCGTCTCGGCTGAAGCCTTGCCCGAGGCGCTCTACACCGAGGGCCCGCTGGCGCACGAATTTCCGCGCACGGCGTCGCGCCTGCACGAAATGCAATCAGCCCAATTCCTGGCGTTGCAGCGGCGCGTGGTGGACACGCACATCACATGAAGATCCTGGGCCTGCTTTGGATCATGCTGCTGGTCTGTACGCAGGCCGGCGCGCAGCCTGGAGCCGAGCCCGCGTCGATCCCGCTCGAACGCGCGCGCATCAGCGCTCAGCGTGAACGGGAATTGGCGCGCTACGCGCTGGAGGAGCAGGCCTGCGCAACGAAATTCTTGACCAATGATTGTGTGGCGGGGGTGAAGAAGCGGCAACGCGATACCCTGGCTGAATTGCAGCGCCAGGACATTGCACTCAATGATGCCGAACGGCGCCGCAAGGCGGCGGAGCTACTTGCACAGCCGCGGCGTCGGGCCTCTGGCGTGGCAGCGTCGGCAGTCGGCGCCGCAAGCGCTGCCGGGCCCGTGGCGGATCGCCGCAAAATCGACGCTCAGGACAAGGCGCTGGGGCAACAACAAGGTGCAGACGCAGCCCACGCGCGAGCGCAGGTGCAGGAACGCAAGTTGCAGCAGCACGGCGCGAACAGCGATGCCGCAGCGCAAGCCAAGGCGGCGCTGGCGACGAAGAACAAGCGCGCGAATGAACAAAGGAAAGCGCAAGCAGCGCAGCACAGGCAAGACATGGTGCAGCGGCAAATGGCAAAGACAAAGCCGCAGTCATTGCCCTTGCCCGATCCGCAGTGAGCCGCTAAAGCGGCTCAAATTTAAGAATGATCAAAGACATGTTGTCACCGCGCCCGCGCCCGCGTGAGTGGGCCTTGGAGATGAGGAATTCCGAGGCATCGCGCGCCGACAGGGTGGACAGCACCGACGCGAGTTCCTTGTCGCTGAAGTAATGCCAGACGCCGTCGCTGCAGGCCAGCATGGCATCGCCGGGGCGCATCTGCGCGATCAGGTGAGTGTCTATCGGAGGAGCTTCCGCGGAACCCGCGCAACCCGTGAGAATGTTGGACTTGGGGTGGGTGGTGGCCTCCTCCTCCGTGATCTCGCCGCGGTCGACCATTTTCTGCACCAGCGAGTGGTCCATCGTGCGCTTGACCATCCTGCTGCCGTTGAAATGGTAGATGCGTGAGTCTCCGGTATGAGCCCAGTGGCAGTCACCCCCCGGATTGATCAGAAAGGCTGCAATGGTGCTGTGGGGCTGTTGCTCCGATGACACCGCAATGAGCCGGATCACCACATGCGCCTCCTGGACCAATTGCTGGAGCATGCTTGTAGCATCGTCGATGCCGGGGTCATAGCGCTCAAACAGTTGCTTGGCCGTCAGTATCGCCTGATTCGAGGCCATGCGCCCCCCGCTCAAGCCACCCATGCCATCAGCGATGATGCCCAGCACGCAGCCTTTGGCGTGCGGGTGGGACAGCAGCGCAACCTGATCCTGCTGATAGTTGCGATCGCCCTTGTGCAATGCAGTGGATGCGGTAAGACGGTAGCCTATGGACATGAAATCTACTTTGAGGCGCGTTGAATTTGCCGACCTTGTTTGAAAGCACGTATTATCAAGTGTACTTGTGCGTAGGCGCCTCTGTCAGGACGAATATCTTGGACTCTCATCTGAACTCTCCGCCGCGCCGCTTGATTGAATTGCGCATTGAACATGCCGATCTGGACGCTCTCATCGACCATGTTGGAACAATCCCATTGCTGGATGAACTCAGTTTGCGTCGAATGAAGAAACGGCGTCTGGAATTGCGCGATCAGATTGTCCGGTTGGAGCAAACCCTGCAACCCAAAGAGCCGGCCTGATGCAGGACTCGATCCGCCAGGTGTTCTCGGCGCAGGGCGTGTTGTCGCACGCGGCCGAGCAGTTTGTTCCGCGCCAAGGCCAGACCGACATGGCGTTAGCGGTGGCGGCTGTGATCGAGTCCGGTGGTGCCCTCGTAGTTGAGGCTGGAACCGGCGTTGGTAAGACATTCTCCTATCTGGTGCCGGCGCTGCTCAGCGGCGAGCGCGTGCTGTTGTCCACAGCCACCAAGACCTTGCAGGATCAGCTCTTTGGCCGCGACCTGCCGCGACTGGTGCAAGCGTTGGGTCTGCCAACCAAGCTGGCGTTGCTCAAGGGACGCAGCAGTTATCTGTGCCTGTATCGGATGGAGTTGGCGCGACAGGGCGGGGCCCTGCCGGACCGCTCAGCCTTGGCAATTTTGGCAAAGATTGAGCAGTGGTCACAGGTGACCCGCAGCGGCGATCTGGCGGAGCTTGCCGGCCTGGACGAGCGCTCGGCGCTGATCCCGCTCGTCACGTCCACGCGCGACAATTGCCTGGGTGCGCAGTGCCCGAGCTTTCGCGCCTGCCACGTGAACCTGGCGCGGCGTGAAGCGCTTGCGGCCGACGTGGTGGTCATCAACCACCATCTGTTCTTTGCCGATCTGGCGGTGCGAGAGTCCGGCATGGCCGAATTGCTGCCCAGCGTGCGGGTGGTGGTGTTTGACGAGGCACATCAACTCAACGAAACCGGCGTGCTGTTCCTGGGAACGCAGCTTTCCACGGGGCAGTTGTTGGACTATTCCCGCGATTTCCTGGCTGCCGGCCTGCAATTGGCGCGTGGCCTGGTGGATTGGCAGGCGCTCGCCGCGAGTGTAGAACGCGCGACGCGCGAACTGCGCCTGGTGGTGGGCAACGGTGCTGCCGCCAAATTACGCTGGACCGAGCAGACGCCAGAGCGTGTTTCCGCTGACGCATGGATGGAGGCCTTGGGCCAATTGCACAGCGCCTGCATCCAGTCGATGCAGGCGCTGGACCGCGTGCGCGAGATGGCGCCTGACTTCGAACGGCTATACGCGAGGGCAGAAAAGTATGCCCAGCTCCTGGCGCAGTTTTCCGGTCCCTGCGGGGTCGACGGCGTGCGCTGGCTGGATGTGGGACAGCAGTTGCGTTTAGTCGAGTCGCCACTGGACATCGCGCAGGCGGTGCAGACCCGCATGCTCGGTCTGCCGCAGGAGAGCGGGCCGGGCAAGGCGTGGATATTCACGTCGGCCACGCTGGGTACGGATGACGCCTTGCGCTGGTTCACCGAACCCTGTGGCCTGGGCAGCGCCACGACCCTGCGGGTGGGCAGCCCGTTTGAGTACGCGCTTCAGGCCTGCGTCTACGTGCCACCCCATTTGCCGCGACCCAACGACCCCGCACACAGCCAGCAAGTGGCTGCGCTGGCGGCCATGGCCGTGGCCCGCCTTGGCGGTCGCACCATGGTGCTGACCACGACCCTGCGCGCGCTGCGCACTATCGGGGAAAGCCTGCAGGCGCACTTTGGGGGATCGCCTCAGGTGCTGGTATTGGTGCAAGGGCAGTTGACCAAACGGGAACTGATCGAACGCTTTCGTCAAGGCGGAAGCGACGGCGCTGCGGGCTGCGTGCTGGTGGCGTCGGCCTCGTTCTGGGAGGGTGTGGACGTGCCGGGCGACGCGCTGCAAATGGTGATCATCGACAAGTTGCCGTTTCCGCCGCCCAACGACCCACTGGTGGAGGCGCGCTCACAGCGGCTGCAGGCGGCAGGGCGCAGCCCTTTCAAAGAGTACTTCTTGCCGGAAGCGGCGGTGGCACTGAAGCAGGGCGCCGGTCGGCTGATCCGGCGCGAATCCGATCGCGGCATCCTGGTGGTGTGCGATACGCGCCTGACCGACATGGGTTACGGTCGCAAATTGCTTTCGGCTTTGCCGCCCATGCGGCAGTTGCGATCGCAGGAAGAATTCAATCAGGCCTTGGATGATCTGGCTGAATGCCAAGCGTCGCTCGCTTGAGCTCGTTCCGGGGCTCGCTACAACGTGTGCTTCGCTTCCCCCCACCGGGCCTAGGTCTGCATGGGGCGACGCTGCGCTGAGCCGCTCACCACAGCTTCCACCAAGGAGTCTGCGACTTGCCGCCCTGCGTGAGGTAGACGCTGTTGGGGTAGGTGCGTTCCAGCACACGCCTGGCATCGTCGCGCAGCAGCGTCATGCCCAAGGCGTCCTGCGAGCGCATCAAGATGTACAAGGCTTCTTCCTGCGCCGGAACATCACGGTAGTCGGTCAGCGCGGACTGGGCGCGGCTGATGGCTGCGACGTAGGCGCCACGATTGAAATAGTAGCGTGCCACATGCACGTCATACTTGGCCAAGGAGTTGGTGATGTACAGGATGCGTTGGCGTGCGTCGGGTGTGTAGCGCGAGTCGGGGAAGCGGGAGACCAGTTCCTTGAACGCCTCAAACGAATCCTTGGCCGCTTTTTGGTCGCGCTCGGACAGGTCCTGCTTGATGATGGAGCCGAAAATCCCCAGGTTGTCATTGAAGTTCACCAGGCCCTTGAGGTACAGCGCGTAATCCATGGCCGGGCTGACCGGGTGCTGCTTGATGAAGCGATCCAGCGTGGCAATGGCGGCCACGCCTTCCCCGGTCTTGTGCTGGGCGTAGGCCTTGTCCAGTTGCGCCTGCTGCGCCAAGGGCGTGCCGGCGGCTCGACCTTCGAGTTTGTCCAGCTTGGGGATCGCCTTGTCGTAGGCGCCTGACGACATGTCATCCTTGGCATCCTCGTAGATTTTGGCCGGCTCCATGGTCGCGAGCTTGTCATCGGTGGACGCGCAGGCTGTCAGCAACAGCGTGAGTGCGGCCAGCACGGGAAACAGAACGACCGATAATTTGGCGCGAAGCAACATGGACAACCTTCTTGAAACAATGCAAATGATTATATCGACCGACCCCCAAGTCGACGACCCGAGCGCAGACCTGGACGACAGCGTCGAAGCCATGGTCGAGGTCGAACAGCGTCATCTGCGCATTGGGCCGGGCCAGCACGCAGCGCGTCTGGACCGTGCCCTGGTGGAACTGGTGCCGGAGTTCTCGCGCAGCTACTTGCAGCAGCTCATCGCAGCCGCAGCCGTGCAAGTCAAGGGTGTGAGCGTCACCAAGGCGTCGGCCCGCGTGCACGTGGGCGAAGAGCTGGTTATCGAGCTCAGACCGACGCAGCAGAGTCAGGCTTTCAAGCCGCAAGCGATGGCGCTGGAGGTCGTGTTTGAAGACGAATACCTGCTGGTGATCAACAAGCCACCCGGCCTGGTGGTGCATCCGGCGCCTGGCAACTGGAGCGGCACCCTGCTCAATGGCCTGCTGGATCGCGATCCGCAGGCGCAATTCCTGCCGCGGGCCGGCATCGTGCATCGGCTTGACAAGGACACCAGCGGTCTCATGGTGGTGGCGCGAACGCGCACGGTGATGGACTCCTTGGTGCGCATGATCGCCGCGCGCGAGGTCAGTCGCCAATATCTGGCGCTGGCACATCGCGCCTGGGTCGGGCCGCCCACGCAACGCGCACAGTGGCCCATCGGACGCGATCCCCGCAACCGCCTGCGCATGGCGGCGGTGGATCTGACCCACCAGGCCGGCAAAGCGGCTTGCACCGACATCGAACTGCTGGCAAACGCCGCTCAAGGCTGCTGGGTCCGCTGTACCCTGCATACCGGGCGCACACACCAGATTCGCGTGCACATGATGATGCTGGGTCACCCGCTGGTGGCCGATGCGCTTTACGGCGGCGCTGTAGCGGCGGGCATGCAGCGCCAGGCGCTGCACGCTTTTAGACTGGCCTTTGTGCATCCCGTCACGGGCAAGGAATATGAGTTTCGCACCCCGGTTCCGCACGACATGGGGCAGGCGCTGCAGACCTGGGGGCTGGGCTACAATGACGCCTGAGCGCGGGTCTGGCCAAGTCCGACCCCGTATCGCAGGCCACATGGTTCGAACCGGGACGCGACAGTTTGCCCACGCCATGCGACATACCCTGTCCTGAAGTGCTGGTGCATAACGTGAAAGTTAGCGCCACGGATTGAACCCCTCGCTTTGTTTGCCACTGAGGCAATAATTTTTCCGAAGATAGCCATTGCCATGAACACCGCGGATGCCAAGCGTGTCCTCGAAGCCGCGCTGATTTGCTCGCCGCAGCCCTTGCCGCTGAGCGAGATGCGCGTGCTCTTCCATGACGAGCTCAGTTCAGACACACTCAAAGGCCTGTTGTCGCAGTTGCAGGACGACTCGGCCCAGCGGGGCGTGGAACTGGTGTGCGTTGCCACCGGCTGGCGCTTTCAAAGTCGGCCCGAGATGCGCGAGTATCTGGATCGACTGCACCCGGAGAAGCCGCCGAAATACACCCGAGCCACGCTGGAGACGCTGGCTATCATCGCCTATCGGCAGCCGGTGACACGCGGTGACATGGAAGATATCCGGGGCGTGACCATCAACTCGCTGCTGCTCAAACAGTTGGAAGACCGGGGTTGGGTCGAAGTCATAGGCCACCGGGAAACCGTGGGCCGACCGGGCCTGTACGCGACCACCCGACAGTTTTTGGATGACCTGGGCCTGGCATCGCTGGACCAGTTGCCGCTGCTGGACGCGCCCGGGCAGGAAGCGCGGCTGATGCACTCTCTGGGGCAGGCTTCCGACGCGCAGCAAGCGGCCTTGCCGATGGATTTGTTGCCCCCGATGGCAATGGATCCGGCACCAAACGAACAACCGAAGCAAGGGGAATGATGTATGAATCCACCGATTGAGGGCTCGCCCGCCACCGAAACCGGCGAAACCGAGGTCAATGCCGTGACGCCTGCGGCTGCAGCGCCGGTGGAGCTGGACCACGTGCCGGTCGTGGCCTCAGGCGACGACGCAGCCCCTGTCCAGGGCAGCGCCACTGCCGGTGGCGAAAGCACAGTCGCAACGCGCTTTGCGCAAGTGGTCTCGGGCGACTTTGACGCCGACGAGGAGGCGCCGGATCTGGCCTCGTTCAAACGCGTGCTGGCGCCGGTGGCCGAGTCGCCCAAGCTGCACAAGGTGCTGGCGCAATCGGGACTGGGCTCGCGCCTGGAGATGGAGCAACTCATCACCGAGGGCCGCATTTCCGTCAACAACGAGCCTGCCCACATCGGTCAGCGCATCCAGTTTGGCGACCAGATCAAGGTCAATGGCAAGCCCATCCGGTTCCGAATCGACCCGCCACCGGCGCGGGTGATTGCCTACCACAAGCCCGCGGGCGAGGTGGTGACGCACGACGATCCGCAGAACCGACCGACGGTGTTTCGCCGCCTGCCCAAGCTGCATCAGGGGAAATGGCAGTCAGTGGGACGTCTGGACCTGAACACCGAAGGCCTGCTGCTGTTCACCAGTTCCGGGGCGCTGGCGAATCAGCTTATGCATCCGCGCTTCGGCCTGGAGCGCGAATACGCGGTGCGGGTGCTGGGCGCCTTGACCAAGGAAGAAAAGCAAAAACTGCTCGATGGCGTCCAGTTGGATGACGGCAGCGCCCAGTTCGGCAGCATCGAGGAGGGCGGAGGCGAGGGTTCCAACTGCTGGTACCGCGTCACCATCTCCGAGGGCCGCAATCGCGAGGTGCGGCGCATGTTCGAAGCGGTGGGGCACGCCGTCAGCCGCCTGATTCGTATCCGCTACGGTGCCATGGTGTTGCCGCGCGGACTCAAACGCGGCGCGTGCATGGAACTGGATGAAGCCGATATCCGTTCGCTGGTGCAGGCGTCTACGCCCCGAACTCCGCGCGAGGCTGAGGCCGGGTCGGCAGGCGCCAGGCGAGAGGGTGCAGGACGGGGCGACGCGAACCGGCGGCGCAGCGGTGGCGGCGGGGGGGGTGCTCGGCCGTCGCGTCCGAACAACGCGCCGGCTGCAGGCGCACGCGGCCCGCAACGACCGCGCAGCGGCCCGACTTCTCCCCCTCGTGAGCGTGGCGAAACGCCGGACCATGAGGGCGCGAACCAGCCTGATCCGATGAAGACGGCCTTTGGCTACATCGGCGCCGACAGCTTCATGCGCCAGCGTCAGGGACCAGGCCAGGGGCCACGCCGCGGCGGCTCCGGCGGCGGTGCGCGCCGCTCGGGCGGGCGCAGTCGCTGAGGCGATGCGACCCAAGCCGCTTCAAGGGCGCGGGGGTGGCCCCGGTTTTTTGCCATCAGCGGTTAAAATCAGAGGCTTTTTCCGAAAAAAATCTTTTTCAACTTCAACCTAAGAATATTCATCATGGCTATCGAACGCACTCTCTCCATCATCAAACCCGACGCCGTGGCAAAGAACGTGATCGGTCAAATTTATGCACGCTTCGAAGCTGCCGGCCTGAAGGTCATTGCAGCCCGTCTGGCGCAACTCTCGCGCGCCGAAGCCGAGGCGTTTTACGGCGTGCACAAGGCGCGTCCCTTCTTCAAGGATTTGGTGGAGTTCATGATCTCCGGCCCGGTCATGATTCAGGTGCTCGAAGGTGAAGGCGCGGTGCTGAAGAATCGCGATCTGATGGGCGCGACCGATCCGAAGAAAGCCGACGCCGGCACCATCCGCGCTGACTTTGCCGACAGCATCGACGCCAACGCGGTGCACGGTTCCGACGCGCCAGAAACTGCTGCCGTGGAAATCAGCTTTTTCTTCGCTGGCATGAACATTTACTCGCGCTAACCAGCGCTGATCCATGCGATGACGGCCAATCTGCTCGATTACGACCTCGAGGGTTTGGCTGCGTTTTGCGAGCGGCTCGGGGAGAAGCGCTTTCGCGCGACCCAGCTGTTTCGCTGGATCCACCAAAAGGGCGCGCACGACTTTGACCAGATGAGCGATCTGGCGAAATCGCTGCGCGAAAAGCTCAAGGTCAGCGCCCATGTGCAGGCGTTGCCGGTGGTGTCGCAGCACGAGTCGTCGGACGGCACCATCAAGTGGTTGTTTGACGTCGGCGATGGCAACGTGATCGAGTCGGTGTTTATTCCCGAGGTCGACCGTGGCACGCTGTGTCTTTCATCTCAAGCCGGTTGCGCCATGGGTTGCAGGTTCTGCTCCACCGGCCACCAGGGCTTCAGCCGCAATCTGACGACCGGCGAAATTGTCGCGCAGCTTTGGTTTGCCGAACATTTTCTGCGCAAAAAACTCGGTCGAACCGATCGCGTCATCTCCAATGTGGTGATGATGGGCATGGGCGAACCGCTGCAAAACTATGCGGCTTTGCTGCCGGCCCTGCGCGTGATGCTGGACGATCACGGCTACGGTTTGTCGCGGCGCCGCGTTACCGTCTCCACTTCGGGCGTCGTGCCCAAGATCGACCTTTTGGCGCAAGACTGTCCGGTGGCGCTGGCGGTGTCGCTGCACGCGCCCAACGACGCTTTGCGCGATCATCTGGTGCCATTGAACCTCAAGTATTCGTTGTCTGAGCTGCTCAATGCCTGCCTGCGCTACCTCAAACACGCGCCGCGTGACTTCATCACGTTCGAGTACTGCATGCTCGACGGCGTCAACGATCAGCCCGAGCACGCGCAGCAGTTGGTGCGCCTCATGCGCGAGTTCGGCGGAACCGGGGTGCCGTGCAAGTTCAACCTGATCCCGTTCAACCCCTTTCCGGCGTCGGGCTTGATCCGCTCCACGCCGGGCGCAGTGGCCGCATTTGCACAGATACTGAACAGCGCGGGTTTCGTGGCGACGGTACGCAAGACGCGAGGTGACGATATCGACGCCGCCTGTGGTCAACTCGCGGGCGACGTCAAGGACCGTACCCACGTCGCTGAGCGCATGGGGGCCCAGCGCAGGATCATGTTAAAAACGGTCACGGATTCGACTCCAGGAGACTTGAAACATGAAACTCTTTGACGCGCGCTGGCTTGAAGCCCCTTCCGTCCTGACACGGCTTTGCTTGATTGGAGCGGGCGCGTTGCTGCTCGCGGGCTGCGCCGCGGTCGCCCCCGTCGGCACGGCGGGTGATGGCAAGACCGACGTCATGACGGCATCCGATGAGCCCGAAGCGCGCAGGCGCGCCAGCATTCGCCTGGAACTGGCGGTGAGCTACTTTGCGGAAGGCAAAACAACGTTCGCACTGGATGAGCTCAAACAGGCTCTGGTGATCGATCCGACCTATGCCCAAGCCTACAACCTGCGCGGTCTGGTGTATACGCGCCTCAACGACTTTCACTTGGCGGAGGAGAGTTTTCGCCGTGCCATGAGTCTGGATCCGCGCGATGCCGGGGTGGTGCAAAACTATGGCTGGCTGCTGTGCCAGGCAGGCCGATTCGGCGAAGCCACCGATACCTTCAATCGGGCGTTGGCGAACCCCCAGTACCGGGACCGTGCCAAGACCTATCTGACGATGGGCTTGTGCCAGGCGAAGGCCGGCCAGGTCGAGGAGGCCGAACGCAGTTTGGGCAAGTCCTACGAACTCGATGCCGGCAACCCGATCACGGGGTTCAATCTGGCCAGTCTGCTGCTCAAGCGCGGCGAGCTGGTGCGCGCGCAGTTTTTCATCCGGCGTCTGAATAACAGCGAGTTGGCCAATGCCGAATCGTTGTGGCTTGGGATCAAGGTCGAGCGGCGCCTGGACAGCCTCGTCGCCATGCAGCAATTGGCAGAGCAACTCAAGAAGCGTTTTCCGCAGGCGCGTGAAGTGAGCTTGTACGAACGTGGAGCATTCGATGAATGATGAAATTTCGGGATCAGCGCCGAGCGCCGAGACCGAGCAAAAGCCTTCGCCGGTGTTGAGCGCGGGCGCCCTGATGCGGCAGGCGCGCGAGGCCAGTGGTTTGCACATCGCTGCGCTGGCAGTGTCGCTCAAGGTCCCAGTGAAGAAGCTGGAGGCACTCGAAGCGGATCAGTTTGAGCTTTTGCATGACACGGTGTTTGTGCGGGCGTTGGCCGCCAGCGTGTGCCGCTCGCTGCACCTCGATCCGGCACTCGTGCTGAATAAGCTGCCACAGGGGGCGACGCCTGGGCTGGGGCGCGGATCCAGCATCAATACCCCCTTCCAGAGCGACTCAAACATCGATGGCCTGGCGCTGGGGGTGCGGCTGCGCCACCCCTTGGTGCTGGCGATCTTGGTGTTGCTGGGCGGGGCCGCGATCGTGGGTTTTCTGCCCGAGTTGAGCAAGGCCTTGGAGGGTGCCACGGCCAGCCGCGCTGACAGCCGCAGTCCCACTGTCACGTTGCCGCCACCCGTCTCTGTGGTGGCGCCGCAAGCGCCTCTGGTACCAGCGTCTGGCGCCGCGGCTGATGGCGCTGCGGGGCCGGTGTTGGAAATCCTGCCGCGCGAACCCAGCGCCAGCGCCCCCGCAGACCCTGTCATCAACCGGGCCGCGACCGAGCCGAATGGCGTCGTGATTTCGCCTGCGCAGCCGGTTGTGCTGGCGAATGCGGTGGTGGTGTTCAAGGCTCGCGCTTCGAGTTGGGTCGAGGTGACCGATGCCAAGGGCGTGGTGGTGCTGCGCAGAACTCTGCAGACGGGCGAGGCGGTGGCCGTGGCGGGCGTGCTCCCGCTGCAGTCGGTGGTGGGTCGCGCCGACGCGGTTGAAGTTCAGGTGCGTGGCAAGGCGTTCGATCTGGCCGCAGTGACCAAAGAGAACGTCGCAAGATTTGAGGTGAAGTAGTGGACGCTGATATTCCGATCAACGCGGCGGCGCCGCTTGTGCGCCGCTCCCGCCAGGCCAGCGTGCGCTGGGGCGACAAGGTAGTGAGCGTCGGCGGCGATGCGCCGGTGCGCGTGCAGTCCATGACGAATACCGACACGGCAGACGCCATCGGCACGGCGATTCAGATCAAGGAGCTGGCGCTCGCCGGCTCCGAACTGGTGCGCATCACGGTGAACACGCCCGAGGCAGCGCAGGCCGTTCCCTATGTGCGCGAGCAACTCGACCGCATGGGCATTGACGTGCCGTTGATCGGCGACTTTCATTACAACGGACACCGGCTGCTGACCGACTACCCCGACTGCGCACAGGCCTTGTCCAAGTACCGTATCAATCCGGGCAATGTGGGCAAGGGTGACAAGCGCGATCGCCAGTTCGGGCAAATGATCGAGATCGCCATGCGCTGGAACAAGGCCGTGCGCATCGGCGTCAACTGGGGCAGCCTGGATCAGGAATTGTTGGCTTCCTTGATGGACGCCAACAGTCGGCGTACTGTGCCCTGGGACGCCAAGCCGGTGATGTACGAGGCGCTCATCACATCCGCCATCGAATCCGCGCGCTTTGCGCAAAGCCTGGGCCTGAACGCGAACCAGATCCTGCTGTCGTGCAAGGTCAGTGGCGTGCAGGATCTGGTTTCGGTCTACCGGGAGCTCGCCCGCCGCTGCGATTACGCTCTGCATCTGGGGCTGACGGAAGCGGGCATGGGGACCAAGGGCACCGTGACCTCCAGCGTGGCTTTGGCCATTCTGCTGCAAGAAGGCATTGGCGACACCATCCGCGTGTCGCTCACGCCGCAGCCAGGCGAATCACGCACCCAGGAAGTGGTGATCGCCTCCGAAATTCTGCAGGCACTGGGGCTGCGTAGCTTTGTTCCCAGCGTGACCGCGTGCCCCGGGTGTGGCCGCACCACCAGCACCACGTTCCAGGAACTGACGCAGCAGATCGACAACTTCTTGCGCGAGCAGATGCCGGTCTGGCGCGCCCAGTATCCGGGTGTGGAAAAGCTCAAGGTTGCGGTCATGGGCTGCATCGTCAACGGCCCGGGCGAGAGCAAGCACGCGGACATCGGCATCAGCCTGCCTGGCACCGGCGAAGCGCCGGCTGCACCCGTGTTCATCGACGGCGAGAAACGACTGACGCTGCGCGGCGAGCACATTGCGCAGGAGTTCCAGGTGATCGTCGAAACCTACATCAAGAACCGGTTCGGCGTGGCTGAACCAGCGAATTGAATTCACCCCATGACAGATATCCGAGCCGCCACTGCGGCAGAAAATCCCATCCCCCCTGCGGCTAAGCGTGAGCGCCTGAGCGCCGTCAAGGGCATGAATGACATCCTGCCGCCGGACTCGGCGCGTTGGGAGTGGTTTGAGGCGCATGTGCGCGACGTGATGGGGGTCTACGCCTACCGCAATATTCGCACGCCCATCGTCGAGCACACGGCGCTCTTCGTCAAGGGCACGGGCGAGACCACTGACATCGTGGAAAAGGAGATGTACTCCTTTGTGGATCGGCTCAACGGCGAGCAGCTCACGCTGCGCCCCGAGAATACGCCGGGTGTGGTGCGCGCGGCGATCGAGCACAACCTGACCTATGACGGCGGCAAGCGGCTGTTCTACATGGGACCCATGTTCCGCCACGAACGGCCCCAGCGCGGGCGCTATCGCCAGTTCTACCAACTCGGCGCCGAAGCCCTGGGTTTTGCCGGCCCGGAAGTGGATGCGGAACTGATGCTGATGGTGGCGCAGTTGTTCGCTCGCCTGGGGTTGAAGCAGGTGCGCGTGGAACTCAACAGCCTGGGTGTCCTGGCCGAGCGCCTGCAACACCGCGCTGCGCTGGTCGAGTATTTCGGTCGCCATTTTGATGCGCTGGACGCGGATTCGCAGCGGCGCCTGCAGACCAACCCCTTGCGCATTCTGGACACCAAGAATCCGCTGATGCAGGATCTGGTGCAAGGCGCGCCACAGCTCCTGAGTTTTCTCGGCGAAACCTCGCTCAAGCACTTCGATCAGGTCAAGGCCCTGCTTAGCGCCTGCGGCGTGGCCTGGCGCGTCAACCCGCGCCTGGTGCGGGGTCTGGACTACTACAGCCACACGGTGTTTGAATTCATCACCGACGAGCTCGGCGCGCAGGGAACGCTGTGCGGTGGCGGTCGCTACGATGGCCTGTTTGAAACCCTGGGTGCCAAACCCACGCCGGCCGTGGGCTGGGGCATGGGTATCGAGCGCGTGCTGGAACTGATTCAAGTCCAGGCAGAGGCGTTGGCCGTACCCGCGCCCGATGCCTACGCCGTGATTCCCGAAGCGGCAGCATTGGGCCTGGCGCTGCCCACGCTGCAGGCACTGCGCCTGGCGGGAGTGGCGGTGCAGATGCACGCAGGCGCCGACGCTGGCATGGGCAGCATGAAGTCGCAGTTCAAGAAGGCCGACGCCAGCGGAGCGCGCTTCGCGCTGGTATTTGGCGGCGATGAACTGGCGCAGGGCGTGGTCACGATCAAATCGCTGCGCGACGGCAGCGGTGCCCAGGTCACGTGCGCGCTCGCGGACGTAGCGCAATGGGCATCCACCCTACAATCGACCCGTTAACTCCTATTCATTCATGTCACAACATCTCGATCTCGAAGAACAAGAGCAGCTTGAGGAACTCAAGCACTTCTGGAAGCAGTATGGCAATCTCATCAGCTGGCTGCTGATTGTGGTCATGGGCAGCTACGCCGGCTGGAACGCCTACCAGTATTGGCAGCGCAGCCAAGCCGCGCAGAGTTCGGCCATGTACGACGAAGTTGAGCGCGCAGCGCTCGACAGTGACACCAGCAAACTGGACCGCGCCCTGGCCGACATGAAGGACAAGTTCGCCAGCACCAGCTACGCACAGCAGGCGGCGCTGTTGGCGGCCAAAACCTACCATGACCGTGGCAATGCCGACGCCGCCAAGGCAGCACTGACCTGGGTCGCCGATAAATCCTCCGATCAGGGTTACCAGGCCATCGCCCGCTTGCGTTTGGCAGGCGAGCTGGCTCAAGCCCAGGCCTACGACGAGGCGGCCAAACAGTTGACCGGTCCTTTCCCCAAGGAATTCGTGCCGCTGGCGGCTGACCGTCTGGGCGACATCTACCTGCTGCAAGGCAAAAAAGCCGAGGCGCGCGCAGAATTTGAGAAGGCCTACAAGGCGTTTGAGGATCAGGTCGACTACCGCCGCCTGGTGGAAGTCAAGCTCAATGCCTTGGGCGTGGATCCCAAGTCCACCACGACGGTGGGCGCAACGCCCGCACCCAGCGCCTCTTCGCCGGAGATCAAGAAGTGAATTTTCAGTCTTCTTTCTGGCCCATCAAGCGCTCGCTGAGCGTGGCTGCCCTGGCTTTGATCGCCGCTTTGGCCGGATGTGCCAGCAGCGACAAGATCAAACCCGCGGAGCTCACGCCCAACCCCGCATTGCAGGCGGTGCGTCCGGTCTGGACCAACCAGATCGGTCGCGTGAGTTTCGCATTGGAACCCCGTGTTTCAGGAACAACTGTCACGCTGGCCGGGTCCGACGGCACGGTGGCGGCACTGGATGCGGCCAGCGGCAAGGACCTGTGGCGGGTGCAGTTGGATGTGCCCATCACCGCTGGCGTGGGTACCGACGGCAAGACGGCCGCAGTGGTGACCAATGCGAACGAGGTGGTGGCACTGGAGGCGGGTCGCGTACTGTGGCGGCAAAAACTGCCGGCGCAGGGTTATACGCCACCGCTGGTGGCCGGGGGACGCGTCTTTGTGGTCACGGCGGATCGATCGGTGACGGCGCTGGATGGCGCCAGTGGACGCAAGCTCTGGACCCAGCAGCGACCCGGCGATGCCCTGGTGCTGAAGCAGTCGGGGGTGTTGCTGGCCGTAGGCGACACGCTGGTCGTGGGCCAGTCGGGCCACGTGCTCGGTTTGAACCCTGCCAACGGCACGGTGCGCTGGGACGCGCTGATCGCCACCTCGCGTGGCACCAACGATGTGGAGCGTTTGATCGACCTGGTGGGTCCCGTCAGCCGCGTTGGCAATTCGGTTTGCGCACGCGCCTTTCAGTCCACGGTGGGCTGCGTGGATGCGGTCCGGGGCCAGGTGCTTTGGAGCAAGAAATCGGTGGGCGCGGTGGGGCTCCACGGCGATGAAAAATGGGTGATTGGGGCTGAAGCCGACGACAAGTTGGTGGCCTGGAACCGTGCCGACGGCGAGCGCGTCTGGAGCTCCGATTTGCTGTCGCACCGGGTACTCAGTGCCCCCTTGCTGCTGGGTAAATCGCTGCTGGTTGGCGACGGCAGCGGTTGGCTGCATCTGCTGTCACGCGAAAGCGCGAGCCTCCTGAATCGCGTCGAGACCGACGGTTCCGCCATCAGCGTGGGCCCGGTATTGGCGGGGAAGACAGTCGTGGTGGTGACGAGCAAGGGCGGTGTCTATGGTTTTGTTCCCGAGTAAACGCATTTCATGAAACCTGTCCTGGCCCTGGTGGGCCGCCCCAATGTGGGCAAGTCAACCTTATTCAATCGCTTGACCAAATCGCGTGACGCGATCGTGGCCGATTACGCCGGCCTGACCCGCGATCGACATTACGGTCAGGGCAAGCAAGGCAAATACGAGTACATCGTGATCGACACCGGGGGCTTCGAGCCCACGGCCGAGAGCGGCATCTACAAGGAAATGGCCAAGCAGACGCGCCAGGCGGTGGCCGAGGCGGACGTGGTGCTGTTCGTGCTGGACGCGCGCGGCGGGGTTTCGACCCAGGACCACGATATCGCCAATTATCTGCGGCGCCTGGGCAAACCGGTGCTGCTGGTGGCGAACAAGGCGGAAGGGCTGAAAGAAGGCGCGCACCTGGTTGAGTTCTTTGAACTCGGTTTGGGTGAAGCACTTGCGGTATCGGCCGCGCACGGCCAGGGTACGAAAGATCTGGCCGAAATCGCACTGGCGCCGTTAAACCTGTTCGATGGCGATCCGGTCGAGCCTGAGCCCGACAACGGCGCCATCAAACTGGCGGTGGCAGGGCGCCCGAATGTGGGCAAATCCACACTTATCAACACCTGGCTGGGCGAAGAACGACTGGTTGCCTTTGACCTGCCAGGGACGACGCGCGACGCGATCACCGTGCCGTTTGAGCGCGGCGGCCAGTTGTTTGAGTTGATCGACACCGCCGGCTTGCGCCGTCGGGGCAAGGTATTCGAGGCGATCGAGAAGTTCTCGGTGGTCAAGACGCTGCAGGCGATCGAGTCGGCCAACGTGGTGCTGCTGCTGCTGGACGCGACCCAAGGCGTGACCGATCAGGACGCGCACATCGCAGGCTTCATCCTGGAGAGTGGGCGCGCCGTGGTGCTGGCTGTGAATAAATGGGACGCGGTGGATGCGTACCAGCGCGAACTGGTGCAGCGTTCCATCGAGACGCGGTTGCCGTTCTTGAAATTCGCCGACATCCATTTCATCTCGGCCATCAAACGCCAGGGGCTGGGTCCGGTGTGGAAGTCAATTGCCGACGCACACCGCTCGGCCATGTGCAAGATGTCGACGCCGGTGCTCACGCGATTGCTGCTGGAAGCCGTGCAATTTCAAAGCCCCAAGCGCGCCGGCATGTTCCGCCCCAAGTTGCGTTATGCGCATCAGGGCGGCATGAATCCGCCGCTGATAGTGATCCACGGCAACTCGCTCGAGCACGTGACCGACTCCTACAAGCGCTTTCTTGAAGGGCGGTTCCGTAAGGAATTCAAGCTCGTCGGTACGCCGCTGCGGATTCAGCTCAAAACCTCCAGCAACCCCTACGCCGACAAGGACTGAAGTTCCGCCCTGCACTCCCTGTGGAATAGGCACTGGGGCGCGGTTCGGACAGGGTCCTGTGTTAAGGTAACAACTTCTTCCACTTTTCTAGAACACGGAGAATATCGTGAGCAACAAAGGTCAACTCTTGCAAGACCCCTTCCTCAACGCCCTGCGCCGCGAGCATGTTCCGGTGTCGATCTACCTCGTCAACGGCATCAAGCTTCAGGGCCAGATTGAGTCTTTTGATCAATACGTTGTGCTGCTGCGCAACACCGTGACCCAGATGGTCTACAAGCACGCCATCTCGACCATCGTGCCGGGGCGCGCAGTCAATTTCTCGGCTGGCGACGAGGCTGAAAGCCCAGCAGCCTGAAGTGGCCGCTCCAGCCCAGCTGCGCGTTTTGGCCATCCCTCGTAACCCAGTTTGAGTCTTCCTGCAGCATCAGCCAAGCCCGCGGTCCCCACCATTCTGGTCGGGGTTGATCTGGGTTTGCCGCACTACGATGCGGAGTTGCAGGAGTTGGGATTGCTCGCGCAAACCGCCGGCTTGACGCCGGTGCTGACCATCAGCTGCAAACGCCGGGCGCCGGACGCAGCGCTGTTTGTGGGGTCCGGCAAGGCCGATGAAATCAAGGCGGCGGCACAACTCTACGGCGCCCAGGAGATCTTGTTTGACCAGGCCCTGAGCCCCGCCCAACAGCGCAACCTGGAGCGGCATCTGGAACTGCCGGTGAACGACCGTACACTGCTGATATTGCAGATCTTCGCGCAACGTGCCCGCAGCCACGAGGGCAAACTCCAGGTGGAGCTCGCGCGCCTGCAGTACCTGAGCACGCGCCTGGTGCGACGCTGGTCGCATCTGGAGCGGCAAAGCGGCGGCATCGGCCTGCGCGGCGGTCCCGGCGAGCGTCAGATCGAACTGGATCGCCGCATGATTTCGGACTCCATCAAACGCACCCGGGAGCGCTTGGAGAAGGTCAAACGCCAACGCCACACCCAGCGCAAACAGCGTGTGCGGCGCGACGCCTTCAACATTTCGCTGGTGGGTTATACCAACGCAGGCAAGTCCACGCTCTTCAACGCCCTGGTGAAGGCGCGCGCCTACGCCGCCGACCAATTGTTCGCCACGTTGGACACGACCACGCGCCAGTTGTACCTGGGTGAGGCCGGGAGGTCGGCGTCGCTGTCCGACACGGTGGGCTTCATTCGCGACCTGCCGCACGGATTGGTGGATGCCTTTGCTGCAACCCTGCAGGAAGCGGTCGATGCCGATTTATTGCTGCATGTGGTCGATGCCTCCAGCCCTGATTTCCCCGAGCAGATGGAGCAGGTGCACCGCGTTTTGAAGGAAATCGGCGCACAGGATATTCCGCAGATTCTGGTGTTCAACAAGCTCGACGCCCTTGAAATCGGACGCCGCCCCCTGCATTTGAGCGACACATTTGAGGTGCATGGCACGCCGGTTGCGCGCATCTTCTTGAGTGCTCAAACGGGTGAGGGTTTGCCTGCTTTGCGCGCATTGCTGGGGCAAAGGGTGGGGCAGGCCGGAGCAGCAGCGGTCGAAGCGCTTGCGCCATCGCAGCGCGATGAGCAAGAGGCGCAGACGCAGCAAGACGAATTGGGCACAATCGAACCATGAAACACGAGAGACTGAGCGCATGAACCTGCATCTACCTGCCTTTTCTTGGGGCGCACTGGCCGGCCGCCTGAGGGGTATGTTCAACCTGAACGACCCCAAGTGGGGCCGCGGCGACGACAAGTCCGATACCACCAAACCAACCGAAGCCGGTGATACCCCTCCACCGCCACCGCCACCGCCGCAAAAACCACGCGCTCCGAACCAGGGGCCACCGGACCTGGAGGAGTTGTGGCGCGATGTCAGCAAGAAGCTTGGCGCTCTGTTTGGCGGCCCCAAGGGGGGGCGCGCGACGCCACCCGGTGGCACTGGCGGCTCGGGCTTTCAGCCCGACATGAAGAGTGCAGGCATCGGTGCGGGACTGATTGCGGGGGTGGTCGCCCTGATCTGGCTGGGTACGGGATTCTTCATCGTGCAGGAGGGCCAGCAGGCGGTGATCACGCAGTTCGGGCGCTATCACTCCACCGTCGGAGCGGGATTCAATTGGCGTCTGCCATATCCGATACAGCGCCACGAACTGGTGTTTGTGACGCAGATTCGCTCGGTGGATGTGGGCAAGGACTCGATCATCAAGGCCACCGGATTGCGTGAGTCGGCGATGCTGACCGAGGACGAAAACATTGTTGAAATCAAGTTTGCGGTGCAATATCGCCTCAGCGACGCGCGTGCCTTCCTGTTTGAAAGCAAGAAACCCGAGGATGCGGTAGTGCAGGCCGCTGAAACGGCCGTGCGCGAGGTCGTGGGCAAAATGCGCATGGATTCGGCTTTGGCCGAGGAACGCGATCAGATCGGGCCGCGCGTGCGCACCCTGATGCAAAAGATTCTGGATCACTACAAGGTCGGCATCGAAGTCGTGGGCATCAACCTGCAACAGGGTGGTGTACGTCCACCGGAGCAGGTGCAAGCGGCTTTTGACGACGTGCTCAAGGCAGGGCAGGAGCGTGAGCGTGCCAAGAACGAGGCCCAGGCCTACGCCAACGACGTGATCCCACGCGCGGTCGGAACGGCTTCGCGCCTCAAGGAAGAGTCGGACGCGTACAAAGCCCGGGTAGTGGCGCAGGCCCAGGGCGATGCGCAGCGCTTTCGCTCGGTGTTGAATGAGTACCAGAAGGCGCCACAGGTGACGCGCGACCGCATGTACCTGGACACGATGCAGCAGATCTACAGCAACGTCACGAAGGTGCTGGTCGATTCCAGCAAGGGCTCCAACCTGCTGTACCTGCCGCTGGACAAGATCATGCAACTGGGAGCCGCCGGCGCTGAACCCGCCCCCGGCGCCACGGCCACGGGCACTGGAGCGGCTGCTCCAGCCACCGCGGCTGCGGCCGCCAACGATGCGCGTGCCCGGGATGCCGGTCGTACGCGTGAGCGTGAAACGCGTTAGGAAATGAACATGAACAGGATTGGTTTCATCGGCGCCGCCATTGTGGCGGCCTTCGCCTTGTTGAGTTCGATGCTCTTTGTGGTGGATCAGCGCCAGTTTGGTGTGGTCTATGCCCTCGGACAGATCAAGGAAGTGATCACGGAACCGGGCTTGAACATCAAGCTGCCGCCGCCGTTTCAAAACGTCAGTTATATCGACAAGCGCCTGCTGACGCTGGAGAGCGCCGACGCCGAGCCGATGTTGACGGCGGAAAAGCAACGCATGGTGATCGACTGGTACGTGCGGTGGCGTGTTACCGGGCCCACGCAGTACATCCGCAACGTGGGGCTGGACGAAAATGCTGGCGCCATGCAACTCAACCGCGTGGTGCGCAACGCTTTTCAGGAAGAGATCAACAAGCACACCGTCAAGGAGATCCTTTCTCTCAAGCGCGAGGCCCTGACCGCCAACGTCAAGCGCGAGGTTCTGCTCGCCGTGGGCGGCGCCAAGCCCTGGGGGGTGGACGTCGTGGACGTGCGCATTACGCGCGCCGATTACGTGGACGCCATTACCGAGTCGGTGTATCGGCGCATGCAGGCCGAACGCACGCGCGTGGCCAATGAACTGCGCTCCACGGGTGCGGCCGAGGGTGAAAAGATCCGTGCCGATGCCGACCGGCAACGCGAAGTGACAGTGGCCAACGCGTACCGCGATGCGCAAAAGATCAAGGGCGAGGGTGACGGTCAGGCCGCAGCCATCTACGGCGAAGCCTTTGGACGCGACCCCAAGTTTGCCCAGTTCTACCGCAGCCTTGATGCTTACAAGGCCAGCTTTGGCAAGAAGAGCGACGTGATGGTGCTGGACCCGGCGTCATCCGAATTCTTCAAGGTCATGCGCGGTGACGGTGCGCCCGCCGCGGCCAAGAAGTAAACCTTGGAAGGCGATACGCTTTGGCAGGCGCTGGCGCTGGTGCTGGTATTTGAGGGACTCTTGCCCTTCATCTCGCCGCTCGCGTGGCGTCGCATGTTTGCCCAGATACTTCAGTTGCAGGACGGGCAAATACGGTTTTTCGGATTATTGAGCTTGCTGGTGGGTCTGAGCTGCCTGTGGTGGCTGTCGTGAATCGATAGGGCCGTTGCGGCCCGGTAGAATCTCGCTTTTAACAGCACCCGAAAACTCACATGTCCGCCTGGGTTCTGCCAGATCACATTGCCGATGTACTGCCGCACGAGGCCAGGCACATCGAAGACCTCCGCCGCGATTTGCTCGATACCGCTCGCTGCTATGGCTATGAACTGGTGATGCCGCCGCTGGTGGAACACCTTGAATCGCTGCTCACGGGAACGGGCGAGGCCTTGGACTTGCAGACCTTCAAGCTGGTCGATCAGCTCTCGGGGCGCACCCTGGGCTTGCGCGCCGACACCACGCCGCAGGTCGCACGCATCGACGCTCATTTGCTCAATCGCCAGGGCGTGACCCGTCTTTGCTATTGTGGGCCGGTATTGCACACCCGTCCCGACACACCCCACGCCACGCGTGAGCCGCTGCAGTTCGGTGCGGAAATCTTTGGTCACGCCGGGCTTGAGGCGGATCTGGAGACGCTGTTGCTGGCGCTGGATTGCCTGGAACGTGCCGGTGTGCATGGCGCAAGTGTCGACATGGCGCATGCGCGCATCGTTCAGTTGCTGCTGGCCGGCCTGCCTGTGTTGCCGCAACAGCTGGCGCAAATTCACGCCGCACTCGCGGCCAAGGATGGGCCCGAACTGACGAGTCTGACGCGTGATCTGCCCGCGGCCGTGCGCGACGGCCTGCGCGCTTTGGTGCAGTTGTATGGCGACGCCGCGGTGCTGGTCGAGGCAGGGCACGCGTTGAAGGCGTTTGCGGCGGTGCAGCAGTCGCTGGCCGAGTTGAAGTGGCTGGCCAGCCAGTTGAACGGTGCCTCGGTCACGTTTGACCTGGCCGATCTGCGTGGCTATGCCTATTACAGCGGCGTGCGCTTTTCCATCTATGCCCAGGGTGCGAGCGACGCCTTGGTGCGGGGCGGGCGCTACGACGAAGTGGGCGCGGTGTTTGGGCGCAAGCGCCCGGCCGCAGGCTTCAGTCTGGACATCAAGGCCTTGGTGGGTGCCGCGGCCAAACGCCCGCTGCGGGCTGCAGTGCGTGCATCCTGGACGCCGAACGACGCCTGGCGTGCGGCGCTGGCCCAACTGCGCCAGCGCGGCGAGACCGTGGTCTGCGTCCTGCCCGGCCACGAAAGTGAAGTTGATGAATTCCATTGCGACCGCGAACTGGTTTCGGTCGGCGGGCAGTGGCTGGTGCAAGCTCTTTGAAATGAACAGCATGAACAAGACAAATTTTGGCAGAAACGTGGTCGTGGTCGGTACCCAATGGGGCGACGAGGGCAAGGGCAAGCTGGTCGACTGGCTGACCGAAAGCGCCCAGGGCGTAGTGCGTTTTCAGGGCGGTCACAACGCCGGGCACACGCTCGTCATCAACGGCGTCAAGACCGCGCTGCACCTGATCCCCAGCGGCATCATGCGCGCGGGCGTGAAGTGCTACATCGGCAACGGCGTGGTGCTGTCGGCGGCCAAGCTGTTCGAGGAAATGCAGGGGCTGGAGCAGGCCGGCGTGGAGGTGCGCTCGCGCTTGCGCGTGAGCGAACTGTGCCCGCTCATTCTGCCGTTTCATGCGGCATTGGATGTGGCACGCGAGGCTGCGCGCGAGCAGGGCGGCACCGAGAGGATAGGCACCACTGGACGCGGCATCGGCCCGGCCTACGAAGACAAGATCGCTCGGCGCGCGCTGCGCGTGCAGGACCTGAAATACCCCGAACGCTTCGCCGCCAAGCTGCGCGAACTGCTGGACCTGCACAACCACGTGCTCACCACCTACCTGGGTTCCGCCGCCTTCGATTTCGGACCCATGCTGGCGCCCTACATGAAAGACGGGCGGGTGCAGTTCGACGCGGTCTATGACGAGGCGATGCGCCACGCGGAGCTGCTCAAGCCCATGATGGCCGACGTCTCGCGCGAGCTCAACGACGCCAACCGGCTGGGCGCGAACTTGCTGTTCGAAGGGGCGCAGGGAACGCTGCTCGATGTGGATCATGGAACCTATCCCTTTGTCACCTCCAGCAACTGCGTCGCGGGCAATGCGTCAGCCGGCGCGGGCGTGGGTCCGGGCATGCTGCACTACATCCTTGGCATCACCAAGGCCTATTGCACCCGCGTCGGCGGTGGCCCGTTCCCGACCGAGCTGGACTGGGAGGTGCCCGGCACGCCGGGATACCACATGAGCACGGTCGGGGCGGAGAAGGGCGTGACCACGGGGCGCAGCCGCCGTTGCGGCTGGTTCGATGCGGCGCTGCTCAAGCGCAGCGCTCAGGTGAACGGGCTCACGGGCCTGTGCATCACTAAGCTGGACGTGCTCGACGGCCTCAAGACGCTGGAACTGTGCATCGGTTATGAGCTCGACGGTGCACAGGTGGACATCCTGCCCATGGGCGCCGACGACATCAGTCGCTGCAAGCCGGTGTATGAGACGCTGTCGGGATGGAGCGAGAACACCGTGGGCGTGACGCAGTACGCGCAGTTGCCCGCCGCGGCGCGCCACTACCTGGAGCGTATTGAGCAGGTCACGGGCGTTCCCATTGCGGTGATTTCCACCAGCCCGGACCGCGACCACACGATCATGATCGTGCACCCCTTCGGTGCGCAATAGTTTCAATAAGAATAAACGCATATCAGGAGATTCAAGATGTTGACGGAAGACGGAAAACACCTGTACGTGAGTTATGACGAGTATCACAACCTGATCGAAAAGCTGGCGCTCAAGGTGTATCAGTCGGGTTGGGAGTTCGACACCATCCTGTGCCTGGCGCGCGGCGGCATGCGCCCCGGCGATATCCTCTCGCGCATCTTCGACAAGCCCTTGGCCATCATGTCGACCAGCTCCTATCGGGCGCAGGAAGGCACGCAGCAGGGAAATCTGGACATCGCGCGCTACATCACCACGCCGCGTGGCGAGATTGCCGGTCGGGTGCTGCTGGTGGACGATCTGGCCGATACCGGCCACACGCTCAAGGCGGTGATTCACCTGCTCAAGAACAGCTACAGCCCGATCACCGAACTGCGCAGTGCCGTGATCTGGACCAAGGGGGTGTCCGGTTTCGCGCCCGATTACTCGGTGGAGTATTTGCCAACCAATCCCTGGATTCATCAGCCGTTTGAAGGCTACGATGCGCTGCGTCCAGCGCAGTTGCTGGAAAAGTGGAAGCTTTGAGCGCAGCCGCAGCCCGTACCCCCATGACCGATCTTTCAACCCAGTTGATTCACCACGCCTATGTGCCTCCGGCAGGCTTTGCTGCGCCTCAGCCGGGTGTATTCAAGGCGTCAACGGTGATCTTTGCGACGGTGGCGGCGATGCGCAGCACCGAGTGGAAGGACAAGTCTGGCTACACCTACGGCCTGCATGGTACACCGACCAGCTTCATGCTGGAGGAGCGCCTGTGTACCTTGGAAGGTGGGCTGCAGTGTCTGCTGGTTCCCAGCGGCCTGGCAGCTATTGCCAACGTGGCGCTGGCCCTGCTCAGGAGCGGCGACGAAGTGCTGCTGCCGGACAACGCCTACGGTCCCAACAAGACCCTGGCCGAGGGTGAGCTCAAAGCTTGGGGTATCTCCCACCGCTTTTACGATCCCATGGATGCCTCCGATCTGAGTGCCAAGATCTCGCCCCAGACGCGTCTGGTCTGGCTCGAGGCGGCGGGCTCGGTCACGCTGGAGTTTCCTGACCTGCTGGAGTTGGCGCGCATCTGCCGCAGCCGCGGCGTGACGTCGGCACTGGACAACACCTGGGGCGCGGGGCTGGCGTTCCAGCCCTTCGATCTCGAACCCGGTGCCGGCACCGGGCTGAGTGTCGATGTATCGGTGCATGCTCTCACCAAGTACCCCAGCGGCGGCGGCGACGTGCTCATGGGCAGCATCATCACCCGCGATGCCAAGTTGCATATGCGGCTCAAACTGTGTCATATGCGGCTGGGCCTGGGCGTGGCGGCGAACGACGTTGAGGCGGTGCTGCGTTCCTTGCCCAGCCTGGAACTGCGCTACCAGGCGCACGACCGCGCGGCGCGAACCCTGGCCCAGTGGTGTACGCAGCGCGAGGAGTTCGCGCAGGTGCTGCATCCAGCCTTGCCCCCATCGCCCGGACATGCGCATTGGCAGGCACTGTGCGGTGCAGCCAGCGGCGGTGCTGCAGGATTGCTCAGCGTGATCTTTCACGAGCGCTATTCCCAGATCCAGGTGGACGCGTTTTGCGATGCGCTCAAGTATTTCAAGCTGGGTTACAGCTGGGGTGGCCCAATGAGCCTGGTCGTGCCCTATGAGCTCGCGTCGATGCGGATGGCCTGGCCCTCACATCTGGCGCGCGGCACCCTGGTCCGGTTTTCCGTGGGGCTGGAGGCGGTGGCCGATCTGCAGGCCGATCTGACACAGGCGCTGGGCGCAATGACTTGAGCAAGGCCGGGAATGGGCGCAGCGGGGTCAATCCCGAAATATCTCCCCATAAGCGCCGTCGCCGCGGCAAAGTGGCGCCGCAAACTGGTACAGTGACCACATCAACCTGAAAGAATACTTTGGCTACACCGAACTACGGCTACGAGAAACGTCAGAAAGAGCTGGCGAAGAAGAAGAAGAAGGAAGAAAAGCTCAAATCCAAGGCTCAGCGCAAGACCGATGACGGCGAGGGCGAAGCCGCGACGGACGAAGACGGTGAATCCTCTGGTGAGGCCGCGGCTCCCGGCGCAACGCCTTCGACACCCTCTCTCAGTTAAGTGCCAGAGCAGTTTTTCAGCGTATGCAGGGGAATGTCATGGTTTGACGCCAGGCGATCCAACTGCTGACAGCTCTTTCCCAGAAACCACTGATCCAGCGCCTCATGGGTTGAAGCGGAGCGCATCAACGCCACCACGCTGGTCGCCGTCGCGGGCAACGGAATTCCTGCGGCCAGGCACAGGGCGGCGGCAAAGTGAGGCTCCAGCGCCGCCACTGCAACGCGTCCATCCTTGCAGGCGTAAATGCGATAGCCGGCGTGGCCTCCGCCCACATCGGCGCCGGCCTGGGTCAGGCCCCAGGCCCGTGGCAGGGCCAGATAACGCGCGGCATCGCAGAGTGCGATTTCCACATAGCGGCCCTTGATCGCCGCAGGCGCTACACCCTTGATGAGTTGTCGCTGCCGCTGCGCCACCGCCTGCAGCGCGGCTTCGCACACCAGCAGCGAGCCTCCCATGTCGGCGTACAGGCTGGGAGGCAGATCCATGCCGGCCACCAGGTCGTTTTCCGCCAGGTAGGTCAGGTCGTGCCCGGGTTCCTCGGCGCGCGCACCGGGCGCGCCTACGATCGCGATCTGGGTCAGCGCAGGGTAGAGTGGGTGCAAGGTTTTCCACGACAGGCCCAGCTTGTGCAGGGCAGAGGGCCGAAACGAAGTCAGCAGGATGTCGGCCCTGGCGAGTTCGCGATGGAGTCGCGTTTGCCCGGCGGCGCTCTTGAGATCCGCCTCGACCCGCCGCACCCCCAGGTGCAAGCGCTCGAAGGCCGGCGCGCAATAAGTGCCCATCGGGTCGCCCGCTGGCGGCTCCAGCTTGACGCAACTCGCCCCCATGTCGCGGCAGCGCATCAGTGCGGCCGGCCCCGGCAGGTTCAGGCTCAGGCTGAGAATGCGCGTTCCCGTGAGCGCTTTTGGCGTGCGGTGACTGGGGTAGGTCATGGTCTGTCCATTTGAAGCAAGGGCGGGGTGATTGTGGGCTTCAGGGCACGATGCACCAGGGGGCGGTATTGTGCACCAGGCCCATCCACAGCGCCCAGCCGGAACTGGAAGCCAAGGCCAGTCCGGCCAAGCGCATGCCCCATTCGCCGCTGCCGGGACCCCTCAGACGCAGCCAAAGCCAGGGCCCTGCCATGAGCGAGACACTGGTGCCGGCGACGAACAAGGCCATCACCGCGGCACCTTCGATCGCATGGCTGGTCAACGCAGCCACCAGCAACGCCGAATAGAGCAGGCCGCACGGCAGCAGGGCCCACAGTGCGCCCATCAAGAGCGGGGCGGCGCTGCCTCCGCGCTGGGTAAAGCGACGCGCTTGCGTCCAGATTTTTCGCCCCGTGGTCTCCAGCCAGATCGGCTGCCTTGCCTGCCACAGCAGTGTCAGCCCCAAGGCGACACAGGCAAGGTGAAAGAAGCTCCATACGGGCCGCAAGGCTGCGCTTTGCCCGGTGAGCCAGCCCAACCCCTGCAGGGAGGCGGCCGCGAGTGCACCCAGGGTCGCGTAGCCCAGCATGCGGCCAATTTGAAACAGCCACATTGCGCGCAGGTTGGTTGCGCCCGCCTGTGCGGTCCGTCCCAGTCCAGCGCAGGCCGCGCCGCACATGGCAACGCAGTGCGGGCCGCCGGCCAGGCCCATGAGCAAGGCAGTGACGGCAAGTGACGCTTGCAAGGGCGCAGGACCGCTAAAGTATCTTGGAGAATCGCGCCCGCGTGCGGTCGGTTTGCAGGTGGCTGTCAAACACCATGGCGACGGCCCGCACAAAGAACCAGCCCATGGGGGTGACTTGAATGCAGGTGTCGTTCACCTGCACCAGGCCCTGCTCCTGCAGCGCTTTCAAGCTTTCGAGTTCGGCGGCGAAGTATTTCTTGAAATCCAGCAGGTGGGCCAATTCGATGGCCTCGAAAGGCAGGTTCCCCTGGCACATGATGGCCATGATCACGGCGCGGCGCACCACGTCGTCGCGTGTCAGCGCCAGACCGCGCACCACCGGAAAATTGCCGTGGTTCAGGATGTCGTAGTAATCGTCCAGGGTTTTGGCGTTTTGACTGTAGGTCGCGCCCACGCGGCCAATGGACGACACGCCCAGCGCAATCAGATCGCAGTCTGGCTGCGTGCTGTAGCCTTGGAAATTGCGGTGCAAACGGCCCTGGCGCTTGGCCACGGCCAGCGCGTCGTCGGGCAAGGCGAAGTGGTCCATGCCGATGTACACGTAGCCCGCTTTCTCGAACGCGTTGAGCGACTGGGACAGCATCGACACCTTGGCCGGAGCGCCTGGCAGTTCGACCGTGATGATGCGCCGCTGCGGCTTGAAGCGCTCGGGCAAATGCGCATAGGCGTAAAGCGCGATGCGGTCCGGACGCAGGCTGGCAATTTGTTCCAGGGTGCGGTCGAACGACTCGGGGGTTTGCTTGGGCAGGCCGTAAATCAGGTCCACATTGATGGACTCAAAACCCAGGGCCCGCGCCGACGCCACCAGCGCAAAAACCTGCTCCGCGGGCTGAATGCGGTGCACGGCGGCTTGCACCTCGGGGTCGAAGTCCTGCACACCAAAGCTCAGGCGGTTGAACCCCAGTTCCTTGAGCGTGGCCAGGCGCTTGGCGTCCACGGTGCGCGGATCCACTTCGATCGAATATTCACCATGGGGCGCGAGCGTGAAGCTGCGCTTGAGCATGGACATGAGTTCATGCAGCTCGGCATCGGTCAGGAAGGTGGGCGTACCGCCGCCCAGGTGCAGTTGTGACACCACTTGCCCAGCGCCCAGGTGTGCGATGTGCAGATCCACTTCGCGACTCAGGTAGCGCAGGTACTCGGCCGCGCGTTCGTGGTGTTTGGTGATGATCTTGTTGCAGGCGCAGTAGTAGCACAGCGACTCGCAAAAAGGGATGTGAACATAGAGTGACAATGGCGAGACCATGGCGGCGGGGCCATCGCGGCGTTGCTCCAGCGCGCTCACGTAGTCAGCGGCGGTGAATGCCTCGACAAATCGGTCGGCCGTGGGGTAGGACGTGTAACGCGGTCCGGATACATCAAACTTACGCAATAATTCTGGCGAAACGGTGTCCATTGAGAGGTTCCTGTGGGATAGCGTGCGAATGTGCCTTGAAGCGCGTATTATTTCCTTGATCCGGATCAACTCATTACCATTGCTGGAATAAGGGATTTTCAAGCGGTGGCGCCGTTTCTAGTCGCTATGATCGCTCCAAGCCAGATCGATGTTGACCTGGGACGCGCCACTTTTCGATACCCTTACCTATGAACCCACAATCCATCAAGGTGGCCTGTTCCAACTGCAATTTGCGCGAGTTGTGCATGCCGCTGGGGCTCAATGCCGAAGACCTCGAACTCATTGATCGGATGGTGGCGGTGCGTCGCAAGGTGAAGCGCGGGGCGAGCCTGTTTCGAAACGGTGAGGTATTCACCTCGCTCTACGCCATTCGAACCGGTTTCTTTAAAACTTCCATCGCGTCTGAAGACGGGCGTGACCAGGTTACGGGATTTCAGATGGCCGGCGAGATTGTCGGCCTGGACGGTATCGTCAACGACCAGCACACCTGCGACGCGGTCGCGCTGGAGGACGCTGAAGTCTGCGTCATGCCCTTTGAGCACATAGAGAGCCTGTCGCGCGAAGTGCCCGCTTTGCAGCACCACATGCACAAGATGATGAGCCGTGAGATCGTGCGCGAGCACGGGGTCATGCTGCTGCTGGGCAGCATGCGCGCGGAAGAACGGCTGGCCGCCTTCCTGCTCAATCTGGTGCAACGACTGCACGCCCGCGGCTTCTCGCAGTCGGAGCTGATCTTGCGCATGACGCGCGAGGAAATCGGCAGCTATCTCGGACTGAAGCTCGAAACCGTGAGCCGAACATTTTCCAAGTTTGTGGAAGATGGCTCGGTCGAGGTGAAACAGCGACACGTGCGCATCATCGACACCGACGCACTGCGGCGCATCGTCAATCCCCAGGCCTTGCTCTAAGTTTCAACCAAGGGATCGGTTCGCTTTGAAGCTCCAGCGTTGCCGCGCTGTCACGGGGACGGACCGGGGTCGCAGTGCAGGGCACTGGCCAAGGCGGGTACCGATCGGTCAAGCTTCCACAAGGTCCTGTCGTAGCGGGTAAAGCTCTCCTTAGCCTGCAGCAGGAAGGGATACTGGCGGCTCATGCCCGGGCGACCCATGATCCAGATCACCGGAGATCGACACAGCGCGGCTTTGAAAGACGCGGGGCTGATCAAGGTCGTGGCCAGCGCCTTCGGCGCAAATTTTCCGGCGTCGATCAACTCCTTATGACTGTCGTCATGCTTGAGCATTTCCGGGTTGTCCCAGTCGTTGACCACGGCCACAGGTGTTGTCATCGCGGCATAAAACGCCAGGTCGTAGAGGTAGTCGTTCAACATGAACAGCGGCTCAGCGGGTTGGCGCGCGCTGATGAATGCCTGCGCCAGAGAACGAGACGATTCCCGTGGGAACGCGGTAAGGCCGATGGCGACAGCGATCCCTATGATCGCGCTCACGGCAGCGCTGACGCACAACCAGCGCACTCGTTTTGCACCGGGAACGCCGCGGCTCAAATAGCCGTCGGCCATCAGGAACGCCAGTGGCGGCACGGCGGGTAGCACATAGCCCACAAGTTTGGATGGCGGCCACGAGAAAAAGGCGACAACAACAGCCATCCAGACCCACATCAACAGCCGTCTGGGATCGCGCTGTGCTTCGCGACCCAGGCCGAGTTGCCGGTAGAGCCAGGGCAACCACGGCAGGCTGGCCAGGAGCAACAGCGCCGGGTAAAACCAGAATGGCTGCACGTTGTTGAAACCCGTGGCGGCGAAGCGCTTGAAATGCTGAACGACGATGAAGTAGTAAAGGAATTCGTCAAACCGCAATTGCATCGCGACAAACCACGGTCCGGCCACAAGCAGAAACAGCAACATGCCTGGGAGTGAAAACAGTGCCAGCATGACGCGCCAGCGCCGCAGCAAAACCAGCCAGACCAATATCACCAGGGTCGGGATCACCGCGCCAATCAGGCCCTTGGCCAGTACCGCCAGCGCCGCCATGGCGTAAGCCCCCATGAGCGCGCGGCGGAACGCGAGGCCATGCTCGATGCTGAGTACCACGTGCGCCAGCAGCAAAATGGTGGCCGTGATGCAGCCGGCCACCAGCATGTCAAGGTTCGCGTATTGGCCCCCGAGGTAGACCAGGGGTTGCACCAGCAAGGCCGCCAACGTCAGACGTGCGGTGCGCTCGCTCCACCAGCGCCCTACGAACAAATACATGGCGAAACTGCCCAGCCAGGCGCCGAAAAGCGGTGCAGCACGGGCCGCCCATTCGTTCAGCCCGAGCACAGACATCGAAGCGCCGGTGATCCAGTAGAACAGCGGCGGCTTGTGAAAGAACGGCAGGCCGTTCAATGTGGGCGTGAGCCAGTCACCCGAACGCATCATCTCCCAGGCCACGCCGACGTAGCGGCCCTCGTCGGGCAGCGCCAGCGGGCGCAGCCAGGCGGTGGCGGCCAGCCAGACGAAGATCAGACCCGCAACCACAGCTCGCTCACTCCAGCGCGAACCCGTGTCCCGCGCTGGCGCCTCATTGGGCCCGGGCTCCGTGCTGCGCACCTGACTTGGCATGCTGGCCTGAGATCAGATGTGCAGAATGGCGAGAACGCCGATCGCCATGCCAACGGCCGCGACCACGAACATGCCGTATTCCAGCCATTTCTTTCTCGTCAGCAAAGCGATGGCCGCCAGTGCAATCGCGACCTGCAGCGCTGTGGTCGACTGGGCCCAGCGGTGGTGCTGGTGCATCTGCTCGTCGCTTTGCTGATCCCATTGGGTGGCAGCGGCCTCCAGCTTTTCTGCGCCGGCCTTGATGTCTGCCTTTTCCTTGTCGTAGCGATCCACCTTGGCCTGGTAAGTCGCCCTCTTGTCTTCGGGTGCGAGGTCACGCGCCAGCTCCGCCAGAGCCTGTTTGGTGCTCTTGGCCTGGTAAAAATTCCACTGATCGGAGGCCTCGGTCTTCTTGATGGCCGCATTGTTTTTGTACAGTCCGGCGTTGGCCTGAGTGGCGCCGCCCATGTAGGAGAACATGGCGCCCACCGTGGCGATGACGGCCGTGATCATGGCGATCTGATTCGTGAACTTGTCACCATGACCCTCGGCTGCGTGCTCCAATGCATGGTCGTGGGGGCCGTGAACGTGAAAACCGCCTTCTGACATATCAAACTCCTGTGTGGGTATAAGTGACAAAGCTGAAACGAATGCCGCTGCTGGAGACGTGCGCGGCGCGCGCCGTTTCCTGCCATTGCGGGCCGAATTGTGGCGCATAAGCGTCGCCTTCGTATTCGGCGTCGATTTCAGTGACGACGGCGCTGCTCGCCCAGGGCAACGCCAGAGCGTAAAGTTGGGCTCCGCCGATGACCCAGACGTCCGCGTTGTCCGGGCACAGCGCCATCGCTTCGTTCAGGGAGCCGGCGCGCAGCGCACCTGGCGCGCTCCAGTCGGCTTGGCGGGTCATCACCACGTTCAGGCGCCCGGGCAGGGGGCGAAAGCGCTCGGGCAAGGAGTCCCAGGTGTTGCGCCCCATGATCACCGCACAGCCCAGGGTGGTGCGCTTGAAATGCGCCATGTCTTCCGGCAAATGCCAGGGCAGGGCGTTCTTGTTCCCGATCACGCCGTTGGCGGCGCGGGCAAAAATCAGGTGCAGCGGCATCACTCGATCCCGTCAGACCGCCACCGGCGCCTTGATGGCGGGGTGGCACTGGTAATCGAGCATCTCGAAGTCTTCGAACTCGTAGTCGAAAATGGAAGCTGGCCGACGTTTGATGTGCAGCCTGGGGTAGGGCAGAGGGGCGCGGCTCAGCTGCAGCGCCACCTGCTCCTGGTGGTTGGCGTAGATGTGGCAGTCGCCGCCGGTCCAGACGAAGTCACCCACGTCCAGTTCGCACTGTTGCGCCACCATGTGCGTGAGCAAGGCGTAGCTGGCGATGTTGAACGGTACTCCCAGGAAGATGTCGGCACTGCGTTGGTACAGCTGACACGACAGCCTGGCCCGGTGCGTGTCGGTGGCGGGGGCCACGTAAAACTGGAAAAAGGCGTGGCAGGGCATGAGCGCCATTTTGTCCAGATCGGCGACGTTCCAGGCGCTGACGATGATGCGGCGCGAATCCGGGTTGCTCCTGAGCGTTTGCATGACCTGCGCGATCTGGTCGATGTGGCCGCCGTCGGGCGTGGGCCAACTGCGCCACTGCACGCCGTAGACGGGTCCCAGGTCGCCATCGGCTCTGGCCCATTCGTCCCAGATCGTCACGCCGCGCTTTTTAAGCCAGTTGTTGCTGCTGCTGCCGCTCAGAAACCACAGCAGTTCCTGGACGATGGAACGAAGATGGACCTTCTTGGTCGTGACCAGCGGAAAGCCCTGGTTCAGATCGAAGCGCATCTGGTAGCCGAACACGCTTTTCGTGCCAGTGCCGGTGCGGTCGCCCTTGAATACGCCATGCGCGTACACGTGGCGCATGAAGTCTTCGTATTGGGAGTTCGGGGAGTGTGTTGTCATTTCAATAGCCGCCAAGCAAAGTTTCAAGCGCTTCCTGAATGTCAATTTGCTGCGCCTTGATGTTGCCCACGGGGCGGTGCAAATCGGTGATGGGTACGGCGCCCAAGGCCGAGGTGTTCATGACGACCTTCCTGCCTTCGACCACAAGCACCGGGTTCAGGTTGCGCACCAGTGGGTGAAAGCTTTTGGCGGCGTGCAGGGGAACGACAACGCGCGTTTGCACCTCGATGAACGTGTTTTGTACCTCAAGCCAAAAAGGAACGGTGGCGCGCTCAGCGGCGTCGGGGTTGGCGTAGACGTCAAATCGGGCCATGACTCATACGGGTTCGCGCCGGCCGTCGCCCAGACTCTTGCCGAAGCTGCGGTATTTTGCCAAAGGCAGGCCGTGCTTTGCAACGCGCTCGTTGTAGGCGGCGAAAGCTTCCCTGTTTTCATCCCGCCATTTTTCCCAGTAGCGGCGCTTGACCTCCTCGGCCAGCAGCGTGTCCACGGTCTGTGACAGGTTCATGCCCAGTTCGCGCGCCTTGTCCAGCGTGGCGACCGTGAGCGAGAGGTTGGTCGCTTTTTTGGGGACTCGAACGGTCTGCAACATGATGCACTCCTGGTGAGGAAGTGCAAATTATATGCGCATGTTTTGTGCGCAAGGATGCGGTACGCCGGCAGCCGCCTGCGCCCGGACAAATCGGTCACCGCCGTAGCACCCGACCTGGGTTTAATGTGTTGTTCGGATCCAAAGCGTGTTTGATGGAGCGCATCAGCGCCAGCGCCACCGGCGATTTGTGCTGTTCCAGTTGCACCACCTTGAGGCTGCCAATGCCGTGTTCGGCCGAGATCGAGCCGCCGCACTGCAGCACCGAATCGAACACGAGGTCGTTCACGGCTTGCTCGTGCTCACGCAGGAATCTCGCTGGCTCCATGCCCTGCGGCGCCTGCACGTTGTAGTGCAGGTTGCCGTCGCCCAGGTGCCCGAAGTTGACCAGACGCACGCCAGGAATGTGCTGTTCCAGCCTGGCGTCGGTGGTCTGAACGAAGCGCGGAATGCCCGATACCGGGATCGAGATGTCGTGCTTGATATTGAGCCCTTCCAGCGGCTGCGCCAGCGGGATGCTTTCGCGTATGTGCCAAAGCGAGCGCGCTTGCGCCAGACTCTCGGCCACCACCGCATCGCTCACGATCTGTTGCTCAAGCGCGACATCCAGCAGACGCTCCAGCTGCATGCGGGCATGAGTTTGCGACTCGTGGTCCGAGCTCTCCAGCAGCACTGCCCAGGCCGGCGCCTCGGCGGCTGAGCTCATGAATGGCACGCGTTGTTGCGGAAAATGCCGCAGCACCAGACTCAGCGCGAACCTGCCCATCACTTCGAACCCCGTGAGGCTGGCGCCCAGGTGTTGCTGTGCCAGCGACAGCAACTGCACCGCTGCGTCCAGCGTCGGCAGCGCCGCCCAGGCGGTGAGCCGGGCCGCGGGTGCCGGGAACAGCTTGAGCGTCGCCGCGGTGATGATGCCCAGCGTGCCCTCGCTGCCGATGAACAGGTCGCGCAGGTCGTAGCCGGTGTTGTCCTTGCGCAGGCCGCTCAAGCCGTTCCATATTTCGCCCTGCGCCGTCACCACCTCCAGGCCCAGACAAAGGTCGCGGGCATTTCCGTAGCGCACGACCTGGGTGCCGCCAGCATTGGTGGCCAGATTGCCGCCGATGCTGCAACTGCCCTCGGCGGCCAGGCTCAGGGGAAACAGCAGTCCGGCGTCGGTTGCGGCCTGCTGCACGTTTTGCAGGACGCAGCCCGCCTCCACCGTCAGGCTGAGGTTGGCCTGATCGAGCTGGCGCACGGCGTGCATGCGCTGCAGGCTGAGCACGATCTGCGTCCCCGACGCATCGGGCGTGGAGCCCACCACCAGGCCGGTGTTGCCGCCCTGCGGCACGATGCTCACGCCCGCCGCTGCGCAAGCCCTGACCACTTCAGCCACATCCTGGGTGCCGCCCGGACGCAACACCGCCAGCGCGCGTCCCTGGGAGCGTTTGCGCCAGTCGTTCTGGTAGGAGCTCAAGTCGCCCTCGGTCAGGACGTGGTCGGCGCCAACGATGCGGCGCAGGGATTCAAGCAGGGCTTGCATGTTTCAGTTCGCCACGTGGGTGGCCACCGCGTCGGCATCGGCGTTGGAATCCATGCGCGGACCTTTCAGGCGCAGTCGCACATGCAGCGCGCAGGCCACAAACAGCAGGGTGCACAGCAGCACTTGCAGCAAGGCCAGGTAATTGCCAGGTGCGCGGTCCCCGTAGGCTCGCACCACGCCCTCGGTGAAGTACAGCCACAGCACCAGGCTCAGCCAGCGGTAGGTGTACAAACGGCGCTTGAGCAAGCCGGGCAAGGGAATGCAAAGCGGCAGCACCTTGAGCACCAGCCATGAACCGCCCGGGCGCAAGGGTGCAAGCCAAAGTTCCCACGCCAGTCCCAATGCGATCAGTCCCAGCACACTTGTCACCGCCAGCCAACGGGTGAGTTCCACATTTTTTCTATTCATCGTGGTGGCATGATAGCGGCCATGAAATTTGAAGCCTGGCTGCTGGCCCTGAAAGCCACTCTGCAAACCTTTCCCTGGCGTGAGACTGCGCGCACCTTGGCACAGCGCTTTCGCGAAGACCGCCTGGGCAACACCGCCAGCAGCCTGACATTCACCACGTTGATTTCGCTGGTGCCGCTGTTCACGGTGGTGCTGGCCGTGTTCACGGCGTTTCCGATGTTTGGCAAGCTGCAACTGGCCTTGCAGCAATGGCTGACCGAGAGCCTGATTCCCGAAGCCATTGCCAAACAGGTGATGAGTTATCTGACCCAGTTCGCCGCCAAGTCCAGCCGCCTGGGGCTGGCGGGCATCATGGTGCTGCTGGTGACGGCCATTTCCCTGATCCTCACCATCGACCGCACGCTGAATGCGATTTGGCGCGTGCGCCGCGCGCGGCCACTGGCGCGGCGCGTGCTGACCTACTGGGGCGTGCTCACGCTGGTCCCCTTGCTGCTGGCGGGAAGTCTGGCGATCAGCTCGTTTGTGCTGTCGGTGTCGCGCGGACTGATCGGGGACATGCCGGGTGGACTGGGCCTGCTGCTGGACCTGTTCCAGTTCGGCTTGATCGTCTCCGGCATGGCCGCACTCTACCGCTATGTGCCCAACACCGAAGTCAAATGGAACCACGCTTTCAGCGGTGGCGTGTTCGTGGCGCTGGGATTGGAGCTGGCCAAGCGACTGCTCGGCTGGTATCTGGGCAAGATGCCGGCTTATTCGGTGGTCTATGGCGCATTCGCATCGGTCCCGATCCTGTTGTTGTGGATGTACGTGGTGTGGCTGATCGTGCTGCTCGGCGCAGTGATTGCAGCCTATCTTCCCAGTCTCCTGTCGGGAGTCGTGCGCCGTGCCGATCAACCGGGCTGGAGGTTTGGGCTGGCGCTGGAACTGTTGCGCGAATTGCAGGCGCACCGTGCCGGGAGGCACCTGACGGAATTGGCGCAAACGCTGCGCGTGGATCCGCTGCAACTGGAGGGGCCGCTGGAGGCGGTGGAGTCACTGGGTTGGATCGGATCGCTGCAGGATGGGCGCTATGTGCTGTTGATCGAACCCCGGGTCACACCGGTGCGGCCTTTGGGCGAGAAGCTGCTGTTGGAACTCAATTCCAACACCCACAAAACCTGGGAGAAGTCGCTGCTGGGATCGTCGGCACTGACCTTGAGTGAGTTACTGTGAGGCAGTTCAGTCCTGAATATGGGAGAAACACTTTGAAGACTGTCTTGAGTTGGCTGTTGTTGGGCCCGTGGTTCGCTCTGTTGGGCGTTATGGCGCACGCGGAAGTGCGCTTGGCGAATATCTTTGGCGAGCACATGGTGTTGCAACGCCAGCAAGCTATTTCCGTTTGGGGTTGGGCCACACCGGGAGAAGCGGTTCGGGTCAAATTGCACCGCCAGGTCAGCCGCACCGTGACCGATGTGCAGGGCCGCTGGCGCGTGCTGCTCAAGCCCGAGGTGGCCGGTGGACCCTATACCTTGACCGTGCAGGGCGACAATCTGATCGCAGTGAAGGACGTGCTGTTGGGCGATGTCTGGTTCGCCAGCGGTCAGTCCAACATGGAGTGGAGCGTGGCCCAATCGGCGAACGCCACCGCGGAATTGGCGCAGTCCGACTTTCCCAGGATTCGTCACATCAAGATTCCCAAGGGCATCGCATTCCAGGCGGCCGACGACGTGGCGCCAGCGCAGTGGAAGCTCAGCCGACCCGGCAACGCCGGTGAGTTCAGCGCCGCGGGCTATTTCTTCGCGCGCAAGCTGCACCAGGAACGGGGTGTGCCAGTGGGCATCGTCAACGCTTCCTGGGGCGGAACAAATGTCGAGACCTGGATCAGTCCCGCAGCACTGGCAAGGCGGCCAGAAATTCAGTCGGAACCGATGCCGCTCGATGCTCCAGCAGCGCGCCTGCGCTACCAGCAAAAAATGGAAGCGGTGGTGCAGGCCTGGCAGCATTCGCCGCTGGACGGCGCTGGGGCGAGCTTTCAATGGAAAAGGCCAGACTACGACGACCAGAGTTGGACTCCACTGAATGCGCCGCAGTATTGGGAAGAGCAGGGCCTGAGCGACTTCGATGGCGTGGTCTGGTACCGACGCGACCTCTATCTCAACGACGAACAGGCGGCTCGTGCCGCCATGCTCGAACTGGGCACGGTGGATGATTGCGATGATACCTATGTGAATGGAAAAGCGGTGGGTCAAACCTGCGGTTGGGACACGCAACGGCGCTACCGACTGCCCCAGGGCCTGCTGCACGCGGGTCGCAACCTCATCGCCGTGCGCGTGCTCGACAACGGGGGCGGCGGGGGTTTTTATGGCGACGCGGCGGCGCTGAAACTGCGCCTGGGAGACGATGCCATCGCCCTGTCGGGCACATGGAAGGCTCGGGTGGAAAGCATCCTTGACAAGGGCGATCCGTCACCAAATGATCTGCCGAGCCTGCTTTACAACGCCATGGTCAGCCCGCTCACGGGCATGCCCCTCAAGGGCGTGATCTGGTACCAGGGCGAGAGCAATGTGCCTCGTGCCCAGCAATACGGCTCTACCTTTCCACTGCTGATTGAAGACTGGCGCATGCAATGGCATCAGCCGCATCTGCCGTTCTACTTTGTGCAACTCGCGTCGTTCCTGCCGCTGCAGAAAAACAGCCTCAAGGGCAGCGATTGGGCCGAGTTGCGCGATGCCCAGCGTCTGACTTTGAAGCTGCCGCACACGGGCATGGTGGTGGCCACCGATATTGGCGACGCCAACAGCATTCACCCGCTCAACAAACAGGACGTAGGACTTCGACTGGCATTGCTGGCGCTGAAGCACGACTATGGAATGAAGAAGATCGTGGCCGGCGGCCCGATGTACCGCTCCTTGCGGGTGCGCGGCTCGCAAATCGAGGTCAGCTTTACCGATGTGGGTCGGGGTCTGGTCCTGGCCAAGGGAGAAACCGCGCTCAAGGGCTTTACCGTGGCCGACGCGAGCCGTCAATTCCTGCCAGCGCAAGCGCGCATCCACGGCAACAAGGTGATCGTGGCGCGCGCCGGCATGGCGCGTCCGGTGGCCGTGCGTTTTGGCTGGGTGGACAACCCACAGGAGGACAACCTTTTCAACCGCGACGGACTGCCGGCTTCACCGTTTCGCAGCGATGACTGGCCCGGTTTGACCGACGGGGTGAAGTACAAGTTCTGAAATAGCGCAAGTTTTGCGCGGTCCCCAACAGTTCGTCGGATGTTGACTCGGGGCTGGCGCCGAGTGCGCGCCTTTGTTTGCGGAAATCGCTTGATCCAGTCTGTACCAGGAACGGCGTGACACTCAATGGCGGTGCACCTTCTCTCAATATCGCAAATATGGGGAAAGGGCTGAAGCCGGTCATACAAATTTCCGGACTGCCGACATTCAGAAGTAGGGCTATCCGGCGCTACGCGGCCTTATTGCGCTGCGCCCGTATTGACACGCGGGTTGCCGACCTT
>CAIVXG010000151.1 GCA_903909815.1 uncultured beta proteobacterium | reverse complement strand
GCGGTTCATGGAGAGCGCAGCGTGGCAATCCACGGTGCAGGATCGGTGCTTTGCATCGATGGACGAAATCAAAGGAAACTTCATGTTAAGCCGCACAGCCGATCACCTGTTCTGGATGTCCAGATACACGGAGCGGGCCGAAAAGCCTGCCGCAGGGGAGCTTTCTGCAAAATGCAGCTGGGCGCGCAGCGCCGCGGTGTTCGAGGCCGGAGTTGAATCATGTTAAGCCGCACAGCCGATCACCTGTTCTGGATGTCCAGATACACGGAGCGGGCCGAGAACACCGCTCGCATGCTGGACGTCAACTACCAGACTTCGTTGTTGCCGCAGTCGACCGCCGTGGCGCATCTGGGATTGCAGGGGCTGTTGTCGATCAGCGAATTGCTGCTTGCATACCAGAAGCTATACGGCGCCATCACGCCCGAGCATGTGATGCAGTTCATGGTGAGTTCGCAGGAAAATCCCTCTTCCATCGTGTCCTGCCTGAAGGCGGCGCGGGAGAACGCGCGCGCGGTGCGCGGCACGCTCACCACCGAGGTCTGGGAGACGCAAAACCAGACCTGGCTGGAAGTGCAGCGCCTGATCAGCACGAGCGATTTCGAGCGCGATCCGAGTCAGTTCTTTGAATGGGTCAAGTTCCGCTCGCACCTGTCGCGCGGCGTCACGGTGGGCACGATGTTGATGGATGAGGCACTGCACTTCATGCGCATGGGAACGTTCCTGGAACGGGCCGATAACACCGCGCGATTGCTGGACGTGAAGTACCACGCGGTAGAGAGTGACTTCTTTGGTGCCGCCAACGAGAAGGACCTCGAATACGATTTCTATCACTGGAGCGCGATCCTGCGCAGCGTGAGCGGCTTTGAGGTCTATCGCAAGGTCTATCGTGACGTGATCAGACCGGAGCGCGTGGCCGAATTGCTGATACTGCGACCCGACATGCCGAGGTCGCTGCATGCCAGCCTGCGGGAAGTGGTCACCAACCTGACGCTGGTGAGCGACGACCGAGCCAGCGAGACCCAGCGCCACGCGGGCAAGCTGCTGGCCGAGTTGCAATACGGCCGCATCGAAGAAATCCTGGCCACTGGGCTGCACGCCTTTCTCACGCAGTTTCTGGATCGCGTGAGTCATATCGGTGCCCATGTTGGCCGCGAGTTCCTGATGAGCGCTCCTGCCTGAATCCTCTTCGTCGGCTGGCGTGCGGTCGCTTGCCGGCATCGGCTGGCCGAGTCCTTCAGCGTCCCGGAAGCTTGTGGGTCGGCTCGGTGCTTTGCCGTGCCAGCAATTCGAATCCCAGGTCAATGCTGGCTTGGGCGACAGGCTCGCCGCGCATGAGCTGCAGCAGTATCTGAGCCGCACGCACACCGATCTCCCAGCGCGGCGTTTTGACCGTGGTGAGGCTGGGAACGAATTCGGCGCTTCCTGGCAAGTCGTTGAAGCCAGCGACCGCAATCTGACGCGGCACCTTGATTCCCATGCGCAATGCCGCCAACAAACCGCCCTGGGCCAGGTCGTCGTTACAGAAGAAAATGGCGTCGACGCGCGGACGCACGCTTGCAATTTGCTCGAACATGGCGCCTCCTACTTTCATCGATGAGGGGGCCGGGTTTTGCCATTCCAGCGCCGGCTCGTACAGGCCTGCGGCCTGCAGGCAGTCGCGGTAGCCCTGCGCCCGCTGCAAAGTGCGCGGGTCCAGCTGTGCCGCCGCGAAGGCGATGCGCCTGCGTCCCGTGTCCAGCAGGTGCTGGGTCATGGCGCGGGCGGCCTCGCGCTGTGAAAACCCGACGCTGTACATGCCCTCTTGCACCGCAGTCTCCATCAGGTGGACGCAGGGAATGCCGCTCGCGGCTATGAGTTGCCGGGTGGCGTCGGTACGCTCCAGGCCCGTGACCAGCAGACCTGCGGGTCGATGCAGCAACTGACCCTTTAGCAACTGCTCCTCCTCTGCGGCGTCGTAGTGGGTGACGCCCATCAGTGCCTGGTAGCCCGCTGGCACCAGAGTGCGCTGCACGCCCTCCAGCAGGTCGACGAACAGCTGGTTGGAGAGCAGCGGAATCAGGATCGCCACGTGCGAGCTCTTGCTCGACGCCAGGGCGCGCGCGGCCGGGTCGGGCACATAACCCAGACGCTTGGCTGCCTGCATGGCTCGTTCGGCGAGCTCGGGCGCGACCTTGCGATCCCCTCGCAAAGCGCGTGAAACCGTGATCCGGCTCACGCCCGAAGCCAGGGCCACGTCGTCCAGCGTGACCCGCCCCGAAGACCTGCCTTGGCGCTTGATGGTTACCATTGGAGAGATGCTATCAGATAACGCTATCCGGAGAAAATGCAGACACTGGTGTGCTCCCCAAAAGCTCGTCATTGGGAGGCTGCAGACCGTGGCAATCCACAAGTACGATGCAACTTCTCTATGGGTTGCGGCGCTCCGTTCGCAATGACGGTAACATTTTCCCCTGCACAGACTTTTCCGGGTAAACCCCTAGCATCAAGTTAATGGATGATCTTTAAGATAGCGCTATCCCAAATGATTAATGCCCTGATGTCAGCCATTGCCAAGTCCATCCCAACCCCCACAAGTGACTCCCAGAGCGAAGCAATCTGGATCGTTGTGATGGGTGTTGCGGGTTGCGGCAAGTCCACGCTGGGCCGGCTGCTCGCGCACGAGCTCGGGCTGGAATTTATTGAGGGTGACGAGTTTCATCCAGCAGAAAACCTGCGCAAGATGAGCGACGGCATCGCTCTGGAAGATGCGGACCGCCAAGGCTGGCTGGACCGGCTGGGCGCGGAGCTGCAAAGCCACGCCCGCGGCGCTGTGCTGTCGTGCTCGGCGCTCAAGCGGGCGTACCGCGAACGTCTGCGCCTGGCGGTTCCCCCGCTGCGCCTTATCCATCTGAGTGTGACTCCGGAGCTGGCGAATGCGCGCGTCCACGCCCGCTCCGGCGAACACCTGTTTCCCACCAGTCTGGTGGCCAGCCAGTTCGCCGCCCTGCAAGATCCTCTTGGCGAAGGGTGCGTGCTGCAACTGGATGCGGCCTTGGCGCCGTCGCAGCTGCTTGCCACGGCCGCCGCCTGGCTATTTGCCCCCGATGTCGCACCCAGCGCCCACGCATAAAGCAAGGAAGAACCCATGAATTTTCACATACCCAAGATCGAACGCCTGGTGGAGAAGCTCATGGCGCTGGCGTTGGTGCTGATCGTGCTGCTGATATTTTCCAACGTCGTGGGCCGCTACGTGCTAGGCACCAGCTTTGCCGGGGCCGAGGAATTGTCGCGCCTGCTGTTCGTGTGGCTGGTGTTTCTGGGGGCCATCCTGGCACTGCGCCGGCACGCGCATCTGGGCGTGGAACTGGTGCAGGCGCGGCTGCCACGCTGGGCCCGAAAAAGCTGTGCCGTCATCACCCATGTACTCAGCCTGTACGCGCTGTGGCTGTTCCTCGATGGCAGCTGGACCCAGACCCAGATCGGCCTGCACGTTTACTCCACCGTGCTGCACTTTCCCAACGCGCTGGTGGCCTCGGCCGGACTGGTGTGCGCAGCCTCCATGATGCTGATCGTGGGAAACAACCTGCTGCGCATCCTGGGCAACCACCCCGATGCCTTCCTGCCAGGTGACCCGCCGCGCGCAGTCGTTGAGCCCGAAATTCTGGCCGCGCCTGGAGTGGCGCTATGAGCATCGTCGTCTTCCTCACGACGCTGATCGTGCTGATGGTGATGGGCATGCCCATCGCCTTTGCGCTGATGCTCACAGGCGTGGCGCTGATGTACCAGCTCAATTTCTTTGATGCCCAGTTGGTAGCGCAAAACATGGTGGCCGGCGCCGACATTTATCCCTTGATGGCTGTGCCCTGCTTCATCCTGGCAGGCGAGCTGATGAACGCTGGCGGCATCTCCAGGCGCATCATCAACCTGGCTGTGGCCATGGTGGGCCACATCAAGGGCGGACTGGGCTACGTGGCGATCGCCGCCACGCTGCTGCTGGGTTGCTTCTCGGGTTCGGCCCTGGCCGACACGGCGGCGGTGGCGACACTGCTCATTCCGATGATGCGCAACCACGGCTATCCGGTGGCGCGATCCGCCGGTCTGATCGCAGCCGGTGGCGTGATTGCGCCCATCGTGCCGCCGTCCATGCCCTTCATCATTTTCGGCGTCACGACCAACACCTCCGTGAGTGCGCTGTTCGTGGCCGGCATCGTGCCCGCGCTGCTGCGGGCGCTGGGACTGGTGATCGTGTGGGCCATGCTGTCGCGCAACATGGATGTCAAGCTCAGCCCCAAGCGCAGCTGGCCAGAGCGCGCACGCGCCCTGACGGATGCTCTGTGGGCACTGGTGCTGCCGGTGATCATCGTGGGTGGTCTGCGCGGTGGCGTGTTCACGCCCACCGAAGCGGCGGCGGTGGCGGCGGTCTATGCCCTGTGCGTGAGCCTGTTCGTGTACCGCGAGGTCAAGGTCTCGCAGTTGACCGCATTGGTGGTGAACGCGGGCCGAACCACGAGCACGGTGATGTTCCTGTGCGCGGCCGCCTTCGTGTCCTCGTACATGGTGACGCTGGCGGACCTGCCGGCCCAGGTCACGGAGTTTCTCGGCCCCATGATCCAGCACCCGCGGCTGCTGATGGCGGCCATCATGCTGCTGCTGCTGGCCATCGGCAACGTCATGGACCTGACGCCCACGATCCTGGTGATGGGGCCGGTGCTGATGCCCATCGTCGTGATGGCGGGGATCGATCCCACCTATTTCGGCGTGATGTTCATTCTGGTCGGAACGTTGGGGCTGATTCATCCGCCGGTGTGCACCGTGCTCAACGTGGTCTGCGGCGTGGCCAAGATTTCGCTGGAAAGTGCGACGCGCGGCGTCTGGCCGTTCCTGCTGGCAGAAGCGATTCTCGTTTTCCTGTTCGTTGAGTTCCCCGGGTTCATCACCGTTCCGATGACCTGGTTTCATTAACCCTTACCCGAGACCCACCATGAAAAAACTCGTCAAACTGCTCATCGCTGCGGCTGTCGTCAGCTCCGCCGCAAGCGCCATCGCAGCCGACTACCAGACCCGCATCATCCGCTTCGGCTATGGCCTGGCGGAAGACAGCAACCAGGGGCATGCGGCCAAATTCTTTGCCGAGGATCTGGCCAAGCGCACCGGCGGAAAATTGAAGGCCAAGGGCTTTGCCAGCGCCAGCCTGGGCAACGACAACCAGATGCAAAACGCCCTCATCGGCGGCGCCCAGGAAATGACCGTGGTGTCCACCGCGACGCTGGTCGGGATCGAAGATTCCTTTGGTATCTACGACCTGCCGTTCGTGTTCAGAAATGAGCAGGAAGCCGACGCCATCCTGGACGGGAGCTTTGGCAAGAAGCTCATCGCCAAGCTCGATGCCAAGGGCCTGGTCGGCCTGGTGTATTGGGAAAACGGGTTTCGCAACCTGACCAACTCCAAGCGCCCGATTGCCAAGATGGAAGACATGCAGGGCGTCAAGCTGCGCGTGATGCAAAACCCGGTCTATATCGACATGTTCAACAGCTTCGGCGCCAATGCGATTCCACTGGCGTTCTCCGAGTTGTTCACGGCGCTCGAATCGCGCACGGTCGACGGGCAGGAGAACCCGATCAACACCATCCAGTCGAGCAAGTTCTATGAGGTGCAGAAGTACCTGTCGATCACCAAGCACGTGTACAGCCCGTGGATCGTGCTGGCGAGCAAGAAGTGGTGGGATGGCCTGAGCGCCGACGAGAAGAAGGCGATTCAGGAGTCGGCTGTGGCGTCGCGCGACTTCGAGCGCAAGGACAGTCGCGACAGTGGCGCCAAGGCCCTGGACGTGCTCAAGCTCAAGGGCATGCAGGTGACGGTGCTTACGCCCAAGGAGCTTGACCGCATGCAAGACGCGGCGCGTCCCGCTGTGGCCAAGTTCTCCGCCAACGGGCACGCCGAACTGGTCAAGGACTTGCAGGCGGAGCTGGCGAAGATTCGCAAGTGAGCGAGGCGTCTTCGTTCCCGGCCCAGGTTTGTCGCGTCCACTCGGGTTGCGGCTGCCAGGCCGCGGCCCAGGCCGGCATCTCCATGGCAGGCATGGGGCGCGCGATACCGTAGCCCTGCGCCAGATCGCAGCCCAGTCGCAGCAGCAGGCTTCCATGCGCCACGGTCTCGACGCCTTCGGCGATGACCTGGCGTTTGAAGGCGCTTGCCAGACCGATCACGCCCTGCAGGATCGCCAGATCGTCAGGGTCTTGGAGCATGTCGCGCACAAAGCTCTGGTCGATCTTGAGCGTGGTGACCGGCAGCCGTTTCAAGTACGTGAGCGACGAGTAACCTGTGCCAAAGTCGTCCAGCGCAAAGCTCACGCCAAGCTGTGCACAGGACTCGATCAACTGAGATATTTGTGTGATGTCCTCGAGCGCCGTGGTCTCGAGGATCTCCAACTCAAGCCATGACGGACGCACGGTCGGATGGCCCGCCAATAGCGTACGCAGGCGTTCGACGAAGTTCGCTTGCTGCAATTGGCGCGCGCCGATGTTGACGCTGACGGGGATGTCCAGCCCGAAACTGCGCCAGTCCTCGATCTGCGTCAGCGCAGTGGCAATGACCCATTCGCCCATCGCCACGGCGAGCGGATGATCTTCTATGACCGGCAAAAAAAGGCCCGGCGCCAGCAGTCCGCGCAGCGGATGCTGCCAGCGGATCAAGGCCTCGGCGCCCATGACCCTGCCTGTTCTCATGTTCACCTTGGGCTGGTAAAACAGGACGAATTCCCCGTCCCTCAATGCCAGCCGAATACGCTCCAGGGATTCATGATGCACGCGCATGCTACTGTCTTGCAGGGCGTCGAATACGTGGAAGCGGCCTTTTCCCGCCAGCTTGGCCTGGTACATGGCCTGGTCGGCCTGACGCAACAACTGGTCGGCTTCAATCGCTTGCAGCTGCGGGTAAAAGGTCACGCCAATGCTGGCGGCAACCTGCAGGCTCAGCTCGCCCACCAGCACCGGCTGCGCCGCAGCGCTCAGCAGGCGGTTCAGCATCGGCACGCAAGCTTCCACGTCGTTGAGGTCGCCCATGATGGCCACAAACTCGTCGCCCCCGAGCCGAGCCAGTGTGTCGCCTTCACGCAGGGTTTGCTTCATGCGCTCGGCCAGGGTGATGAGCAACTGGTCCCCCGCTTCGTGCCCATGCTGATCGTTGACGGCCTTGAAACCGTCAAGGTCGAGATAGGCCAGCGCCAGCGTCAGTCCGCGACGATCGGCTTGAGCCAAACCCTGGCGCATTCGATCCGACAGCAAGAGTCGGTTGGGAAGCTTGGTCAACGCATCAAAGTGCGCCATGTGTTCGAGCGCGCTTTGGTGCTCCCTGATGGCCGTGACGTCGGAGAACAAGGCGACGTAGTGCTGGATCATTCCATCGGCGCCGCGCACGGCGGTGATGGTCAGCGCCTCCACATACAGTTCACCGTTCTTGCGGCGGTTCCAGAGTTCACCGTACCAGTGGCCCTTATGAATCAGATCTGCCCACATCGCGGCGTAGAACTCCTGGCCTTGACGCCCGGAGCCCAGCAGACTCGAGTTCTTCCCCAGGACTTCTTCCCGGCTGTATCCCGTGATGTGGGTGAAGGCCTCGTTGACGTTGAGAATGTTGCCGTTGGCCTGGGTGATCATGATGCCCTCGCGGGCGAAAGTGAAGACGCTTGCCGCCTGAATCGACTCTTCTGCCTTCTTGCGCTCAGTCACGTCGCGCGCTGCGGCAAACACGCCCAGCACCTTTCCCGCATCGTCACAGTACAGGCTGGCGTTGTAGAGCACATCGGTGACCTTGCCGCTGGTGTGGCGGATGGACAGCGGATAGTCTGTGACGGAGCCCTTGGAAAACACCTGCAGGTAGCCCGCACGCGCTTGTGCCGGGTCAGTGAAGTAATCGCCAAAGTCGCTGCCAATCAGGGCGTTGCGCGCCAAGCCTGTGACTTGTTCGGTGGCGCGGTTCACGTCAGTGATCTTGCCCTGGGAGCTGATCGTCACCAGCGGGTCCAGGCTGGCTTCGATCAGGCTGCGCGAATAATGGGACACCCTCAATTCGAGCCTGCGGCGCTGCCGTTGCACCCTCCAGGCCAGTACCGCGGCAAGCATCAGCGCGGCCATTAGAACTAGGCTCCATGAAATCCCGTAGCCGTACCTTTTCCACAAGACGGTAACCGGGTCCGGCTCGATGCTGATCCATTTGTCGAGAACGAGGGCCCGCTCTCGCTGCGGAATGGAGGCGAGTGTCTTGGAGAGAATTTCGCGCAGCATCGGAAGGTCTTTGCGCACGCCAAAACTCAACTCATAGGTGTAGTCGAAGTTGTCGAACATGCGTAAGTTGGTGAACTTCTCACGCTCGATGAAAAAGGTGGCGCTGGCCACGTCCATGATCACCGCATCGACGGCGCCGAACGAGAGCTGGCGCAGACCGTCCAAATCGTCGGGGACCAGGATCAGCTTGACCGCCGGGAATCTTTCTTCCAGGTACTTCTGTACCCCATAGCCCTTGCCGACGGCGACTCGCAGGCCGATCAAAGTGTCGGGCGACTGGGCACCGTTGAAGTTCGCTTTGACGATGATGGCGGTGGGTACGCTGACGTAGGGCGGGGTGAAGTTCAGATACTGCGATCGTTCGGGCGTTTCCTTGAGTGAGGTGACGACGTCAGCGTTGCCTGCTTGCACATCCTTCAGGATGTTCTGCAGGTTTTGTGCCGACAGGATCTGGAACTTGGCGCCCAACCTGTCCTCCAGCAGCCGAGTCATGTCGGCCGAGAGGCCAAGCCAGTTTCCTGACTCGATGAAGCTGAACGGTGGATAGTTGGCCTCGGGCGCGATGCGGATCGGGCCTGGCTGGGCGGCGATCCACGCCAGTTCTTGCGGCGTCAAAGAGCCGTGATTCGCCTGCGGCGGCGCTGCCGTAGCGCACAGACTGCACAGCAGCGCGCCCAGGGCGGCGAGCATCCTCAGCCATGGCATCAAGCCGATTCGACGGTATGGGGGTCCTCGCGGGTTCATGGCGGGATCTGTGCTGAATGAAAGTTGGATCGTCTGGGCATCATGCCATAACCGTCTGGCCATAGGAGGCAAGACCCGGCTCGGGCTTGTCGCACCTGCAGCCAGGCGCCTCATGCGCCTGGGCAGCCGGGCTGAGGTCGTGCTGGCCGTCCCGCGCGCTGGTTCAGGGCTTGGTGAGCAGAGACAGGAAGCCTGCTGTGGCCGTTTGTGTGGCGCGCAGATTGAGCAGCGTGTGGGGTGCATCCGGCACCAGCAGGACCGATGCGCGACCATTCTCCTTTAGCGCCGCACCACAATGGCCCTGTGCCTGCGAATTTCCCAGCCAAGGGTTGGACCTGGAGAAAAAGGGATCCGATGCGCTGATGACATTCAGAACCGGCTTGCCGACCTCGAACGCGTTCTGGGGCTCCTTGACAAAATAGTTGGCCTCGCAACTCCAGGAATACACGATCCGGGCCATGAAATCGGAGCCCTGGTAGCGGGCGACTGGCACTGCACCTTCGCTGGCGCCGGCGAGTATCAGGCGCCCGGTATCGGCCCAGACTTGATCCCGTAGTGCAGTGAGTGCGGGTTCGATTTCGGACGCTCTCAGGGCCAGAATTCGTTCATAGGATTCCTTGTCGATGGGCGAGTTGTACGTCACATGCCCGGCAAGAGCGAACGAGTCAGGTGCGATGCTGGCGTAACCCAGGCCAGCGAGCCACTGCTGCCAAATACCTATGGCCTTGAGCCCAAGTCCGGATGAACCGTGAAGGAATACGATCACCGGGACAGCTTTGCCGCTGAGCCTTGGGATGTCTTTGAACTTGCCGCAGTACGGTGCGCCACCCGTGGCTGCAGCAGGCAAGCAGACGTCGGCTTGCTGGACAGTTGAGGCAAGGGACTCACGTGTGTGTACCCATGCATCGCCTTTGATTTCGCCCTTGGGGGCGAGTGGCTGTGCGACGACGCTTGCGCCTGCGATGCTGAAGAGCGCTGCCGTTGCCAAAGGAATGAAGGGTGCCATGAAAACGATCTCCGGAAACTGAGTTTGCAAGAGTGACGGGGCGATGCCTTGGCAAAACCGTCGGGCGCCACGGCCAGATGACTGAGTCAATTCAGCCACTGCAATATATCAAACTGGGCGTGGCCGTCGAAAGCCGGTTTCTGTTGGACGCGGGTGAAGGACGCGAGCCCGCTGGCGTCAGCGAATCGAACCAGGTTGTGCCTGCACCTCCCAGGCGAGCGGTCATTTCATGCCGGACCCAACGGGGGCGCCGTGATGCGCAATTCGGCCGGCGTTGCGCTCAGGCTCTGGGACGGTCGGCGCAGCGTCGCGTCAAAAGGGTGTATTTTCGGACCCAGCGCCGCCGCTTCGCGCCTGAGCATGTCCACCACGGTGGGCATGCGCTCCGGGTTCAGTCGATCTGCGATCGTGCCCACGCTCAAGGCCGCCACAGCCCGACCCTCCTGGTCCAGCACCGGCACGGCCACACCGGCCATACCTTCGAGCAGTCCGGTGTTGCGCGCGCAGTACCCGGTCTGGCGCACCCGCTGGATTTCCGTGCGCAAATAGACTTCGTCGTACACGCCGTAGGCGCGCACCCGAGACAGGTTGAACCGGATCACCTCCTCGCGCTCGGTCTCGGGAAGAAATGCCAGTATCGCCATCGCGCCCTGGCCCACACCCAGGGCAATGCGTCCGCCGATGTCGCCGGTGAAAGATCGGATCGGAATAGGCCCGTCGCTGCGCTCGAGGCAGACGGCGTCAAAGCCGCTTCGCACCAGCAAGAAAATACTGTCCCCCAGGCTGGCGCACAAGCGCAACAGCACCGGCCGACACAGGCTTCGCAGGTCGTTGGGGTTGCCCGCGCTGGCGGCCAGCGCAAAGAAATTCACGCTCAGTCGGTAGCGTTTGCTGCGCAAATCCTGTTCAACCATGCCCTCGTCAACCAGCGCTTGCAGCAGGCGGTGGGTCGTGGCTTGCGTTAAACCTGTGCCCTTTGCCAACTGCGTAACGCGCCCCCCCTCGATTTGCACCGAACTCAGGGCCCGGAGCACCAGGAAGGCGCGCGCAACGCCGCCGATGGCTTGGGAAGGGGGATTCATCCACTCATTAATTGAAATAATCAACGCAAATTGTAGCAATAATATTCCATTGAACGGAATATTATTGATTGACATTTTGTTTAATGGAATACCCTGAGCAATCTGGTTCGCTTCTTGCACTAGAGTGATGTCCTCCCACCATCCCGCTGACCCTGGAGGGGTTGAGGCACAACGGGTGTGCAGCAGCCCGGTCAGACGAAAGGCTCGTCGGTTCATGTCATTCCTCAAGCTCAGCAAGCTGACCAAGTTCTATGGGCCGACCTGTGCCGTCTCGGCCATGGACCTGGTGGTGGAAAAAGGTGAATTCGTTTCGCTGCTGGGCCCCTCAGGCTGCGGCAAGACCACGACCTTGCAGATGGTCGCCGGCTTAGAGTCGGTTAGCAGTGGCAGCATCGAACTCGACGGACGCGACATCACCCACGCGCGGGCCAATACGCGCGGCTTAGGGATCGTGTTCCAGAGCTATGCGCTGTTCCCGCATATGAGCGTGGCCGACAACGTGAGCTTCGGCCTGGAAATGCGCAAGTGCCCCAAGGCGGAGCGACTGGAGCGCGTCAAGGCCGCGCTGGCTTTGGTGCACCTGGAGGATTACGCGGCACGCTACCCGCGCGAACTCTCGGGCGGGCAACGTCAGCGCGTGGCGCTGGCGCGCGCCTTGGTGATCGAGCCGCCGGTGCTGTTGCTGGACGAGCCGCTGTCGAACCTGGATGCCAAGCTGCGCGAGGAAATGCAGTTCGAATTGCGAAAAATCCAGCGCAAGGTCGGCACCACCACGGTCATGGTGACGCACGACCAGAGCGAGGCCATGTCCATCAGCGACCGCGTGGTGGTGATGGAGGGCGGCCGCGTCACCCAGATCGACCACCCGCACCGGGTCTACGAACATCCGCGCACGCGCTTCATTTCCAGCTTCGTCGGCAAGACGAATCTGCTGTGCGCTCGCGTGCTGGCCGGCGGTGCGCGCACGCGCGTCGGCCTGGGCGCGATCGAGGTGCAGGTCGACGACGCCGGTTTTCGTCCCGGAGCGGCCGTGCTACTGAGCGTGCGCCCGGAGAAACTGCAACTCGTCCAGGCGGGGTGCGGCCGCTTGGACGGCAGCGTGCGTGAACGTTTCTTCCTGGGCAGCCAGTGGCTCTACGCCCTGCAGACCGCGCTGGGCGAACTGCTGGTGCTGAGCCCGAACGACGGCCGCCCCGCGCTGGACGAAGGGCAGGCAGCGGGGCTGGACTGGCCGGACCACTGCATGCGCCTTTTGCCAGCCGATGAAGCGCTGGAAACAAGGTCATGAGCCAGAGAAAATTCACGCCCTGGTGGCTCTCGGCGCCGGCGCTGGTGCTGTTCACCGCCCTGCTGCTGGTGCCCCTGCTGCTGACCGCCGTGCTGTCCTTCAACGCCTACGACCCGGTCACCGGCGTGAAGGCGGGCGAGTTCACGCTGGAGCATTTCCAGCACGTGTTCACTGACGATTACTACTACGGCATCTTCTGGCGCACCTTTTGGGTTTCCGGCCTGGTGACGCTGATCTGCGTGCTCGTGGGCGCGCCCGAAGCCTACGTGCTCAGCCGCATGGAGCCGCCATGGCGTTCCATCCTTCTGCTCGTGGTGCTGGCGCCGCTGCTGGTGTCGGTGGTGGTGCGCGCCTTTGGCTGGAGCATGCTGCTGGGGCCGGAGGGCCTGGTGAACAAGGCGTTCGGCGTGTTCGGCGTCGGTCCGGTGAAAATGCTCTACACGGAAATCGCCGTGGTTGTGGCGCTGGTGCACGTGATGCTGCCCTTCATGGTGATCCCGGTCTGGACCTCGTTGCAAAAGCTCGACCCCGGTGTGGAAAACGCCGCGCTCTCGCTGCGCGCCACGCCCTTCATCACCTTGCGCCGCATCGTGCTGCCGCAGGTGCTGCCGGGTATCCTCTCGGGCAGCCTGATCGTCTTTGGCCTGTCGGCCAGCGCCTTTGCCATTCCGGGCCTGCTCGGTGGACGGCGCCTGAAGATGGTCGCCACGGTGGTCTACGACGAGTACCTGCACGAACTCAACTGGCCGTTGGGCGCGGCGATTGCGCTGACACTGCTGGTGGCCAATTTGGTGGTGATGCTGAGCTACAACCGGCTGGTTGAAGGCCGCTATCGCAAGGCCCTGGGCTGAAAAGATGAGAAAGAACGGTGCCGTCGCCCTGGCCTTTAACGCCCTGGTCATCGCCTTCATGCTGGCGCCACTGCTGGTGGTGTGCATCGTGGCCTTCACGCCCGAGAACACGCTCACCTTGCCTACGACCGAGTTTTCGCTGCGCTGGTTTCGCGCGGCGTTCGAACATCCCGACTTCATGCAGTCGTTCTGGAACAGCCTGTGGCTGGCACTGGCGGCCGCCACGCTGGCCACGCTGCTGGCAGTTCCTGCAGGGCTGGCGCTCACGCGATACAGCTTTGCCGGTCGCGGCTTTCTGAACGGACTGTTCCTGTCGCCGCTGATCATTCCACACCTCGTGCTGGGCGTGGCCTTGTTGCGACTGTTTGGGCTGGTGGGTGGCGGCGGCAGTTTCGGCTGGCTGATCCTGGCACACGCACTCATCATCACGCCCTACACGCTGCGCCTGGTGGTGGCGGCGCTAGTGGGCTTTGACCGCAGCGCCGAGCAGGCCGCGCTGTCCTTGGGCGCCAGTCAGGCCACGGTGTTCGCGCGCATCACCCTGCCCATGATCCTGCCCGGCGTCACCGGGGGCTGGCTGCTGGCCTTCATCAACAGCTTTGACGAGGTGACGATGTCGATCTTTGTCACCGCGCCCAGCACCGTGACGCTGCCGGTGCGCATGTACATGTACGCCACGGAGTCCATCGACCCGCTGATGGCGGCCGTTTCGGCGCTGATGGTGGCCGTGACCGCCTTCGCCATGCTGCTGCTGGACCGCGTCTACGGTCTGGACCGCGTTCTGGTTGGGCGCAATACATGAAACCCCTGTTGCATCGCGTCGCCGAAACGCACCGCCCGGTAGTCCATTTCACGCTCGACGGTCAGCCGGCCAGCGCCCTGGTCGGCGACACCGTGCTGACTGCCGTGCTCACGGCGAGCGCCCAGCTACGACGCAACGAATTCAGCGGCGCACCGCGCGCCGGCTTCTGCCTGATGGGTGCCTGTCAGGATTGCTGGATGCAAACGGCAGCGGGTGAACGATTGCGCGCCTGCTCCACCTTCATAGCGCCCGGCATGGCGCTGCTCAGCGCGGGCATTGAAGCATGAGCCCGCAGCCGGTCATCGTCGGTGCCGGTCCGGCCGGGGTGCGCGCCGCGCAGACGCTGGTGGCCCATGGACTGCGCCCCGTGCTGGTGGACGAGGCGCCGCGCGCCGGTGGCCAGATCTATCGCCGCACGCCGGCGAACTTTCAGCGCTCGGCGAGGGCCTTGTACGGTTTTGAAGCGGGACGCGCCACGAAGTTGCACTTGGCGGCAGATGGCCTGCTGCATGCCGTGGACTGGCTCCCCGACAGTCTGGTGTGGAACGCCCAGGGTGGACGGCTTGACGTGCTGCATGGACTCAGCCAGACCACGCGCCAACTGCCCTACTGCCAGATCATTGTCGCCACCGGCGCCACCGATCGCATCCTGCCGGTCCCGGGCTGGACGCTGCCCGGTGTCTACAGTTTGGGCGGCGCGCAGGTGGCTCTCAAATTCCAGGGCTGCGCCATCGGCAAGCGCGTGGTGTTCATGGGTACGGGTCCTCTTCTCTACCTCATCGCCTGGCAGTATGCACGGGCCGGCGTCGACGTGGCGGCGGTGCTGGACAGCGCCAGCCTTGCCGATCAGGTCGCGGCGCTGCCGGCGCTGCTGACCCAGCCGGCGGTGCTGGCCAAGGGCCTGTACTTCGTCGCATGGCTGCGTGCCCACGGCGTGGCGCTGCACGGTGGTGCGCGCCCCTTGCGCGTGCTGGGTCAGGCCAGGGTGCGCGCGGTGATCTGGCATGACGGTGAGCAGGAGTGCGAACTGGAGTGCGACGCCGTCGGTATGGGCCATGCGCTGCGTCCGGAAACGCAGTTGGCTGACCTGCTGGGCTGCCGTTTCGCTTGGGCGCCGCAACAGCGCGCCCACCTTCCCGAGCGCGATGCGGCCGGGCGTTCCAGCGTCACCGGTGTGTACTTGGCAGGCGACGGCGCCGCCATCATGGGGGCGGACGCGGCCGAGTGGGCCGGGGAGTTGGCAGCACTGACCATGATGGGCGACGTTGGCTTGGCCGTGGACGCGGCGCGCGCGCGCCTGCTGGAAAAAAAGCTGAAGCATCTGCAGCGCTTTCGTACCGGTCTGGAGCGGGCGTTCCCGTTTCCGCAAGATTGGGCCGCGCAGGCGCCGGATGAACTGGTGGTTTGTCGCTGCGAACACATCACAGCGGGTGATTTGCGGCGTACCGTGCGCGAAAGCGGCGCCACGGAGATGAACCGTCTCAAGGCCCTGTCGCGCGCTGGCATGGGGCGTTGTCAGGGCCGGATGTGCGGCGTCGCTGCCGCAGAGATATTGGCGCAGGCCAGCGGCCAGGCCCTGGAGCAAGTGGGGCGCTGGCGTGCCCAGGCGCCGATCAAGCCGTTACCGATGCACCTGCTGCAGTCCCAGGACAGTCCATGAATTTGAAAGTGATTCAAACCGACGTGGCCATCGTCGGCGGCGGCATCGTCGGCAGCTCCGCTGCGCTGGCTTTGCGCAGCATGGGGCTGCAGGTCGTGTTGCTGGAGCGCGATCTGTGCGGCTCGCGCTCCAGCGGGGTCAACTTCGGCGGCGTGCGGCGCCAGGGACGCGCGCTGTGCCAGTTGCCGCTGGCGCAGCGAGCCCATGCCATCTGGGCCGAGTTGCCGCAGCGCATCGGCATCGACGGTGAATACCACCGCAGCGGCCACTTCAAGATCGCACGCAGCGCGGCCGAACTGGAGTCGCTCGAGCAGTACCGAGATCTGACCCGGGATTTCGACTTGGGCCTGCAACTGCTTTCGAACGCTGCGCTGCGCCAACGCTGTTCCTGGCTCGGCACGAACGCCGTGGGCGGCTCGCTCTGTCCTGATGATGGGCAGGCGAATCCGCGCCTCGTGTCGCCGGCCTTTGCGCAGGCCGCCCGGCGCGCCGGCGCGCAGATTTTCGAGCACAGCGCGCTGGACGAAGTGCGTCACGACGGCGCGCATTTCTGGCTCCGCTCCGGCTCCTTGCTGCAGGTGCAGGCTCCTGTTCTGCTGAACTGCGCCGGCGCCTGGGCCGGCGCCATCGCTGCGCAGTTCGGCGAGGCCGTGCCGCTGCAGTCCGGCCACCCCGCCATGGCCGTGACCGAACCGCTGCCGCATTTCCTGGACTGGAGCCTGGGCGTGGAAGGCGGCGGCATCTATTGCCGACAGGTGGCGCGCGGCAACCTGGTGCTGGGCGGCGGCGCCGGCGTGGCGCTGGATGCCGACCGTGCCCGTTCCGACCGCGGCGCCATGGCAGCGCTGTCGCGTCAGGCCGTCGCGCTGCTGCCAGGCCTGCGCCACGCGCATTTCATCCGCACCTGGAGCGGCACCGAGGGCAATATGCCGGACCGCCAGCCCGTGTTGGGCAAGAGTTCCACCACGCCGGGGCTGATCCATGGCTTCGGCTTTTCCGGCGCAGGTTTTCAGATCGGTCCGGCCGCAGGCGAGGTGCTGGCCGAGCTGGCGCGCGATGGCAGCAGCCGCACGCCCATAGACGCCTTTGCCGTGGACCGTTTCCGCAGCGCGGCCAGCCTGGCGCTAAGCGACCTTTGATTGAGAATTTTCGATTTCCCGTTCCCACCCACCCTTGAAAGGAAGACACCATGACCCGCTCCCCCATCACCCTGCGCCACGCGCTCCTGGGCGCCGTTGCCGGCGCTGCCCTGCTCGGCGCAGGCACAGGCAACGCCCAGACCAAGACCCTGTACATCGGCATGAACGGTGGCACCATGGAGAAGGCTTACACGCAGTACGCGTTCCCGGCGTTCGAGAAGGCTAACAACGTCAAGGTCGTGGTCGTTCCCGGCACGTCCTCCGACATCCTGGCCAAGGCCCAGGCGAACAAGGACAAGCCGCAGATGCATGTCATGTTCCTGGACGACGGCATCATGGTGCGCGCCATCGGTATGGGCCTGTGCGAGAAGCAGCGCCCCAGCGCCGCCCTCAACGAAATCTACCCGGCGGCGCGCTTCAAGGGCGACATGGCCAGCGGCGTGAGCCTGGGCATGACGGGCCTGGCCTACAACAAGAAGATGTTCACGGAAAAGGGCTGGGCGGCGCCGACTTCGTGGATGGACCTGGCCGACCCCAAGTTCAAGGGCAAGGTGGTGTTTCAGTCGATGTCGTCATCGTCCTTCGGACTGCACGGTTTCCTGATGTTCAACCGCATCCAGGGTGGCACCGACAAGAACGTGGAACCTGGCTTCAAGGCCTGGCCCACCACCATCGGCCCCAACGTGCTGGAGTACATCCCGAGCTCGGCCAAGATATCCGAGATGGTGCAGACCGGCGAAGCTGCGCTGTTCCCGCTGACGCCGACCTCGGTGGCCGCGCTTAAGGCCAAGGGCATTCCGGTTGAATACGCCCAGCCCAAGGAGGGCTCGGTGGTGCTGATGGTCGGTCAGTGCGTGATCGCGAAAAACAGCGAGCCCGAGCTGTCGCAAAAGCTGGCTGAGTTCATCCTGAGCCCTCTCGCCCAGGCCAACGTGCTGCAGTTCGGCAGCCAGATCCCCACCAACCCCAAGGCCCCGGTCGTGGGTGAAGGCGTGGCTCAGGTGGCCGACATCAGCAAGTGGATGAAGAACGCAGTGACGCTGGACTGGGACGCGGTGAATGCGAATCGCCCCGCGTGGAACGCGCGCTGGAACAAGACGATCGAGCGCTAAAGCCCCTTCAACGACCTGCCTGCGCCTTTAGCGCGGCATCGCGCAGGCCTTGCAGCGTGCCCGACGGCGTGATGGCCTGCGGGTCCAGCAGGCAATGCAGGATGGCCGGTTTGCCGCTGGCCCGGGCCCTTGCCAGGGCCGGGCCAAATTCTTCCGTGTGCACAACACGCTCGCCGTGGCCGCCAAACGCATGGGCGTAGGCGCAGAAGTCGGGGTTCTTCAACTGAGTGCCGCTGATGCGGCCGGGGTAGCTGCGTTCTTGGTGCATGCGGATGGTGCCGTACATGGCATTGTCCAACAGCACCACCAGGATCGGCAGTCCGTACTGGACGGCGGTGGCGAACTCCTGGCCGTGCATCAAGAAATCGCCGTCGCCCGCAAACACCACCACCTCGCGCTGCGGCCACAGGCGTTTTGCGCCCACGCCGGCAGGCAGACCGTAACCCATGGAGCCACTGGTAGGGGCCAACTGGCTGGCAAAGGCGCGAAACGGCCAGAAGCGGTGCACCCAGGTGGCGAAGTTGCCCGCACCGTTGCAAAAGATCGTGTCGGCTGGCAGCACATGCCGCAGCTGTTGCATCACCTCGCCCATCTGCAGCGGGCCCGGGATGCGGATGGGTGTCGGGTCGCTCCAGCGCAGGAAATCCTCGTGCGCCTGCGCCGTCCCGTCGGCCCAGGCGATCGGGGCCGGCGGCTGGAGCGTGGACAGCGCCTGCGCAAAGCCCTGAGGCGTGGCGTTAATCGATTGTGCGGCGCGGTACAGCTTGCCCAGTTCATCGGCGTCAGCATGCACGTGCACCAGGGTCTGTTGCGGCGCCGGGATGTCAAGCAACTCAAAGCCCTGAGACGGCACCTCGGACAAGCGCCCGCCGACCAGGATCAGTAGGTCCGAGGCGCGGATGCGTGCCAGCAATTGGGGGTTTACCCCCAGGCCCAGATCGCCAGCGTAGCTCGGATGCTCGGCGCTGAACAGCATCTGGCGTCGAAACGAACAGGCCACCGGCAGTGCATAAGCTTGTGCAAATCCGGCGAACTGCTGCACTGCCTGTTCTGACCAGCGGCTTCCGCCCAGGATCACGAACGGGCGCTGCGCCTGTGACAGGCGCAGCGCAAGCTCTGCGAGTTGCTTGGCGCCGGGAAAGGTTTCGGTCACGGCGTAGGGCAGGGCGTCGGCCACCACGGCCAACTGCGTGAGCACGTCTTCAGGCAGCGCGATCACCACCGGGCCGGGTCGCCCGGAGGTGGCGACGTGAAAGGCGCGCGACACCAGTTCGGGCAGGCGCTGTGGGTCGTCGATCTGCACGACCCATTTGGCCATGCTGGCGAACACGGCGCCGTAATCGAGCTCCTGAAAAGCCTCGCGCCCGAGCGCACCGCGTGCCACCTGGCCCACGAACAGCAGCAAGGGTGTGGAGTCCTGGTGCGCGATGTGCACGCCCGCCGCGGCATTGGTTGCGCCCGGTCCACGCGTGACAAAGCACACGCCGGGGCGCCCGGTGAGCTTACCCTGGGCCTCGGCCATCATGGCCGCGCCCCCTTCCTGGCGGCACACGCTGACCGCTATTGGCCCATCGTGTAGCGCGTCGAGCACCGCCAGAAAGCTTTCGCCGGGAACGCAGAACAGCTGTTCCACGCCGTGCACCAAGAGCTGGTCGACCAGGATCTGGCCACCGGTGCGTGCGGTGTTGGCGTTCACGGCTCAGTCTCCGATGTCGAAGGTCACGCCCTGCGCCAGGGGCAGCGCAGTGGAGTAGTTGATGGTGTTGGTGGCGCGGCGCATATAGGCCTTCCAGGCGTCGGAGCCGGCTTCGCGCCCGCCACCGGTTTCCTTTTCACCACCAAAGGCGCCACCGATTTCTGCGCCGCTGGGGCCGATGTTGACATTGGCAATGCCGCAGTCCGAACCGGCGCTGGACATGAATCGTTCGGCTTCGCGCACGTTGAGCGTGAAGATGGAAGAGGACAGGCCGGCCCCCACCGCGTTGTGCCATTCGATAGCGTCGTCCAAAGAGTCATAGCGCACGACGTAGAGGATGGGAGCGAAGGTTTCGCGCAGTGCCGGACCGGCATGGGCCTGCAGTTCGACCAGCGCCGGGCGCACGTAATATGCGTTGTCGCCGGCGATGCCGGCGACGCGTTCGCCACCATGCACCGTGGCACCCAGCGCCAGGCTTTCCTGCAGCGCCTTTTGCATGCCTTCAAAGGCAGCGCGGTCGATCAGCGGCCCCACCAGCGTGCCGGCGATGCGCGGGTCGCCAACCTGCACGTTGGCATAGACCTTGGCCAGGCGCGGCACCAGGCTGTCGTAGACGCTGGTGTGCACGAACAAGCGGCGCAGCGTAGTGCAGCGCTGGCCCGCTGTGCCCATGGCCGCGAAGGCAATGCCGCGCAGTGCCAGGTCCAGATCGGCAGAGGGCGCGACTATCGCGGCGTTGTTGCCGCCAAGCTCCAGGATGGCGCGGGCGAAGCGCGCCGCAAGCCGTGGCGCCACCTGGCGCCCCATGGCAGTGGAGCCCGTGGCCGACAGCACGGCGACGCGGCGGTCGTCGACCAGTTGTTCGCCGATGTCGCGCTGGCCGATCAACAGCGCCAGCAGTCCTGCTGGCGCGTCGCCGAAACGCGCCAGCGCACGCTGCGCAATCGCCATCGTGGCCAGCGCGGTGAGCGGGGTCTTTTCCGAAGGCTTCCAGACCACGGCGTCGCCACAGACCAGCGCCAGCGCGGCGTTCCAACTCCACACCGCCACCGGAAAATTGAAGGCCGAGATCACGCCGCACACGCCCAGGGGATGCCAGGTCTCCATCATGCGGTGCTCGGCGCGCTCGGTCGCCATGGTGCAACCGTAGAGTTGGCGCGACAGGCCCACGGCGAAGTCGCAGATGTCGATCATTTCCTGCACCTCGCCCGCGCCTTCGGAGCCGACCTTGCCGGCCTCCAGCGTCACCAGCAGGCCCAGATCGGCCTTGGCAGCGCGCAACTCTTCGCCCAGCAGGCGCACCAGTTCGCCGCGCCGGGGCGCGGGCACGCCGCGCCAGGCCAGAAATGCCGAGTGGGCACGGGCAATTGCCGCTGTGCATTCCAGTGCTGTGGTTTGCGCCACGGCAGCAATGGGCAAGCCGCTGAGCGGCGAACAGACGGCGAGATCGCCACCCTGGTACGCGCTGTGCGGTACACCCAGGCGTTGCAGCAATGAATCGACTTCGGTGGCAAGGGAGGAGACGTTGGACATGGGGAGTGAAGGGAAGCAATGGGAGCATGGATATTACCCAACAGGGCCTACTTGTCTAGCAAGTAGTTACAAGGACATGGTGCTCGGGGCACTGACCTTGAGCGTGGCACGCGGGCGCCAGAATTGATATTGGACTGCCCTTGACAACCGGCGTGGCACGCGCAATATAATGGGAAATATTTCCATCTTATAAAGTTTCAGCGTTCACAGGTGAATAAGCGGCCACATGCAGTCCAAACTCAAAAGTGATGAAGTGCTTGAAGCTTGCGTGGCAAGCTTGATGCCTCTGGTTCGCTATTGCCTGCTGGAAGGGGTTAATTACCCTCAGTTCATCAAATCGATCAAGCCGGTATTTGCCCAGGCGGCGAAACTCGAACTGGCAAAGCGCAAGCTAAAGATCAACGACTCCGCCGTCAGCCTGCTTTCGGGCCTGCACCGCAAGGACGTGCGCGAACTGGGCAAGGGCGGCGGCCATCTGATCGCGCATTCCGGCACGGTTGCATCGCTGGTGTTCGTCAAGTGGATCAGCGATCCCGTTTACGTGCAGAAAAATGGCAAACCGCGACGGCTGGTGAAGACTGGGCCGGCGCCGTCATTCGAAACCCTGGCGCAATCGGTCACGCAGGACGTCCACCCCGGATCCATCTTGAAGGCCATGGAAGGTCAGGGCATGTTGCGCCAGGAAGGTGAGGGTAAGAACGAACGGATTGTGCTGGTGAAGGAAAGCTTCATTCCGCAGGACGACCTGGGTGAGATGCTGGCCATGTTTGCCGCGAACTTACACGATCACATGTCAGCCGCCACATCCAATCTGCGCGGTGGAAGCCCTCCATTTCTGGAACAAGCCGTGTTCGGCGCTGGCCTGAGTCAGAGTTCGGTGGATGAACTGGCCGCACTCACGCGCGCTCAGTGGGCCGAATGTTCGCTGGTACTGATCAAGCGCGCAAACCAGCTTTACGATAGGGACAAGGGCACGCCACAAGACTATCGTTTTCGGCTGGGCCACTATTTCTACTCCACTTACAAGGGCGAAAAACTGGCGCAAGGCGAATCATCGAAACCTGGGGAGCAAGCATGACTAAAGACACAATCAGACGAGGTTTGGCCGTGCTGGGCATCGTCGGCCTGGTCGCCTGTGGCGGCGGTAGCGGTGGTGGCTTGGCATCGGGGATCGGTTCGGGCGGAACCGGCATGACCGCTGGCACCGTTACCGGCTTTGGCAGTGTCATCGTCGAGGGCAGCCGTTATCCGGATACCTTGGCGACCTACGATATCACCAGCGATACCATTGCCGCAGCGGTCATCTCGCCGACCCTGGCCAAGATCGGGCAGCAGGTCGAAGTTGCCACGGATGCCAATGGCAATGCCACGGCGGTGCATATCTATCCCGAGTTGGTCGGTCTTGTTACCTCGATCTCGGCGGCGACCAATACCATCGTCGTCGCCGCAACGCGGGTGGTGGCCAATGCCACCGATGCCGCACTCCCGATTACCGTCTACGGCGGATACGCAAAATTTTCGAATATCAGCATCGGCGATCGGGTCGAGGTCCATGGTCTGCCCGCGACCGACAGCAGCGGCGCCTACGTCGCCGCGTCGCGCATTGAACTCAAACCCAACGTTTGCACACCCGCCTGTGCGGTACGCGTCACGGGAATAATGAGTAATCTGAACACAGCCGCAAAGACCTTCAGCCTGTACGGCCTGACCGTAAGCTACAGCGGTACCACGGTCGTCTCACCGTCTGGCCAGGGCTTGGCCAACGGCGAGCGGGTTTCGGTTTTCTCCGGCGCGCCTTTGACCGGTGCCACGCTGAGCGCCTCGGTCATTCAAGTCAGAGGACTCAGCACCAGCCTCAGCAGCCTGAGTCTGAGCGGGGCGATTGGCAACTTCACGAGCAACTCCAGTTTCAGTGTGGCCGGGGTGAGTGTCAATGCCGCCTCAGCGGCACTTTCGCCAACCTCCCTGACTCTGGCAAACGGGGTCAATGTGACTGTCAGTGGAAGCTACGATGCGATCGCAGGCCAGGTTACCGCGACCAGCATATCCCGGTACGGAAGTACCTCGGTCCTGTCCGAACTTCACGGCAACATCAGCAACTTTGTCAGTGCCAGCAACTTCCAGGTTCGCGGCACCCTGGTCAACGCTGCCACCGCCACCTTCACGGGCGGCACGTCGGCCAATCTGCATAACAATGTGTACGTCGAAATCTTGGGGACCGTCTCGAACAGCTTCCTCAACGCAACCACGCTTGCATTCCAGACCGCGGCCACCGACAGCGACGGCGATTTGTCCGGCGTTATCAGCGGCTACCTGGCGCCAGCACAGGCGTTCACCATCACCCTGGACAACAGCGGCGCTGCAATCCAAGCGGTCCTGACGGCAGCGCCGTTCTTCATCGGCGGCAGCACCAACACCAGCGCGGACCTCCTCCTCAACCCCAGCAGCCCGCAACATGTTTCAGTTCATGGCGTGCTTCAGGCCAACGGCGTCTGGCTGGTCAACACCGTCACCTTCATGCTAGGAAGCCAGGCATCGGAAAACGACAATGGTTCCAATAGCCCCGCTTACAAGGAAGTCCAGGGCATCATCAGCAGCCTGACGAGCAGCACCTTCATTCTGAACGGCATCACGGTGAATTACGTCGGTGCCACGATCAGCGGCGGCACCCTGGTCAATGGACTCCCATTGCAGGCCTATGGCACCCTGAATGGATCGACCTTGACGGCATCAAAGATCCAAATAGACAACGATCATTGACGCAAATAAAGCCAGGGCGTGGACAGGCACCGTCCGGGCCAGCTGTGGCGGATGCGGATGTGAACGCGAGCTGAGATTCGCTCAGCGCCACCGGTTGCTGGTGCAATACAGCACTGGCTTGACCCACACCTGCAGCCAGCGTGGTATGAGGCACGCCATCGTCCATTCCTATTGGTGCAACGGTTTTCCGAGCTGATCAAAAAGCACAGCGACGGCCTTTGCCTGACCAGCGCGGGCAAGGCGAGGGACTCGAACCAAAGCGTCAATCTCGAAAGGCAAAGCAAGCACGGGTATCGGCAACCTTCCGCGATGCCGGCCGCACCGCAATTTTGCCGAAGTTCTGGCATGAATCGGGTTCTTCTATATAATGGGAAATATTCCCACTAATGCGAGCGATTTGATGATCGACACCATAGAACAGCTCAAGCGCCTGATTCATCAAGAGTACGACATCGACCCCAATACCATCGACCCGGACCAAGCCTTTTCGTCCTATAACGTCGATTCACTGACCTTGGCCGAATTGATGTTCGCGATTGAAGACAATTTTCACGTCGTTGTCCCGGATGAAGCCCTGGACTCAGTGACAAGCTTGCGCGACCTCGCACAGCAACTTTGCGGCTGGATGCAGTCGATGCCGCCGCAATCCGAATCCTTCACGGTTTCGCGCCTCACACCGACACCCAAATTTCCATGAAATTCGAAAAATTTGTCGGTCTTAGCTGCAACTCCTCAGGCCCCAGACCGATTGCAAAGACCGATTCTTCATTCGCCACCCAGCACATTCAGACCGACTGACAGTGGGGGTCATTTTCGGCATCTATGCCAAAAAAAATAGCATGACGACGTCATTGAAAAAGGCTGCCACCGACCCCCGTCCGGCGCCCCCTTCAAAGGGGATCTGGAACAGCGACATGGCCATCTATGTGTTGCTGGCGGCGCTGACTGCGGGTGCTTGGCAAGTCAGTAGGATGGGGTGGTTTACCGCCGCGGACGACGTGGGCTACTGGATCGGTGTGGCCGGTGGCGTCATGATGCTGATGCTGTTTGGTTATCCGCTGCGCAAGCATTTTCGTTTTGCGCAAAGCTGGGGTCGAATGAAGTGGTGGTTCTGGCTCCACATGGCTTTGGGCATCACAGGTCCCTGGCTCATTCTGTTGCACTCCACATTTCACGTGGGCTCACTCAACGCCGGCGTAGCGCTGTACAGCATGATCATCGTGGCACTCAGCGGCGTGGTGGGGCGCTTCATCTATCGCCATGTCAACAAGGGTTTGCGCGGCGAGGAAATCGGTCTGCAGGAGTTACAGGTGTTCGCCGGCCAGCACCGGGACGACGCGCGTTCGCGACTGTCCTTTGCGCCGGATGTTGAGGCCAGACTCAAAGCCTTTGAGCAAAAGCAGCTCAGCGCCACGGCCGGCTGGGGCACGTACTTTCGCCAGGCATTCTGGCTTGCGGTGCAACGCCGGCAGGTCTATCGGGACTGCAACGTGGCGCTGCAACCGCCCATGCTCATGCTGGCGAAAGAGAAGAGCTGGTCCAATGACGAGCTGAAAATGCAGCATCGCCGCGCGCTCAAGCTGGTGCGAAAGCACCTGGATGCGGTCGTGGGTGTGGCGCAGTTCACGGCCTACGAGCGGCTGTTTGCGCTTTGGCATGTGGCCCATATTCCCTTCGTCTATTTGCTCGTGATCAGCGCCATCGTGCACGTGATTGCAGTACATGCTTACTGAGACCTGGGCGCTGTCGATGTTTCGGAATTCTTCCTCAGGCTTGCGCTTGATCCGCTCCGGCTGCATCGGCTTGCTGCTGGCTATTCTCGGCTCTGCTGTTGCCTGGTCTCAGGGCATCGAGTCCGTGGTCGCGCCGGGGAAGTTGATTCAAGGCCACGCCAAATGGGAGGACGACTGCAAGCAGTGCCACGTCAGGTTCGACCGCAAGGCGCAGGACGGTTTGTGCATGGATTGCCACAAGCCGGTGGGTGCTGACGTGCGCAACAAGACCGGCTTTCACGGAAAGAGCAAACCTCAGTCCTGTCGCAGTTGCCATGCCGAGCACAAGGGCCGAGAAGGCCGGATCGCAACTTTCGATCAAAAGCAGTTCGATCACACGCTCACCAAATTTGAGCTGCACGGCAAGCACCAGAAGATCGAGTGCGCGAAATGTCACGCGACGGAGAAGAAATTCCGCGAGGCCGCGCACGAATGCAACGCCTGTCACAAAAAGGACGACGTGCACAAGGGCTCGTTGGGCGTCAAGTGCGAGAGCTGCCACAGCGAAAACAACTGGAAAGAAGCCAAGTTTGACCACGCTACGGCGCGCTTCGCGCTGAGCGGAAAACATGTGGACTTGAAGTGCTCTGAATGCCACAGGAACACCAACTACCGCGATACGGCGCGCAATTGCATCGGCTGCCATCAAAAGACCGATGAACAAAAGGGCCACAAAGGGCAGTTCGGCGAAAAATGCGAAAGTTGCCATGGAACAAAGCTGTGGAAGAACACCAGCTTTAGTCACGACGCCGACACCAAATACGCGCTGGGGGCAAGCACAGTGCGACCAAGTGTCTTGGCTGCCACAGCGCGAAGCTCTACCTCCTGTCCAGGCTCAGCCAGGAGTGCTATGCCTGTCACAAGAAGGACGACAAGCACAGGGAATCGTTGGGTAAGGAGTGCGCGCATTGCCACACCGAAAGGAGCTGGAAGGAGTCAGCCAAGTTCGACCACGACAAGTCCAGTTTCCCCTTGTTCGGCAAACACGCCAAGACCGTTTGCAAGGATTGCCACAAGAGCGCGATGTTCAAGGAAGCGCCCAAGGATTGCTTGAGCTGCCATACGAAGGACGACAAACACAAGGGTAACTTGGGTGAGAAGTGCGCCGAATGCCATGCCGAGAGCAACTGGAAGGAGACGCAGGGGCGCTTCAAGCACGAACTTACCCAATTCGTGCTGCGCAATGCGCATGGCAAACCCACGGTGAATTGCCAGGCCTGCCATAAAGACCTGAGCAGCTTTCGCAAGACGGCGCTGGAATGCTTCAGTTGTCATAAGAAGGACGACAAGCACGAGGGCCAGGAGAGTTCGAAATGCGCGAAATGCCACGACGACAAATCCTGGAACGTACAGAAATACGAACATGGATTTACGCGCTTTCCGCTGCTGGGAAAACACGGCACTCTGGCCTGTGCCAAGTGCCACACCACCGGCGCGCGCTTCAAGGACGCCAAGATCGCCTGTGTGGCCTGCCACCTCAAGGACGACAAGCATAAGAACAGCCTGGGCGTGCTGTGTGGCCAATGCCACAACGCCCGCTCTTGGAATGACTGGACTTTCGACCACGACGCGCGCACGAAGTTTGCGCTCGACGGCAAGCACAAGGTGGCGGCATGCCAACTTTGCCATATCAACCCCATCGGATCAGGCTACACGCTGTCGAGCAGTTGCTTCAGTTGTCATGTGAAGGATGACGTGCACGAAACTGGCTTTGGCCGCCAGTGCCAGGAATGTCATGTCACATCGTCCTTCAAGACCCTCAAGCGCAAGACCGCGCTGCAGGGGAATAGTTCCAATGCCAACGGCTTGCCAGCGAGCAATCCGGTGCGCGAGTCCCAGACATTACCGAGGTAATCATCATGCGCAATCCAAACAAACTCCAGCGTGTATATCGCCATCTCGGCGTGCTGGTTCTGATGCTGATGGCCCTGTTCTTGCTGCTGAACCAGCACCAAGCCCAGGCCCAGGCGGGTGGGGGTTTCGACCATGCAGCCACCACGTTCCCGCTCCTGGGATCGCACGAACAGGTGCGTTGCGAGACCTGTCACATCAAGGGCATTTTCAAATCCACGCCGAAGGCCTGCGCGAGTTGCCACGTCGTGGGAAATCAGCGCGACGCGGTGGCGATGTCGGCCAAGCACATACCGACCACGCTCGCCTGCGACAGCTGTCACAACACCAGCAGTTTCTTTGCCGTACAGTTCAACCATTCGATGGTGCAGCCCGGTTTTTGCCAGGTTTGCCACGATGGAGCCAGGGCCAAGGGCCTTTCCGTGAACCATGTGGTTACGGGCGGTCTGTCATGCGATTCGTGCCACACCACCGTGGGGTTCACGCCTGTTCCCCAGTTTCCTCACACGATCCTGAATGGAGATTTGACGACCTGCGCCACTTGCCATGACGGCCGCATCGCCAAGGGCATGGCCAGCAACCACCTGCCCCGCAGCAGTGCGGCTTTGTGCGGCAGTTGCCACGTGAATTCGACCCTGAGCGGCTTCCTGAGCTTCTCTGGCGCGCAGATGGATCATGCCGGCCTGACGACGGGCTGTGCCGATTGCCATGGACCTTCCATCACGAGCGGCTCATTCGCCGGCGTCAGCAGCATCGTGGTGATGCCGCCAACCTCACCCGCTGGTCCGAGTTCCCATTTGCCGACGTCGACCCGGTGCGAGAGCTGTCACCTCGGCTCGTTGCCTGTCGGCCTGATCGGTGCCAACGCCAGCCACCCGGCGCCAAGCAGCGGATTTGCCACACCCGCGCCCAGCAATGCGCAGATTCATGCCGGTGTCACGGGGGGCTGTTCCGGTTGCCACGAGTCCACTGCCATGTGGATGGGTGTGAGCGCCTACCCGATGGCGCCGGCGGTGCTGACGGCCGGGGCGCAGTACACGGGATTTCAGACGCGACCTTTGGCCGCCTCGGGCAGCAACAGCGTGGCCGATGCGGCCCATCCGGGCAGCGGAGACTGCTCGCTCTGCCACGCCGGAACCAACTATTTCTCTAGCGCCGGCACCAAACCCGCGAACCATATCCCCACCGCCGCGGTGCTGTGTTCAAACTGTCATACGACGCCGGGTGACTATGCCACGACCCCGACCCTTTCCAATATTCACCTGTATGCACCCAGCACCAGCAGCAACTGCGCCCAGTGTCACGGCAGTGCGGCCCCGGGCTTTGCCATTCCCGCGGTCGGATTCAGCATCGTTGGACTTCCTGCTGCGCACATCCCCACCGGGGCTGCCTGCGAGTCCTGCCACGTTGGCGCGGGGTCGAGCGTGGCGGCCACGCCGGTGGGCAATGGCGCCAAGTTCAGTGGCTCCCTCATGAGTCACGCTGGCATCAGCAGCAACTGCGCCGCCTGTCATGGCCCGGGCATCAACGGTTCGAGCTTTATCGGAATCAACCAAATCGTGTCCATGCCTGCGACCGCGCCCATGGGTGCGAGTTCGCATATTCCTTCCGGAAGCAACTGCGAAAGCTGTCATTTGGGTTCAATGCCGACCGCTTTGGTGGCCGCAAACGCCACCAAAACCGCGCCCGGAACCTTGTTCGCGACTCCGGCACCGACCACGGCTCAGATTCACAGCGGTTTGAGCTCCGGCTGTTCCAGTTGCCATGACACAAACAACGTCTGGATGGGCATGAGCGCCTATCCCATCGCGCCAGCCGTGTTCACGTCAGGCGCGCAGTACACGGGCTTTCACACCCGGCCTGCGGCAACGTCTGGCAGTTACAGCGTCGCCGATGCTGCACATCCAAGCAGTGGCGACTGTTCGTTGTGTCACACGGGTACCAGTTACTTTGTTGGTGCCGGCGTGCCGAGCAACCATATCCCGACCGCGACCGGGGCGCAGTGCAATACCTGCCACACCTCTACCGACTACTCCGTGATGCCGACCTTGGCCAACATCCACGCGAATGCGCCCAGCACCAGCAGCAATTGTGCGCAATGTCATGGAGTCGCAGCCGCAAGTTTTGCCATTCCTGCAGCCAACTTCGCCATCGTCGGATTGCCCAGCAATCACATTCCCACGGGCTTGGGGTGTGAGAGTTGCCACGTCGCAGCGGGCTCCAGCATGGTCGCCACACCGGTGGCCAATGGCGCCAAGTTCAGCGGCTCGCTCATGAGCCACCGCGGCATCGTCAGCAACTGCGTGGCTTGCCATGGACCCAGCATCACGGGCGCCACTTTTTTAGGTGTCAGTCAAATTGTGGCGATGCCCGCGACCTCGCCCATGGGTGCAAGCTCACACATTCCCTCGTCCACCACCTGTGAAACCTGCCATCTGGGAGCGACTCCGGCAGGCCTGATTCCGGCCTCGGCTACCAAGACCGCGCCCGGAAGCTTGTTCGCGACCCCGGTGCCGACGACCGCGCAGATACACACGGGCATCACGGCAGGCTGCTCCAGTTGCCACGAGACCAACTCGGTGTGGATGGGCATGGACGCGTATCCGATTGCACCGGCGGTATTGACCGCAGGGGCTCAGTACACAGGCTTTCATGCTCGACCCACGGCGGCGGGCGGAGCTTACAGCGTGGCCGATGCGGCTCACGTCAATGCGGGCGATTGCGCGCAGTGTCATACCGGCACCAATTTCTTTTCGGCCAACGTCACGCCGATAAATCACATCCCGTTCGCGGGTACGGCGCTGTGCACGGCCTGCCATACCTCGGCTGATTACTCGGTCATGCCAAGCTTGGCCAATATCCACGCGAATGCGCCCAGCACGGCCAGCAATTGCGCGCAGTGCCACGGCAGTGCAGCCGCAAGTTTTGCGATTCCCGCAGCCAACTTCACGATCGTGGGCATGCCCGCGACGCACATTCCGAGCAGCGCCGCCTGCGAGAGTTGCCACGTCGGGGCGGGCTCCAGCGTGGCGGTGACACCGGTGCCCAACGGCGCGAAGTTCAGCGGCTCCTTGATGAGCCACGGCGGCATCACCAGCAACTGTGTGGCTTGCCACGGACCGAACATCACCGGTTCCAGCTTTGCCGGGGTCAGCAAGATTGTGGTTATGCCGGCAACTTCGCCCGCCGGTGCGAACGCACACATACCTTCGAGCACCACCTGCGAGAACTGTCACCTGGGAACCATACCGGCCGCAATGGTGGCGGCATCCAGCACTAAGGCCGCTCCCGGAACCTTGTTCGCGAGTCCCGCGCCGACGACGGCACAAATTCATAGCGGCGTCACCTCGGGCTGTTCAAGTTGTCACGACACGAACATGGTGTGGATGGGAGTGAACGCGTACCCGATTACACCCACAGTTTTGACCAGCGGCGCCCAGTACACGGGATTTCACACTCGACCGGTGAGCGCCGCGAGCAGTTATGGCGTAGCCGATGCAGCGCATCCGATAACCGGCGACTGCGCGCAATGTCACGCCGGGAGCAGCTATTTTTCCGGCGTCGTACTGCCAGTCAACCACATACCTTATGCCGCTACGGCACAGTGCACGGCTTGCCACACCTCGACCGACTACTCGGTTCTGCCCTCGCTGGCCAACATCCACGCGAACGCGCCCAGCGCAACGACCAACTGCGCGCAATGTCACGCCGCGGCGGTGGTCGCGGGCTTTGCCATTGCGGCGGCCAACTTCGCCATCGTCGGCCCGCCCGCAACCCACTTCCCCATTACCACCGCCTGTGAGACCTGCCACGTCGGAGCGGGCTCGAGCGTGGCCGCCACGCCGGTGGGCAACGGCGCCAAGTTCAGTGGTGCGCTCATGAGTCACACGGGCATCACCAGCAACTGCGTGGCCTGCCACGGCCCGAGCATCACCGGAGCCAGCTTTGCCGGTGTGAGCAAGATTGTGGTGATGCCGGCGACGACGCCCATGGGCGCCAGTGCGCACATTCCGTCCAGCACCACTTGCGAAACCTGCCACCTGGGAGCGACACCGGCGGGCATGGTCGCCGCCTCGGCCACCAAGACCGCGCCCGGCACCCTGTTTTCGACCCCGGCACCGACCACAGCGCAGATCCACAACAGCATCACCTCGGGCTGCTCGAGTTGCCATGAAGCCAGCTATGTCTGGATGGGCATGAGTGCGTATCCGATTGCGCCCGCGGTGATGAGCACCGGTGCACAGTTCACCGGCTTCCAGGTGCGGCCCATGGCCACGGCCGGTGCCTACAACGTGGCTGATGCGGCGCACCCCAGCACCGGCGACTGCTCGCAGTGCCATACCGGGACCGCCTATTTCACTGGCATTGCCAAGCCCACCGGGCATATGCCGACGACCTTGGCCTGCGCCACCTGCCACGTCGTGGCGGGTGACTATTCCGTCGCCGGTCTGGCCAGCAATACCATCCTGCATACCGGCATCTCGTCCGGGTGTATTACCTGCCACACCGCGGGCACCGGCGCGGGCCCATTCGCGGGTTGCACCACGCAGGCCGGCTGCGCTTCGCCGCCGCCCGTGACCTACCAGCCCAAGGTGATGCCGCTGCTGGCGGGCGCAGCGGCCACGGCGCCCTCGGCCTCGACCCACGTGCCATCGGTGGGGATCAAGTGCGAGTTGTGTCACTCTCCCACGGTGTTCACTGCGTTCTCGGGCATGAGCATGAAGTCGAATACGCCGGCGCATGCGGCGCTCGGCGCGGCGACTTGTGAAAGCTGCCATGAATATCCCTACGTCTGGTACGGCGTCACGATCAGGACGCCGGGGTCGAGCAACCACCACGGCCGCACGGCGGGCCAAGACTGCACGAAATGCCATTCCAAGTCCTATGGCAGCTTTGATTCCGCCCGGGTGCGACCGGTGCTGCGTGCAGCGGCGGGCACCATCAACCAGAAGTTCCTGCCGGGGGTCGGTTTGGCGCCAAGCTTGTTTGGAGACGACGTTACAGTCTTCAGTCATTCAGGCGTGGCGCCCGGCCAATGCCAGACTTGCCACAATGGAAAACTGGCGCAGGGGCTGGCAACGGTGCACCTGCAGGTTCGCATGGCATGCGACAGTTGCCACCGCACCACCGCCTGGAAGCCGGCACAGTTCAGCCATCAGGGTGTGCTGCCGGGCCAATGTCAGGTGTGCCATAACAGCGCTGCGGCCACGGGCAAACCGGCTGGGCATTTTGTGACGCCGAGGTCCTGCGACGCGTGCCATCGGACCGTGGCCTGGCTGCCGGTTTCGTATGCCCACATTTCGCCGCAGTATCAGGCTCAGCCGGGCAATCCCAGTTGCGTTAATTGCCACATCACCCATGGCGAACTCATCCCCAGGCAGATGCGGGGCAACAACCGCCCCAAGCCAGTTCCCGTGCACACCGGCCCGTGAGCGGCGGCACTCCGATGCTGAAGTCAATCCCCATGTTGTGTCCGGCCACAGGCCGCGACCTCGAAGGAAGCAGGTAAACATGCACTCTAGAGAAACGATCAGATCCCGGCTGGTTGCGGCCGTTTTTTCCCTGGTGGCGCTGCCGGCCAGCGCGCAAACGCTGGACGAGGTATCGGTGCAGGTGCAGGGCGAGGACGTGGTTGCACACATCAGCTTCTCCGCGGCCGTGCGGCTGGTACGCCAGGCCCCCACGACCCCGAGCCAACTAATTCAGTTTCAAATCGAACTGCTCGGTGCCGACGAGGCTACGCTTAGCCAGCGCACGGCGGACTTGCGGCGTGTCGCGGCCTCCGCCACCACGCCCGAGATCAGCCTGGTGCTGAATGTCGCGCCGAACAAGACCCTGCGCGAAATGACGGTCCAACTCAGCGAGGCCACGCTGGTGCGGGGGCAACAGGGCAAGAATGCCAGCACGATCGATATCGTGCTCGTCGGCAGGGGCATGCCAGCGGCGAGCACAGTTGTGCCAGGCCCGGCCACTGTGGCTGCAACGCCGGAACACAAGTCTTCGCAGCCGGGCGCCGAAGGCGCGTCTGAAGTGGAGTTGCAGGCTATCGAATTGATGTCTTCGGCGCGGGACTCCGTGACCCAGGGCAATACCCAAGCGGCGATCAGCCAACTGAATCAATTGCTGCTGCTGCCTCCCAATTCGGTGATGCAGGATGCACAAGAAATGATTGGCGTGGCGTGGGAACGAGCGGGGGACTTGGCTCGCGCCAAGATGGAGTATGGGCTTTATCTGAAACTCTTTCCTGAGGGTGAAGGTGCACAGCGTGTGGCACAGCGGCTCGCATCCATGGGCGTAGTCCCCAGTGCCAAAACCGACATCCCGGCTGACACCATCAAAGCCGAAGCGGCCAAGAAACCCGAGATCAAATACAGCGGCAACCTTGCCGAGTACTACTTCGGTGGCAAGTCGCGCAGCCAGTCGCTGGTGAACCTGGTTTCTGGCATCAACCAATCGACCCTGACCCAAACCACAGAGTCGGCGTTGGTGACCAATGTAGACCTGGGTGCACGCTATGTCACGGACGATTTCGATACGCGCGCGGTGCTGCGCGGCACCGGTTCTGCCAACCTCTCTGCGACATCAAAAAATACCAGCATCCTGAATGCGGCCTTCGTCGATTACCGTCTTAAGAGCAGCGGTCTCGACGTGCGCGTAGGTCGGCAGTCGCCCATCAATGGTGGGCTCCTGGGAATGTTCGATGGGGTGTCCATGACCTATCCGGTGCGCCCAGGGATTCGCGTTAATCTGATGGGTGGCGTCCCGGCCAGTCCGCTGGTCAATTCGCCCAACGAAATTCTGTACGCCGGCATGGTTGAGATGGATTCGATTTTGGTCGCGAATTTGAGCGGAGACATGTACATCCTGGATCAGACCACGCAGGGCATCACCAATCGCCGTACGATCGGGGCCGAGGTCCGCTATTCGAACGAACGGGGTTCTCTGTACGCGCTGTTGGACTACGACCAACTCTTCAGCGCGGTGAATGCGTTCTCGGTGCAAGGTTCGGTACAAGGGCCTGGCCAAAGCACCTTCACCCTGTTGCTGGACAGCCGCAAGGCGCCTTCGTTGCAGATGACGAATGCGCTTATCAGTTCGGGCGCAACCTCGTTGAAAGTCCTGTTGCAAACCCAAGCCCTGAGCGATGTTCTGGCTGAGGCCAAAGCGACCACGGCGCAAGCCAATCAGGCGATGTTCAGCGCCACCAAGCCTATCGGCGACAAGTGGCAACTCACGGGGGATATTCAATACAGCGCCATTGGTGCCTTGCCGGCCGTGGGCACGTTCGACGCAACACCGGCCACAGGGGCGCAGTACGGATTGTCATTGCAGCTCACCGGCTCGAATCTGTACTCCAAACGCGACATCAATAATTTCAACCTGAGCGTGCTGTCCACGCCGTTGTTTCACGGCATCCAACTGGCCTATAACAACCTTACCGGCTTTGACGACAACAAGTACACAGTGGAGCCCTCGCTTCGCTTGTATTCGCAGCGCGATACGCAGGGCATCAGCATGCTGCGCATCAGTCCGGGAATGCGCGGTTCGTACAACATCTCCAAAAAAATCAGCGTCATGGCCGAAGGCCTGATCGAGCATTCGACCAATCAGGGCCCGACCAACAACGCTTCCACCAACTCGATATTTTTCTATTTAGGTCTGCGCTATGAACTCTTCTAAAGTGATTGGATTGAAGTCGTCCCCGGTCAAACTTGGGCTGGTCTATGCGGCCGTTCTTTTCATCCTGGCGGCAGTCGGCTACCGGATGTCGGGTGGAAATATCGGCAAGCCGGCGGCGCCGGTTGCTGCGGGTACAAGCGCCGGCTCGGAGCACGGTGGCGCGAGGCCGGGAAGCGCATTGTCCGACGAACAACTGCAGCGTATGGTGGTGCAGACCCTCGCACTGACGCAGCAGGACCCCAAGAATGCGTCGGCCTGGGCGATGCAGGCGCACTCCTACGAAATGATGGGCAAATTTTCCGAGGCCGTCAAAGCCTACGCGCAACTGGTGCAACTGTTGCCCAAAGACGCGCAAGTCCTGGCCGACTATGCGGACGCGCTGGCCGTGGCCAATGGACGCACGTTTAAGGGCGAGCCCATGGATTTGTTGCAAAGGGCACTGGCCTTGGACTCGAACAATCTCAAGGCGCTGGTGCTCACGGGCTCGGCTTTAGTCGAACAACAGGACTTGGTGCAAGCGCTGAGCCATTTTGAAAGAGCTCGCGCCGCCACCCCCGACGTGGCGTTGCAGCGCCACATCGATGCCAGCATCACCCAAACCAGGGCGCTGTTGGGTAGCGCATCGGCACGGCAAGGTGTTGCCCCCACGCCCTTGGGAAAGGCCGATCCCAACGTCGCTACTGGCTCCACTGGCGCGCAAGTTTCGGGCCGTGTATGGTTGGCTGAAGATCTGCGCGCCAAGCTGCCAGGGCAGGCCGCGCTGTTCTTGTATGCGCGAGCGGTGGAGGGTTCGCGCATGCCAGTGGCATTGATGCGCAAGAAGGCCAGTGACCTGCCGTTGAATTTCAGCCTCGATGATTCCATGGCCATGGTTCCCAACATGAACTTGTCCACGCAGTCTCAGGTGGTGGTGGTCGCACGCATTTCGCTGCGCGGCAATGTGACGCCCGAAGCCGGGGACCTGCAAGGCGTGTCGGCACCGGTGGCGGTCGGAACCAAGGACATCAAGCTGGAGATCGGTGAGGTGCTGAAGTGAAACGGTTGCTGGCGCTGGCGTTGAGCGGTGGTGTGTTGCTGGGTGTCAACGGCGCACGGGCCGAGTTGGGCGGCGCTGCCGACACGATTCAGGTGGACCAGGTCCGACTGCGTGGCGTCACCCACCAGCGCACGGATTGGCAAATGACAACGCATGAAATCAGCCTGAGCGACGGCTCCAGCATCAAGGAATATGTCAACGCCAGCGGCCTCGTCTTTGCAGTCTCCTGGCACACGCGCCTCAAGCCGCAACTGCAAGCGTTGTTGGGGTCGCCATACGTGCCCGTGCTTCCCTCGTTGGTGGCTGCGTCGGGCGTGTCGTCCATGAAACGCACGCAGTCCATGCGTCAGCCTCATCTGGTGCTCCGGCAAGGGGGACGCATGAACGCCTTTGTCGGGCTGGCGTATATCCCGACGCTGGTCCCCAATGGGGTCAATGCCGATGCATTGCGCTAGGGTTCGTTTTCTATGGGTTGCACTGTGGGTTTTGGCCCTGTGCGTGGGCTGCGGTGGCGGAAGCTCGTCCGTGACAACCTATAGCGGAAGTGGCAGCACAACGACCACGGTCACAGTCGCCACGCCCACCGGCAGCAACACCACAGCGGTGACGGTGGATGCCGGTCCGGCTGGCAGCTTTTCGCTTGGCACCAGCAATGTCCCGTTTGTGACGGTGACGATTTGTCCGCCCAATTTCGGCGCCGCCACGACCCGTGGCTGCGTGAGCATCGACCATGTTTTTCTGGACACCGGTTCCTACGGGTTGCGTCTGCTTAAAAGCAAGTTGGTGAGCGTGTCCTTGCCGCCGGTGACGCTGGCCGCGAATCCCGGGTTCAGCACGCCCGCGGGAACGGCGGTGGAGTGCTATCCCTTTGTGCTCGGTGGCGTGTGGGGGCCCTTGGCCCAAGCCGATGTTCACATCGCGGGGGAGACCGCTGCGGACATCCCGGTGCAGCTCATCGACGACGGCGTCAATCCCGCACTGACGGCGCCTGCGGACTGCGTCAGTGCGGCCGGGGGAACGCTGTTCAGCAACGCTGCGTCGCTGCAGGCCAACGGCATCCTGGGTATCGGCATGATCCCTTACGACTGCGGTTTGACCTGCACCTCACCGCTGAACTACGCGGGCTTTCACATCCAGTACTACGTGTGTCCCGATTCGGTCACTGCCAACTGCCAGGCCGCGGCCGTCACCATCGACCAACAGGCACAGAACCCGGTGGCGCATTTTGTCCCTGACGACGGCAATGTTCCGCCCGACAACAACGGTACCTTGATCAGTCTGCCGACGTTGCCTGCGATTGGTGCCGGTGTGGCTACCGGGCGCTTGGTGTTTGGAATAGGCACGCGCAGCAACAACCAGATCGCCTCCGGCGCGCAGATCATCATGGCGGATGCCAATCCCTATGTCTCCACCAGTCTAAGCACCGGCGTGTCGGCAAAAACGAGCACGTGCATCCCCTCGGCGTCGATCAGCTGCACCAATAATCCGAGCTACCTCTACTTCAGCACGACCCTGGGTGCGACCAGCTACCCGGACAGTTACATCGACAGCGGCTCCAACGCCTACTTTTTCAATGATGCAGCCATCTCCCATGCCTGCGCGAGCTCCTCGGGTTCGGCCAGCACAGGTGGCTGGTATTGTCCTTCTGGCAGCACGCCGGTGGCGTTGAATGCGGGCTTGAGCGACTACCTTGGGCACACTGCCAGCGCGAACTTTTCCATCGCCAATGCGGATGCGCTGTTCAGCACCCCGAACGTGGCTTTCAGCAATCTGGGTGGTTCCATCGCCCAGGCGCCTCAGACTTTTGTCTGGGGACTTTCGTTCTTCTTTGGACGCACGGTCTACACCTCGATTTGGGGACAGGCGCTCTCAACCAATGGTCCTTGGAATGCCTTTTAGCTGCGCGTTAAGAACCTCGGGCAGACGGCACGCCCGCCATCACGGCCACGGTGATGGCGCGTCAGGGATGGGCCTCGAATGAGCGTGGATGGGCCGTTCCGGCGGAATACGGGTCTTGCCAGTCGCCTGCGGCGAACCTGGCGCCGTCGGCGCCTCAAATTCGATTTCCGGCTCGCAATGTTGCTCTCGCTGCTGATGCATGCACTCATCCTGAGCGTCAAGTTTGATCTGACCGGGCTGGGAATGCCTGCCAACCGCACTGGAAAGTCTGAACGCCGGGCAGACCCTGTTTACTTGAGCGTGGTGTTGGCTGCCAACACCGATGCCGTGGTGCAAATGGATGCAGTTCCGCCCACCGTGCCCCCTACTGACCGGCACATGACCCTTGCACAGAGCCCGTCGGTGCCGGTCCTCGAATCGACCGCAGACACGAATGCGCGCTCGCTCGAGCCGCAGCCCGATGCGCCACAGATACCTGCTGCGGCGGTCGCGGTTCCAACCCGCAATGCACTGGTAGCGCCGCAACCGGTGACAGGCGTGACCGTTCCCGCACCAGCACCAGCACCCGCACCAGAACCCGCACCAGCACCAGCACCAGCACCAGCACCAGCACCAGCACCAGCACCAGCACAGGAAGTCGTTGCGACGTCGGTCGCACCAAAGAGGTCGCCAGTGGCACCCTTGGCGGTCACGGCGCCGGACGCGCAACTCGCGCTGCCGCCGAAACTGGCTGCGAGTGCCCCCGATCCGGAGTTGGAGCGAAAGAAAGAGGCACTTCGACAAGAGGTCAGGCGCCAGGAAGCCCTGGCGCAAGAGGCTGTGCGCCTTGAAGCAGCGCAAGTCGAGGCGCAACATCAGGAAGTTCTTCGACGAGAGTCTTTGGCGCGTCAGGAAGCAGTGCAACGCGAGCAGGCACGGCAAGAGACACAGCGTGCCGAGGCCGCTCGCCAGGAAGCGGCCGCGCAGGCAGCAGCCAGGCAGGAAGCGCAGAAACAGGCAGAGGCCAGGCAGGCCGCGGTGCGGCGTGAGGGGCAGCGTCAGGAGGCGTTGCGGCAAGAAGCTTTGGCGCGTCAGGAAGCAGTGCAACGCGAGCAGGCACGGCAAGAGACACAGCGTGCCGAGGCCGCTCGCCAGGAAGCGGCCGCGCAGGCAGCAGCCAGCCAGGAAGCGCAGAAACAGGCGGAGGCCAGGCAGGCCGCGGCGCGGCGCGAGGAGGCGC
>CAIVXG010000150.1 GCA_903909815.1 uncultured beta proteobacterium | reverse complement strand
GTCTGTCCATGTTTGAAACAATCCCAATAAATCAACTACTTACGCCACCCTCGATGGATTCAGGCCCGGATTTCGAGCCAAATCAGCTCGTTCTCCTCTGAAGAACGTTGGGACACTACTGAATCGAAGTAAAGATGCAACCCTCGTAGACTGAGCTTCCCAGAGGAAAACGGCTGTTCCGCAAGGGGTCGCGTTTGCGGAATTACTGCAATGAAGATTGCACTAAATTTGCAACCATTCAGGAATTTGAAGTAAAGTCGCGACTTCTGTGCACACAAGACCCTTGCCGTGTTCGAACCAATTGCGCTCCCCCTGCACCGTTTGCCCAAGCAAACGCTCCACCATGTGTGGGCGCCCAAACTCAAGGGTTCTGTCGCAATAGTGGCACCAGGCCGAAAATGGCTGCTTGGTTGGCATGACGATCAAGCGGCGAGGCTGTAGAACTGGTCGACCGGGGACATAATTTTTTGCCGGCGTGGCAGTCCAACTGCCCCTTGCGGATCATGTGCATGGTCTCGATGCACGCAATGATAATTCTGGCGCTCCAGAATGACTTGAAGCCAAGCATTGGTCGGGTGATCCGCTTGATGGCCCGGTGGTCCTGTTCGACGATGTTGTTGAGGTATTTGTTCTGGCGCATCAGGATGTCGACGCAGGCGTCGGCCTTGACGCTTTCGATGGCGGCCGTGTTAGCGCCGCTCTTGTCAATGGTTATTTTCTCTGGCACATCGTGCAGGTTGATCGCGCGTTCCAGAAACCTGCGCGCCGCAGCCAAATCACGCTTGGCAGTGAGCAGAAAATCAACCGTGTCGCCGTCTCGATCGACGGCGCGGTAGAGATATTTCCACTGGCCCGAAACTTTGATGTAGGTCTCATCCATGCGCCAGCTCCGTCCCACGGGGCGTTTGCGCCGACGGAAAATGGCGGCCAGAACCGGCAACACCTTGATTGCCCAGCGGTGCACTGTGGCGTGGTCAACGAAAACGCCGCGCTCCTGCATCATCTCCTCGATGTGGCGCAAGCTCAGTGGGTAGGCCACATACCACCGCACGCAGGTGAGCATCATCTCCGGTGGGTAATGCAGCCGCTTGAGCACCTTGTGCAAGGCGCTGTCGATCAAACTTCTTCGGAAATCAAGCATGGCCCGGCTTGTCGTTTATGCTTACTGTGACAGAACCCAATCTTGGTGTCCTGAGACCAATGCAGCACCAGACCGAACATTCCCGGTAGCGCTTCGCGCGGTGCTTGAGGGCTTGGTAATGGCTGCACATCGGGGCCATTTTCCAGGTTTCCGCGGAGCATTTGGCGCACGGCGTTCAACGACCTCGGTATCGGCCCATCACTTGTCCATCCAATTGAGCGGGATGCGCGTACAGCGAAGTCACCGAAAAATGGACTTCGCTCGCACGAACTAGCTCTAGAACCAGCAAAGACGACGGGGCGATTCGCAGGCTTACCTTGACCTTTTTTTCGGATTCTGTGCAGTAGATATGCCCGGGCTGCCCGAGTTTCTCGAAAACCAACTGCGGAACAGTTTTTAGCTGGCGAGCAACCCAATGCCCGTGGCGTTCGTTTATGTGTGTTTCGCCAAAGGCAACGTTCCCAACCTTCAACCAAATCGATGTTGGAGCATCGATTTGAGCCAACAGCCCAGCCGGGAAAATGCCGAAATTGGGTGAGCCATCGACAAGCCAACAATCTTTCGGGGACGGTCCGGAACGGGTGAATATCGGCATTTTGTGTTTTATTGCGACCTTGCTACAATACTACTATCCGAAGACGATATGCCCGTCGATTGGTTTGAAGATGCGGCATTGCAGCGGAGGGTGGACCAGTCTATACCACCCGAACGGGGAGCTTGTTTACAAGCACAGAATTCCGAAAGGATACTGCGGGCGCCGTTCTAGCCTTGTGCAGCAAGAGGCCACCTTCGGGTGGCTTTTTGCTTTCCGCCCGAGTTGGGGGACTGATGCGTCCAAGTTCGGATGCTGACGTAATGGTTGCCTCCGCGCTTCCTGGACTCCGGGCAATTTACAAGCCTGGGTACCAGTTCGCCAAGGCTGCAGTGGCCGGATTTGCACGAATCTTACCGATGGCCCAACATGGCAAACGGCACAGGTCAATTGATTAAGCACCCCGCAGGCCAAAGCCTGCCGGGCAATTGTTGCCTGTCGCACCGCAGCGCTGGGAGGGCAGCGGTTGGCCTGTGATAGCGGCGCCATGCCCTTGACAGAAATGACTTTCGTGAGAACCTGATCAAGCGCGAACCCCGATTCACACTTTTTCAGACAGTTCATGATTGGACCCCGCTTCACTTCTGCCCTCAGTTCAACAGCCTCGCCCCGTACGACATTGGTCTGGGACGAGACACAGCCCTGGCCCCTTGGACCGTGTCCCAGCAGTTGTTGGCAATGCCTGGCAACGCCGTCAAGCTTAGGCGCCAGGCCTTGGGATCCCAACGCCCATCGCAGTGGCATGCACTCCCTCATAAATCGGTTGACCCACAGCCTGACGTTTTCCCCGGCCGACGTGACGCGCGAATTTCAAGTCTGGCCTGAGCAGCTCGACCGATCCAGTCTGGCGGGCCGTTTTCTGCATGCGACTTTGGGCCCCAACCCCAGTGCTTGGGGCTGTAGCACCTGGATCGAAGCCAGTCTTTACCAGAGAGCCTATCAAATGAGCGCCAACGTGCTGGCCCACCACTGGCACGCAAAACCGTTGGGCCACTACATGGAGCGCGCCCGCTGCAATGTCACGATCCATTTCGAAGACCCGCTCTTTGGGCACCCCTGTCACACGCGCGTGGACTGCGTAAGTGACAACACCCTTTTTCTGATGCTGGCCCACGCCGATGAGCACCCCCCTGATCTGCAGGCTTACATGGCGTATTTGGGATGGCGTCGCTTCATTGGGGAGATCGCCGCGCGAACTACGAGAGTTGTAACGTTCACGGTGGGCGAGCAGCCGCCACACGTCGTCCAAGTCGAGGAGTTTGACCCAACCCGCCTGGCCGCAGGTCAACAGCAATTCGACTCGGCCATCCGAGCCTTGGAGTCAGGCAAGCAGGTCCATTACGTGTCCGGTGCCACTTCCTGGCACCCCACCCAATACAAACCTTGACCCTATGCAAGAAACACCTCTGTCATCGTCCATCCGGCCCCCATTTGATGGGCTCACCCATCACGGCACTACCGCACTAACCGAGCAGCCAAGCGATCGGGCCTATCCCGGTGGACCTTGGGGTGAGGCACTGTCGGAAATCTGTGGCCCCTTACCGGTCTTGGCGCAGGCGCAGGCCTTTGAATACCAGCGCGCCATGGCGCACTCACTGACGGACGACGCCGCGGCTGCGGCCAAGCTGGCGCGCCAGTGGTACCACACGCTTGCGCCCAGCGGCCTGGAAAAAGCCATGCGGGAGAGCGACGACCCGCTCATTGAGCATCTGTACCAGACGAGCGCAAATCCCGAACTCGTCGCGGACTGGGTGCAGGCGTTTTCCAGCCACGACTGCTGGGCCAAGGAGTTCACGGGGCCTGATCGCAAGACCAGCTGGGTACACCGGCATTTCTATCAACTGGTGCTGGTGCCCCTGGTGGTGCCCGCACAGTTCGCTCCCCACGCCTTGACCTACAGCCGCTTTATGCCTGTCAGAGAGCTGCTCACGCGGCGCACGTCCCAGTGGGTTGGAGAACGCTACTTGCTTACATGGATGGGCGTTGCCATGGAATACGCCTCGTTGTGCCACTTTCGGCCGTCGAGCTGGAAGAACTTGCTGCAAAGGTTGCGCGTTTGCCTGGGACCTCTCAAGTTCGAGGACGGCTGGCCCGGCTTGGTGCAGTTTGGCCTGCCTGCAGATGCCCCCAGGTTGTGGTTCATGGTGGGCGCCATGGTCAACATGCATGGCTGGCTCACCCAGGTGGTCCCGCGCAGGGAACATGAGTTGTCGGTGCGCTCGGATATTGCCAAAGCCTTGGGCTTTTGTCTGGATGAACCGGCGCCTGAAGTCGATGTCGGCCAGATTGCTCTGGCGCATCTGGCGCTGCCCGCCGGCCTTTGCGCGTGGCTGCACGCCCTTGACCGCTGGCAGCCACTGCACAGTTGGACACTGGATCCCGGTCCACGTGATGCGGTGATCCTGCACCTGCGATTTGCGTCGACCCAGGAAGCAGGCGCTGTGCGCCCAGCAGGCCATGGGGATGACAGCCATGCCGGACCCGATTCCCCAAGTGGCCTGGAGAAGCCCGCATTTCGGGCGATCATCAGCCTGCGCAGGCTGCAGTTTGACCGGATGGGCTGGCAGTCCTTGCTACAGACTTTGGCGCAGTGGCCCCATGTGCCCGACGTCCATGAGGCCACCGTATGGAATTTGGTGCGCTGACTGTCAATCTTGATCGATGCCACCCCGCACCCGCTCGCAATTTGGACAGGAGACCATGATGAAACCCACACTGCCCTTTCTCCCATCGATGCGGGCCTGGCTGTTGGCGTGCGGCTGGTTCTTCAGTTCCTGCGTCTTTGCCTGGGGTGGCGAAGGCCACCAGGTGGTCGCAGCACTGGCGCAGACCCAGCTCAGCGCACCCACCCAAGCTTATGTCCACCGACTTCTCTCCCTGGAGCCCGGCGCTACCATGGTATCCCTGTCGACCTGGGCCGATGAACACCGTATGCCAGTGACTTCGCCCTGGCATTACGTCAACTTCCCCCGAAACTCCTGCATCTATGACGCCAAACGGGATTGCCCCAACGGTCAATGCGTGGTCGCAGCGATCGATCAGCAGTTGAGTATTCTGGCGTCCAAGGCGTCGGACGAGCGCAAGCTCAAGGCCCTGGCGTACCTCATTCACTTCGTGGCCGACGTTCATCAGCCGTTGCACGCGGGGTACTTGGACGACAAGGGTGGCAATGCCTATCAGTTGCAGGCCTTCATGCGCGGCAGCAACCTGCATGCGCTTTGGGACACGGGACTGATCAAGCATTTGAATCAGGACACCGCCTCCTTGGCGCTCAGCCTGGCCCACACGCCTTTGGACGCCATAGCCGACGACCTGAACGCGGCACACGCGGCTCAGGAATCGTGCCGCATCGTGGGTACACCTGGCTTTTACCCGCAGCGCCGAGTGGGCTCGGAATACATCGACAAATTCACGCCCGTCGCAAAGCAACGCCTGGCACTTGCCGCAGCACGCCTGGCCAGGATGCTGAATCAGACCCTCAGGTGACGTCGGGGTTGCGCCCCGCTTCCAGGGCCAAGACCCCAGCGCCCCTAATTCGGCTACAGTGAGCGCCACCGCCTCCAAGTTCAAAAGAGGAACATACGTCATGGCCACATCCCCGAAAAAAACCTCTCCAGCTGGCACCTATCTGCGCTTCGTGCAGCTCGCAAGCGAGCTCAAAGCGCGTCCCTCGTCCCCTGCGTTGGAACCCGACGAGGGAGCGTTGCTTGATGCATTGGCCCTGCACTGGCGAGACAACAAGACTTTGGCGGTGCGTGAGGCCATGGCGCTGGCCACACTGGGCTCACCTTCCACGCTACATCGGCGAATATCCTGGCTGCGAACCCAGGGGTGGATCCAGGATCAATCCAGCCCGGCGAACCAGCGCATCAAATTACTGGTGCCAACAGATAAATCGTTGGTGTACTACGGCATGCTGGGAGCGGCATTGATGCGCACCGCGAAATCTGCGCTTTAGGCAGCACTTGCCTTGGAGAAGAACCGACTCGAGGCGTTTTCTGATGGCGTCATCGCCATCGTCCTCACGATCATGGTGCTCGACCTGAAGGTACCCCATGACCACATCACATCGGCGAGGTTCGAATCGGTCTTCTTATGGTGGCGGCCTTTGTACTGGACGCTGGCGCGGCATGGTTCGCGCCACGCTGGGCGCTCGAGTTTTATGCGGTGGTGCCTCTTCTTCGAGTGTTCCTTCGCCGTTAAGCATGCGGCGTGCCACAAGGCATCAGGGTATGAATGACCCGACAGAAGACTCAGGCGCAACCTTCGGCTCCAATGGTTCCCGCGTTTTAGAATCGATGTCCGTGCTGCGGCTCGAAGAAACGGAGCTCAGGTTCTTCGTTGTTGAAGGTCTGCAAGGGAGAAAATCGTAGAGCCGCCAGGCAGCGTTGGACTAAACCGCTCGCGCGGTAAGGCGCCTCGGGACTTTGTTGGTGTTTGCGGCCGGGCGAGTCCGTGGCTATGTTGGGAACCGAGGCATTCCGCCTCGTTCACAACAGGAGCACCACCATGGAGTCATCAAGTCAAGCCGTCTCGCCACTACGTCAACGCATGATCGAGGACATGCGACTGCGCAAGCTGGCGCCCAAGACGCAATCCGCATACGTTCGAGCCGTTCGCAAGCTTGCGGGATTTATCGGCAGGTCGCCCGATACCGCCAGCGCAGAGGATTTGCGCCGCTTCCAGTTGCATATGGTTGACTCGGGCGCCTCACCGATCACGCTCAACGCGACCATCGTTGGTTTGAATTTCCTCTTCAGTGTCACGCTGGGCCGTGAAGAGGTCATGGCCAAGATGCAGTCGGTACGCGTGCCGCATCGACTACCCGTGGTGTTGAGCAAGGAAGAGGTGGCCAGATTGCTTGGTGCAGTTGGGCATATCAAACACCAGACAGCCCTTTCATTGGCCTACGGCACCGGGCTGCGAGTGGGCGAAGTGGTCGCGCTCAAAGTGAGCGACATTGACAGTCAACGCATGACGCTGCGCGTGGAACAAGGCAAAGGACGCAAGGATCGCTACGCCATGCTCTCGCCCGTACTGCTGGAGCGGCTGCGTTGCTGGTGGCGTGTGGCACGAGCGCAGGGCAAGATGCTTGACGGTGGCTGGCTATTTCCGGGGCTCAATCCCATCGAGGCACTGGGTACTCGCCAACTCAATCGAGCCATCCATGACGCGGCCGTGTTGGCAAGAATAGACAAGCGCGTTTCTATGCACACGCTGAGGCACTATCCCGTGTTCAGGAGTATTCCGAGTAATGTCGGCGGCGTCAGTTCTGCAGGGGTCTTTGACGATTTTCGCTCGGCATAGTTTCATCACCAGCCACGCTTTGTGGTGCGACTGGAGATGATGATGACTCAGAT
>CAIVXG010000149.1 GCA_903909815.1 uncultured beta proteobacterium | reverse complement strand
GGCGACTAAACAAGTTCCACTGCCGACACCGTCCCGCTCACAGCGAGGTGCGAGCACCTTCAAAAATGGCGTGGGACACAGGACCGAATTCAACCATGGATAGCGTGGGTGGCCGGCCCGAATCTATCGTGGGACGTAACATGGGGGGCTGAAGTCGTTTGGCACTGTCGAGGACTTGATGGCAGACCTGAATGCGGACGGTTGAACCAACCGGCCAATTCAAACGTGATTTCAAGCGCGAGGCAAAGGGCCCGCACCGTCAGAAGCTGCAAGTTGACTTCACTGACACCATCACAAACTATTCGGGAGTGGTCAGGGCGGCGACGTGCTGCTCGTCGGCAAATGTGCAGAGTGCCTTGGTGATGTCGCGAGAGTGATTGAGATCACTTGTCGGGTGCGAGCTTTCTCCAGTTATGGCGGTGTAGCAAGTTGTAGGCAGAGGCCAGAGCCACCTTGCGTCCCAATCGCTTGTCCAGCGCCGCCTTGATCTGGCCGACGACGAGCGCGCCGCCCTTTGCAGCTTGCTCAAAAAACGGGGCCAGGAATTCGCGCTCTTCTTCCAGGCTCATGTTCTCGCGCTTGCGTCCGCCTGCGGTTGGCGCGCCTGGCTCTCCAACCTTCTGGCCGTGCATGAATCGTCGACGCAGCTGGCAAGCCCAACCAGGGGACACGCCAATTGCTTGCGCCGTGTCGGCCAAGCTCATTGCATAGTCCAGCGGCAACACCACCGCTTGAGCTTGCCGCAACTGCTCCACCGTCAGGGCTGAGGCAATTGCCTCGCGGGCACTTGCCAAAACCTCATCATCACCGCTGGCAGGACGTGACATGAATACCTCCATCAAGGTTGATGGAGGTATTATTACAACATTGAATTAGAAATGGAATAAGACCCAACTTTGGTTCGTGTGACACCTGAGCTGGTCCATTGGCTGACCCGTTGTGGGGGGTGACCGTAGCGACGGGACACGGAGGACGAAGCAGTCGTTCGCCACGACAGCCTCACTGCGTCATGGAGAGGGCTGCGGCAATGTGCTTGGCGAACACGGCGTTCATGCCATCGAGCAGCTCGTGTTCTTCGTGCGTGGTGTGCGGATCTTTGTGGAGCTCGCCATAAGTCTTGCTCCAGGCTGCGGTCATGGCGCTGGCCATGCTGCGGAACTCGTCCATGGTCTGCTTGAAGCGAAAGCCGCAGTCCTTGCAGAGGGCTTCCCATGAGTGCGCGCCGACCGAATCGAACACTTCCTCGTCACCGATGAAAAGAGCCATCCGGTCGTCGCCGTAGGCTCGAACGCACAGCAGGTCATAGAACGGAGCCAGCCGGTAGCCCTGATCGGAGATCAGCACGGACAGGTTCTTGGCGTGCGCATCGGCATTGCCGCTCAGATAGTTGAACATCACCCACCGCTGCAGCTGTAGCAGATCCCGGCCCGGTACCTTTAGCTCACGCAGGGCCTGGGCCAGCTTGGGCAGGCTCACCAGCCCTGCATTGCGCTGGTATTTCCAGTCGGCGCCGACCCCCAGCAGCTGGCAGCCGTCGATCTGGTGCAGGCTGAGGATGCTGTTGCTGACCATCACCCGGTCGTAGCGCTGTACAACGTAGACGGCCTCGGGCACGCGCAGCAGCCAGACATCGGGTACCGGCAGCTTCAGAGCGCGCGCCAGCAGCATGCAAGCGTATTCGTTGATCGCGCTGGGCTGGAAGGCCTTGAGCCGGGTGTCGGGCTTGAAGATGTGGGTGGTGGGCGACTGGCCCACGCTATCGCTGATCTTGCCGGTCTTGCTGTCATAGCGTAGTCCGATCTTGTCCTGGGCGCCGGCCAGCGACATGGTTGTTTGCTCGTTGGCGGTGAGCAGTGGCTTGATGCTGCGTTCGGCAAGGCGCTTGCTCAGCTGCGCAGACGTCAGGGGTGTGTATTCCTGCTGGAGCTGGGGGGCGGCGTTTTCTGGCAGTACGGACAGAACACCCGGCAGTTCCGCTCCCAGGCGCCCGACCATCTCAAAGGGTGAGGTCTCGCGCATCTGGAGGGCGTTGAGGATGTCGTCCAGGGCTGCGCCTTCGGGCAGGAGGTTGGCGAAGAAGTTTCGGATGGCCGCGCCGGTGAAGCGCTCCTTCCGCAGGGGAAAGCGTGGGGCCAGCACGAAAGCGCCATCCTGTTCCAGCCACTGGGGGTCGTATTCGAAGAAGTAGTCCCCGGCCTCGTGGCCGAACCATCCCATTGGGCGCACATTGGCCCACACGCGAAGGCGAATCATGGCTTTAACCTCTCAGGATCGAGAACCGTCACTCCCCCGTATCCCTTGCGTGGCTTGGAGTGCTCTTGGTCAAGGTGCACCAGTTTGCCGTCGGCCATGGCTTGGGCGATGATGCCTTGGACCTGCTGTGGTTTCCCGTCTGTGATGATCATGGTCAGGCCCAGCCCGTTGACGAGCATAGCCAGCTTGCCCAGTGAGCAGCGCTCAGGATGTGTTTCGGCATCCCGGATGAAGGAGGGGCTGACATTGCACACGGCCGCGGCTTGCGAGCGCGAGAGCTTCTGGCGCTTGCGTTCTTGTATCATCATCTTGGCAAGCTGGGGTAGGGTACTGGCGTTGATCTGCATATTTTGACCTTATAGGATCATATTATCCGGAATTTACCCGGTCATCAAGAGTTTTTGCTCTCTTGAGGTCAATTTCGTTTAAGGTAGCATTCTTTCGTCTATATTTGATCCTATGGGATCAAATATCAAAGGGCATCGTGGAGCTGGCTGTATCCAGCGGGGATCATCACGACATTGATGCACTGCTGCCGCATCGTTGGTAGCCTGTTTGAGTGGGTGAGTGGGGAATCGTCTGTCTGTCAACTCAAGCCTGGGACTGGTCTTGTTGCTTGGCGCCAAGCTGGCTAAAAGAGCCCATCTCCTCTACAGGGACTTCCAGTTAAAGCAAGAGCGGTTTTTCTACCTCTCGCATTCCCACATTTGAAATCTGACCAGTTGACGTTTGCTCGGGAGCGACACCAAGCAAGGACAGACTGCACATTTACAGGCGGGCTTGTTTCGGTGGGTTTCACCGAGGCCCCAGATACGGACCGCTCAGCAGGACTCCATTCGAAAAACGTGATCAAGCCCCGCCTGCCACTGAGGGAATGTCGAGTTCATCTGCTGCCGGTCTGACCTGTGGTGAGCAACTTCGAGCGCACGTCTGGTGGCAAAAATCAATATTTGGGTTGCGCGATCTGACTGTGCCTAGGCAACCGCAGACAGACAGACTTGAAGAGTAATGAGTTCTTCCGTATATTAGATGTGGGGCTGAGTCCAAGGACCTGACCGGCTTCACTGACTGACCATAGCAGGTCCATTTTCAACGTTAGAGCGCCATGTCCCCTGATGGCCACCCAAATTCCCCCGCCTGTGGCCACCTCAAATTCCCCCACCCTGAGTGCGGTGTGACGACGGGCTAAACCCGGCTGTTGCGCCGCCTCGGTTGGTATCAGGCAGGACGTTACCTTCACCCCTCGGCGCTCAAAATATCTGACCCACCTGTGCTCATCGAAAGCTGACCCACTGACTGCGCGCTTGTCAGTGGTCGGTCGGGCACGAAGGACTTCAAGTTGAGGTGTGGCGCACGCATCAGCGCCGCGTTGGTACGCAGC
>CAIVXG010000148.1 GCA_903909815.1 uncultured beta proteobacterium | reverse complement strand
TCGGTCATCTACTTTCTGGCGGCCGCATTCATCGTGCTGGTAGGCACGGTCGGCACCTCGATTCCCCTGCTCGTGATCAGCATTTTCGGCGCGGGCTTCTGCGTGGTCGGAGGGCAGATCGGAGCCAATGCGCTCACGGCAAAGTCCTATCCGACAGCGATCCGGGCCACCGGACTGGGATGGGCCTTGGGTATTGGCAGAATCGGATCGATCATCGGGCCGGTGGTCGGAGGCCTTCTGCTCTCGCTTCAGTGGGACATGCACCAGGTCTTTCTGGTGGGCGCGGTCCCGGTGTTGATTGCCGCAGTGGCTGCCTTCATCATCAGCCGTTCCTGGACTGCAGAAACCCGCGCCTAACTTTCGTTAAGGAAACAGAAATGACCCAAGCACCCCCTGTGATCGTCGCCGGTGGCGGCATTGGCGGCCTGGCCGCGGCGCTGGCCCTGGTGCGCCAGGGCTTTAGCGTCAAGGTGCTGGAGCAAAGCCCGCAGATCGGCGAAATTGGCGCCGGCATCCAGCTCGGCCCCAACGCCTTTCACGCCTTCGACGCGCTCGGCGTGGGCGAGAAGGCGCGTAGCCGCGCCGTCTTCACCGACGAGATGGTGATGCACGACGCGCTGGACGAGAGCTTGGTGGGCCGCATCGAAACCGGCGCGGCCTTTCGCCAGCGCTTTGGCAACCCCTATGCCGTGATCCACCGCGTGGATGTGCACCTGTCCTTGCTCGAGGGCGCGCAGGAAACCGGCCAAGTCGAGTTCTTGACCTCGACCCGCGCCGAGCGCGTGCAGCAGGACGACGCCGGCGTCAGCGTGATTGACCAGAACGGCGTGAGCCACCACGGCCTGGCCGTGATCGGCGCGGACGGCGTGAAGTCGGCGCTGCGCCAGCAGTACGTGAACGACCCGCCGCGCGTCACTGGCCACGTGGTGTACCGCGCGGTCATCGACAAATCCGACTTCCCCGCGGACCTGCAGTGGAACGCCGCCAGCATCTGGGTCGGACCCAACTGCCACCTGGTGCATTACCCCTTGCGCGGCGGCGAGCAATACAACGTGGTCGTGACCTTTCACAGCCGCGAACAGGAAGAATGGGGCGTCACTGATGGCAGCCGCGAGGAGGTGCAAAGCTACTTCCAGGGCATCTGCCCCAAGGCGCGCCAGCTCATTGACCTACCCAAACAGTGGCGGCGCTGGGCCACGGCCGACCGCGAACCGATTGGCCAGTGGTCATTTGGCCGCGCCACGCTCCTGGGAGACGCCGCCCACCCCACAACGCAGTACCTGGCGCAGGGCGCCTGCATGGCGCTGGAAGACGCGGTGACCTTGGGCGAGGCGCTGCGCGAATGCCGCAACGACTTCGTGCAGGCCTTCGATCTGTACCAGAGATCGCGCGTGGCGCGCACGGCTCGCATCGTGCTGTCAGCGCGCGAGATGGGGCGCATCTATCACGCCAAGGGCGTGGAGCGCCTGGTGCGAAACGACCTGTGGAAAGGCCGCACACAGGAACGCTTTTACGACGCCATGGAGTGGCTTTACGGCTGGAATGTGGGAAACTGTCTGGTCAAGAACTGATGCCTTTAGCGCCACGCGCGGCAATATACTGTCGGCGGGATGGCGCTGCGCGGTGGCGCCTGTCTGAATTTTGCGTTCACCGTCAAATCAAGCCACCTTGGCGCAAGGGGCGATAACCATAAGGAGACAAGACATGAGACTGTTGAAGACTACCCTCGCCACTGCGGCGCTTGCGCTGCTCGCCTCGTTCGCGGCCCATGCGGCAGACCCGATCAAGGTCGGCCTGATCCTGCCCATGACCGGACCGTTTGCGGCCTACGGCAAGCAGATCGAGCATGGCGTCAAACTCTACCTCGCCACCTACGGTGACACCGTCGCCGGGCGCAAGATCGAACTCATCGTCAAAGACGACAGCCCCGGCACCGCAGGCGACGTGAGCAAGCGCCTGGCCACCGAGCTGGTGATCAAGGACAAGGTCGACATCCTGGCCGGCTTTGGTCTGACCCCCTCGGCCCTGGCTGTCGCCTCTGTCGCCACCGAGGGCAAGAAGCCGATGGTGGTGATGAACGCTGCCACCTCGTCGGTGACCACCAAGTCCAACTACATCGTGCGCACGTCGATGACGCTGCCGCAGACCACGGCGCCGATTGCGGCCTGGGCCGCCAAAAACAAGATCAAGAAGGTCTTTACCCTGGTCGCCGACTACGGCCCCGGTCACGACGCCGAAGGTCAGTTCAAGAAGACCTTCACCGCCGCTGGCGGCGAGATCGTGGGTGAGGTGCGCGCTCCAGTGAAGAACCCCGACTTCGCGCCCTACCTGCAAAAGATCAAGGACACCAAGCCCGACGCGGTGTTCATCTTCCTGCCGCCGGGCGCAGAGACCATTTCCTTCATGAAGGGATTCACCGAGCGCGGCCTGGCCAAGGCCGGCATCCAACTGATCAGCACCGGCGACCTGACGGACGAAGACATCCTGGATGCGCTGGGCGACGCCGCACTGGGCGTGGTCAGCAGCGACCACTATGCCGAATCGCACAAGTCACCCGAGAACAAGGCTTACACCGAAGCCTACGCCAAGGCCTACCCGAACGACCGCCCCAATTACATGTCGGTGGGCGGCTATGACGGCATGCACCTGATCATGGAGGCGCTGAAGAAGACCAACGGCAACACCGACGCTGACAAGTTCATGGAAGCCGCCAAGGGCATGAAGTGGATCAGCCCGCGCGGCCCCATCAGCATCGACCCGGCCACGCGCGACATCGTGCAGACCATCTACATCCGCAAGGTGCAAAAGGTGGGCAACAAGCTGCAAAACATCGAGTTCGATCAGCTCAACGAGCAGAAGGATCCGGGCAAGCTATAAGGCGCGGTCGGTCAGAATTTTTTCGTCATTGCGAGCGCAGCGCGACAATCCATGCTGGCATACCCGTGGTGCACCGAATTCGTCATTGCGAAGCACGCAGTGCCGCGGCAACGCGTCGCTTTGCTCCATTCCATGAGCAGCCCCACCAAACAACGGCAAGAGCCAGCCGTCATTGCGAGCGCAGCGCGGCAATCCATGCCGCTGGCTGGTTAGCCGCCATGGACTGCCACATCGCTTTGCTCCTCGCAGTGAAGGTGGAAGGCTGCTGCAAGGCGTCGCTCGCAATGACGACATCGCCTAACTCCGTAGCGACATCCCCATGACAGTCATCTTCGACGGCGTGGCGTCAGGCCTGCTGCTGTTTCTGATCAGCGTGGGCTTGTCCGTGACGCTGGGTCTGATGAATTTCGTGAACCTCGCGCACGGCGCCTTTGCCATGCTCGGCGGCTACACCTGCGTCGTGCTGCTGAACCGTTTCGGCGTGCCCTTTCTGGCAGCGCTGCCGCTGGCGGCGCTGACCTCGGCCGCTGCGGGCGTGCTGATGGAGCGCACGCTGTATCGGCGCCTTTACGGCGCCACCCACCTGGATCAGGTGCTGTTCTCCATCGGCCTGGTGTTCGTGTCGATCTCAACCGCCCACTTCTTTTTCGGCGCACAGCAGCAGCCGCTGCAGCTGCCCTCGTTCTTGAGCGGCCAGTTCAATCTGCCGGGCATGGACATCGGCGTCTATCGCCTGTTCCTGATCGTGGTGGGTCTGGGCATCGCCTTGGCGCTGCAATGGATGATCGCCGACACCCGCTTTGGCGCGCAGTTGCGCGCCTCCGTGGACAATCCACGCGCCGCTCGCGGCTTAGGGATCAACGTCGAGCGCGTGTTCGTCCTGACCTTTGCCCTGGGCTCGGGATTGGCCGGACTAGGGGGCGCGCTGGGCGTGGAAATGCTGGGCATGGACCCAGGATTTCCGGTGAAGTACATCGTCTATTTTCTGATCGTCGTGGCCGTGGGCGGCAGCGGCAACATCTTGGGGTCACTCGTCGCCTCGCTCATCCTGGGTGTCTGCGACGTGGCCGGAAAATACTATTTTCCGCAGATCGGCGCCTTCGTCATCTACGCCGTGATGGTGGCTATCCTGATCCTGCGTCCGCAGGGACTTTTTGGCCGGACTGCGCCCCGCTGATGCCTGCCATGAAGCCTCACGCCATTCCCGGTTTCAACCCCGCTGCGCTGCAAGGCCGCGCGCACTGGCAGCGCTACGAATATGCCTTCTGGCTGCTGCCGGTGCTGGCCTATTTCACGTTCGGCGACCAACTCTCGCTGCTCAGCCAGATCGCGATCACGGCGTTGTTCACGCTCTCGCTCGATCTGATCCTGGGCTATGCCGGCATCGTCTCGCTCGGGCACGCCGCCTTCTTTGGCGTGGGCGCCTACGCTGCCGGCTTCATGGCCAAGTACGGCTGGGGCGACCCATTGCTGGGGCTGGCGGGCGCGGCCGTGGTAGCGGCCCTGGTGGGCTTTGTCAGCAGTTTTTTGGTGCTGCGCGGCGCCGATCTGACGCGCCTCATGGTGACGCTGGGCGTGTCGCTGATGCTGTTCGAGGCGGCCAACAAGGCCACCGACTTCACCGGCGGCGTGGACGGGCTGCAGGGCATCGAAATGAAGCCCCTGCTGGGACTGTTCAGCTTTGACCTGCAGGGCCGCACCGCCTACATCTACTGCGTGCTGGTGCTGTTTGTGCTGTTCTGGATAGCCCGGCGCATCGTGCATTCGCCCTTTGGTCTGAGCCTGCAAGGGATCCGGCTGAACGCGGCACGCATGCCCGCCCTGGGCACGCCGGTGAACGCGCGCCTGGTGGCGGTCTACACCCTGGGCGCGGCCTACGCCGGCGTGGCCGGGGCGCTGCTGACGCAGACCACGCAGTTCGTCTCGATCGACGCCCTGAGCTTTTCGCGCTCGGCCGAGCTGCTGCTGATCCTGGTGCTGGGCGGCAGCGGTAGCCTGTACGGTGCGCTCATCGGCACGGCGGTGTTCATGACGGCGCACCAGTTGCTGTCGGGCATGGACCCGCAGTACTGGCAGTTCTGGCTGGGCCTGCTGCTGGTGGGCGTGGTGCTGTTCGCGCGTGACGGCGTCATGGGAGGCTTACGCGCGCTGGGCCGGCGCCTGCCGGGGGCCAAGCCATGAGTGCGAGCTACGCGCTGCAGACACGCAATCTGGTGAAGCGCTTCGGCGGCTTTTGCGCCACCAACCAGGTCACACTCAACGTCGCCAGCGGCGCACGCCACGCGCTGATCGGGCCCAATGGCGCGGGCAAGACCACGCTCATCAACCTGCTCACCGGCTTTCTGGAACCCAGCGCAGGTGCGGTGCTGCTCAAGGGCGAAGAGGTGACGCATCTGCCCCAGCACCTGCGCGTCAAGCGTGGACTGGCGCGCACCTTCCAGATCAACCGCCTGTTTGCCGACATGAGCGTGCTTGAATCCGTGACCCTGGCGAGCTGCGAACAGCTGGGCCTGGGCGCGCGCTGGTGGAAGCCGGTGGGCAGCCATGGCGAAGCCATCGACGCCGCCGCGGCCGTGCTGCAACAGCTGCGACTGCTGGACGTGGCGCACCATCGCACAAAGAGCCTTGCCTACGGCAAGCAGCGGCTGATCGAGATCGCGCTGGCGCTCGCTGCCAAACCTTCGGTGCTGCTGCTGGACGAGCCGGCAGCGGGCGTGCCCACGAGCGAAAGCCGTGAACTGTTCGAGACCATCGCGCAGTTGCCGCGTGAGGTCACGATTCTGTTGATCGAGCACGACATGGACCTGGTGTTTCGCTTTGCCGAGCGCATCACGGTGCTGGTCAACGGCGCCATCGTGACCGAGAACACGCCCGAGCTCATTGCCCAGGACCCACGCGTGAAAGAGGTGTATCTGGGGGAAGCGCTCGATGGCTGAATTGCTGCAACTCGAAGGCGTCTGGGCCGGTTATGGCGAGGCCGTGGTGCTGGAAGACATCTCCTTCACGCTCGAAGCCGGCGGCAGCCTGGCGCTGCTGGGTCGCAACGGCATGGGTAAGAGCACACTGCTGGCCACACTCATGGGTGCAACCCGCTTCCAGTCCGGGCGCATGACGTTTTCAGGTAAAGATTTGAACCTCGTGCCGGCTCATGCCCGCGCGGCATTGGGTCTGGGCTGGGTACCGCAGGAGCGCGACATCTTTGCCTCGCTCACGGTGGAAGAAAACCTCACGGTCGTGGCGCGGCCCGGCCCCTGGCATCTGCAGCGCGTGTATGACCTGTTTCCGCGCCTGCGCGATCGCCGCGCCAACATGGGCAACCAGCTCTCGGGTGGTGAGCAGCAGATGCTGGCCCTGGCGCGCGCCCTGATGGTGAACCCCAAGCTGTTGCTGTTGGACGAACCGCTCGAAGGCCTGGCGCCGCTGATCGTGCAGGAACTGCTGCGCATCATCGCCCACATGCTGAAAGCGGGCGACATGAGCGTAATCCTGGTGGAGCAGCACGCGCACCAGATCCTGCCGCTGACACAGCAGGCGCTGGTGCTGGAGCGCGGTCGCGTGGTCTATGCAGGTAGCAGCGCCGCGCTCGCGGCCGACCGGTCACAGCTAGACAAATGGCTGGGCGTGGGCTCGCACTGAATCCCGGATTCGTGATTGCGAGCGCAGCGCGGCAATCCAGGTATTTTCGTGGTGCGCCGAGATGGATCGCCACGGCCTACGGCCTCGCGATGACGAATTCAAACGTTCATGTGCCACCCAGGCCGATGGGAGCCGGGGCCCGCGTCACGATCAGCGTGAACAGTTTTTCATAGGCCGGGTCGACCGGGTATTTGCCCGTGAGCGGATCACAGTTGCTGGCAAAGGCGGCGTCGAGCTCCTGCCAGTCGGCTTCGCTCAACAGCTTTTTCGCCGCGGGCAGAACCACCGATTCCTCCAGCCGCATGTGCTCCAGATAGAACGCCAGGTAGTGCTTGGTGGCCACCTCGAACGCAACCCGCCTGGAGTCCCCTATGAGCTCCCAGGCCAGCAGCAGGTGCTGCAATTCGCGCACCGCTGATTCCCCCTTGACGTGGTCCTGCTCCAGGCGCGCGATCACCGGCACGGTCTCGGGCGCCAGGCGCGCGACGCGCGGAAACAGCAGTTCGGATTCCTTGGGGTGATGCAGGCGCTCGGGAAATTCGTCGATGTAGAACAGCATCGTGCGCAACACGTCGAAGAAATTGTCGCTCTGTGCGCCGGGGCCACGCGCCACCATCATGCCGATCGAGCGCAGCATCGCCGACAGGGCATTGTGTTCGTCGTGAATGATTTGAATGCTTGTCTGCGTCATGTTGCTCTGCTCCAGTTGGACCGTTGAATTCAATTGCGTGCCACGCCCAGCAGCTTATCCAGCAGCGCCGGCTGCTGCTGCAGGCTGCGCGCGCTGCCCGAATACACCACCGTGCCGCGGTCCAGCACCGCGGCCGTGTCCGAGATCGCCAGTATCGCCTGCGGATGTTGCTCCACGATGATGGCCGAGAGCCCTTCCTCGCGTGTGATGCGACGAATGGCGCGCAGCAACTCCTGCACGATGATGGGCGCCAGGCCCTCGCAGGGCTCGTCCAGAAGCAGCAGCGTGGGGTTCAGCACCAGGGCCCGCCCCAGCGCCAGCATCTGCTGCTCGCCGCCTGAGAGCTGTGTACCCAGATTGCTCTTGCGCTCGGCCAGGCGCGGGAACAGTTCGTACACGCGCTGCGGCGTCCAGGCTCTGGCGCTGCGACCGGCACGCGGTGAGCGCGCCACGGCCGTGAGGTTCTCGTGCACGCTCAGCGACTTGAAGATATTGCGTTCCTGCGGCACCCAGCCAATGCCCACGGCGGCGCGCTCGTGCGACGCCAGCTTGTGCAGCGCGATACCCCCCAGTGTGATCGAGCCCGCGTGCTGGCGCGTGGCGCCAGCCAGCGTGTTGATCAGGGTGGTCTTGCCCGTGCCGTTGCGCCCCAACAAGGCAAGGGTCTGGCCCTGGGCCAGCGCGAGCGTGACCCCGCTCAGCACCACCGCTTCGCCGTAGCCCGCGCTCAAGGATTGAACTTGCAGCAACTCAGTCATGGCTCGCACCCGCATCGGCAGGCTCCGCAGCCAAGGCCTCGTTGATCTCGTCTCCATGGCCCAGATACACGGCCTTGACGCGCTCGTCGTTGGCTATTGTCCCGGGGTCGCCCTCGGTCAGCACCGTGCCGTTGACCAGCACCGTCATGCGCCTGGCGAAGCTGAACACCAAGTCCATGTCGTGCTCGATCAGCAGGATGGAGACATCGGCTGGCAGGTCGGCAACGGTTTGCAGCAACTCCTCGCGCTCCCCCGCGGGCACGCCCGCCACCGGTTCGTCCAGCAGCAGCACGCGCGGCTCGCAGGCCAGGGCAATCGCGATCTCCAGCAGTCGGCGCTTGCCGTAGGCCAGCACCCGTGTTTCCTGCCTCATCACCTCGGTCAAATGAAACTGTTCCAGCAATTGCTCGCAGCGCTGGGTCACGCCCTTGCGCGCGCCCAGGGCCTGCCACCACTTGCCCCCCAGCCCCTGCTGCTGCGACACCGTCATCGCCAAGGTCTCCAGCGGCGTAAGGCTGTCAAACAACTGGTTGATCTGGAAGGTTCGCACCAGCCCCAAACGCACACGCTGATGCGGCGCCAGATGCGTGATGTCCTGGCCATTCAGCAGAATCTTTCCTTCGGTCGGTTGCAGCACACCGGTGAGCAAATTGATGAGCGTGGTCTTGCCCGCGCCATTGGGGCCGATCAGCGCGTGGCGCGCGCCTCTGTGCAAGTCCAGCGTGACCTGATTCGTCGCGGTGATGCCGCCAAAGCGCATCACCAAGCCTTGAGCCGAGAGCACGGTCCGATCCATGGATGCAGCGACTGTGCTCATGGCGCGCCCCCGCCAGAACTACGGCTCCACCAGGTCCAAGGATGCAGCAGCCGCTCGCGCCCCACCCGCACCAGCAGCACCAGGAACAGGCCAATCCAGAAGGTCCAGTACTGCGGTGTGATGCTGGAAATCGTGTCCTGGATGAGCGTGAACACGACTGCGCCAATGACACCGCCGTAGAGCCATCCCACCCCGCCGATGACGAGCACCAGCAGCACGTCGGCGGACCGATGAAATTCAAACACATCGAGCGAGGCAAAGCCCGTGGTCTGAGCCAGCAGGGCTCCCGCGGCCCCCGCCATCGCAGCGGCCACGGTGTAGACGATGGCCACATGCCGATTGACGGCAATGCCCACGGCCATGGCGCGCAACCGGTTGTCGCGTATCGCCTTGAGCGTGGCGCCAAAGGGCGAGTGCACCAGGCGGCGTGCCAGCACAAAGAGCAACAATAAAACGCTCAGCGAATAGCAGGCTGACGTGCGCCCGCTCAGATCGAACTCGAACTGTCCCAGCAGCGGCCCCATCACCACGCCCTGCAAGCCGTCGGCGCCACCCGTGAGCCAATCCAGCTTGTTCGCCAGTTCCATCAGGATCAGTGCCACGCCCAGCGTGACCATGAGGCGCGTGAGGTCCGTGCCACGCAGCACCGTGGCGCTGCACAGCGCACCCAGCAGCGCCGACACCAGCACGCCCACGGCCAGGCCCGCCAGCGGGTCCGGCGTCACCAGCTTGGCAAACAACGCTGCCGCATAGGCACCCATGCCGAAAAAGGCCGCGTGCCCCAGCGACACGATTCCAGTGAAACCCAGGATCAGGTCCAGCGACAGCGCAAACAGCGCCACGATCGCGACTTCGTTGATGATCAGCGCATGGCGCGACAGCACAAAGGGCGAGGCCAGCGCCAGCACCCACAGCGCAACCTCCCAGGGCTTGGCGCGTGCGCGCTGCAACAGGATATCGTGCGCGCTCATTTCGGCTTGCCCCCCAGGCGCACGAACAGGCCCTGCGGGCGCCAGATCAGGATCGCGATCATCACGCTGTAGACGATGAAGCCGCCGAGTTTGGGAACGTAATATTTCCCGGCCACGTCGGCAATGCCCAGCAGCAGCGCGGCCAGCAGCGGCCCAGTGATGCTGGAAGTGCCCCCCACGGCCACCACGATTAAAAAGTAGATCATGAATTTCAGCGGAAAACTCGGGTCCAACCCCAGCACCTCTGCGCCCAGGGCGCCACCCAGACCGGCCAGACCCGAGCCCACGGCAAAGGTGGTGAGAAACACCACGTTGACATTGATGCCCAAGCCGGCGGCCACGCGCTGGTCATCGACCGAGGCGCGCAAGCGGCTGCCAAAGCGGGTTTGGGTGAGCACGAATTGCAGGCCCAGCGTGAGCGCCGCGCACACCGCAATGATGAACAGCCGGTAGTGGCCCATGCCCAGCATCCAGGCGCCCTCGCCGAGCTCGGTGCGGCCCTTGAGCCAGTCGGGCAGCTGCACCATTTGCTGACTCGAACCGATGAAGTAATCCGCACTGGCCACCGCCATGAAGGTCAGGCCGATGGAGAACAGCACCTGGTCCAGGTGCGGCTTGTGATAAAGCGGCCGGTACAGGCTGCGCTCCAGCACCGCGCCCAGCAGCGCCGCCCCCAGAAAGGCCAGCGGCAGGCACAGCAAGAACGGCACGCCCAGGCGCTGCATCAGCAGCACCGTGATGTAGCCGCCCACCATCGCAAACGCGCCGTGCGCCAGGTTGATGAAATTCATCAAGCCCATGGTCACGGCCAGGCCCACGGCCAGGATGAACAGCAGCATGCCGTAGGCGATGCCGTCAAAGAGAATGGTCAGCATGAGGAAGTTGCGCTCGGCCAGATCGTGACACTCTCGCGCAGAAGTTCGTCATTGCGAGGAGCGCAGCGACGCGGCAATCCGCAAGCACGACAGTGCTCCACCATGGATGGCCGCGCTGCGCTCGCAATGACGCATTGGGTGGATGGCCGCGCTGCGCTCGCAATGACGCATTGGGTGGATGGGCACGCTTCGCTCGCAATGAGGGCATCGAGCGCCTATTGGCTCTTGCCCGGATCCTTCACGTCCTTGATCACGTCGAATTCGACGTTGTAGAGCTGGCCGTCCTTCTTCTCAACCTTGCGCAAGTAGATGTTTTGCACTACGTCGCGCGTCTGCGCGTCGATGAACATGGGGCCGCGCGGGCTCTCGAAGATCTGACCCTTCATCGCCGCCAGCAAGGCGTCACCGCCGCCCTGGCCCTTGGTGGCTCTGAGCGCTTCGTAGATCACGCGCATGCCGTCATAGCCGCCGACCGCCATGAAGTTCGGACGCAAGCCCTTGTTCGCCTTGGCGAAGGCGTCGACAAACTTCTTGTTCAGCGCCGACGGGTGCGCTGCGGAATAGTGGTGCGAGGTGACCACGCCCAGCGCGCCATTGCCCATGTCGTTGAGCTGGTCATCGTCGGTCACGTCGCCGGTGCCGATGAGCTTGATGCCGGCTTTGTCCATGCCGCGCTCCAGAAACTGCTTCATCACCGCCGCGCCCGCGCCTGACGGGACAAACACGAACAGCGCATCGGGCTTGAGGTCGCGCACCTTTTGCAGGAACGGGGCGAAATCGGGGTTGCGCATGGGCACCCGCAGCGACTCGGAGACCTGGCCTCCGCTCAGAATGAAGCGCTCCTTGAAATACTTCTCGGCGTCGATGCCGGGGCCGTAATCGCTGACCAGCGTCACAACCTTCTTGATGCCATTCTTGGGCGCCCAGTCGCCCATCGCCACCGCCGCCTGGGCCAGCGTGAAACTGGTGCGCACTACGTAGGGCGAGGCCTGCGTGATGCTGGAGGTGGCCGCAGCCATCACCACCAGCGGTGTCTTGGACTGGGTCGCAATCGGCGCCGTGGCCAGGGCCGAGGGCGTGATGCCAAATCCCGCCAGCACGTTGACCTTGTCGTTCACCACCAGCTCTTGCGCCAGGCGCTTGGTCACGTCCGGAATGCTGGTGTCGTCCTTGAGAATCAGCTCGATCTTCTTGCCTGCAACGGTGTCACCGTTTTGCGCCATGTACAGGCGCACGGCGGCTTCGATCTGGCGCCCGGTCGTGGCCTGCTGCCCGGTCATGGGGAGAATCAGACCGATGCGGAACTTATTGTCCTGCGCCAGCGCCGAGGCGGCAACGGCGCAAAGGGCCAGCACGCCGGCGCTGAGGAACAGTCTCTTTTTCATGTCTTGTCTCTCCTGAAGAATGTGAGGTGGCGGGATACTTTGCAACTTTGACGGCAAACGACAGCCATCGCAATAGGCGTTGCAGACTAATTGTTATAGCACTTTGGAATAACCCGGAACCAGACTTCGCTGTATCGTGGCGGGTCTGCCGAAGCTGTTCCCGCGTTTGCCATGACCCCCACAAAACCACCGGAGAAAACCATGACCCAATTGCCAGCCCATTACGATCACGTCGGCAGTTTCCTGCGCCCCAGCTACCTGATCGAGGCGCGCGCCCGAAAAGCCAGCGGCGCCATCACACCTGAGCAACTGCGTTTGGTGGAGGACAAGGCGATCAGTGAGATTGTGAAGTTCCAGCAGGACGTGGGCATGAAGAGCATCACCGACGGCGAGTTTCGGCGCACCTACTTTCACATCGATTTTCTGGACCAGCTCGGTGGCGTCAAGACCGACATCCCGGTGACGATCCAAAAACCCGACGGCACGCAGGAGCTGGCACCCCCGGTGATGCGCGTGGTGGGCAAGGTGCGTCACGTGAAGGACATCCAGTTGGCCGACTTCGAGTACCTCAAGAGCCAGTTGGCACCGGGCAACACGCCCAAGGTCACCATTCCCTCGCCCACCATGCTGCACTTTCGCGGTGGCCGCGCGGGCATCAGCCGCGAGCATTACCCCGAGCTTGACCCCGACTTCTACCAGGACGTGGCCAACGCCTACGGCGACGAGTTGCGCAGCCTGGCCGCTGCCGGCTGCACCTATGTGCAAATGGACGACACCAATCTGGCCTACCTTTGCGACGAGCACATGCGCGAAGCCGCCCGCGCCCGCGGTGACGACCCAAACGAACTGCCGCACCGCTACGCCGCCTTCATCAACCGCGTGGTGGCGCAAAAGCCGCCCGGCATGCTGCTCGCCATGCACTTGTGCCGCGGCAACTTCAAAAGCACGCACGCGGCCAGTGGCAACTACGAGCCCGTGGCCGAGGCCCTGCTCAAGGAGATGAACCTGGACGCCTATTTCATGGAGTACGACGACGACCGCAGCGGCGACTTCAAACCGCTGCGCTTCCTGCCCAAGGGCAAGACTGTGGTGCTGGGACTGGTTACGACAAAATTTGGTGCCATGGAATCCATGGACGACCTAAAGCGCCGCATCGACGAAGCCGCGCGCTACGTGCCGCTGGAACAACTCGCGCTCTCGCCCCAGTGTGGTTTTTCCAGCACCGTGCACGGCAACGACATTGCGGTGGAAGCGCAGCGCGCCAAGCTGCGCCTGGTAGTGGAGACAGCGCAGGCGGTTTGGGGCGATTGATACGGGTGTTGAACTGGCCGTGCTGCGGGGCGTGAGGCAGCTCTGGCCCGCTAGAATGAGTCACGAGAATGTCGTCCCACCGCATCAGGAGATTTCACTTGAACTTGAAAACATTGGCGCTGGCCGCCGCGCTGTCCACCGGCTTTATCCTCCCCGTCCAGGCGGGCGAGGTGCTCAACCAGATCAAGGCCGGCGGCAAGCTGACCTGCATCGTGAATCCCAATTCACCCGGCTTTTCAGTACCCGACAGCAAGGGTGTTTTTCAGGGCTTCAACGTCGATTTTTGTCGCATGGCGGCGGCGTCCATTTTTGGCGACGCCGGCAAGGTGGAAATTCGCGGCGTGGGTTTCTCCGACAGCCTGAAGACCCTGATTGCTGGCGGCGCCCACATGGCTTCGCGTTCCATCACGCGCACAGGAACGCGCGACACCGAGCCGGGTCTGTCGTTTATTGCCACCACGTTCTATGACGGCCAGGGCTTCATGGTTCCGAAGAAGCTCAAGATCAACAAGGCCAGCGAACTCAAGGGTGCCACGGTCTGCGCCGAGGACGGCACCACCACGCTGCAAAGCCTGGCCGACTATTTCGGGCGCTTGAAGCTGCGCTACAAGGTGCAGAACATCGCTGACAAGTCAGCACGCCTGCAGGCTTTTTTCAGCGGCAAGTGCGACGTGCTGTCGTCGGATTTCAGTGCCTTGGCCTCCGACCGTTTGCTGGCCAAGAACCCCAACGATTTCACGATCCTTTCGGACGTGATTTCCAACGAACCGCTGACCTTGGTGAGCCGACCCGACAAGGAACTGGAGTCCACCATCTTCTGGTCGCTGCAAGTCATGCTGCTGGCCGAAGAATACGGTGTCAACTCGGGCAACGTGGACAAAATCACCGCCAGCCTGGGCAGCGCCGCGCCTGAAGTTCAACGCATCTTTGCCAAGGACCAGGCGGGCGCCGAAATGGCGCGCAAGCTGGGCATCAGCCCGGACTGGGCCTACGCCATCATCAAGTCGGTGGGCAACTACGGCGAGGTGTTCGAGCGCAATCTTGGCAAGAATTCAGCCTTGGGAATGAACCGTGCAACATCGCCCAACCGCCTGGTGCGCGATGGCGGCCTGCTGTACGCCAACCCGATTCGCTGAACTGGCGCAGCGGGCTGAGCCTCAGCGTGCAAGTTCGGTCCGAGCCCCGCCCGTTGACGGCCAACTTGAACTCCGCCGCGCTTGCGTCCGACTTGTTCAGTGTGCTGGCACTTACGGGTGGAAACGGTCACCTGATATTGTCGGCGCACCCGGCGAGTCAGGGGCCGACTCCGCAGGCGCTTCAGGCTTACCGCAATGCCGGAGCCAGGCTGGTGGTCACGCTGCTGCCCGAGCACGAAACGGCTGCGTTGGGTCTGCAACAACTCAAGGCCGAATGCGCCCGCAGCGAACTGCGCTGGGAGCGCTGTCCGATTCAAGACTTTTCGGCGCCGGGAGATGCATTTGAACGCGCCTGGAGCACCGTGGCGCCCGACGTTCATGCCTTGTTGGACCAGGGCGCTGCCGTGGTTTTGCACTGCCGCGCCGGCCTGGGGCGCACGGGTACCGTGGCTGCACGCGTCCTGATGGAACGGGGTGCACCGGTACAGCAGGCGCTCGACCAGGTGCGACGGATCCGACCGGGGTCGATAGAGACCTCACCCCAGGAGAGCTATTTGCGCGCACTTGCTGCGTCCCTGCGGCGCCAGCAAGCCAATTCCCACGTCGGCACACCCGCAACCAGAGATGAGTGACATCTCACTCAACTTCGGCTTTCTGTTGCAGCCTGCTGGCTTCGACATTGGCGATGCGCTCATCGCCTATCAGGCCAGCGATTCCTATCTGCGCGCGTTCGCCGTGGGGCTCATCAACACCCTGGTGATGGCCCTGAGCGCCGGGGTTGGCGCCATGCTGCTGGGCTTGCTGGCGGGTGTGGGCCTGGTGGTGGGCAACCGCATCAGCCGAAGCGCATTGCAGGCATTCGTGGAGCTGATGCGCAATCTGCCCAAGTTGTTGCTGCTGCTGACGATCTACATCGTGATGGTGAACACACTGCCGGTAGTGGCAGAGGCGCTGCACCCGTTGCCGGGGGTGTATCTGTCCAACCGCGGCCTGGCATTTCCGGGTTTTGATTTCAGCTCGGGCGAATTCTCCGTGCCACAGCTCGAGCGCTTCAGCTTCCAAGGCGGATGGGAGTTGCAGACCCAGTTCGTGGCCTTGTGGCTGACGCTCACGATCTACCACGGCGCCCAGATCGCTGAAATCGTGCGCGGCGGTTTGCAAGCAATTCCCAAGGGCCAGTGGGAAGCGGCCACCGCGCTGGGTCTGTCGATGCCGCAGCGACTGCGCTTGGTGGTGTTGCCTCAGGTGATTCAGCAAATCATTCCCTCGCTCATCAGCCAATTCATCAACCTGTTGAAGAACACCTCGATCGGCTTGGCTGTGGGTTTTACCGACCTGATGGCGGTGGCCAGCACCACCATCAACCAGGCCTTCAAGCCCGTGGAGGTGATGCTGGTCATCATGCTGGTCTACCTCGGCATTGGCGTGCTGCTGGCCAGCGCGCTCAATGGCCTGAATCAGCACGCCCGCAGGGGACTGGGTTGAGCGGGCCATCTTCAGCTCCGGTCGCGCTGCGCGACCCCGGGCAAAAGCGCCTGCAGCGACATCTTGGCGGCTCGTGGCCGGTCATCGCCATCAACGTGTCGGTGCTGCTGACGGCGGGTCTGTCAACTTGGCTGGCACTGGACTGGGTCGTTGTCTCGGCGGTGTGGCCGTGGGCCGATCCAGGCCGTTGTAGCGCGGCAAGCGGCGCCTGCTGGCCCTTCGTCTTGGAGAAGGCGCCGCTGATCCTGTTTGGCACCTTCCCATTTGAGGAACGCTGGCGCCCGGCTCTGGTCAGCGGCGCGCTATTTGGCATGAGCCTGGTCACGCTGTTTCAGGCCTGGCACTGGCGCTGGCAAGCGCTCGGCTGGATCCTGACGATCTCGCTGTTCGGCACGCTGATGGGGGGAGGCGTCCTGGGTCTGGCCAAGGTGCCCAGCGCACAATGGAACGGTTTGCCGGTGCTGCTCTTCCTGGGCGCCGCCAGCCTGGCCTGCGCCCTTCCGACCGGTCTGGTGCTGGCCCTGGCACGGCGTTCCACGAGGCGTTGGCTGACCTACCCCGCCATCGCCGCGATTGAAACCCTGCGTGGAATTCCCATGGTCGCGGTGCTGTTCTTTGGCGTGTTCGTGCTGCCGCTGCTGTTTTCCGGCTGGAGCCTTTCGCCGGTGCATGCTGCACTGACGGTGTTGATTGTTTTCCACGGCGCCTACGTGGCCGAGGACTTGCGCAGCGGCTTTCAATCCATCCCGCTTGGGCAGTGGGATGCGTGCAAGGGCATTGGGCTGAGTCACTGGCAAGCGCTGCGCCTGGTGATACTGCCGCAAGTGACCAAGGCCGCCACACCGGCCCTGACCAACACCGCCATCGGCGGCTTCAAGGACACCTCGTTGATCGTGCTGGTGGGCCTGCACGATCTGCTCTCCACTGCCAAGATGTCGTTCGCCGACCCGCTGTGGCAAAAGCAGGCGCTGGAAGCCTATGTGTTTGTGGGCGTGATCTTCTTTGTCGTCAGCCGCGGCATCGCTGCTGCCGGGCAAAGGCTGGAGCGATTGCAGCAGAAGGCGTGCTAGAGCCTACGACAAGGGCCAACCGCCCAACCTGTGGTTTATCACGATGCAGCAACCAGACACAAGAGGTTACAGTTCATCGCGATTCAAAGCCAAAGGAATACCTGTCATGACAACATCCCCCGCCGCGGCCAAACGCCCGCTCTACAAATCTCTCTATGTCCAGGTGCTCACGGCGGTGGCGCTGGGCATCTTCCTGGGGCACTATTACCCGCAGCTGGGCGAGTCGATGAAGCCTCTGGGCGACGGCTTCGTCAAGCTCATCAAGATGATCATCGCGCCCATCATCTTCTGCACCGTGGTGATCGGCATTGCCGGCATGGAAGACATGAAGAAGGTGGGCAAGACTGGCGGTCTGGCGCTGCTTTACTTCGAGATCGTCAGCACGCTGGCTTTGATCGTGGGCCTTGTGATCGTGAACCTGGTGCAGCCAGGCGTAGGCATGAACGTCACCTTGACACCGGAAAACACCAAGGCCGCAGCCGCCTTCACCGGCCCGGGCAAGATGGTCGGCACGGTGGACTACCTTCTGAACGTGATCCCGACCTCGGTCGTGGACGCTTTTGCCAAGGGCGAGATCCTGCAGGTGCTGTTCTTTGCCGTGCTCTTCGGCTTCGCCCTGCACAAGTTCGGCGGGCGCGGCACGCTGGTATTTGACTTCATCGAGAAGACTTCGCACGTGCTGTTCGACATCGTCGGCATCATCATGAAGGTCGCCCCCATCGGCGCCTTTGGCGCCATGGCTTTCACCATCGGCAAGTTCGGCATCCACACCCTGTTCTCGCTGGCCTCGTTGATGGCGTCGTTCTATGCCACCTGTCTGATCTTCGTCTTTGTCGTGCTCGGACTCATTGCCTGGCGCCACGGCTTCAGCATCTGGAAATTCGTCAAGTACATCAAGGAAGAGCTGCTGATCGTGCTCGGCACCTCCTCTTCCGAATCGGTGCTGCCGCGCATGATGGAGAAGATGGAAAACCTGGGCGCGAAGAAATCCACCGTGGGCCTGGTGATCCCTGCGGGCTACTCGTTCAACTTGGACGGGACCTCGATCTACCTCACGATGGCGGCGGTCTTCATCGCGCAGGCCACCAACACACCCATGGATCTGACGCAGCAACTCACGCTTCTGGCGGTGCTGTTGCTCACCTCCAAGGGTGCGGCCGGCATCACAGGCAGCGGCTTCATTGTGCTGGCCGCCACCCTGGCCTCGGTCGGAACCATTCCGGTGGCGGGTGTGGCGCTGATCCTGGGGGTGGACCGTTTCATGTCCGAGGCGCGCGCGCTCACCAACCTGGTGGGCAACGGCGTGGCCACGCTGGTGGTGGCCAAGTGGACCGGCCAACTCGACATGCAGCGCCTGCACGCAGGACTGAACAACGAGACCTGGGTCGAAGCCGAGGCGCCTGAAGTACTGCTGGACCAGCAGGTAACCACCATGGCGGTTGGCAAGCAGTGATGCGTTCGCGGCTGGGCCGACCGGGCACGCCCGGCGGCCTCAGCCGCGCCGACTGACCGACAGGCTTTGCATGGACCGGCCTATCAGGCCGGCCTCATCGTACAGCTCCGATTCGGCCAGGCCACCCCCATTGGGCCCAAGGTAGGTACGGGCATCCAGGCAAATCCATTCGCCCTGCGGCCGGCGCAACAGATGGATGCTCAGGTCCGAATTGACGAAGCTGTAGCGCTCAAGGTCGAGCACCGCGCTGATGCCGTTGCCCGAATCCGCAGCCACCGCCACGCGCTGGTATTCGCTGGGCGCTTCTCCCTGCACCAGCGGATGGCGCAAGCGAAACCAGATGGCGCAAGGCCCGTTGAACATGCTGCCGTGCGCGATGCGGGTTTCGACCAGATTGGAGTAGCCCACATGCCGGCCGGCAAAGGGGAACTCGCACGGCACCGATTCTTGCGGACTCTTGGGCGCCGGTGGCAGCGGATGTCCGGGCAGACCGTCCGGAAGCGCTGCATCGTGCTCGCGCTGTGCCAGCGCCGTGAAACGTGCTACCTCCTTGCCCAGCGCCATGAGTCGCGCCGAAAAATGCCCGGCGTTGCGCCCGGCGTAATCGGTGGCGACGTCGATCGTCACCTCGGCGATCGGCACCGGTCGCAACAGGTTCGCGGTCAGGCGCGAGATATGTGTGAGTCCATGGACGGCCGCAGCCTGTTCGATGGCGCGACACACCAGGGCGATGGGTGGGCCGGCGTGCTGATGGCTGGGATGCCAGGGGCCGCGCGTGAGCGCGCTGGCATGGAACGCGCCATCAGTCTGAGCCGCAAAAGCGCTGGTCGGCAGGTCAGCATTGGATTTGTTGTGCATTTCTAATCGGTTCCACTCGGATCATTGATTTTCCCGCAATTCATGGATGGCCACGGCCCTTGGCCTCGCAATGACGAAGCGGGGAAAACCGCAGCACTGTTCGGATCCGTCATTGCGAGGAATTAGTCTTTAGCCGCGAGGTCCCAGCAGGCTGTCAGCTGGCGGCGCGGCGCAGCGTCTCCATCACCGGGCGATGGAGCACCTCGCGCAGGCCCCACCAGCCTGCCGCCAGTGCCAACACGGCGCCGGTCACAGCGCCCACCAGGGGCACCCAGAGTGAGACGTTCCACTCGAACTCGAACACGTATTTCGCCAACGCCCAGCCAACTGCGCTGGCCACCATCGAGGCCAAAAAGCCCGCCAGCAGCCCCACACCCAGCAGCTCCGTGGTCTGCACCCGGCGCAGCAGCGAGGAACTGGCGCCGATGGCACGCATGATGGCAAACTCTCGCGCGCGCTCGTCGCGCGTGGCGCTCACCGCCGCGAACAGCACCAGCAGACCGGCCGCCAGCGTGAAGCCAAACAGAAATTCCACCGCAGCGATCACCTGGTCCAGCACCCGCTGCACCTGGTTCAGCGTGGCCGTCATGTCCACGTTCGTGATGTTGGGAAAGGCGCGCACCAGCGCATTGTCAAAGCTGGCCGCGCCCGCGCGTGCGGGCGGCGCTCGAAAAGAACTCATGTAGGTGGTGGGCACGCTGGCCATGGCGCTCACCGGAAAGATCACGAAGAAGTTGGCGCGCATGGAACCCCAGTCCACCTTGCGCAGAGAGGTGATGCGGCCCTGCGTGACCACGCCGCCGACGTCAAAGCGCAGGCTGTCGCCCAGCTTCAGATTCAGGGTTTTGGCGATGCCCTCTTCCACGCTCACGGCGTCGGCTTCTTCGACCCTCCATTGGCCCGCGACGATCAGGTTGTGCGCCGGCTGCTGCGCACTGTAGGAGACGTTGAACTCGCGGTCCAGCAGGCGTTGCGCGCGCTCTTCCTTGTAGTCGTCGGGCGTCACGGCGCGTTCATTGATGGCCACGAGCCGGCCGCGGATCATTGGATACCAGTCGAACTTGGCCACGCCGCCTGCGCGCAGCGCCTGCTGAAAGGCCTCGCCCTGCTCGGGCATGACGTTGATGACAAAACGATTGGGAGCGTCCGGCGGCGTGGCCTGGCGCCAACTGGCCACCAGATCGGTGCGCAGCAGCACCAGCAATACCAGCGCCAGCAAGCCCACGGCCAGCGCGCTCACCTGCACCACCGCAAAACCGGGGCGGGCGCAGATTTGCCTTGTGGCCAGCACCAGCACCTGCGGCGCCGTGGACTCGTTCACGCTCACGCGCAACAGCTTCACCGCGAGCCAGCTGGTGCCGGCGAACAGCAGCGCCGCCCCCGCAAAACCGCCGACCGCAATCAGGCCCAGGTTCAGGTCGCTGCTCAGCGCCAGCAGCATCGCGGCAAAACCCGCCACGCCCAGCACCAGCACCGCCCAGGAGGTGGGCCGCAAGGCGCCCAGGTCGCGCCGCAGCACGCGTAGCGGCGGCACCTGCGCCAATTGCAGCACGGGAGGCAGGCCAAAGGCGATCAGCAGCGTGAACCCCAGGCCCAGGCCATAGGCCACTGGCCACAGACTGGCCGGCGGCAAGGCCGCGTCCACCAGACCGGCCAGCAGTTCCACGAACACATAGTGCACACCGTAACCCATGGCCACGCCCAGCAGACTGGCAAACAGGCCGACCAATGCAAATTCAAAGCTGTAGCTCAGGGCGATGCTGCGCTGGCTCAGGCCCAGCACGCGCAGCATGGCGCAGTCGTCCAGATGGCTCGCGGCAAAAGCCCGCGCCGCCAGCGCCACGCCCACTGCGCTAAGCAGCGCGGCGAGCAGCGCCACCAGGTTCAGAAACTTGTCAGCGCGGTCCAGCGTCTGGCGCATCTCGGGTCGCCCTGCGGCCAGCGACTCGATGCGCAGCCCGCGCACCTCGCGTTTCTTTACCTCCTGTATCGCCCAGTCCTCGAACGCGCGCGCCTGCGCCGACGCCCCGGCCACGGTGAAGCGGTAGCTCACGCGGCTGGCCGGTTGCACCAGGTGCGTGGCTGCGAGCTCGGCCGTGTTGATCATCACCCGCGGCGCAAAATTGACGAAGCCGGCGCCGCGATCGGGCTCGGTCACGATGATGCGCGTGATCTGCAAGCGGCTGTCGCCCAGCAGCAACGCGTCGCCCAGGTGCAGCCCCAACGATTCCAGCAGCGCGGCGTCAACCCAGGCTTGTCCGGCAACAGGCACCTCGCGCGTGAATTCTCCCGGTGCATCCGGCGACACGGCCACTTTTAAATTTCCGCGCAGCGGATAGCCGATGGACACGGCCTTGAGCGCTACCAGCTTGCTGGCGGCGCCCTGTGCGTCGGGCGCGCGTGCCATGGTGGGGAAGGACTGATTGATGGCGCTCAGCAGCCCCAGGGCGCGCGCCTTGTCGGTAAACGCTGCGGGCGTGGGGTTGTCGCTGGAAACGACCACATCGCCGCCCAGCAGCTGGCGCGCGTCGCGCTCCAGCCCGCCCTTGAGCCGGTCCGCAAAGAAGCCCACGGCCGACAGCGCCGCCACGGCCAGGGCCACGGCCACGATCAGCAACCGCAGTTCGCCCGCCCGCAGATCGCGCCAAAGGGTGCGCCAGCCCTGGCCCAAAAAAGATGAATTCATGCGCCTACCTTAGCGCATATTGCCGCAGCTCAGGCGCACTGCCCTTTATCCCGCATGGGTGCGCGGTGGTTCTCGAGGAAAACCGGAGAAAAAAGGGCAGCGTCAGCTTTGTGCGCGCATCCTGTCAGCGGCCACAAAGTACTTGCGCGCGTAGGCCACCAACTGACCATCGGTCGGGTGGTCCACGGTTTCCACGCCGATGATCCTGTCGACCAGGGCGTGATCGTGCGCATGGATGTGCTTGATCAGCTGCAGTTTGGCCTGCGCCGGGCCCACCACCAGAATCTCTTGCGCGCCCTGGAGCGCCTGCGCCACCGCGTGGTAATACTCGTGATCGTCCGCCAGTCGACCACTGCCCAGGGTGCCGCGCGTGGAGTGCACATGCACATGGGAATTGGCGGGGCGCACGATGGCGCTCTCCACGTCGTCGGGGCTGATGTGCATGACGCGGGCCTCTTTGTGGTCAAGCCAGACCAGTGCGTGGTAGTGCGACATAAAAACTCCTTTGTTTGAACCTGGAGTCAGCGTATGCCCTTGCCGCCCTGACCCCTTGATGAAGGTCAACGCGGTCCGATTTACCGTGACGCCTATTTCGCGCGCAGCCCCTGTGCCAGTGCGCCCAGACCGATACCGATCAGGGCCCACAGCAGGCTGAAGTTGCCCGCCCCCAGGCCCGCGATGGCCGGGCCGGGACAGACACCGCACAGACCCCAGCCCACACCGAACAGCGCCGCACCCACGGCCGTGTCGCGGTTCCAGACGCTGGGGTGAACATGAAAGTGGTCATCCCACAAGGGTCGGCGCATGAGACGCGGCGCCAGCTTGTAGGTCAGCACCACCACCACCACGGCGCCGCCCATCACCAGCATCAGGCCGAAGTCCTGAAAGTGCAGAAAACTCAGCACCACCTCGGGCCGGATCATGCCGGCGACCGACAGGCCAAAGCCGAACAGCGCACCTGCCGCCAACGTGGCCAAGGCGCGCGCCAGCGGGCTGTTTTGCGGGGCGCTCATGCCAGCCACCTTGCTGCCATATTGGCAGTGAGGAAGGCCGTCGCCATGAAGATGAGCACCGCCAACAGCGAAGGCCATTGCAGCGAGCCCAGGCCGCAAATGCCGTGGCCCGACGTGCAGCCGTTGCCCAGGCGCGCGCCATAGCCCACCAGGAAGCCGCCCACCAGCAACTGCCACACCGGCACCGCGGTGGCCTCGGGCGCGCCACCGGCCAAGCCCAGCCACCAGATCAGCGCGCCCAGAATCAGCCCGAGGGCGTACACCAGGCGCCAGCCGCGCGAATCGACAAAGCGTGGCTGCTGGAAAAACGGCCGCTGCACCAGGTAAGACCAGCTGCTGGAGAACACCGTGCTCATGCCGCCGATGCGCCCGGTCAGCACGAACAGCAGCGCTGCGCCAGCGCCCACAAACAGGCCGCCCAGCAGGTAGTGCTGCCAGCCGAAAGGAAAGACAGAGAGGGTGAAGTTCATGGTCTAGAATTATCCGCGCAAGCTGCCGATGCAGACCGAATAAGCTTCATCCCATTCCCTTCACCCCCCAACATGGAATCCAAGATGCAGCAACTCATCAAGAAAGCCCTCCCTCTGACAGCCGCGCTGGTTTTGGGTCTGACCGGTCTGACGGCTCAGGCTGCAAGTTCGGCCTCCAGCTTGGCGTCGGACTCCGTAGGCAGCTCTTCGACCTCGATCCAGAAGTCCAGCGACAGCTCGTCGGCCGCGACCAAGGTGGTGCAGGGCGACTACACCATCATCGAGATGACGACGCTGGCGCAGCAGCCCGACACGCTGCGCCTGCGCCTGCAAGCCGTGGCGCCCCTGGCCCCGCAGGAGTTCTTTTTGCTGTTGCCGCGCGCGGCCGCGGTCCGCGCTCAATTGGCTGCGGGCGACCGGGTGCAGGCGCAGCAGCGCGCTTATGGCCTGGCCTTTGCGGCCGTGACAGCGCAAGGCGCTGCCAGCCCCTTCTTTTTGGTGCTCGACGACGCCTGGTACCGGGAGCTGGACAGCCGCGCGGTGAGCCTCTGATGCGGGCCCGCGTTGGCGCTTGACCTTGGCTTGGCACCGCGGCTCACTTAAAACCGCGCTGCTGCTGTGCGCGCTCACCGCCTTGACGGCGTTGCCGGCGCAGGCCGCGTCGCTGAGTTACTGCGACGCCCACACCGAGGTGGACGCGGCCACGCAAGACCGCCTGATCCAGGTCGCGGGCATCGTCAAGAATGAGCTGGAGCGCTCCGGGCAAAGCCTGGCCCTGGTGGCTCGCTCAGGCCTGGCGCTGTCGCACCTTGACCAGCGCTATTCGCACGAGGGCGTGAGCCTCAAGGCAAGCGCCAACGCGCCCTGGTCGGTGCGCCAACTCTATTACGCCTGCGACGAACAGCGCCCGCGCATCTTTGACCAGGGCATGTCGGGCTTTGTGCTGGGCGTGCACGACCCGGCCGAGGGCTATGTCTCGATCGTGTTCTTGCCCGCCAACGACGCGGCTGCGCTGGAGCGCGCGGTGCTGGACGACCGGCGCGCGCTGCGATTTCTGGGCGGCAGCTACAGCGCCAACGCCTATGCCTTCAGCCCGCGCTACCAGAACTGCAACCAGTGGCTGATCGAGTTATTGGCCAGCGTCTGGAATCCGGCTGCCCCAACCGAAGACGCGCGCGCTCAGGCGCAGCAGTGGCTGCTGAGCCAGGGCTACAGCCCGAGCGTGATCGAGTTGGGCTGGACGCCGCTGCTGTGGCTGACACAGCTGGTGTACTGGCTGCACAACGACGACCATCCCGCCGAAGACCTGGCGCACGCGCAGTTCCGGGTCAGCATGCCCGAGTCGATCGACGGTTTCGTGCACCAGCGCTTGCCGCGGGCCGCGCGCATCGAGCTGTGCTACACCGAACGACAGGTGGTGCTGCGCCACGGCTGGAAAGCCATTGCCCGGCCCTGCGTGGCTGAAGACGGCGACGAGATCATCGAACTGGTTCAGCCCGCCGCGCAGGTGGCGGTGCTCACGCCCCAGCACCCTGACCTGCGCTAGGCCGAGAGCAAGCTCAGGGCAAGCGCGCCCACACCAGCAGCAGGTTATTCGCCGGCATCGCGAAGCGCTGCTGCAGGCGCAGCCCTGCGGCTTGTGCCTCCCGCTGCACGTCAACGCGCTGGCGCAGACCCCAGGCCGGATCGCGCGCGCGCAGGCTCTGGTCAAACGCCAGGTTGCCCTCGGACGTCAGAACGTCGTGCTCCAGATACGGCCCGTAGGTGACGAGCACACCGGCTGCTGACAAGTGCCGCGCGCTGCCCTGCATCAGTGCCGCGCAGGTCGCCCACGGGGAAATATGCAGCATGTTGGCGCAATAGATCGCGTCGAACAGGGTGCCGTCATCGAACCACTGCGGCGCCATCACGTCCAGCAGCAGCGGCGCCCGCACATTGCTCAGGCCCTCCTGCGCCACACGTGCTTCGATCGGCTGCAGCGCCGCTGCCAGCGGCTCCGTGGGCAGCCAAGTCCACTGCGACAGCCCGGCCGCAAACCACACCACATGCTGGCCCGTGCCCGAGGCAATCTCCAGCGCGCGTCCCCGTGCGGGCAGCACCTGACGCAACACATCGAGGATGGGCCGCTGGTTGCGCTCGGCCGCAGCGCTGAACGGAAGTTCGGTCATGGAACTTGCCGATCCGATCAGTGGGTCACGAACTCGTACGCCACGTCTTCGCTCTCGACCATGTCCAGGATGTCGTTGAGCACATCCTCGTCCTCGGTGCTGGCCCAAGTCTCTTCCGGGTCGCTGGCGAACAAGGGCTCGATGGCGATGTCCAGAAACTGATTGCCGGGCAGCTTCAACACCTGCCCGCCTTCCGAGGTTTGAACAAGTTCCCAGTCGTCCGGGACGGACATCGTGATCTGGATGGTGACGTTGAGTGCTTTCATGGCGGTTTCCTTTGTTGATACCCCATTAAGCCACCATCAAGGACTTGAAGACTGCCGTACGGATGGATGCCCACAACGTTCAGGCGCCCGCCATTCAGGAACTGCTGGCCGAAGTGTTCCACTGGGCGTTGGATCTGCACAAGTGCAGGTGCATGGGGGCGGAACGCGGCTGCGCAAGGTATCAATTCACGCAAAGCGTACGGTGCTTGTCAAACTGAAAATTCCGCTCAACTCATCCGGCTTGTTGGGACGGGATAAACTCCACCCACGATGAAGAACTTGCCCGAGTCGCGCCAAGCCCTCCATAGCGGGATCGGCGACCCCAGTCATTGGCAATCGTCGTTGACTTTGATCAAGTACGCCATCGCCGCACAGCTGATCGGCAGTGTGTGCTATTTTGTAGCCCTGCGCATACTTTTGCCGGATCAGATCGGTCGCTTGGGTGGCGCCGTGATGTCGATCCTGATGGCGAGCATGGGGTGGCATTTGCTGTCACGCGGCAAGGTTCAAGCTTCCGTCAAGATTCAAGCCTACGGTTTATGGGCGATTGTCACGACCGTGGCAATCTTCGTCGGCGGCGTGCGTGCACCGCTCGTTATCGTCTACCCGGTCCTGATTCTGATGCTGGGTTGGCTACTCGGTTCGCGTTCGGCAAGGGTCATGACGGGCCTGACACTGGCCTCAACGCTGGGCTTCCTCACTGCCGGGTTGACGAACATACTTCCACCCGGCCTTCCCAGTTCAACCATGCTGTATGGCGTTGTTCAAATTGTCATTTGCCTGTTGGCGTGGATGCTGATTCGTCAGGTGATCGAGGCCTATCAGGACCGGTTGCTGGAATTGAAGAAAAACAGCCGTGAACTTTCCATGCTCGCGCAAGACCTGCACGAGAGCAACGCCCGGTTATCGGCGATATTCCAGGCAAGCCCCCTCTGCATCATCATCAGCAGACTCAACGACGACATCATCATTGAATTGAACGACGCCACCTTGCAGCAGTTTGGCTACGGCCGTGATGAAGTGATTGGACAACGCACCGCGGCTGATCTGGGTGTCTACGCCGATCCGACACAACACGCTCAACTGGTGCAGCGCCTGAGCGATTTTGGAAGCGTTCACCAATTCCCGATTAACTGCCTCACCCGTGACGCAAAGCATATCGTGATGGAGGTATCTGCCCGCATCATAGAGTTGCACGGCGAGCCATGCAACTTGGCAATGATGGCGGACGTGACCGATCGCCATCGGGCTGAGGCAGCTATTCATGAACAGGCCTTTCGCGACTCGCTCACGAGGCTACCCAACCGTCGCGTGCTGTCCGACCGGCTGCGCCAGACCATGAGCGCGGCCAAGCGCAGCGGCTGCTATGGTGCGTTGATGTTTCTTGACCTGGACAATTTCAAGGCGCTCAACGACCGCCATGGTCACGATGTGGGTGATTTGCTGCTGATCGAGGTGGCCAGGCGCCTGACCTGCTGTGTGCGAGATATGGCCACGGTGGCACGGGTCGGCGGTGATGAGTTTGTGCTGATGCTCAGTGAACTCAGCACCGACATGGCGGCGTCCAAAGACCAAGCGCTGGCTGTCGCCGAAAAGCTGCGGTCCAGTCTGGCCATCCCCTATCATTTTTCGACCGTGCACGAGGGCGTTTCCGACACCCTGATTGAGCACCACTGCACCGGCAGCATTGGCGTGGCATTGTTTGTCAACGACGACGCCAGCGACAAGGAAGTCATGCATTGGGCCGATGCGGCGATGTATCAGACCAAACGCTCGGGCGGCAATGCCATCAGGTTTCATCTGGCGGTGCCGCTGCCTCAAAAACCACCGTTGCGCGACCCTCGATGACGGAGAACCTCAGCTAGAAGCCAAGCCCTGCATAGGCACTGCGCTTGAACTCGAAGGAATAGGGATTGCCAAATCCCATGTAGCGTTGCGTCATCAGCGCGGCGGCGATTCCAAGGCGGGGATTGATCCACCAGATGGTTCCTGCCAGGCCACCCCACCCGACCTCGCCCACGACCTCGGCGGGCTCCGCTGGGCTGGTGCCGATGGTGACCGACGAGCCCCATCCAAACCCTTTGCTTTCAAAGCGCGGAACGTTGGGAAATTGGACGCACATGCCTTGGGCCAAATGATTTCGCCACATTGAATCGATGGTTTGCGCTTGTAGCAAGCGCGGTCCGCCCGGCAGCAGACTTTGCATGAATTTGACGGTGTCGTCCAAGGTGGAGACCAGCCCTCCGCCGCCTGACTCACGCGGCATCTTGCGCGTGTACGCTCCGGGGAAGGGCTTGCTGTCGAGCCTGCGCAGGCCGGGTTGGGTCGGGTCCGCCATATCGGCGCCAACATAGAGCACGCACAACCGCTCAAGTTTTGCTTCAGGTACCCAGAAATCGGTGTCCGACATGCCCAGCGGCTCGAAGATGCGACCGGCCAGAAACGCGCCGAATGTCGCTCCTGACACCACTTCCACCAAGCGCCCCAGGACATCCGTCGCGACGGAGTATTCCCACTGGGTTCCAGGTTGGAAGGCAAGAGGCAACGGGGCCAGCGCTTTCATCATCTCGTCCAGAGTCTTGCCGGGATGCATGACGGCGGCTTTGTTGTAGGCATCGAAGAGCACGGTGCCAGGATCGAACAAGCCGTAGGACAGGCCCGACGTATGGGTCATCAGTTGCCCGATGGTGATGGAAGTTCTTGCGGGTTCGACCTGGTCGATGTGCGTCGCACCCGCCTTCAGTACCTGGCGCGCACCCAGCTCCGGGATGTAGGCTTCGATCGGATCGTCCCATTGGATGCGGCCTTCCTCGAACAGCATCAACACCGCGCACGACGTCACCAGCTTGGTGCTGGAAAACATTCTGAAAATGTGATCCTCGCGCAATGGAATTCCAGCCTCTTTGTCGGCGAAGCCGCAGCAAAAGCGGTCGACCACCTCGCGGCCCCGCATCACCGCGGTGGCGACACCCGGCAAGAATTGCTGATCGACCTGCGCCTGCATCGCGGCGTGCAAGGCATCGAAATCATGATTGGCCATGGGACTCCCTGGGGTTAACTGCAGAACTTGCGCATTATGCGAGTGCGGTCTGAAGCAGGCGTGTCGTCAGGGACGCGGTGACCTACTCCACGAATACCGCGACGCTGCGGGCCGACACCTGGAAGCGGCCGGTGGCGGCTGTGAAGCTGCTGGATTTAACCACCGTGTCGCTCCCTGATACCTGCACGGGGTGTAGGCGCAGGGCGTGGCCGATGAGCGTTGGCACGGTGTAGACTTGCGCCGCGCTGTTGGCATTGACCAGCACCACCACCCGGTTGAAGGCGTTGTCGCCACAGGAGGCGGTGCCGCCGCGACCGATCTGCATCACGATCAGACCGTTCTGCTGCGCCGCGGCGTCGGGGAAGCTCAGGCATGACAGCACCTGCGCCGTGGTGGGAAGGCGGAACATCGAGCTGCCCTTGCGCACTTTGAGCAAGTCCAGCACGGCGTTGTTGGTGGCGGCAATGTCGGCGGCACTCGGATTGACCCAGGCCGCCTGCAGAAACGGCGTCATGATGTTCCAGTTGACGCCGTTGACCCCTGCAGGTGGCAGCCCCATGGTCGCAAAAAAATTGGTCGTGCCCGACCAGTCGATGCGGTTGAACCAGTCGCCCGAGTTGTAACTGTTCTGGTCAAATCCCTTGGAACGCAACAGCTCGTCGCCAGCGTGGATGAAGGGCACGCCCTGCGCCATCAGCATCGTCCCCAGCGCCACCACCTGGGCACGAGCCCGGTCGGCGCTGGATACGGCGATTGCGTGCTTGTACTGACTGATGTCGTAAAGCGTCTGCCCATCGTGCGAGCCCACGTAATTGACGACTTCCTGGGGATTGAGTGCATAGCCGGCCGGGTTCCCGTAGTAGCTGATGTTTTTTGCCAGGGTGCCGTTGAGGTTGAAGTTCTGCAGTCCGGCTGCCATCGAGACCCGGATCAGGTCTTGCGCGCTGAATAACGCCGCCTGCGCCAAACTGCCGGTGGCGCAGACGGCGCCGTTGCTGTCGGTGTTCAGGCCCCAGCACTGCCCGCTGACGAAGCCCTGATTCGCCACCAGGCTGATGCCCGAGTCAAAGGGGCCGCCGCCGCGCACGGCATCGCGGATGCGGTCATTGAAGGAGCCGATGCTGCTTCCCGCCAGATTCACCTGATCTGCCTGCACGAAGTTCTCGCTGTTCACAAAACCCTCGCCGTACCAATAAGCCCGGCGCAAGGGCCCGATGGCGGCATCCAGCGCCAGCTTGGCGCGCTGCATCACCGCCAACGGCTGGTTCTGCATGGTGTCAAAGCGGAACCCGTCCACCATGTACTGGACCGCCCAGACCTTGAGCGTGTCCGTCATGAGCTTTTCCATCATGGTGTGCTCGGTCGCTGTGTCCTGGCAGCAACTCGTGGTGGTGATGTTGCCGTTGCTGTCCAGGCGGTAATAATAGCCGGGCACGATCTGGTCCAGGAAGTTGCCGGAAGTGTGGTTGTAGACCACGTCCATCACCACCGACAGGCCCATGTTGTGCAGCGATTGCACCGCCGAGCGGAACTCCAGCACTCGAGCCAGCGGATTCGCGCCATCGCTGGAATAGAAACCGGCCGGCGCGCCGTAGTGGTGCGGGTCGTAGCCCCAGTTGTAGCAATCGGTGTCGGTGCTGGCTGCTTGCGTCGCTTGCGGCCCCGGGCCTACCGGATCGGTGTTGCTGATGAGGGGTGTGATGCAACCGCCTTCATTCACAGTGTTGATGTCGAACACGGGCAGCAGGTGAACGTGCGTGACTCCTGCCGCCGCCAATTGCTGCAAGTGCTTCATGCCGTTCGAGCCGGGTTCAGTGAAGGCCAGGAACTTGCCCCGGTTGACGCTGCTGACGGTGGCGTCGCTGGCCGAGAAGTCGCGCACGTGCAGCTCATAAAGTACGTTGTCGGTTGGTGCGATCTGGAGCGGCAGCACCGTCGGATTCCATCCCACAGGCCGGGTTGAAGCGCTGCCCAGGTCAGCCACCATGGCCAACTGTGCTGGGCCGCCAAACACGTTCGCGGTGAGCGTCACAGCATAGGGGTCGGTGACGGTGTAGGTGCGCACCGTATCTCCGTCCGTGCGGGCATAGACCTGCAGTGTGAAGCTGTAGGTGGCGCTGTTGGTCCAGGCGCTGTTGCCGGTATACGACCACACGCCGCTGGAGGCGTCGAGCGTCATCAGGTAGCTGTTGGCGTTGACGTTGAGTGAGACGCTGCGCGCTGTCGGAGCCCACAAGCGGAAGGTTGGCGTTTCGTCGGCGGCAAAGCTAAGCCCCAGCGTGTGCGTGCTGGCCGCGCTGCCGTAAACGTCGTCCAACGCGCCCTGAATCTGCAAGGCGGTGGCGCGCACGACCTGACTCCCGGACGTTTCGACCAGGATCAACTGATCCTTGAGCAGGGTCGCTGCCTGCGACTGCGCCGATGCGGGCACGGTGAAGGCGACATCGCCTCTCAACTGCGGGTAGGCGGAGGCCAACGCGCCGGTCAGCGCCGCCGGGCTGCCCAGGCTGACGCTGCTGTCGGCCCCAGTGACGGAGCCATCGGACTTGACCACGATGCCAGCCGCGGCCGCAGCGTAGAGCGTGTAGCTGTTGACGCTGTTGACGCCGGGCCAGGCGATGGTAGATGTGCTCACCCACAATGCCTGGGCCGTGTTCACCGACACCGGTGTGACCACGGGCGGTGGCGGTGCGCTTGATGTGCCGCCGCCACCGCCGCCGCAAGAGCCCAATCCCAGGCAAAGGAGCGTGATCAGGAGGGAAGCGGCCCAGGGGTGGGTCTTGTTCCATGCGCTACGTCCAACAGCATTCATGTCCAACCAATCTTGTAACTTTACTACAAACTACTCAAATAGGACGGCCATTGTAGTCACACACTATGCAATGAATCACTAAGGAATCCCCTTAGATACTGCTGCGATTTAGGCCAGACACATAATGTCGTTTTGCTACTTTCTAGCATTTACCGCCATGTTATGGTGAGGTTAACGGCGCTGGTGCCTACGCCCGTCAACCTCCACGATCTCCTTCTGCGACAGCCTGGATAGAGGCGGCGGGTCCGCCAAAACGGCGGTCCGCGGCCGCTGCGTACCGGGTCCGGGGAGCAACGGAACAGTGAACTGGCTTTCCACGGTTGCAAAATTTCGAACGCCTTCAGTCCTCTCATCTGGGGGCAGACTCTGCGCCAAAGGTACTTTGTGCGCCACACCTTGGAATATCCAGGAGGCAGCTTCGAAGCGAGCAGATTCAGCACATGAAAAGTTCACTTGCCAGGACAGCAGTCATTCAAATTTCCAGGCCGTCGGGCAAGTTCCATGGGCTGACGCGGACCACATCCACAAGAACTGCGTGGGACCCAACCAAAGTACCAGAGCTGACGTTTGATTTTTCCGAAAGCGGCCGCCCGCGGCGCCGCCAGAGAGGTCGAAGTAAGCCACTGAGCGCAAGAATCAATTTTCCCGATTGACCACTGCCGATCTGGTGAGCACCAAATGTGTAGGCTTTCGCCAGACTTCGCGGCAACCCTCTTAAATACTCGCAGCGGAGCCGACGAACCTCTCAAATTGATCTACAGGCAGCGGGCGGCTAAAGTAGTAACCCTGGTAGGCGTGACAATCAATGCGAGCCAGAAGCTCCATTTGCGCCTGAGTTTCTACACCTTCGGCAATCACGCCAAGCCCAAGACTGCGAGCCAAGGCCACGATGGTTTTGGAAATGGCTTCGTCGTTGGGATCGACAAGAATATCCCGCACGAAGGACTGATCAATCTTCAACTGATCCAGTGGCAGGCGTTTCAGGTAAGAGAGCGATGAATAGCCTGTCCCGAAATCATCTAGGGAGAATCCAACGCCCTTGGCCTTTAACGCAAACATCTTCTCGATCACGCTTTCCAGATCGGCCACCAAAAGGCTTTCCGTGAGCTCCAACTTCAGTCTGTTGGCGGCAGCTCCTGTTTGCTGAATTGCCTGAATCACTGACTCCACAAAATTGCTTGCATGAAACTGTCTCGCGCTGACATTCACAGCAATCGTGAGATGGGACATTTCCGGTCTCTTGGCCCACAGCGCTAATTGAGTGCAGGCGGCGCGAAGGACCCATTCGCCAAGCGGAAAAATCAGACCTGTGGCCTCTGCCAGTGGAATGAAGTCGCCAGGCGACACCATGCCACGCTCTGGATGGTGCCACCGCACAAGAGCCTCAGCGCCAGTGACTCGTCCCGAATCGACAACCTGCGCTTGGTAATGAACGGTCAGTTGTTGGCGCTCAATCGCCTTTCGCAGTTCCGCCTCAAGGGTTGCCCGCTCCAACACTGCGGTCTGCATGGCCGGGTCAAAGAAATTAAGGGAATTTCGCCCTCCTTCCTTGGACTTTTGCATGGCGAGGTCTACCTGGGTCAACAACTCGTCAACCGACGCGTCCTGGGCGTGGAACAAGGTGGCGCCGATACTGGCCGTGCTTCTATGCTCGATTTCGTCGAGCTGGTAGCCCTGACTCAAAGCAATGCGAATCGTCTCGCCCACCACCTTCGCCTGAGCAGCCGAGTCATCGGGCTTAACGTACAGGCTCCCTAGCATCACCATGAACTCGTCGCCACCCATGTGGGCCAAAGTATCTTCCGACCGCACGCAGGGGATGAGGCGTTGGCTGATCTGTTGCAGGATGATGTCGCCAACATCGTGCCCTAACGTGTCATTCAAGGTCTTGAAATTGTCGATGTCGATCAGAAGCAGGGCACCGTACTTCCCACTGCGCGCACTCGCTTCGATGGACCGCTTTAGTCTATCGATGAGAAGTCGTCTGTTGGGTAGACCGGTCAGCGGATTGTAAAAAGCAAGTTTGTGTATGGTTTCTTCGGACTTTCGCCTCTCGGTAATATCAGATGAAGCCACGACAAAATTTGAAATTTGACCGGAATCATCGCTGACCCCAGTGACACGGGTCCACTCAAGAAATTCTTCACCGTTTTTGCGACGATCCCATATTTCACCCTGCCAGTAGTTGACGCTGCCCAGTGCTTTCCACATGGCCTCGAATTGTTTGGAATCGTTCCGGTCTGACTTGAAGATAAAGGGGCTCTGACCAACGACTTCCTCGGCCGAGTAACCGGTCGTTTTGGTGAAGGATTGGTTAACGCTCAGCGTATCCCCTTTCCCGTCCGTGATGATTATGGCCTCCTCAGTTTCAAAGGCTATCGCCGCGATGCGAAGGTCTGCTTCCGCTCTGCGCCGCGACGTGATATCGCGAACGAAGGCGTTGAACTCGAAGCCATGGGAAGTCTTGGTCGCCGAAATCGCCAGTTCGATTGGAAACTCATGACCATTGCGGTGCAAACCTTCAAGTTCAACTCGCGTATTGAGAACAGGACCTACGCCTGATGTCAAGAAGCGATTCAGTCCCCGCTTGTGTGCTTCACGATGGCGCTGCGGAATGATGGCCTCGTGCAACGGCATGCCAACTGCCTCTTCATTTGTCCAGCCGAATATGACTTCGGCTTGCCGGGACCAACCGCAGATCTTTCCATCGGAGTCCATCTGAACTACCGCATCCAGGGCGGAGTTGACAATGGCGCGAAGACGCTCTTCGTCAACTAAACGCGCCGAGAGCATTCCGTTGAAGCCGCTGGCCATCACATTAAAGCTGTCCCCAACTTGCCGAATCTCGTCCTGTGTTTGCAGACTCACACGTTGCGTCAAGTCACCATCGGCAAATTTCCTTGCCGAGTCCGCCAGGGTTCGAATGCTGTCCACCGTGGAGTAGTAGATTCCCGCCAAAAAATAGCAAGAAACGAGCAAGATCGACAGCGCGAAAGTCATCACGTAGATGAGTTCCATCTTTGCTTGCTGTAGCCGCGCGATGATAAGACTTTCAGTTGTTGGAAGCAGGGTTTGATGTACGAGCGCGTAGCCGCTGTCGATCACGGCTGTTGCGGCTGTGTAAAATTCTTTCGAAGAAATGGAAAAGCGCTCGGCCTGAATTTCCGACTGGACCTGAGTCAGAAGCGGAGACAGCGACGCTTGGAAGAACCTTAACCCGTCCGCCAACTGACCACGGATTTCAGGATTATTTTCTGACGCCTTTTCGATACTGAAAGCCAGAGCTTCCCTGGCTGCCTGGAATTCCGCCATTGAACCGTAAATCTGAAGCTTTTGTTCGTCGGATATCGCCTTTTTGGCTAAAATTCCAGCACCCATGCCGCGTATCCTGGAAAGTTTCTCAAGCGCCAGCGGCATTTCGACAACAGCGGTATCGAGTAGGTAGTGCGTGCCGATGTCCGGATCAAATACGAGCGACTTCGTGACTGCGACATTTCTGTTGAGAGTTTCCAGTCGGATCAGCAATGCGGTGTGCGCTACGTAATTTTGGCTGGAAGTCAATCTGGCGCCAGTTCGTTGCAGTTCAGTCCACGCGGTTTGAACGTGCCGCCACTCCTCGATGGATGGCAGGTGAGCCGAAATTTGACCGTCCAGAGTTAGAAAACTTGCATTTACCTCCTTTTCGGTGGTGGCGAGGCTTCCTTGTACGGATTCGTCTCCGCCACGCAAAGCGGCGGTGAGACCACGATGTCTCTGCACAAGTTGCATGGTCTTGATGAGCGGTCGCACGACCGCCAGACCCTCACGTTCGCTTTGCGCTACCCCAACCACCCGACTCAAGTTGAAATACAAAGCGTACCCAACTGCTCCGACCGCGAAGAAATATATCAGTGCGAGGACCGAGAATTTCCTGGCGATGCGCAGCCGGTTCATCAACGAGACCGCTGGTGAGAAAAGTCCTTTCAAGTGATCCTTTCGACTGACCCCGGGTTCGGAACCGGAAATTCGCAGGTCGACAGTTGAAGACTCTCAAGTATGAGTAATCAAGAAACGAAGACAACGTGTGCATGATAGAGGTGTCAACGCGTCGAGTCTAGGTCATGGACTTCATACCCCGCAAAATTTTGACGGAAGTTTCTTAAGGCATTGACAATTGCTCTATTCTCCGATGGCCCGGCTCGGTGCCACGGGCGTGGATCCGCCGTGCGGGAATGTCTCAACCGCGCCTTGAGGCCTGCTATGCCAAAATTTGAACAGCTGCATGAATGAGCGCTCGAGAGAACTGGATCGAACCTCATGGCTGGCCGTGAAAGTCCCCCGCTGCATTCTTGACCGACGCCGATCTGATCCCAGCGACTGTTGATGGCAATGGTTGCGGGCCAACGATTGGCGGCAATGTGGCGGCCTGACGGACATCGCAGCCGCAGGCCGACGGCTTAAGAGCATGCCCATTGAAGCATCGAATTTCTGTCAGCGAAGCACTGCCTCCACCCATAGACGCACACCTGCGGGCACGGGCGCACCAGAGCCGTTCGCGACAGGCCGGTATCGGGTCAATTATTAGGGCACGGAATGATTGAACGTTCAGCGGCGTTGCGCATCAGCCCAGCATCTCCGCCGAAAATCAACGCAGGCGATTGCCGACGATCACATCGGACGAGCGCGCCGGCAGACTGATGAAGTCGCCGTCCCGGCCGACCTGGATGGGGCCCTTGTGAATCTCACTCGCATGACCCAGAAATACCTTTTCCATGCCGGGCAACGGCAACGGCGGAACGATGTGGTTGAGCAGCAGGTAAGCCACCTTGGCGTCGCGTGCGGTCTCGGCTGCCTGCTCGGGCGAGCTGTGATAGTCCACGATGTCATTCATGAGTTTTTGCAGTTTGGGGCGTCCCGCTTCGGCCGCGGCCTGCGCCAGCACGGCGACCATGGGCGCCGACAAGGCCTCGTGCACCAGCAGGTCGGCGCCATCGGCCTCGCTCTGCACGGCGGCGGACTTGCGCGTGTCGCCGCTCAGAACCACGCTGCGCCCCTTGTACCGAATGGCGTAGCCCACGGCCGGGTGCACCGGGCTGTGGTCCACATTGAACGCATCGATCTCCAGGTCGGCATCCTTGAGCAGCACCACGTGGCCCTGGCTCGGCGTAATGAATGTCTGTGCATGGCCGCCGAAGCCAGCCGCGGGCAAGGCCTGCTCGCCATGGTGCGCGACGCGGTAATGTTGATCGAGTGCATAGGCTTGCATGAGGCCCGCCACCACCGTCTCGACGCCCAGCGGGCCATACACCGGCACCGGTGCATCGTTGCCGCTGGAGACCCAGCGTTGCAACATCAACTCGCCCAGACCGTCGATGTGGTCGGAATGGAAGTGCGTCAGAAAGATGGCCTCGATGCGCCCATGCACGAAGCCCATTCTGCCGATGTTGCGGGCCGCCCCATTGCCCGCGTCGAACACAAACAGGCGCTTGCCCGCCACCACCAGCGTGCAAGGCCCCAGGCGGTTCTCGTCGGGCATGGGCGAGCCCGCGCCGCACAGGCCGACATGCAGCCCATCGGGCAATTCATTCAAGCCATCTGCGGCCATGCGGCTGGCCGCGAGCCGTGGCGCCACGGCCATGATCAGCGGCGCGCGCAACATGTAGGCGGCGAGGCCGGCGGCGGCGACCAGGGCCAGGGTGTAGAGGGAGAGTCGAATAATTTTCATGACACAAACGCCCGCGCGAGGCGCCCCATGGATGACCAGTAGAAATCGCGGCCCCAACCCACGCTGGGGAATACGACGCCCTGGGTGATGCCACCAGTGCGCGCACGCGCCAGCTCCATCCCGTTTTCAATGTTCATAACAACCACTTCTTCTCCTCCATTGCGATAGTCGTTGAGCACCAACTCACCCGTATCCGGATACAGGATCATGTGACTGGCGCAGGCAAAAGCTGTTTTCTCCCAAAGCGTCGTGCAGACGCCTGAATGTGCCTCGAAGCGCCAGGCGCACAGGTAGCGATTGGCAGAGTCATAGGCCACGACGATGTTGCGCTGCAAGTCCACCAAAGGTGGATTGGTGATGCTGCCGCCCTTGATTCCGCTGATGGTGAGCGCTTCATGGTCGCTGGCGTCGTGCAGCGAGACGCGCAGCAGGCGGTTCGGCGTGCGCGCCACACCGGCGCCAATCATCTTATAGACGTAGCGATGGTGGCCGTTGTCCATGAACCAGGCGTTGTTTCCCGCCAGCACCACGTCCCACCCAAAGCTTTGGCCGCTGGCGCCGATGTAGTCCAGGCTCCAGTCGGCATCCAGCACCAGCGCCTCGCGGCTGTCATCCCAGTGATAGCGAAAAAGGGAGCGCACGCCCACCACGTAGACCGTGTTGCCGCGCGCGCTTAGGCGCGCCATCGAGGGCTCGGCGCACGCCGTGTCGGCGCAGGCGGGCGTCAGCGTCTCGGGGTCGATCACCGTCAAGCGGGCGCAGGTCTGGTCCGACAGGTTCTTGGTGACCATGAGTCCGTTGTCCAGAATCACGAACGAGTTGTAGGCCTGATCGATCGGCAACTGCAGGCAAGCCAGCGGCTCGCAGTCGCGGTTCAGGCGGTGCGCGTAGCGCCCATAGACCACATACAGGTCGCCGTTGCGATGCAGCGCCATGCCGCCCGGCCACATCGGGCCACCGCGCAGGCGCGGCGAGCGGCGCAAGGTTTTTAGCGTGAGCGGATGAATGCGCTCGACGCAGGCCGTGGTGGCGAGGCCGATCCTGGCGCGCAGCGCCGAATGTGTCAGCAAATAGACCTCCCCCGGGGCGCCCAGCACCGTCATGGTGGAGAGCAAGGTGTTGCGGGTGATGCAGCGCAGCGTCTCGCCGGGCTGCAGCTTCAGACCCGCGCTCTGGCTGGCTGCTTGCAATCGTTGCGGACCGCCGTCTTCCCCGGGCCAGGGACTGTCCAGATAGCCGTTGGCGCTCATGCCGGGCGGCTACGCCGACGCAGTCGTGCGAAGGCCGCCACGACGGCCAGCAAGCAGCCAAGCAGCGCCAGCACCTTGAACTTGTAGTACGGGTACCAGTAGTGAAAAAATGAATTGATCAGCACCTGGCGCACCGGGCTATAACCCTCGGGCAGATCCAGCACGCCGTGGGATTGGGACCACGCTTTATAGTCCGACTGCAGGGCGCTGAAGGCTTGCGGCAACTGCTGTTGCAGGTCGCGGGTCTCTCCCGGATCGGTGCGCAGATCGTAGAGATGCCAGCTCCCGTCGCCCACAGGCTGGAGGTTGTTCACCAGTTTCAGGTCGCCCTTGAACAGCGCCTTGCTGCCCGACAATTCATAGCCGATCGCTTCGTCTGCGGCGTGCGCATGCTGTTGCGCGTCCATCAGCACCGGCATCAGGCTGTGTCCGGCCAAAGGCTCGATCGGTTTGCCGCCGTAGCGGCTCCCGGGTTGGGCCACCTGCGCCAGATCGAGCAAGGTCGGAACAATGTCGGTGACGTGGGTGAGGCCCTGGTATACCTGACTCTTTTGCATGCCGGGCACGCCGGAAATGATCATGGGTGTGCGAATTCCGCCTTCGCCCGCGTAAAACTTGTAGCCGCTCAAGGGGGAGCCGGCGGCGCTGGCCCAGCCCGCGCCCATGATGCTGAAGGCACCCTTGTCACCCAGCTTGTCGATGTCCTGCGTGTACTGCGTCCACAACCACGGCTGGGCATCGTCATAGTCGGAGGCTTCGGGGCCGTTGTCGGACAAGAACACGAACACCGTGTTGTCGTACTGACCGGTCTGCTTCAAGTAAGCGATGAAACGCCCCACGTGAAAGTCCATGGCGTCCGCCATGGCGGCATAGACCTCCATGCGGCGCGCTTCGTAGCGCTTGTCCTTGGCGCTGAGCTGCGCCCAATCGGCGGTGCTTTTCATGGTCACCATGGCCGTGTCCTTGGGGATCAATCCAAGCTCGGCGGCTTTGGAGCGTCGCTCCTCGCGCAGCACGCTCCAGCCCTTGTCGTAGCGGCCCCGGTACTTGTCGATGAACGAGCGCGGCGCCTGGAGCGGCACGTGGTTGGCCTGAAAACCGATATAGGAAAAGAAGGGCTGGGCGCTGCTCGCACCCGAGCGCAGGTAGCCGATCATCTTGTCGACAAAGTACTCCGACGAATAGTAAACGGTTGGCATGACGGGCTCGCGTCCATCCTCGAACCAGTGCACCTTGTCGGTGTGCGGAAGGTAGCGCTGGCTCGGCTCCCAGTTGTCGGAGCCGGTGTCGCCCTGAATCAGGGAGCGATCAAAGCCGCGCTGGTTTGGCAGGTTGTAAGCTTCGGTACCGACATTCCATTTTCCCGCGATGTAGGTGCGATAGCCGTTGTCCTTAAGCAGGGTCGAGACCGTCACGACCCGGGTATTGAGCGAGCCCAGATAGCCGGGTTTGCCCAGATGTTCCGCAGGCATGGTCTCCATCAGATTGCCCACGCCATTGAGGTGGTTGTCCACGCCGGTCAGGAGCATGGAGCGCGTCGGCGCGCAGGAAGCCGCCACGTGAAAGTTCGAAAAGCGCATGCCTTCGCGGGCCAGGGCATCGATCTGCGGCGTGGCGATTTCCCCCCCAAACGAGCCCACGTCGCTGAAGCCCCAATCGTCTGCGACCAGCACCACGATGTTGGGTCTGCCGGCGGCGATGGCACCAGTGCATGCGCTCAGTCCCAGCGCCAAAGCCAAAACGATTCTTCTCATTGCTTTTTGTTGTGCGCGCGCGCCAGCGGCAGCCAGTGGAACAAGCCAAACAGCAAGGTCAGGAGCACGCTCAAAGCCAGCGGGCCCGGGTACAGTCGCACCTGTTTGAACATGAACACCAGCTCCAGCACATGGGCCACCAGCATCACGACGGCAAGCGTCTGCAGCACCCCTCCCAGCGAGCTGGATAGCAGTCCGGCCAGGCTCGCCAGTGCGAGAGCGTAGATGGCCAGACAACTGGCTTTCAGGATCGACATCAACATCGTTTTTCTTTCGTTATGCTGCAACCGCAGCGTCCATGGAGCCGTCGCCAGCGGCGAGCAAGGCCTCCTCAACCGCCCACAGGCGGTCCTGTCCCCAGACCGCACAATCACGCACGCAAAACGACGGCACACCCCACAGGCCCAGGCCGAACATGGCTTGTCGATTTTCTTCCGCCGTGACGCGCCAGGCATCGTCTTGCAGCGCCATCTTGGCCTGTTCCCAGTCAAGCCCGGCGCGCTCGACGATTTTTCGCAAACCGCGATCGCTGCCCGCGTCAATGCCTTCGGCCCAGACCCCCTGCATGAAGGACAGTAGGTATTGCTCTGCCCCGCCCTCTCTTTCGGCCAGCGGAATGATGGCCAGACCTCGTTCGGTGGGCCGGCCAACCGGGTCGTTCAGGCGGCCAAAGGGGATGCCGCGCATAAAAGCCTCGCGTGCCACGTCGTGCACGATGTAGGCGCGCTTGATACGCGGCACCGGCAGCCCGCGCATCACCATCGGCAACACGAAGCGCAGCCGCACCTGCGCACCCGTGAGCCGACCGAGCTGAAACACCCGTGGCGCAACGATGGCGGAGTAGGGACTGCGCAGCGAAAAAAAGAAGTCGATGGGTGCCGGATGGAGCGGGCGTGCAGCCTCCCGCAGATCTTCGCCGGGCGGGAACATCAGGTCCGCCACGCCGGGACGTGCAGTGCCCAGTTCCTGCAGGCGCCGCTCCAGGTGGTGCAGCCGGTCAATGCCCCAGTACCACTCGCCACCGTAGTACAGCGTGGCACCCAGGTAGTGGCCCCAGCGCTGGCGCAAAGCGTCGGCGGCGCGCAGGTGCAGTGCGGCTTCGGCCGCAGTGGCCGGGAGGGTCGGGATGTCCTTGAAAATGTCCTCGCCCGGGCGCCCGTCACCCTGCCACAGCCGCGCCGAGATCGCGCCCGCCACCTGGACAAATCGCCCTTCAGCCACCGCGCCCACCAGCAAGCCTGTGGCGCGCTGCACCCACTGGGGCAGTGGCTGCGACAGTGGGTCGCTGCAGTCAAGGGCAAAGCGCTGCGCCAGCCGCTGCGCGTCGCGCCGGCTGTAGTCCGTCAGCTTGGCGCGCTCAGGGGCTGCTGCTTCCGATGGCGCCGGCACCACATGCGCCAGCACCTCCACATCGTAACGATCCTGCAGGCGCGGCAGCTGCGCGGCAAGCAGCGCGCTGTACGGATCGTCGACCTGATGAAAGTAGTGAACCTGGTGGCGCTCGCAACGCGCTCGGCGCTGGCGCTCAGCCTTGACTCGACGCGAGAGCAGGCGCTCCCGCGCAAGGAGGCGCTGGCTTAGCGCCGGCATCAGCAGGCTCTTGAGGGACAAAAAGCGACCTCCAATAATGTGAACGATACCGTCGTCACCAGGCCTTGACAAAGCGCAATTGCAAGGACCTCACCACGACCGCATTGCGCGCCTCAAAGTTGTCGCTGTATTGCAGATTGAACCCCGCTTCCTTGCCGGGAAGCTTGAATGACAGGAAAGGCCCGAAGCCGTAGGTCTGGTAGCGGTTTGAGCCCAGAACAGCACCGGTGCCGGTGTCGTCGCTCACTTGGCGCGTGGACAGCAGGTTCACGCCAGCAGCCCAGTCCCCCAACACCTTGACCACGCCCACTTCAGCGTAAACGAAGTTGCCGCTGCGATAGTCCGTCTCCTTGTTGGTGGTGTTGATGCCGTAGGACAGGCGCCCCGCCAGCGTCACGCCTGTGTCCCACGCCGAAGTGTCGCTGTGCTCGGGGCTGAGCGCGTAAGTGAGCGCGACGCCTGGGCGCACGGTATAGAAATTGCCGAAGCCCGGATTGGGTCCACGCGTCTTGTCGTAGGCTCCCGTGGGAATAAACAATGACGCGCCTGCGGCAATTTTCAGCCGATCCTGATGGCGCACCCAGAGCACCGACAGTTCTGCGTCGCCCAGTCCAGTCACAGCGACGTTTTGACTCAAGGCTGCGATCGCGGTCCTGGTTTGCACGGTGGTGTTCGCAGTGGCCACGCCATTGCTGAGCGCGCCAACCTGGAGTGCGCTCAAGGGAGGCGAGGTGAGCGCGGGCGACACTGTCCCCATCGGCTGCGCGGGTGTGAAAGTTCGGTTCTGCTGGATCAGCGGCAGGTTCACGGCGAAGGCCACGTGCCCGCCAGCAAAGGCTTCCTGCGTCAGATAGCCCCCTAGCAGGTTGAGCTGACCTTGGGTTTGATTGAAGTCGATGGAGCCAACCGGAAAATTGACAACGTAGGGCAAGGTCGGGCTCAACCGAACCGGGGCAATCGGCGCCAACTGGAGATCGTGCCCGGTGCTGTCGGCGATCTTGTAGATTTCAAGGTAGGTCAGACTGGCTGTGCCAAAGAAACCGGGAACATCCGCGGGGGCTGCGATTTCACCGCCAAATACGCCAACCGGCGACTGCCGCAACTTGTAGCCTTCGCCCGCGTTGGCACTGACGCCAGCAGCAATCAGTGCGATGCAGGATGCTGTCTTGAGCAGGCTCATGCGGGACGGGCGATGAAGGGCGTTTTTCACAGTGTATCTCCGGTTGTCGATGCGGCCGGCACGGCTGCATCGCGAGTCTTGTGGATGAAATCGAATCAATACACTTGTGTACTGATAAACTCAATGTAGCATGTCCGTACACATCTGTTTAGAAGGGTTTTCACTATGCTTATACCGATCGCAACTGGAGCTTGTGGCAGGGATTTTCGGCCCGGCATTTGAAGGAGAATCAGCGCGTGCCTGAAAGAACCAAGAATCTCAAGGAGCCGGCGCGCAAGTCGCGAAAACCGCTGGAGTCGCCCCGCCTGACACGCGATGATTGGCTGGATGCTGCGTTCCTGGCCGTGGTCGAAGGGGGCTTTGACAAGGCGCGGGTATTGACCATCGCGGATGCCCTGGGCGTGACGCGCGGCAGCTTTTACTGGCACTTCACAGACCATGCGGATCTGCTGGCGGCGCTGCTGGCGCGGTGGAAAGAGCGGGAAATCGAGTTGGACAAGAGCCTGCGCCCTGACGTTTCCAAAGACCCGGTGGTGGAACTCGAACGCTTGCTGGAAAAGGCCCTGGCACATGCCGGCACCGATCTGGAAAACATGCGGTTCGAGCTGGCGTTGCGTGGCCTGGGGCGACGCGATGCGGACGTCGCCGCCATGCTGGTGGAGGTGGATCGGGCGCGCATGCGGCTGTTCGAGTACAAATTCCAAAGACTCACAGGAAGCAGTCAGAAAGCAACAGAGCTGGCGGCGCTTTTCTATCTCGCCATCGTCGGCAGTTACCAGGCCTTGAGCCGACCGTCGAGCTCACATGAGGTAAAAGAATTTCTCATGGGTGTCATCGCCAATTACCTGATCCACCAGCAAGCGCCCGTGGCAGCCCCCAAGCGCCGCTGATCAATCGACGCGCTCGACCGCAGCCATGCCCCAGGCGCCGTTGAGGGCCGCATCCTTGGGCCAGTAGAGCCGGGCATTGAGCAAAAAGGGCGCGCCCGCCTGCACCGGCAGCCAATTGCTTTGGCGTTGCGCATGCGGCGGGTCGGCCTGCACCAGGATGTCGAGTGAACCGTCGACATTGAACACCAGGGGATCGCGATCCCCCAGTGCGTGACGGTGCAGCGGATTGTCGATAAAGAAGTCGTGCGCATCGTAGGCGGTGATCGACCAGAAAGCCTTCACCGGTGGCAATTCGCCCACGCCGAAATGCATGCGATAGTGGTGGCTGCCATGCAGCGCCCGACCGGCGCCGTCCACAGTGGCATTCGGATAGATCGCGTCGGCGGGAAGGTTCGCGCCCAGGCCGACCATGGCCACGGCCGCGCGTGTGTTGTAGGCCGTGCCGTAGTGGCCGAGCACGGCGGGAGGCGTTGACCAGCCGCGCACCAGATCACGCGACTTGCTCAGTTCCCTGGCCACGCCCCAGTCGGCCATGACTCGGCCCAGACGCAGGCTCCATCGATCCAGCAGGTCCCAGTGCGGTGGCTGGCCGGGCACGATGCCGATGCGCGCGAGTTGGGCCAGCATGAGCGCATCGGCCGCGTTCGTTGGATTCGCCACCATCAATCCGGCAAGGCGGGTGAAGAAGTCCTCGCTCGTCATCGACTTCATTTGCTCGATCGGAGGCGCTGGTCTGATCGCTGCGCTGTGCCAGGGCGTAGGCGCGGGGTCACGACCCGCCTGCCAGTCTGACAGCGAACGCAGGCGGATACCGTCCTGCAACCGATGCACCAAGGCGTAGTCGCTGGGGCCGTTGGTTTGCGTGCGTCCTATCAGCCACACAATGCGTGTGCTGGAACGAAGCAGCGTCATGCCCTCGGGCAACTGGCCCTGCCAAGCGGGACCGGCCAACAGAAATCGTCCCCCCGAAGTTCCGGTGCTGCGGGTTCCCGGGGCGGCAAAGACATCGGTCCAGGCGTTCATGAAGGGCATGACCTCGTAGCGCAAGCGATTGGGACCCATCTCGAACACCCAGGGGCCCTTGTCCATGTCGATGAATGCCGTCGTATACAGGGTGTCAACATTGGGTCGCACCACGTCCTTGAAGCTGGCGCCGGGAAACTCACGCACCCGGTGAAGCTGATTTTCCGGTCCCAGCGTGAGCGCAGCATTGGCCCGCGTCACGTCCATGATGACCAGCGGGTAGCCGAATAAATAGGCCTGTGCTCCCAGCACGGCGCGGTCTGCCAGCCAGTACAGGGCCGCTGCCACCAGCAGGGCCGACACCAGACACTTCAACAGCATCCGACTCATGCGCCCCCGCGCTCGGGAATCACCCGCAAGGCGTGCAGGCGCAGGGTCGGGATGTCCAACTCCAAAAAGCCCTCGCCTCCGACCGTGCGCAGCCAGCAGCGCAGCGTTTCCTGGTCCGCGGGGGTCATGGCACGGACAACGTCCAGCGCCCTTTGCGCCATCCACAACGTGTAGGGCATGGCGGCTCGGCTGAACTGCCCTTCTCCCATCGGCACCGTGACATCCTGAAGCGTGCGCGGCAGTCCCCGACCCGCAGGCAACGTTGCAAGCATTGCTTTGGCCTGGCTGTTGATGCCCTGCAGCAGCGGTAGAAACTCCTTGAAGATGGCACGCACGATGGGCTCCAGCGTGGGAGCGATGTGGTCGTCAGCGGGAGGGGCCGCGCCAACTGTTTGGGACGGCGTTGGCTGGGCCATGCGATCGATCCAGGCGCGCAGGTGCACACGGGGTGCGATCAGTTCGCGCGCCGGCCAGGGGTCGCGTCCCAAATGGCCGTACATGCTGCCAACCAGTCCAAAGTCGGCCAGGCTGGGTGTATTTCCCAACAGGAAAGGCGACTGACTGAAATGCAGATCCAACTGATCCAGGGTGCGCCGCGTCCACTCATCCATCACGGCGAACTGCTCGCGGCGCACGCCAACTTTATGCAGCATGGAACGAAGGCTGTTCGCGACCTTGCGCACCGCCAGCCTTTGCACGAAGCGCGGCAGCCACGGCAGCAGCGCACGGCCTGCATCGTGCTCAAACAGGGTGTAGTTTTCCGGGTACGACCAGCGCGTATGCATGGCGATGGGCACCCACCATTCGTCGCCCCAGGCCTCGAACAGATAGGCCGAAAAACGCAGCACCGGCGTGGACGGAATGATGGATGGATCGGGCGCCTGTGCTTCGATGTGGTCGATGATGCGGCTGCTGTCCTGGATCCACTCGCCCTGCGGCGACACCATCACCGGCATCACGACGGCGCCGGTGTTGCGTTTGATGCGCCGCATCAGCGTGAACATGTCCACGTCTTTCAGCACAAAAGGCACGCGTTTGTAACGCAGGTAGCACAGTGCCTTGCCTGTGAAATACGAAAGGTGCCAGCCGTACAGCGTGTAGGTGTTTTTCATTTGCCTCAATATCCAAGGGGAAAGTGAACGCCGATCGCGGCTCGCATCTGCCCGCCAATGCGAGCTTTCTGTTCCGCCTCGGAACCGCGCGCGGACCTTGAACCATTGGTTTCGTCATCGCGAGCGCAGCGCGGCGATCCATGGTGGCGTGCTGCCGTGCTCGTGGATTGCCACGGCCTGCCGCCTCGCAATGGCGAGTGAGGTTCGTGCCAGGCGCACATCTATGCCAGCCGGCGCCAGAGCGCGTCGGGGAAGTGGCCAAACAGCGGGCGCAGCCACTTCCATGGGTAGGCAGGGACGATGCCAAAGGGCTTGCGATTTTCCACCAGCGTCACGATCTCCCGGGCGGCCTGTTCGGCGCTCACGGCGAAGGGATATTTCTCCATCTTCGGCATGATGTCCGTGAGCACAAAGCCGGGCAGGACCTGGCAAACGGCGATGTTCTTGCGCTCGAGCTCGATGCGCGCGGCGTCCAGATACATGGAGAAAGCCGCCTTGCTGGCACAGTAGGCGCCTTGCTTGGGAATCGCCTGCAGCGACGCCAGCGACGAGATGCCGACAATCTGCCCGCTGCCGCGGGTCAGGAAATGTTCTGCGGCCGCTTCCACCGTGGCGATGGCGCCGACCAGGTTCGTCTGAATGACAGCAGCGGCCTGCGTCAGTTGGCCCTTACCGACCGGCGTGAAACGGTTCACGCCGGCATTCACCACCACGATGTCCACGCCACGCAGCGACTTGATCAGGGGCGCCAGTGCGCCCGCCACCTCCTGCGCCTGATCCACATCCAGCGCGCCAATCTCGATCCGGCGCGCGCCGTTCGGGTAGCGGCTACGTAGCTCGTCGCGCAGCGTCTGCAGCCGCTCCAGCCGCCGCGCGGCCAGTCCGAGGTGATAGCCGCGCGCGGCAAATTCAAAAGCCAAGGCGCGGCCGATGCCAGATGACGCACCGGTGATCAAAACGGTCTTGTTCATGGCTCAGTTGTACCAGTAGGTGTATTCGTCCTTGGGCGTCGGCTTCTGGTCCAGGGTCTTGTCGATGGCCACGGGAAAATGGATGAACGAGGGCCACAACGGCGCCGGCATCTGGGCGTTGTGCGTCTGCAGCAGCGCCTTCAGGCGCGCCAACTGCTGCGGCTCGGTGGCGGCAAGGTTGAACTTCTCGGTCGGATCCTTGCTCAGGTTGAACACCCAGTCCTTCTTGGGATTTTCCGAGGCGATCAGCTTCCATCCCTGGTCCTGCACCGCGCGGTACGGGCCGTCACGCCAGAACAGACTGCGCTGCGGTTGCAACGGGGCGTTCTTGGCCAGGAACGGTAGCAGATTCACACCGTCGATGACCCGGTCTGCGGGCACGGCGCCACCGGCGGCGGCCAGCACGGTGGGCAGGATGTCGATATTGGAGACCGGCTGGGTGTATTGCGTGCCGGGCGCAATATGGCCTGGCCATTGGGCCACATAGGGCACGCGTATGCCGCCCTGAAAGAAGGTCAGCTTCCAGCCGCGGTAGGGACTGTTCACGTCGGGTATGCCGATGTAGCCGGGCGCGCCGTTGTCGCTGGTGAAGATGACGATGGTGTTCTGGTCCAGCCCTTCTTCTTGTAGCGTTTGCAGCACCCTGCCCACACTGCGGTCGATGGAGCGCACCATGGCGGCGTAGACGCGGCGGCGGTGGTCCGGAATGTTGGGCAGCGCATCGTAGTCGGCCTTGCTCGCCTGCAGCGGCGTGTGCACGCCCCAATGCGCCAAGTACATGAAGAAGGGCTGGTTCTTGTTGCGCTTGATCGCCGTCACGGCTTCGTCGGTGAAGTAGTCGGTCAGGTACTTGCTCGGCTCGAACCACTTGCCCCCGTTAAAGCTCACACCAAAGCGCATATTGGGCCAGAGAAACTTGTCGATCGGGTCGAAGTCCTGCTTGGAGTTGACGACATTGCGATCGTGTTCTGGCAGGTACAGGCCGCTCTCCATGAACAAGCTCTCGTCAAAGCCCTGGTTGTTGGGCCGCATCTGCGGCGTGCTGCCCAGGTGCCACTTGCCGATGTGGATAGTGTGGTAGCCGCGGGGTTTGAGCAGTTTGGCGATGGTCTGCTCGGTGGGCGGCATGCCCAGGTCGTTGAAGTCCTTGGCCACACCCGCTTTCTCGGTGTCGATCACCACCGGGTAGAGACGGTCCGGATCGGCGTAAAGGTCGCCGGCCACACGCGCCATGGCGCCCGGCGTGGGCGTGAACTCCACGCCGAAGCGCCACGGGTAGCGTCCGGTCAGCAGCGCGGCGCGCGACACCGTGCAGACCGCGCTGCCCGCATAGCCCTGATCAAAGCGCACGCCGTCGCGCGCGATGGCGTCGATGTTGGGCGTGGGCACGCCCTCGGCCGTGTGCCCCCCGCCGCTGGTGCTGACGTCGTTGCTGCCCAGGTCATCAGCCAGGATCACGATGATGTTCGGCGCTCGCTGCGCCAGCGGCAGCGCCGCCGTTTCGGGCCCAATGGCCCAGGGAACAACTTGGTTGGCAGCACGGGGATGCATGATGTCGGTGTACCAACCCAGCGAGTACTTGAAGAGTTGCAGTCGGTTCGCATAGAGGCCGGCCGCAAGCACGGCCAGCACAGCCGCCGAAATGGCGAGGGTCTTCTTCAGTTTCATGGTCGGGTCTCCGTTTGAATTGCCCTCAACGCAGCGACAGCATCAACCCCACCGCAGGGGGCAGGGTGTTGTCGATCACCTCGGCGTAGCTCTGGACAACGGCGTCGGGCCCGCTCCGATGCACCACCTGGATCTGACCCTTCAGACTGGCGGCGATGCGTTGCGTGGCATCGAACGCGCGGGCCGTGACCACGCCCGGTCCCCAGTCCTTTTCCCGCTTCGCAAAGCGCGTCGGGGCAAAGAAAAATGCCGGCCTGGCGCCGGGCAGGGACACATCCTTCGCGTCCGGCAGCGGGTTGCCCTTGCGCGTGTGTTCCCAGTGCGTCGCGCCCACCATGGCGCTGTCCACGATGTTTTCTCCAACGTGCCGGTGCACGCGCGCCACCAGTTCGCGGTTACCCGACATGTCGACGAAAGCGGTCTTCACGCTGGGATCGATCTGCTCGACCTGGTCGTAGCCAAGAACCTGGTCGCAGACACCGAGCGACTGCACGAAGTCGATCTTGCCCGGCGAGGTCAGCCCGATCACGCGCTTGCCCAGGCGGCGCACATCCGCATCGTGGTGCAGCAGGTGCGCCAGACCGAACGCGGTCTTGGATGAAGCCGATGCGATGACGACCTGGTCGGCACCGAAGAAGTCGTTGTCCAGCAGGCTGTCGTAGATGATGAAGGACGTGGCAAACAGCGGGTACAGCAGGCAGCGCTCGTCTTCCATGGCGCGCAGCGCAGCCGGTTCGCCAGCGGTGCGGTAGTACTGGTTGTACAGACGCGGCAGGTCCTGGCGGTGCGCCGCCATGTCGAAGAAGTTGCCCGCACTCAGGCGCGCGGGCTGCATCGTCACATGGGATGCCATCGGGAAAAAGCCCCAGATGCGCTCGCCCACGAGCAGCCCCGGGCAGCGCGACTCCAGCACGTCGGCAAAGCCCCAGACCGGCACCTTGCCCCATTCACCCTCGGCCGGAAAATAGCGCCAGTAGCCGATGGCCTCGCCGCTGGTGGCGTAGCTCACGTTGTTCGCAGTCAGGGCAAACTTGTCGATGGCCAGACGGCATTCGCCGTCGTTCAGCGCGACCGACTCCCGCTGGACGATCTTGGTTTCGCGCAGGCGGCTGCGGTGGGTCCAGAATTCGGTGATCTGCATGATGGTGCGGCTCCGTGCGTGGTTCAATTGGCGCACGCGCTCGCCAGCGCTTCATGCACCAGGGCGGCACAAGCGCCGCGCTGCAAAATATCGTCGGCGAGCGCCTGCTCGCTCGGGCGCAGGGCGGCAAACTCCTCGCGCAGCCAGCGCACGCACTTGGCCTGGTAGCTCACCGTTGCTTGCGACCATGTCAGGCCATCGATCAACGTCTGGAACTCGCGTGCAGCTTGAGCGTGCGCGCACGCGTTCGCCAGCATCATGGGCACATAGCAGCGGGCGACTTCCTGCAAAACGGCGATCAGGGTCTCGGGCAGGGCATCGGACTTGATCCAGTCACCTTCGCCAGGCTCCAGCCCAGACAGATCTTCCACCAATCCGACCCAGGCAACGGTTCGCGGCGAGCGCGCCAGCGCGATCGCCATGGGCGTGGGATCGATCTGAGTCATCTGCGTCAACTGCCCGTAGAGTGCGAAATCGCAGGCGCCCGGGCGCGCTCCCATGAGGAAGGGGTAGCGCTCAAAGTGTGCGTCCAGGCGGTCCAGCAGGCGCTCGTAAGAGGCTTCGATCACGCCCGCCGTGAGCGCGCTGGAGCCCACCACGGCCAGGCGGCCGATCTGGCGCGCAGAGAACTGCTGCTTCGCGCCCCGTGCCATCGCCGCGGGAATGCAAGTGCCCAGGTACTGCAGGGGAATGACGCTTCCCGCCTTGTCGATGTCGGGCGCAAACTGCCAACGGTAGTGGTACATGGCCTTGGACAGCCACTCGTCGGCATAGTCTTCCAGCACGCTGTCGATGAAGCGCAGCACCGGGTCGCGCGGCTGCACCGCCCGAGCGGGAATTTCGCGCTCGAAGCGGCGCAGCAGCGGCGTCGAATCGGTCACGGCCTGCAGTGCACCCGAGGCATCGGGCAGGTAGAAGGTGGGCAGCAACTCGACCGCCGGTTTGGGCAGTCCGGCCTGCTCGGCCGCCATGCCATGCAGCAACCGGTAAGGAATGCGCCGGTAGCGCAGCAGCGCCAGCATCTTGCGCGTGTAGGGCGAGCCCGGCGCCCCCTTCAAGGCCATGGGTGCTTTCATGCTGGGGTCCGCGGCTGCTGTCATGGAGCCTATGCGACCAGCGCCAGCAGGCCAGCGCCCAGCACGAGCAACACCGCAGCCACGGCAGCGCGCACGAAGATCAGGCTGGCCAGCGGTTTGAGCGGCGTGATTAGCGTTTGCTCTATGGCCGCCCATTTGTGCACAGCGATGGCCTGGCCCTCGATCAACACGGCAAAGCGCAAAAAGTCACGACGACTGCGATAACGCACCATGGCCACGTAATCCCAGGGTGGCGTGCCTTCGGGCTCAATAAAGCGCCCGGCGCACTTGGCCAGGAACACCGGCACCGAGGCGCTGCGCAGCAGCGGCCACAGAACCGCGCGTCCGTAGCGCTGGTCGGCGGCGCGCGCGCTGTCGCCAAAATCCTGACCCACCGGGTACAGCGCGCGGGCGCGGTAGCGCACCAAGTTGTGCATCACGAACTCCCGCCCGTCATCATGGGCCGCGAGCAGGCGCACCAACTGCGTCGCCGGCGGCCCGGGCCGGTCCTGCGTCAGCTGGCCCAATACCTTTTCAAACTGCACGATCTCGGCTTCACTCAAGGGTGTTGTGCGCCCGCCGTACCAGAGCAGGAACAGCAGGTAGAGCAAGAGCAGCGGCGCGGCGACGATGAGGGTGGGTGTCATGAGGGTTGCTTTCTTCAGGCGCGTTCGCGCAATTGGCGGCGCAAGATCTTGCCCACGTTGCTTTTGGGCAGTTCGTCCAGGAACTCCACTTCGCGCGGAACCTTGTAAGCTGTGAGGTTCTCGCGGCAGTGCGCCAGCAGTTGCTCCTGCGTCAACTCAGGCCTCTTCTTAACCACAAAAATCTTGACCATCTCACCGGTGACAGGGCTGCTCTTGCCGACGGCGGCGACCTCGTACACATCGGGGTGCAGCATCACCACTTCCTCGATCTCGTTCGGGTACACGTTGAAGCCCGACACCAGGATCATGTCCTTGAGCCGATCCACGATCTTCAGGAAACCGCGCTCGTCCATCATGGCCACGTCGCCCGTGCGCAGGAAACCGTCTGCCGTCATCACGTCGGCGGTCTCCTTGGGACGTTGCCAATAACCCTGCATCACCTGCGGTCCCTTGACGCACAGTTCGCCGGCCTCGCCGATGCCGAGCTCGCGCCCCTCAATGTCCCGAATCGACACTTCGGTCGACGGCACGGGCAGACCGATGCTGCCGCTGAACTCCTTCAAATCCAGCGGATTGACGGTGACGGTGGGAGAGCATTCGGTCAGACCATAGCCTTCGACCAAGGGCGTGTTGGTGATCTGCTGCCAGCGCTGCGCAACGGCTCGCTGCACGGCAGCGCCCCCGCCCACGGCGAAGCGCAGCGCGCTGAAATCGATGCCGGCAAAGTCCTTGTCGTGGATCAGGCCATTGAACAACGTGTTCACCGCCGGCAGCGAGACGAAGCGGTATTGACCCAGCACCTTCACGAAGGCCGGGATGTTGCGCGGGTCCGCCACCAGCACGTTGCTGCCGCCGCGACCGATGAAGCCCAGGCAGGATCCAAGCGCGAAGATGTGGTAGAGCGGTATCGCGGTGATGCTGATCAGCTCCACGCTGGTGTCCAGGAACGGGTCGCTCCAGACCTGCCCCTGCTTGGCGTTGGCCAGCACATTGAAGTGCGACAGCATGGCGCCCTTGGAGACACCGGTGGTGCCGCCCGTGTACTGCAGGAACGCCAGGTCCTTCGGGTCCATCGCGACCGCCGAAAAGCTGTGGGAAGCGCCCACCTTCAGCATCTCCAGGAAGCCCACGCTGCCAGGCAGTTCGTAAGGCGGAACCGCCTTTTTCACCTTTCGAATGACAAAGTTGCCAAGCACGCGTTTGGCCCAGGGCATCATGTCGGCCAGGCCGGTCACGACCACGTGCTTGACCCCGGTGTTGGCGATCACCTTGGCAAGCGTGTGCGCGAACACCTCGACCACGATCATGGCCTGCGCGCCCGAATCCTTGAGCTGGTGCTCCAGTTCGCGCGGCGTGTACTGGGGGTTCACATTTACCACCACGTAGCCCGCACGCAGCAGTCCGAACAGGCACACCGGGTATTGCAGCAAGTTGGGCATCATCAGCGCCACGCGCGTGCCGCGCTCCAGCTTCAACACCGACTGGAAGTAGGCCGCCAACCGCAGCGTGAGCCGGTCGAGTTCGCGGTATGTCAGCGCCACGCCGGTGGCGCCGCTGATGAAGGCGGCTCGCTCGCCGTACTGGCGCACAGCCTCCTCAAAGTAGTCGGCGATGGTGCCGATGGCGCCCACGTCGATCTCGGCCGGGACACCCGCGGAGTAGCTCTTGATCCATATTTTTTCCATGACGTTTTCCGGTGTGAGCGACTGAGTTAAGGAAAGGCGAAGTGATCCTGATGCATCTGCATGACGGAGCGCGTCGGGGCCAGCGCCCCTTGGCGGTGGGCGTCGGCGCGCGGCAACAAGCGCGCAAAGAAGAACTCCGCCGTCTGCACCTTGGCGCGGTAGAACTCCAAGGATTCGGCTCCTTTGCCACTTGCCGTGAGTTCGGCAGCGCGCGCCGCCTGCAGCGCCCAGTGGTAGGCCATCATCACATAGCCCGAATACATCAGGTAGTCGACGCTGGCCGAGCCCACGAGTTCGCGCTCGCCGCGCGCGCGCAGCAGGATGCGGGTGGTCAGCAGGTTCCACTGCAGCGCGCGCCACAGCAGCATTCGCGCCATATTCCCTATGGCTCCAGAACTGAACAGGTGCGCCCGGGCAAAGCGCGCCATCGTCGCCGTGAAGTCGCGCACGCACTTTCCCTTTGTCCCCAGCAGCACCTTGCGCCCCAGCAGGTCCAGGGCCTGAATGCCGGTCGTGCCTTCGTACAGCGTGGCGATGCGGGCGTCGCGTGCGATCTGCTCCATGCCGTGCTCGCGGATGTAGCCGTGTCCGCCCAGCACCTGCATCCCCAGGTTCGCCGCTTCGAGTCCCATTTCGGTCAGGAAACCCTTGAGAATCGGCGTCAAGAATCCGAGCTTTCCGTCGTGCTGCTGGTACTTTTTTTGGTCGGCCTCGGTCACGGCATTGAACATCTTGTCGGCCACCATGGCTGCGTCGTAGATCATGGCGCGACCGCCTTCGGCGATGGCCTTTTGCGTGAGCAGCATGCGCCGCACGTCAGGATGCCAGATCAGCGCGTCGGCCACCTGGTCGGGCTCCTTCTTGCCCGACAGGGCTCGCATGGAGCGGCGTTCGCGCGCATAGGGCAAAGCGCCCTGGAAAGACGCCTCGGCGTGCGCCACGCCCTGTATCGCCGTGCCGATGCGCGCCGTGTTCATGAAGGTGAACATCGCCTCCAACCCCTTGTTCGGCTGGCCTATCAGCGTGCCCACGGCTTCGTCGAAATTCAGCACCGCGGTGGCGGAGGCGCGGATGCCCATCTTGTGCTCGATGGCGCCGCAGTGCACCGGGTTGCGCGCTCCCACGGAACCATCCGCATGTACCAGAAACTTGGGCACGAGGAACAGCGAGATGCCGCGCGTTCCCGCCGGCGCATCGGGCAGGCGCGCCAGCACGATGTGCACGATGTTGTGCGCCAGGTCGTGCTCGCCGGCGGAGATGAAGATCTTGGTGCCCGTGAGCCGATACGAGCCGTCGGCCTGGGGCAGCGCCCGGGTCTTGATCTGCGCCAGGTCGGTGCCGCACTGGGGCTCGGTCAGACACATGGTGCCGGTCCATTCACCGCTCACCAACGCCGGCAGGTACTGCTGCTTTTGTTCGTCGCTGCCGTACTGCAACAGCGTATTGATGCAGCCCACGCTCAATCCCGGGTACATGTTGAAAGACCAGTTCGCGCTTCCCATCATTTCGGACTTGAAGACGTTGACCGACACCGGCAGCCCCTGGCCGCCGTACTGCAACGGAAACGACAGCCCCTGCCAGCCACCTGCGACGTATTGCGCATAGGCCTGCTTGAAGCCCGCCGGCGTCGTGACAACGCCGCCCTGAAAGTGGCAACCCTCTTCGTCGCCCGAACGGTTCAGCGGTGCCAGCACCTCCTCGCACAGCGTCGCCGCGCCTTCCAGGATGGCATCGATCACGTCGGGTGTGGCGTCGGTGCCGTTGGAGAGTTGAGCGTAATGCGCGGGGTAGTCGAACACCTCGTTCATCAGGAAGCGCATGTCGCGCAGCGGAGCCTTGTAGCTGGCCATCTCTCAGCGCTCGATGATGGCGACGACGCCCTGGCCGCCGGCCGCGCAGATCGAGATCAGGCCGCGACCCGAACCCTTTTGCGCGAGCAGCTTGGCCAGCGTGGCGACCAGGCGGCCACCGGTCGCGGCGAAAGGATGGCCCGCCGCCAAAGAGCTGCCGTTGACGTTGAGCTTGGCTGGGTCGATCGTCCCCATAGGCGCATTCAAGCCCAGGCGCTCCCGACAGAACTTATCGTCCTCCCAGGCCTTGAGCGTGCACAGCACCTGGGCCGCAAAGGCTTCATGGATCTCGTAGAAGTCAAAGTCCTGCAACGCGAGGCCGGCCCGCGCCAGCATGCGCGGCACAGCGTAGGCCGGGGCCATCAGCAGGCCCTCCTTCTTGTCGAAGAAATCGACGGCGGCGACCTCGCTGAACGTGAGATAGGCCAGCACCGGCAGGCCGCGCTGCTGCGCCCAGGCTTCACTGGCCAGAAGCACGGCCGAGGAGCCATCGGTCAGCGGCGTGGAGTTGCCTGCGGTAAGTGTGCCCTGATCCGGCGCCACCTTCTTGTCGAAAGCGGGTTTGAGGGAACGTAGTTTCTCCAGCGTCAGCTCGGCGCGCAGATTGTTGTCCTGCGTCACGCCTTTGAAAGGCGTCATCAGATCGGTGAAGAAGCCTTCGCCATAGGCCCGGGCCAGGTTCAAGTGGCTCTTCAGGGCAAGCGCGTCCTGGTCTTCGCGGCTGATGCCCCACTCGCGCGCCATCAACTCGGCGTGTTCGCCCATGGACAGTCCGGTGCGCGGCTCGCCGTTTCGTGGCAGCAAGGGCGAGAACAGCATGCCGGGCCGCATTTTGGCGAGGGCGCGCAGGCGCTGGCCAGTACTCCTGGCGCGACTGGCGTCGAGCAGAATGGTGCGCATTTTTTCGTTCAGCGCGATGGGCGCGTCCGAGGTCGTGTCCACGCCGCCCGCGATGCCGCAGTCGATCTGTCCCAGCGCGATCTTGTTCGCCACGAGCATGGCCGCTTCGAGACCGGTGCCGCAGGCCTGCTGCAGATCGAAGGCCGGGGTTTCACGCGCCAGCGTCGTGGACAGCACCGACTCGCGCACCAGGTTGAAGTCGCGCGAATGCTTCATCACGGCGCCGGCTGCGACGTCGCCCATACGCTCGCCATGCAGACTGAACCGGTCCACCAGTCCTTGCAGCGTGGCCGTCAGCATCTGCTGGTTGGTGGCGTGGGCATAGACCGTGTTGGAGCGGGCAAAGGGGATGCGATTGCCGCCGATGATGGCGACTTTGCGAATGGTGTTCATGGGGACTCTCAATCCATGCCTTTTGGTGGCGTTCCAAGATGGACTGCCGCGGCCTGCGGCCGCGCAGTGACGGGGGTGTGCCGGTAGCTCATATGCCCGCGTAGATGGGGTTTGTCACCCCTGTCGTTGCGGACTTCGAAACTCACCTCGTGCGGATCGCCTGCGCTGCGGCGCGTCCAGAGCGAGGCGCGGGACGGCAGGAACAAGGGCGTCTTGAATTCCACCTCAAGCTGAGCCTGCTCCAGGGGTGCTTTCGGCATCAGTGCCGCCACTGCCCTGGCCTGCGTCCACAGGCCATGCGCAATGGCGCGGCGAAAACCAAACAGCTTGGCCGACAGAGCCGACAGGTGGATGGGATTGATGTCGCCGCTGACACGGCCATAGCGGCGCCCGATGTTGCTGGCGGCGAAAAAATCAGCCTGACGCGACAGCGGTATGTCGGTGTTCAGATGGCTGGCATACGCCGGACCCGCAGGGCCTATCACGCCCAGGCGCAGCAGGGTCTGAGTCGCTTCCCAAACCTTGTCATCGCCACGCAGCAGCGTCATTTCGAGCGTGAACACCTGCCCCTTTTCGTGCGCCAGCAGCGTGCCAGTGCGCAATTCCACGCGCACCGCATCGCCAGCTTGGAGGCACTGGTGCTGCACGATGCGGTTGGCAAGATGGACCGTTCCCATGGCGGGCCAGGGGCAATCCGTGGAAATGAAAAATGCCATCGCCAGCGGGAACGTCAACAGTTGCGGGTAGCTGATGGGCACACCGTGCGCCTGGCTGAAACCGCAAACCTGGGCATAGCGGGCGATGTGTGCAGGCTCCAGCACCACCTGCGGTTTTACCAGTGTGACCTCAGCCAGGGCTTGCACCGCGCCTGGACGTTTGGCGCCTGAGCGCAGCGCCGCCAGCGCCATGGCGGTGGCGCTGGCGGGCGCGTTGATCAGCACGGTCCTCATGCAGTCTCAGGCGCCAATCAGGCTCTGTCCGCAGACGCGCACCACGTTGCCGTTCAAGCCGGCCGACGCCGGACTGGCGAACCAGAGAATGGCTTCGGCCACGTCCTGCGGCAGGCCGCCCTGGCTCAGCGAGTTCATGCGGCGACCGGCTTCGCGCAGCGCGAACGGAACGGCTGCGGTCATCTGGGTTTCGATGAAGCCCGGCGCCACAGCATTGATGCTGATGCCGCGCGCTGCGAGCAGCGGGGCCATGCTTTGCACCATGCCGATGACGCCGGCCTTGGAGAACGCGTAGTTGGTCTGCCCCATGTTGCCGGCGATGCCGGAGATCGAGGACACGCACACGATGCGCGCTCCGGCTTGGAGCGCACCCGACTCCACCAGCGCGTCAATGCTGCGCTCCTGTGCCGACAGATTGACGTTGACCACCGCCTGCCACAGGTGCGGCGCCATGTTGGCGAGGGTCTTGTCGCGAGTGATGCCTGCGTTGTGCACCACCACGTCCCAGCCGCCCTGAGCCAATCCCGCAGCGACCAGTTTTTGCGGCGCGTCTTCGGCGCCGATGTCCAACTCGATCGCGCTGCCGCCCACGCTTGCCGCCATGCGGTCCAGACCCGGCTGCGACTGCGCCACGTCCAGGCAGGTCAGGGTCGCGCCGGCCTGTGCCATCGCCTGTGCAATCGCAGCTCCAATGCCGCGCGATGCTCCGGTCACGAGCACCTTCTTGCCCGCGAGCGACCGGTCCCAATCGGCGGGGATGTGCTGCGGCCCCGCGGGCAGACCGATGCGCACGACCTGGCCTGTCACATAGGCGGACCGGGGCGACAAGAAAAAGCGCAGGCTCGACTCGATCTGGTCCTCGGCGCCCTGGGCGACGTAGATCAGTTGCACGGTGATAGCCCGCTTCAACTCCTTGGCCAGGGAGCGGCTCAGGCCTTCAAGCGCCCGCTGCACCGTCGCCTTGCGCGGACTGCTGCAGCCCTCGGGAGGACGTCCAAGTATCAGCACACGCCCGCAGGGCAGCAGCGAGCGCGCGCTGTCATGAAAGAAGGCATAGAGCGCATCCGACTGCGTGCTGTCGTCCATGCCGCTGGCGTCGAACACCAGCGCCTTGACTTTCTCGCCGGGGGCCCCGTCCGCGCCCCAGCCACCGGTGAGCAGACCGGCCTGATTGGCGATGGGAAGCCACGGGCGCAGTTGCGGGTGCGCCAGGGTTTGCGCGCCGATGTTCTTGAACACCCGTGCCAGCGCTTCCAGCAGTTGGGGCGCGCCGCCGCCACCCACCAGCACCGAACCCCGGACCACCGGCTGCCCCGCCTGATAGCGCTCCAGCACCAGCGGCTTGGGCAGGCCGACAGACTTGGCAAGCCAGTTGCCAAAGGGGGAATTGACAAAGTCGAGGTAGGAGTCGTTCATGTTGGACAGTTGTTCGGAGCGTTCAATACATAAGTGTACTGTGGTGCGCGGTCAATCTCAACCAACGGGCTGCCTGGCATAAACTCAGGGCCTGATCTTGTGCTGCGCCGGTCGCGCTTATTGCCTGGCGTTTCCGAGGATCCGGAATATGCACGCTGCGAGTTGAACCGCTTCCTCCCATGTTGAAATACCACACCGTCCCCGTCACACCGTTCCAACAGAACTGCTCCATCGTCTGGTGCAGCGAGACGTTGCAGGCCGCCGTCATCGACCCCGGCGGCGACCTGGATCGGTTGTTGCAAGAGGTGCGCCGTCTGGGCGTGAAGCTGGAGCAGATCTGGCTCACCCACGCGCACATCGACCACGCCGGCGGTGTGGCCGAACTCTCGCAACAACTCGGGTTGCCCATCGTCGGGCCGCACATCGCGGACAAGTTCTGGATCGATTCATTGGCACAGCAGGGCAAGATGTTCGGCCTGCCCCATGCCGAGGGTTTCAGCCCCACGCGCTGGCTCGTCGATGGCGACACGGTGAACGTGGGGAACTGCAGCTTGAGCGTGCGCCATTGCCCCGGTCATACCCCCGGGCACGTGGTGTTTCACTCACCCGAAAGCCATCGCGCCTTTGTTGGCGACGTGCTGTTTGCCGGCTCCATCGGCCGCACCGATTTGCCGCAAGGGGATCACGCCACGCTGATCAACAGCATCCAGCAGCGGCTGTGGCCCATGGGCGACGAGACGGTGTTCATTCCCGGCCACGGGCCCGAGAGCACGTTCGGGCAGGAGCGCCACACCAACCCCTACGTCGGCGGCTCCTGAGTTCGCCTTCAGTCAGCTGTTGCGCGCCCGCTCATACAGCGGCAGCACCTTGGGCAGGTTCCTTTGGATCGCGTCGATCCGGTTTTGGCCGGCAGGGTGCGTGCTCAGCCATTGGGGCGGCGCGCCCTTGTTGGTGGCGCTCATCTTTTGCCACAGGCTGACGCCGGCACGCGGATCGAAGCCGGCGCGTGCCGCCAGTTCCAGCCCCACCAGATCGGCTTCCGATTCGTCCTCTCGGCTGAATTCCAGCGCAAGCAGGTTGGCGCCACCGCGCGCTGCCATGTCGGTCAGGCGCGGATCGAAGCCGAACACGCCCGCCACCACCGCGCCGCCGATGCGGGCCACGCCCTGCGTGGCCATCGATTTGCCCATGCGTTCGCGCGCGTGCTCGCGCAGCGCATGCGCCATTTCGTGGCCCATCACGATCGCCACCTCGGCGTCGCTCAAGTGCAGTTTGTCCAGGATGCCGGTATAGAAGGCAATCTTGCCGCCGGGCATGCAAAAGGCGTTGACTTGACTGGAGCCGATCAGGTTCACCTCCCAGCTCCAGTCGCGGGCGCGCGGATTCCAGGCGTAACTGAACGGGATGATGCGCTGCGCGATGCTGCGCAGGCGCTGCAGTTGGGGATTCCTGTCGGGGGCCAGCGCATGTTGGCTCGAAGCCTGCTGGCGCAGCTGCAGATACTGCTGCTGCGCCGATCGCTCCACCTGGTCCGCGCTCACGAACTTGGTGAAGGCCGACGTCTTGCCCACGTCCACGCCCTCTCCCGCGGCCGGGCTCTGAGCCAAAAGCAGCAGCAGCGCCAGGCTGGCGCCCAGGCTCGGACGCAGCAGGCCGCGCCTGGGCGAACCGCGGGTCAAGGTGGTTTTCGGTGGAATTTTCATGGTGTTGAGCGCGTATTATTCCCGCATGAATGCAAACGCGCCCGCCAGCCCCGAAACCACCGAAACTTTGGGAGCCACGCGCAAGTTGCCCTGGACCGAATCGCTCAAGGTCTATCTTGAGGCGGGCACGCTGCGCATGCTGGTGCTGGGCTTCTCCGCCGGTCTGCCCCTGGTGCTGGTGATCGGAACCCTGAGTTTCTGGTTGCGCGAAGCCGGTATCGACCGCACCACCATCGGCTACCTGAGTTGGGTCGGTCTGGTGTATGCGATCAAATGGACCTGGTCGCCGCTGGTGGACCGCCTGCCGCTGCCGCTGCTCACACGCTGGTTCGGACAGCGCCGCAGTTGGCTCTTGTTGACGCAATGCGTTGTCATGCTCGGGCTGGTGGGCATGGCCCTGACAGATCCGCGCCAAGCGCTGCAGCCGGTGGTGTGGTGCGCCTTGCTGGTGGCCTGGGGCTCGGCCACGCAGGACATCGCACTGGACGCTTTCCGTATTGAATCGGCCGACATCCAGCGCCAGGCGGCGCTGGCCGCTTCTTACCAGACCGGCTACCGCGTGGCCATGATCTGGGCCGGCGCGGGGGTGCTCTGGATTGCGGCCCGCGCTCAAGGCGCAGACAGCGTCGGCTACCAGCATGAAGCCTGGCAGACCGCCTATCTGGTGATGGCCGCGTCAATGCTGGCGGGCGTGATCACGGTGCTGCTGTCGAAGGAGCCGGTGCCCAGAGAATTCCAAGCCAGCAAGAACCTGAGCGAATGGTTGCGCGGCGCGCTGGTGGAGCCTTTTTCCGATTTCGTGAAGCGCTATCGCTGGCGCGCGCTGCTGATCCTGGCGCTGATTTCCATCTACCGCATCAGCGACGTGGTGATGGGCATCATGGCAAATCCGTTCTACGTGGACATGGGCTACACCAAGGATGAGGTGGCCGCCGTATCCAAGGTGTTTGGTTTGATCATGACGCTGCTGGGGGCCTTTGTCGGCGGTGCCCTGACCATGCGCATGGGCGTGATGCGGGTGCTGATGCTGGGCGCCGTGCTCAGCGCCGCAACCAACGTGCTGTATGCCTGGTTGGGCTCGCAAGGACACAGCGTTCCGGCGCTGATCGCGGTGATTTCTGCGGACAACCTCGCCAGCGGCATCGCCTCTGCCGCCTTCATCGCCTATTTGTCCAGCCTGACCAACGTCAACCACACGGCCACGCAGTACGCGGTGCTGAGTTCGCTGATGCTGCTGGCGCCGAAATTTTTGGCTGGTTACTCGGGCGTCTACGTGGACGCCTACGGCTACAACCCGTTTTTCATCGGCACGGCCTTGCTGGGCGTGCCGGTGGTGCTGCTGGTGTGGTTGGTCATGCGCATGGAGGCACCGGGAAAATAGGCGTCAGCGCACCGCGGCCTGCAACTGGGTGATCGTGCCCCTGTCGGCATCGATCTCCACCGGCAGGCCCACAGGCAGCGTGAACTTGTGCCGCACGTGGCCGAACATCGCACCGGAATAGACGGGAATATTCAGATCCCTGAAGTAGTCGGCAAACACCTCTTCCAGCGTGAGCGAGCCGAAGCCTTCGCCGGGTTTACAGTCGGTGAACTGGCCCAGCACCACGCCGCCCAGAGAGTCCAGGGCCCCGGCCTGTTTCAAGTGCGCCAGCATGCGGTCGACGCGGTAGATGTATTCGTTGATGTCTTCCAGAAACAGGATCGCACCCTTGAAGTCCGGGCAATAGGGCGTACCAAGCAGCGTGGTCAGCACCGACAGGTTGCTGCCCAGCAGGGGGCCGCGCGCCTTGCCACCGCGAATCGTTTGTGTGCGCTCGCCGGTCTGCGTGAGTAGGCCTTCGTGGTTCTGCGGATTGCTGAACACGGTGCTGTCGCCGTTCATCAACACGCTGCGGAAATACCGGGTGCTGAATTCATTCCATTCCGACACACCCATCGGCGCATGGAAGGTCACCAGTCCGGTCCGGGTGCGGATGGCATTGAGCAGGGCCGTGATATCGCTGTAGCCACCGAAGAACTTTGGGTTGCGCTGGATCTCTGCGTAGTCCAGCAAGTTCAGGATGCGCGTCGCACCCGAGCCTCCGGTCATGGCCAGAATACCCTGCACCTGTGGGTCCGAAAACATGTCGTTCAGGTCCTGCGCGCGCTGCGCGTCGGTGCCGGCAAAGTGGCCGCGGCGCGCCCGTGCATGGCGCCCTTCCTTCACCTTGAAACCCAGTGCCTGCAAGGTCTCGGCGGCAATGCTGAATCGTTCGGTTTCGAAGGTGGCGGCACAGGGACTGATGAGGCCGATGGTATCGCCTGCCTTGAGGCGCGGCGCCAGCAGCATTGGCGGCGGAGATGCGGGCGCGGGGGAGCGGGAGGTGCTGGCGTTGGCGGCAAGCGGCAACGCAGCGGCGGCCGCGCCCAGGGCGAAACTTTGGAGCAGGTTGCGACGGTCGGTAAGCAGCATTTTCTTGTGGCAGGAGGGTTGGCATCTCCATCAAGCCCGATTGCCGATGGACGGTTTCATTATGCTCAAGTTGTGCGCTCGCGCAGGGCCGCCAGCCACAGGCCGCTACACTGCCACCCTTCCCCATGTTGATTCCCTACGATTTTCTGGCGCTCGGCGCCGCCGCCTGCTGGGCCCTCAGCAGCATGACCTCGGTCGCACCTTCGCGTCACCTCGGCGCCATCGCGTTCACACGCTGGCGCGTGTTGTCGGTGGCAATGCTGCTGTGGAGCCTCGTTGCCTTCACCGGTGGCTGGCGCACGCTGGACGCATCGGTGCTCTGGCCACTGGCCTGGAGCGGCTTGCTGGGCATCTTTGTCGGCGACGTCGCCTTGTTTGCCGCCATGAATCGGCTCGGGCCGCGCCGCTGCGGCGTGCTGTTTGCCACGCATGCGGTGTTCAGTGCCGTGCTGGGAATGACGTTTCTGGGCGAGACCATGGGGGTGCAGGCGCTGCTGGGCGCGGCGCTCACGCTGGGCGGCGTCATGACCGCCGTGCTCGCAGGACAGCACAAGGACGAAGACCACGCCTGGGAGCGGCACCGGGGGCGCCTGAGCGTGGGCGTGGCGCTGGCCTTGCTGGCGGCGCTGTGTCAGGCGCTGGGCAGCTTCATCGCCAAGCCCGCCATGGCCGCGGGCGTGGATCCCCTCGCCGCTTCGGCGCTGCGCGCCACAGTGGCCAGCGGCGCCCACTTCGCGCTACTGGCGCTGGACCTGGGGATGGCGCGCTCGCGAGCGCCGGCGTCGCCCAAGGTGCTGGCGCAGACCGCGCTCAACGGCTTCATTGGCATGGGCCTGGGCATGAGTCTGGTGCTGCTGGCGCTGCGCCACGGCGACGTCGGCATGGTGGCGATCCTGTCGTCGGTATCACCGGTGTTGCTGCTGCCGCTGCTGTGGCTGAAACTGGGCCGCGCGCCCGCGCCCGGCGCCTGGCTCGGCGCGATCATGACGGTGGCTGGAACGGCAACTATTTTGCTGCGGTAAGCGCCGCTCTCACAAGCGCCCTTAACGCCATCACCCGAGCCCATTGGTAGCCGCATGAAGCCAAGCACCATCCGAAACGTACATCCCGGTCACCTCGCCTTGCTGCGCGACAGTTTTGCGCGCATCCTGCCGATGACCTGGCCGGTGCTGATAGGGCAACTGGCGGTGCTGGGGTTCAGCACGGTGGACACGATCCTGATAGCGCGCTTCGCCGCCAACGATCTGGCCGCGCTCTCGGTCGGTACGGCCGCCTACGTCTCGGTCTTTGTTGGCTTGATGGGCGTGGTGTTGGCCATCAGCCCGATTGCGGGCCAGCTCTTCGGTGCGGGCAAACTGCACGCAGCGGGCGACCAAGTGCACCAGGCCATTTGGTTGGCACTTGGTCTATCGGTGCTGGGAGCTGCGGTATTGCTGTTGCCCGGACCGCTTCTCGACCTGGCCAATCCGACGGCAGACATAGCGCAAAAGATCAGGGGCTACCTCCATGCACTGGCGTTTTCTTTGCCTGCATCCTTGCTGTTCACGGTTTATCGCGGATTCAACTCTGCCGTTTCGCGGCCCAAGGCCGTGATGTCGATACAGCTCACCGGCCTGCTGCTGAAGATCCCTTTGAGCCTGCTGTTGATCTACGGTTGGACGCTCCCCTTGCCCTGGGTGGAACAGCCTTGGGTGGTGGCCCCGATGGGGGTTGTCGGCTGTGGCTGGGCCACCGCCATTGTGATGTGGTCGCAGCTCGCGATGGCCTGGTGGGTGCTGCACCAAGACCCGTTCTACGCTCGCTTTGGTCTTCAGCGCGGGGGCTTCAACCGCCCCAGGCGCCAGGAGATCCTGCGTTTGCTGCGCCTGGGCGCTCCCATGGGCGCGTCGATCCTGATCGAGGTCACCGGCTTCACCTCCATGGCTTTCTTGATTTCACGCCAAAGTGCGCAAGCCGTCGCTGGGCACCAATTGGCGGCCAATCTGGTGTCGATGATGTTCATGGTGCCGCTGGCGCTGGCCAACGGCACGGCCACGCTGGTGGCGCAGAGTGTGGGTGCCAGGGATTTTTTGCAGGCACGGCGCCTGGGCTGGCACGGCGTGGAAATCGGCGTGGCCCTGGCCACGGTGCTGGGGGCCGCAGTGTATTGGGGTCGGGCATCGGTGCTGGGGGTCTATACCGACAATCCCGCCATCGTTGCCGCGGCAATGCCACTGCTGGTTTGGGTCTGGTGGTTCCACGTTGGCGACGCGGCCCAGACCCTGGCCAACTTCGTGCTGCGCTCGCACCACATCACGGTCCTGCCCATGGTGTGTTTTGCCGTGTCGCTGTGGGGTATCGGACTGTTGGGCGGCTACCTCATCACCCACAGCACCTGGGCACCGAGCGAACTGCGCGGAGCCGCCGGCTATTGGGCCATGAGCGCGGTGGGTCTGGTGGTGGTTGGCTGCCTGTTGTGCAGCCTGCTGGCTTGGATCCATCGGCAGGAGGCGCGAGAGCATTGAGTAGCGTGGCGAACGCGCTGGGGGTCGCATCCCAGCATTTGTGTGCGGCATCCGTCAGACCAGGGCGCAGTTCCTCGCGCCAATTGGCAATCCGTCGCAAGACGCGTGCAAGGACTGAAGGGCGGCAATACATTCCCCTCAACGGATCACGTCGATCCGCGTTTTCAGGAGAACCCCATGTCACGCTCAGTTCAAAATTCCCCCAGGCTGGTTTCCTTTTTGGCCGCGGTTGCCATCACCTGCGTACTCCAGGGCGCGTTGTTCAAGGGCTTTGACCAAATGAGCCGCGAGTCGCAATTGGCCGCGGCGACCAGCGACCTCGCCACGCCAACGGGCAAGCTGGCTGGCGCGGACCGGATTCAGTCCCATGGTTAAGATGCGCGCCTCGGGTAGAGTCCCGCCGAAAGATTGTTCATGAAGACCTTGCTCGTGCTCGTCAGCTGGTTCCTGCTGTTTGTTCTGTGCTGGCCTGTGGCATTGCTGGCGCTCGTGCTGTGGCCGCTGGTATGGCTGTTGTCGTTGCCGCTGCGCCTGGTGGGCATCACGCTCGATGCGGTGTTTGCCCTGCTTCGGGCCATCCTGTTCCTGCCCGCGCGGCTGCTTCGGTAGTCCCTTTTTTCCTTCATTGCAGGTTTCTTGATGCCGCCGGGCAAGCCCGTGCCCGCCAGGCCACGGGAGCGTTGAGAGTGCAGCGCGAAAGTGCGCGCTGCGCTGCCGATATACTCAATTCGCCCATGCTCATAGCCACACCCCAGTCGATGCATTTCCCCGCCGCCTTGCCACTGCAAAGCGGCGCTTCGATCCGCGGCTACGACCTGAGCTTCGAGACTTATGGAACGCTCGACGCCGGCCACTCCAATGCGGTGCTGGTGTGCCACGCGCTCAACGCCTCGCACCATGTGGCCGGCGTCTACCTCGGGCAGGACAAGTCCGAGGGCTGGTGGGACAACATGATCGGCCCCGGCAAGCCTGTGGACACGGATCTGTTCTTCGTCATTGGCGTGAACAACCTTGGCTCGTGCTTTGGTTCCACCGGCCCCATGCACATCAACCCCGACACGGGCCGCGTCTATGGTGCAGACTTCCCTGTGGTCACGGTGGAAGACTGGGTCGACGCCCAGGCGCGATTGCTCGACGCGCTGGGCATCGAGACCCTGGCAGCGGTGCTCGGCGGCAGCCTGGGCGGGATGCAGGCGCTGGGCTGGACGCTGCAATATCCGGGCCGCGTGCGCCATGCGGTGGTGGTGGCCAGTGCGCCCAATCTCACGGCCGAGAACATCGCCTTCAACGAAGTGGCGCGCCGCGCCATCGTGACCGACCCGGACTTTCACGGCGGGCATTTCTACCAGTATGGCGTGACCCCCAAGCGCGGCCTGCGCATCGCCCGCATGATCGGCCACATCACGTATCTGAGCGACGACGTGATGAACGAAAAATTCGGCCGACAACTGCGCGACACCCTAGTCGGGGCGGCCGGCTCGGGTGTCTACAAGTATTCAACCCAGGAAGTCGAGTTTCAGATCGAGAGCTATCTGCGCTACCAGGGCGACAAGTTCGCCGAGTACTTCGACGCCAACACCTATCTGCTGATCACCCGCGCTCTGGATTACTTCGACCCGGCGCGGGCGTTTGGCGGCGATCTGAGCCTGGCACTCGCACGCGCCACGGCCAAGTTCCTGCTCGTGAGCTTCACCACCGATTGGCGCTTCTCGCCCCAGCGCAGCCGCGAAATCGTCAAGGCGCTGCTGGACAACCGCCGCGCCTTGAGCTACGCGGAAATCGACGCGCCCCACGGGCACGACGCCTTTTTGCTGGAAGACGCCCGCTACCTGGGCGTGATGCGCTCCTATTTCGAGAGCATTGCAAAAGAACTGACGAGCGTCGCGGTGGGGGTGAAGGCATGAGCGCCGCCGGGCCGTCCCAAGGCGTGAAGGCCCCCTCGGGGGGCAGCGAATTACGTGCAGCGAAGAGCGTGGGGGTGAAAGCATGAGCGACCTGGCCACGATCGAATCCATCGCGCGTTTGGTGCCGAGCGGGTCGCGCGTGCTGGATCTGGGCTGCGGCGACGGCGCCATGCTGGCCTACCTGCAGGCCACGCGCGGCTGCAGCGGCTATGGCGTCGAGATTGACGATGGCAACGTGCAGGCCTGCGTGCAGCGCGGCGTGAACGTGATTCAACTCAATCTGGACGAGGGACTCAATCTATTCGAAGACCAGAGCTTCGACGTGGTGCTGCAGATCGACACGCTGCAACACCTGCGCAACGCCGAGGTGATGCTGCGCGAGACGGTGCGCGTGGGCCACACCGGCATTGTGGCGTTCCCGAATTTCGGGCATTGGCCCAACCGCCTGAGCGTGCTGCGCGGGCGCATGCCGGTGACGCGACGTCTGCCCTATCAGTGGTACGACACGCCCAACATCCGGGTCGGCACCTTCAAGGACTTCGCCGCGTTGGCGGCCAAGAACCAACTGCGCTTGCTCGACGCCTTCGGCCTGCAGGAAGGGCGCGAGGTGCGCCTGTGGCCCAACGCCCGCGCCGGCACGGCGGTGTTCAAGCTGCAGCGGGACTAGGGCCGGGCTCCGCGACCTGAGTGCCGAGCCACCCAGGCCTTGGCTGGCGTCAAAGCATTTCCAGCGTCACCGCAGTCGCTTCTCCACCACCGATGCACAGCGTCGCCAGACCGCGTTTGAGACCTCGCGCCTTCAGTGCGTACATCAGCGTCACCATGATGCGCGCACCGCTGGCACCGATGGGGTGGCCCAGGGCACAGGCGCCACCGTTGACATTGACGATGTCGTGGCTCACCTGCAGGTCGTGCATCAGCGCCATCGGCACCACGGCGAAGGCTTCATTCACTTCCCACAGGTCCACGTCGGCCACCGACCATCCCGATTTGGCCAGTACCTTTTGCGCAGCAAATACCGGTGCGGTAGTGAACCAGCTGGGCTCCTGCGCGTGCGTGGCGTGGGACACGATGCGCGCCAGTGGATTGAGCCCCAGGCGGCTAGCCGTGGAAGCCTTCATCAGTACCAGGGCAGCTGCGCCGTCGTTGATGGACGAACTGCTGGCCGCCGTGATGCTGCCGTCCTTCTTGAAGGCGGGCTTGAGCGCAGGGATCTTGTCGAGCCTGACCTTGCCCGGGCCTTCGTCGATGGAGATGAGGGTCTCGCCTGCGCGGCCCTTGACCATGACCGGCGTGATCTCTGCAGCGAAGGCGCCGGACTGGGTCGCGGCCTGCGCCCGCTGCACGCTGGCGATGGCGAAATTGTCCTGGGCTTCGCGCGTGAAGCCATACTTGGCCGCGCACTCCTCGCCGAAGGTGCCCATGGAACGGCCCGCTTCGTACGCGTCCTCCAGACCGTCAAGCATCATGTGATCGAAGATGCGGTCGTGCCCGATGCGGTAACCGGCACGCGCCTTGGGCAGCAGGTAAGGCGCGTTCGTCATGCTCTCCATGCCGCCGGCCACCAGCACCTCGGCGCTGCCGGCAAGCAGCATGTCGTGGCCAAACATGGCAGCGCGCATGGCCGAGCCGCACATTTTGGACAGTGTGACGGCGCCTGCACTCTTGGGCAAACCGCCCTTGAACGCCGCCTGGCGCGCAGGAGCCTGGCCCTGGCCCGCCATCAGGCAGTTGCCGAACAGCACCTCCTCCACCAACTCGGGCGCGATGCCAGCGCGCTGCACCGCCGCGCGGATGGCAGCGCCACCCAGGTCGTGCGCCGCCAGCGACGCAAAGTCCCCCTGAAAACCGCCCATGGGCGTGCGTGCCGCACCGACGATCACGATGGAATCAGACATGGTTTTCCCCTTTCAAACGTTCACGTTAAAAATATGAACCATGGTACAACTTTTGCCATGCGCCACCGGCCACCCGACGTTGCCGCTGCGACAGCGACCAGCGCCTGTGGCAGTGGCCGGTCAAGCCGAGATCAACCGCAGATGCGTGATCTCGGAGGGCACGCCAAAGCGCTTGGGCGGCCCCCAGTAACCGGTGCCCCGATTGGTATAGACCCAGAGGTTTTTGACGCGATGCAAACCCGCTGTGAACGGCTGCTGAAACTTCACGAAATGCATCCAGGGCCAGAACTGGCCGCCGTGGGTGTGGCCCGACAACTGCAGCTCAAACCCCGCACCCGACGCCGCCGCAGCGCTGCGCGGCTGATGCGCCAGCAACAGCCGCATGCTCGCTGCTGCAGGAGCGCCGGCCAGCGCGGCTTGCGGGTCACTGCGATGCGCTTCGTCGAAGTGATGGGCGCTGTAATCGGCCACGCCCGCCACCACGATTTCGCCGGGCACCCGAGGCGCGCTCCCATCCACGGCCCCGTGTCCGCTGTCGTGTTGCAACACCACATGCTCGTTCATCAAGACCTTCACCCCCAGGCGTCTGAGCTCGTCAATCCAGGCATGCGCGCCACTGTAATACTCGTGGTTGCCGGTGACGAAGAACGTGCCATGCTTTGAGGTGAGGCCGGCTATCGGTGCCACATGGCGCTGCAAATCGGCCACACCGCCGTCCACCAGGTCTCCGGTGATGGCCACCATGTCGGCCCCCAGGGCGTTAACCCGCGCCACGATGCGCTGCAGGTAGCCGTGCCGAATCGTCGGCCCCACATGGATGTCCGAGATCTGCGCCACGGTAAAGCCGTGTAAAACCGCAGGCAGTCCGGCGATCGGCACGTCCACGCGCACCACCTGCGCCGTGCGCCGTGCGTTCCAGAAACCCCACACCGTGCTGGTCAAAGCCAGCGATGGCACCGCCACTGCGCTCCAGACCCTGAAAGCATCCAGCGCCTGCGATGCCAGCCCCCCGCTTTGCGCCAGCGCGCCCCACGCCAGCAGCAGCAACGCGTCGCGCAGCAGGGTCAGCACGAACAGGGTGGAGAACAAGCCCATGCACAGCAGACCCAGCCAGGTGAGCAACTGCTGCAGCGGTCCTTGCGCCTTGCGTCGGATCAGCAGGCTCATGGGCATGAGCACGGACGACAGCCCTAGCAGCAGCCACAGCACGGCGACAGCCGGCGCGAACGCTGCCAACCCGGGCGCGAGGCGCCAGCCGACCCAGCCATGCAACAACAACGAAACGAAAAACAGCGGAGCAAGCAGCATAAGGGCTTCCAATGGGCACAGAAGAGCTATATGGCGCGGACGCTGGCGCTTTCAAGGACGACGCGCGAATCGATGGTCGCAACCCATTGCCTGGAGCCGCCTTGACAGGCGTTGCCCTCGTGAGCGATCCTCGGCCCGGCGCTGTGCACTCAGCGCCGCCATGCCACACTTTTCCAAATGCCCTACAAAGGACTCAGCGTGAAGCCGAACCCACTGTGCCTCGTGTTCCTGCTGACTGTCTGCGCCGCCGCGGCACAATCCACCACCCCGCCGCCCCAACATCGGCCAAGACGCCAAGGCGCCGCCACTGGCATCAACACCGTTTCCACCCATGCGTGACGGAAGCTCGGGCTACGTCACGGACGTACCCTACAGCTTTGGCTATTACCGCGAACTGAACCCGCTGCAGGCGCGACTGGCCTTGCTGAACGCCGGTTTGGCGCCACCTGAGCAGGCGTGCCATTGCGAGTTGGGGTTTGGCCAAGGTGTGAGTGTCAATATCCACGCCGCAGCGTCAGCCAGTGCCTGGTACGGCAACGACTTCCATCCGGCGCAAGCCGGCTTTGCACAGTCGCTGGCGCAGGTCTCGGGCGCCAACGCACAGCTTAGGGAAACGCAGATTTATTCGATGATTTTGCCAACCTGCACGGGGGCCCAAACGTTGTAGGTAGGTAGCCACCACAACACCGAACCGACATGAATCCAACGCCGCCGACCCAGGTCAGTTTTGCTCAGGCCGAGTACGAGAAGAAGAAGAAGCGCACGCGCCGCGAAGTGTTCTTGGAGAAGATGGAACAGGTGGTGCCGTGGACCCGACTGACGGAAGTCATCGAACCTCACTACCCCAAGAGTGGAAAGCGCGGACGCCCACCGATCGGTTTGGAGCGCATGCTGCGGATGTACTTTGTGCAGCAGTGGTATGGTTTGGCTGATGAGGCGGTGGAGGACGCGATCTACGACTCACAGGCGCTGCGCAACTTCATGGGCATTGACCTGAGCCGCCAAAGCGTTCCTGACGCCACAACGCTGATGGGGTTTCGCCATCTGCTTGAAGCCAATGATTTGACCAAGGCGATGCTGGTCGAAGTCAATGTCATGCTAATGGAGCGTGGGCTACTGATGACCAAGGGCACGCTGGTGGATGCCACGTTGATTGCCGCACCCAGTTCGACCAAGAACAAGGAACACGGGCGCGATCCAGAAATGCACCAAGCCAAGAAAGGCAACCAGTGGCACTTCGGAATGAAGGCGCACATCGGCGTGGACAAGGATTCAGGTCTGGTGCACACGCTGACGACGACGGCGGCCAACGTGAGCGATATCAGCCAGACTGCGGCGTTGCTGCACGGACAAGAGAGCGACGTGTGGGCCGATGCGGGTTATGTGGGGGTGGAAAAGCGAGAGGAAGTGCAGCAGGCGTTGAACACCAACGAGCAGACAGTGCAATGGCACGTAGCCAAACGCCGCTCGACTATCGAGAAGCTGGCTGACGGGTGGCAAAAAAGCATGGCGCAAGCCTACGAGAAACTCAAAGCCCAGGTGAGGTCGCGGGTGGAGCATCCATTCCACGTGGTCAAGAACATCTTCAAATACAAGAAGACGCGCTACAAGGGTCTGGCCAAGAATGATGCCCAGCTCAATGTGCTGTTTGCCTTGAGTAATCTGTACATGGTCAGGGCAGAGCTACGCCCATAGTGGGCAAGTCGGCGCGAAAGGCGCCAAAAGTTGCCTCGAAAGAGGCGTGGAAATTGAAAATTCGGCTGCGATTGCGAAAGAGATCGCGAAATCTGGCGTAGCGCGAACTAAAAAAATACGCGCAACGTCATCATGCGGGTCAAAGTGATTTGATCCGCGTTTCCTTAG
>CAIVXG010000147.1 GCA_903909815.1 uncultured beta proteobacterium | reverse complement strand
TTCCATCTCATCGAGAAATTCGCGCTTGCGAGTCCGCTTGTGCACGAGTTCAAATCCGGTGGTGGCGAGGCTCATTTGTTTCATCAATGCTTAACGTTTTAGCGGTCAATTCGATGACACACTTATGCAGAGTTTCCCTAGGCGCCGCTGTGTTGCGTCTGAAATCTGCCCTAAGTGCGCTGCAAATGAGACTCAAGTCAGCAACTGCGCCAGGGCACGCGCCAGGTCGGCGCGCTGCAGCGGCTTGGCCAGCACCGTGGTCACGCCCACATCTGCTGCCCGTGACGCCAATGCTGTACCTCCGTAACCACTGACCAGAAGCACCGGCAGATCGGGGGAAAACATCCTGAGCTTGCGCGTCAGGTCTGTCCCGGTCATTCCCGGCATCACTTCGTCCGTGATCACCGCGGCGTAACGGTGCGGCTGCTCGCTCAGATTCCGCAGCGCTTGCGTTGGATCGCTGGTGCAAACCGGCTCATAGCCCAGACCCGAGAGCATTTCCTCGGTCATAAGAAGCAAATCGGGTTCGTCGTCCACAACGAGCAGTGTTTGCCCGGCGCCGCGAGGTACCACTGATTGCAATGGAGCTTGCGATTTCAGCGTATCGTCGCTTTGCGGAAAGTACAGGGTAAAGCTTGCACCCTGGCCCGGTGTGCTTTGCACGTCGATCGCGCCCGCAAACTCCGCCACAACACCATGCACCACGGCCAGCCCCAGACCGGTACCACCACTGGCGCCGCGCGTCGAGAAGAAGGGCTCAAACAAGTGCTCCATCGCCTGCGCAGTGATGCCTGTTCCCTGATCGGACACGGTCAGCGCGAGGTAGTCTCCTTTGTGAAGCTGGCTGTGGGACAACACCCGCGCCGCAGGCACATGCATGCGCTCAAGCCCCACGCAGAGCATGCCGCCACTGGGCATGGCCTGCATCGCGTTCGCGCACAGATTCATCACCGCCTCGTAAGCCTTGGTCGGATCACCGCGCACGCGCGCTCCTTGGGCTTCAATGCGACGCTCCAGCACCACACCCGGTGGCAGCGATCCCACCAGCAGCGCCAGCACCTCTTGCACAATCGGTTCAAGTTCAAACACGATCGCCAGGCGCGCACCACCCCGGCCAAAAACGAGTATGTGTTCCACCAGCGCCTTGCCGCGTAGCGCCGCCTGCAACACCTTGTCGAGGTGGCGCCGCTGCGCGCTTCCCGGCGTTGCTGCATCCTGAGCCATTTCGCCAAAGCCGACGATTGCCGCGAGCACGTTGTTGAAGTCGTGCGCCACGCCGCCGGCCAGTGTGCCCAGGGATTCGAGTTTGCTGCTGCGCGCAAGCTGCGCTTGCAGCGCCTGCTGGGCCTGATTACGCCGCCGCTCCGCACGAAGCACGAAATACATGGACGCCAGCATCATCGCGACTACCAGCGCCAGTGCGGCTGCCGTCAACTGCGCCGCCTGGTACCAGCCTCCCAACAATACATCGAGGTTGCGCGTCAGAACCACCTTCAGCCCGTACCGGGGCAGGCCGTGCAGCGCGACCAGATGGTCGCTGCCGTCGCGGAATGTACGCAACTCTATTGTTTGCTGGGTGGCCAGCCGCTGCGCCAAACCCGCTTCGTCAAGTTTGGGTACATCGGCAGTGGATGCGGCCAGGCGCACGCCGTCGCTGCGAAACACCGCCATGCGCGCGTCGGCAGCCGGCAAGGCCACAGGAAAGGCTCCCAGCATGGTCACTGCAGGCATGGCGCCAACCACCCAGCCGCTGCCGTTTACGCTGCGAAAACGGGTGGCCAGTGCCACTAGGGAATCGTGCGTGACGGCGTCCGTGAAGGGGCGGCTTACGGCGACGGCGTCGTCACCGAGCTGGTTCAGAGGCGGTGTGAACGAGGCCAGGTCTGGCACGGGAGTCTTGTCGGAGACCGACAGCAATTGGCCTTCACTTCCCAGAAGCCACAGCGTTCGCACCAGCGGCATGAGGTCGGCCCGGGTGCGCAGCGCGCGCGTTGCCTCAGCCCCCCTGATCGGCAATCGAGCGTCGAGCAGTTCGGCGCGCAGCGCTCCAAACCCTTCTTCCACGCCCTGCAAGCCTCTCCCCAACTCGTCCGTCAAAGCCAGCGACAACAGTCCCAGTTCGCGCGTCTGGCTTTGTAATGCATCGCGACGCTGTTGCCACAAGCTGGCGGCGGCCAGCCCAGCCATGGTCAACACCAGGATCAGCGCGATCCACCACAGTCGAGGCACTGTGGAGTGCGGTTCATACGGGACAGAATTCATGGGCAGCGATTCTCGGGTGCCTTGGTCGATAATGAAATGATCGCTACAGCATAGTCCACTCGCCGAAGCTCATGAACGCCCCGACTGCCCCCCACATCCTCGTGATCGACGACGACGCCAGTGTGCGTGAATTGGTGAGCGAGTACCTCAGCGGCAACGACATGCGCGTGAGCGCCGGGGCGTCTGGGCGCGAAATGTTTGAAATTGTCGAGCGCGAGGCCATCGACCTGGTGCTGCTGGACCTGAAACTGCGCGGCGAAGATGGCATGCAGTTGGCGCGCAGTCTGCGCGAGCGCGCCACGCTGCCCATCATCCTGCTTACCGGACGCAGCGAAGAAGCCGATCGCGTGATGGGGCTGGAGTTGGGCGCCGACGACTACGTCACCAAGCCGTTCAGCCCACGCGAGTTGCTGGCGCGCGTGCGCGCCGTTCTGCGGCGCTACCAGGTCCAGGCCACGCTGCCCGAACGCGACAACACGCGTCGGGCCTTTCGTTTCGTGGGCTGGGAGTTGAACCTGCGCACCCGGCGCCTGATCTCGCCCAAAGGGGTCTCTGTGGAACTGTCCAACGGTGAGTTCAGCCTGCTCAGTGCGCTGTGCCGCGCGCCCGATCGCGTGCTCACGCGCGACCAGTTGCTGTCTATGTCGCGCCTGCACGAAGCCGAGGTCTATGACCGCACGATCGACGTGCAGATCCGGCGCCTGCGCGTCAAGATCGAGTCCGACTCGGCCAACCCCACGCTCATCGTAACCGAGCGCGGCGTCGGCTACCGACTCGCCTGCCAAGTGGAAACGCTGTACTGAATGATCAATGATCAATGCCGGTACCCAAGACGGCCTTCGACCCCCACAGGGTCGCTCCCGCCAAGCCAAATGCTGCTAGCGCCCAGACAACCACAGCCCCCGATGGAAGGTCAAACAATGCAGACAGCGCAAGGCCCGATGAGTAACCCAGCACGCCGATGAAGTAGGCGATGCCCAGACGGCGCGGGCCTTGATGTCGGCGCGTCCCGAGCGCCGGAATGATGAGGCTGGAGAACACCAGATATACCCCCACCAGTTGGACCGATGCCGTGACCGCGAGCGCGAATGCGGCATAGAACCCAAACCGGCCCAGACGCTGCACCCACCCCTGCCAAAGCGCGACGGTCAGCAAGCCCGTGACGCCCGCGAGCCAAAGCAACTGGGTGGTGTTGACCCATAAGATTTGCCCGACCAACAAGTCTTTGAGATGTTCTCCTCCATGCGGATTTCCCGACAACATCAAAATGCCTGCGCACGCGGCAAGAATGAACATCACACCGATCAAAGCTTCTTGCTGCTGGGGTGCTCGTCGCTCTGTATAGGTCAGCAAGAGGGCTCCCAACAATGCCGCGCTTACGGCAGCCACTTGCACCGCCACACCGCCTTCGGGCATGCCCAGGGTGTCCGCTGCTATTACGCCAATTCCCGCGATCTGAGCGATGGCCAGATCAATGAACACGATGCCGCGATCCAACACCTGCATGCCTAAGGGAACATGGGTGGCCAGAACCAGCAAACCAGCGACCAGGGCGGGACCCAGAATGTTCCAGTCCAGTGCACTCCAGTTCATGGCTTGGCTCCCGCTGCCAGCAATCGAGCGACCGTATCGTCAAACAACCCAAACAGATCCTTGGCTCCTTCGGTGCCTCCCACCGTAAAGGCAATCTTGACCGCAGGTACGCCCGCGTTCTTGCTCAGCCACTCCGCCGGTTTGGGGTCCTGGTAGGCAGAATAAAGCGTCATGCGTGCCCGCGTGTTCTTCAGCGTTGCCAGCACGCTTTGCAGGTGCGAGGCTGTCGGCTCCACACCCGGCTTGGGCTCCAACACTGCAAGCTCTTTGATTCCAAGCCAGTCGTAAAGGTAGACAAAAGCCTTGTGCTGAGACACGACTGCAGCCCCTCTCAAAGGGGCCGCCTGGGTGGTCCAGCGGGCGATGGCCTGTTGCCAGCGCTTGGCGAAGTCCGCCGTTCTTTGTGCGTACTGCACTGCATGCGCTCCATCGATCTGCTGTAGCCGTGTACCCAGCGCTGTAGCAACCAGAGCGATATTTCGCGGGTCCGTCTGAATGTGGGGATTGCCTGCGGCATGAACGTCACCCTGTGCGCGATCGAGTTGGCTTGGCACATCCAACTTGCGCACAAAGTCCGCCGCCGCGAAATTTCCCGCCTGTCCGGACTGCACTTTGGCATTGCCTGATTGCTGGAGCAGGACGGGCAGCCAGCCGATTTCCAACTCGGCGCCGGTACACACAACCAGATCGGCATTGCGGGTGCGCGCGATCAGGCTGGGTTTGGCCTGGATCTGGTGCGGGTCTTGCAGCGCATTGGTGGCAACGGTCACCTCCAACAGCTCGCCGCCCAATTCCTGCGCCAATGCACCCCACTCAGGCTCACACGCAAATACCCGCAGTGCTGCCTGAGCTGGCAAGGTTATTGCGGCCATTGCGGCGACCAGAACGGCAAACGAGATTTTTGATGTCTTCATGAATCACTCCGTATCTATGTTGTCTTAATAGCTGTGGGCGCCGTGCGCACCGAGGCTCATCTGGTACTGCAAAGAGATTTGGTTGTCGCTCTGCCCTTCTCGTGCGCGGTCCCTTGCAAACTGCAGGCGCATCCTGGAAAACTCACTCGGACTGAAATCGAACATGAGGGAGTTCTTGCTGGGCTCATAGCCGGTGCTGCCCAACAGGTTCGAGCCCAGAGTCCAGGTGGATGTCCCCGGCTGCAGCCGCTCCGTGCGCAGGCCCACGCGCCAACTGGGCATGAACTGATAGACGCTCTGGACATACCAGCCGGACTGCGTCAGGTTGGAGGCATCGTTCATGTTGACGCCATTCAGGGCGTAGCTGAACTCTCCCGTCCTCGCGCTGCGCAGGTACTCGCCTTGAAGTTTGAAGTTGATCCGTGTGGCGTTGCCGTCTGGAGCCCACTTCCACACGCCATCGAGCACCCAGACCCGGCTAGTCCCTGAAAACTGGCTGCTGATGCTGTTCCCCGACGCATTCGTGGCAGTCAAGCCCAGAGCGGTGGCACGTGCGCTGAGCACAGACACGCCGGCGCGCCAGTTATTGCTGTCGCCAACGTCGCCTCCGATATGCGCCGTCAACGCACCCATGCCCGCGCCATTGCGGCCGCTGTCGCTTCCCGGAAAGCTGCGCCCACGTCCGATCTCAGCGCCCAGTTCGATGAACTGTTCGGCCGGAGCTAGCCAGTGAAGTTGCACGCCGTCGTCGCCGTATTGCGTGCCCAAGAGCGCCTGATAAGCCAGCGGGTTGTCAACAAAGTCCCAAGTGTGGGAATGTTGGGAGTTCAGGTAGCCCACACCTGAGAAGAATCGTCCCGCCTTGAAGGACAGTCCATCGGTCAGCGCCGTCGTCTGGACAAAGACTTCTTCAACCGAAACAGTGTTGTTCGGGTGCAGGGAGATGTTGGCTGCACCACGCAGCCACGGATCGATGCTCGCGGCAAATCCCAACTCTGACTCAGCCAGACTGAATCCACGTGAACCCGGTCCAACGTCGGCTCCCACAGGAAGCGCAAAACCCGAGATGTGGTAGTTCGCAGGGTCACGTGATGTCCGATTGAATCCCCCCGAGAGGATCAACGACATGGCTGGATTGAAGGCGTTGGCGCCGCCTGTAGCGCCCTCTGAAGTCGGTGCCGTTGCCGATGCAATGGGCTCGACAATCGCGTCGTGCGGCGCCATTGGTACGGGCGCTGCGCTTGTCTGTGCCAGCAATAGGCGCTGTTCCAATGCTTGCAAGCGTGACTCGTAGGTCGCTCGCATGGCTTCGATTTCCTGTCGCAGCGATTGGATTTCGGGCTGTGATGGGGGTGATGATTGGGCAAGGGCCGCAAAGGGCGCTGCCACAGCGAGCGCAATGCCCGCCGAGAATATTCTGCGCATGGTTTCTCCAGACGATGAAAATGATTGCCCAGGTCGCACGTGATGCGACCTGGGCGACTCGAAAAAGTCAGCGTTGGGAAACGGGAGGAGCGCGGCTGTTGTAGGCGAGGATGAGAGCCGACAACAGGATTTCAGGCAACCGGGCAACCGGCGTCAGACGAGGTGCAACAACTGGAGGCTGCTGAATCGCCGCTGCCAGTGGCGCACCACCCACCAACGCCTCTGCGGTGAAACACAGATCGCAATGGTCGTCGTGCAATCCTTGGGGATCACCGTCAACAGCCACCGTCACTGCTTTGACGTGGGACAGAAGGTGCCAATTCGCAGCCAATTGCGCCAGTGGCAAAAGCAGAACGACACACAACAGCCAACCTAGGTGGCGCCGTTTGACTGTGTTGTAGACCTGTGTGCGCATGGCTAAACGATCATAGCGGATACCTTAACTCGCACCAGCAGTCTGAAGCGCTACTGCGGCTTTTCGATTCGCCGCCGCGAACGGCCGGTCCTGACTGCAACGGTTGGCTGGAATGGGCACGAACCGCGTGCCTGCGGTAGGCTGCTCCCTGGCAATCCACGTTTGGTGTGGCGCACAACGTCAGCCTCGGCGCATTTCGATTACGCCGAGAAGTTCCCACCAATACAGGACTGCGGTCACTCAGTTCCAGGGCATAGGACGGGTCCAGACTGCACCCATTGGCCATTGGCTCGTCCGATCTGCCATCCAATTGACGCCCATGGAGAGCATGGCACCGGGCGTTAAGTCTCACCTGTCCGTGAGTAGTTTCGAGCATGAGGATGAATGACGCGGTCGTTTCGGCCGAGTCATTTTGGCATGGTTCCGAGAAAGGATCTGTGAAAGAACATGTCCATCGCGAGATCGTCCCGAGCCCAGTCGTCAATCAGTTTCGACTCCTCGCGCCAGACGTCGCGCGCGAGTCCGATCTTGGTCGGCGGGATGACGGGCTTTTCCAAGTGCTCCAAGTGGTCGAACTGCGGCACGGGGACTACCGACCCAGACGACTCGAACAGAACGTGAGCCGTCAGAAAAGTTTGGATTTGAGTCAGGCTCCTCAACGCTTGTTTGACATCGCTGTTGGTCGGACTCAACGCGGGATCGGCAAGGTCGGCCTTCGCGTCGGCGTGCGCGACGAATTTGTTGACGAACCCGGTCACGCGTTTGACGCGTTGGTCGTCCATTTCTTTGAGTAGACGGTCGAGGACGTATTCGGATACTTTGTCTTGCGGGTTGTCGCGCCCAACTGTCCCCAACTCGCTGATGCGGTCGAACGCGCCGTTGCGCAAGTCGGAATCGATAAAGCTTCGGGTCAGCCCTTGGTCGCCAAGATGAGTTTCCCCTCTCGCGACATCCTCGGGGTCGATGCTCGCGGTCCACGCACTCGACGCCGCCCCCGCGTTCCAAGGGCAGCCGTCGTGGCCGACGATGTTCTGACGAGTAAGAGCGTGGCGGTTCTTCTTCATCGACTCGACGACCCGGCGCAGCGAGAAAACGTCGCTTCCTCGGTCCACGAGCCTGCGGATCGCCAAAGCTTGCCGAAACGCGTAGCCAAGGAACAGCATCTCCATGAGTTGGGAGTTCACCGGTAATTCGTTTTCGTCCAAGCTTCCAAGGCGTTGGATCGTCCCCATGAAGGCCGCGTCGCGGCACGAGGCGATGATTTGCCTTCGGGTCGAGTTGGCGTGATTTCCAGCGAGCATTTCGACCCACGTCGCGCGGAGCTTTGGAAACATCGGAGGGCCTTTTCGAGTCGGTCAGAACGCCACGGGCAGCATGAAGTCGAGCATGTCGATCGTGTCCCGCAATGCAGCTATCAGTTTAGCCCCTTGGTAGTTCTTGAAATGCGGTGACTGCGGTCTGCTCGAAATGGCCGCTTCGGCCCTCCGGGTCGTCGCCGCGAACGGCCGGTCCTTGCTTCCGCCGGTGTCGGCAATGGGCACACAGCCGGTGCTGGCAGTCGGCAGCTACCTGGCACGCCAAATTGGAATACCCAATCTGGTCTTGTCGTCTAAGGCTACGCTGAATAAGTGCCGTCAAAAACGCGGCACAGGTTGCTGGCGGACGAATCTTCTGAAAATAGCCTCGCAGGAGCCGTTTTCATGGGCCATTTTGGCCCTTCCTGTGGGCCTCTTGGCCCATTTTTCGTCCTCATGGACGCACCTGTGCCATGAGTCGCGTGCGACCGAGGTAGATGTTGGCCAGCGCCAGCGCTGTGAACGCGCGTGTCGCATTCTTCTGCAGCCCGCGATAGCGCACCTTTCCAAATCCCCACAGGCGTTTGACGACACCGAACACGTGTTCCACGCGCGCGCGAATGCGCGACTTGCTGCGGTTCTTTGCTCGCTTCACCTCATCGACAACGCCGCCGTGCCGGGTGCGCTGGTTCGTGAAGTCCTTGGCATTGGGCGCCTTGCTTTGAATCAGATCCTTTTGGCTGGCATAGGCCGAGTCACCGTAGACCCTGGCTTCGTTGCCGTGCAGAAGACAGGGAAGCGGATGTTTGTCGTGCACGTTGGCTGACGTGACGACGGCGCTGTGCGCCAGTCCGCTTTGGCTGTCCACGCCGATGTGAAGCTTCATCCCGAAATACCACTGCTGGCCCTTCTTGGTCTGGTGCATCTCGGGGTCACGCGCCTTGTCTGCGTTCTTGGTCGAGCTGGGCGCACCAATGATGGTGGCGTCCACGATGGTTCCGGTGTTGACCTTGAACCCCTTGCTTTGCAGCACTTGGCCGACCTGAGCAAACAAGGCTTCACCGAGTTTGTTGTCGTTGAGGAGTTTGCGAAACTTGAGCATGGTGGTGGCGTCGGGCACCGGCTCGCGACCCAGATCGATTCCAACGAAACGGCGCAGACTGGCGCTGTCATACAGCGCCTCCTCGCAGGCCAGATCAGCCAGGTTGAACCAGTGCTGGATGAAGTGAATGCGCAGCATGCGCTCCAGCCCAATGGGCGGGCGTCCATTGCCAACCTTCGGGTAGTACGGCTCAATAACCTCGCACAACGCCGACCACGGCACGATGGCTGCATCGTCTTGAGAAATTCTTCTCGCCGCGTTGGCTTGCGGTGTTGCTCGAATCCCGATCCTTGATCGGCCGCCATGGCAAGGGTTTGTTGTTTCATTTGCTCTTAACGTTTCAGACCCTGTCTTCGCTGACCTTAATCAGTATTGCCCTAACTCGGAACCGTCAGCTACCGTTGTCTGAAGGCGCGGCCAGCCTTGGTGCTAGCCTCACGCTGTCAGGTTCGCCCAAGTGCTTGGGTTGGCGTCCAACCGCTAGATCGACCACGGCCTTTACCCGGGCAAGCGCCTCCCGCACGTGCTGCCTTACTTGCCACCATTTTGGCGCGTCGGCCGCAGTCAACCCGACAGCGCCAAGTTCCGATCCCGACGCCAGGTACAACGCCCGCTCCAGATGCTCCTCCTGGCTGACGATGACAACGCTGGGCAGACCGAAGACCCTGCTCGCACGGAAGACGGAATCCAGCGTTCGCAATCCGGCGTAGTCGCAATCGGGGTTCGTCCACCAGATCGATCAATTGCGTCAGCCGCGCCATGTTGACCGGCCCCTGCACCCGGTACAGCGAGAGCTCGGTCAGATCAAACTGTTTCAGCAAATAGCTCGCCAGGTGCTCCGAGCAACCGGACGCCACTTCGAGCCGAACCGCCTGCCCGTAGTGGCGTTGCTCCAGTTCCTGGCGCAGCGCGGTGCGCAAGTTCTGCACGTCGTCTTCATCCACGGCCAGGTCCGAATGGCGGGTCACACGAAACTGCGAGAACTGTCCCACTTCGCGTCCCGTAAACATATCCTGCAGATGAGCTCGAATCACGCTGGAGAGCGAGACAAAGAGAATGCGACTTCCTGAAATTCTTTCCGGCAGCCGCATCAAACGCGGCAGCACGCGCGGCACCTTGACGATTGAGATGTCGTTCTCGCGTCCGAACGCGTCGAGTCCTGTGAGCCGCACGATGAAGTTCAACGATTTGTTGGCGACCTGAGGAAACGGGTGCGATGGGTCCAAACCAATCGGTATCAGGAGCGGACGCACTTCGCGTTCAAAGTAGTCCTTGACCCAGCGCCTTTGCTCGGCATCGCGCTCCGAGTGCGAAACAATTTCTATGCCCTGGCGTTTGAGCGCGGGCAATACCGCCGCGTTGTAAAGGTGGTACTGCTGCTCCACCAGCGCGTGCGTCGATTGAGATAAGGCGGCAAAAGACTGCGCCGTGTACAGCCCCTTGTGATCACGAATGCGTGCCGCGCTCAAGTGCGCGTCGGCCCGGACCTCGAAGAACTCGTCCAGATTCGAGGACACGATGCACAGGTAGCGCAGACGTTCGAGCAGCGGCACATCGCTGCGGTGCGCCCAATCCAGCACGCGTTGATTGAAGGCAAGGATGGCTTGATCGCGATCCAGAACTGGGATCGCTAGCGCCGGATCGGGCCGGGTCGGATGCGCGTGGAGTTTGGCGTGGGTGTTGGGCATGACTCATGCTTTGGCCCAGTCTACTCAAGACTAGACTGAGTATGTGCAGGAGCGTAGCAAAAGGCAGCACGAGCCCATTGCGGCACGATATTTATCCCCTGAAGATGTCGAAGGGTTCAATCTTGAGCACGCGGCGGATGCCGAAGTAGCTGGAAATGGCGGCAATCACGACCACCATCCCAAACGCCAGGCCCAGGTTCCAGAATGTGATGATCGCGGCGTAGTTGGGCAAGCGCGCACGCGTGATCGAAATCATCAGCGTCACAAGGCCCACGCCCAGACCGAAGCCGGTGAGAGCGGTGAAGGTTGCCATGAACAGGATCATGTAGACCAGTTCGCGCCCCTTGGCGCCAATGGCCTTGAGTGCACCGAACTTCTCCAGGTTCTCCAGGATGAAGCTGTAAAAAGTCTGCCCCGAGATCGAGAGTCCGACCAGAAAACTGATCACCGTCATGATCAGGATGTTGGTGCCGATGCCGGTCTTGTAGGTGTAGTAATCGGCGATGCGGGTGTTGAATTCGTCCTTAGTGAAAGCGACGTAACCGAGTTTGGCCACCTGCTGTTTGATGCTCATGATCGCGGCTTCGTTCTTCGCTTGCAGCAACACATAGGAGATCGTGAAGCGCGTCGTGGGGATGTATTCAGTGGCGCGGCTGTACGTGGTGTAGAGCGTAGGCACGCCGTTCAAGCCGTTGGATGCGACCTTGGCGATGCCCACGATCACGCCTCGATGGTCGTTGAGTTCGAACGACGTTCCGATCTTCGGATGTTCGAGTTTTTCGAACTCGGCATCATTGACCACGAAGAAGGAGTTGTCAGCGTAGATATCTTCGATTTTTCCCTGCTCAAGTTCCGGGCGACCAAACAGGCTGGTGTCGTCCAGGCCAACGACCGTGATCCCCTGGTAGGTGCCGCTGGCCAGCCTGACTTGCGCGCCACCGATGAACAGCGGCACGGCATAGCTCACGCCGTCCATGCTGCGCACGGCGTCCAGCAAATAATTGGGCAGCGGGATCGAGCTGGTTGCTGTGTTGACTGCCGGGTCCATGATCCACATCGTTGCGCCGATGTTGGTCACAGTCGAATAGGCGCGGTTTAGGATGCCGGCAAACATCGCAGTCATCTGCATCATCAGGAACACTGCGAACGTGATTCCAATCAGCAATGCCGAGAACTTCGCCTTGTCGTTGACCAGCAGTTTGAAGCCTATCCGCAGGATACCGCTGTACTTCATGGCGTCCTGCCCTCACCTGCTTCATCGCGTGCCTTGATGATGCTTGCGGCATCCGGCGCGTTCCACCATCCCCCGCCCAGTGCCACAAACAGCGCGACAGTGTCCTGGTGCCGTTGTGCCAGCGCCTGCAGATAGGCGATGGCGGCGGTGTGATACTGCACGTCGGCGGTCAGGACATCCACGTAAGCGACCAGGCCAGCGCGGTAAGTGGCCTGCAACAGTTGGAGTGCCTCACCCGCAGCACGCCGCGCGTCCACCTGAGCCTGCAAGGCTTGCGCGTCGTGCTCCAAAGCCTTTAAGGCATCGGCGACCTGTGCAAAGGCTGCCAGCACGGTCTGGCGGTAGTTGGCCTGCTGCACATCGTAGGCATCGACGGCTGCCTGCCTTTGCGCTTGCAGGCTGCCGCCGCGAAACAGAGGAGCCAACAGCGACGGCCCCACGCTCCAGAAGCGGCCTGCGGGGCTGGCAAGATTGCCCAGGCTGGAGCCAGCCGCGCCATACGTGGCATTGAGGGTGAAGCTGGGATACTGGGCTGCTGTTGCCACACCGACGTTAGCGCTGGCCACATGAAGTTGAGCTTCCGCGGCCAGGATATCGGGCCGCTGACGCACCAGTTCAGAGGGCAGGCTCAGCGGAAGATCCAGCGGCAGTGTCAAACTGGCCAGCTCGATCTCGGGCGGTGGAATCTGATCCGGTGCAACACCTTGCAGCAACATCAGCAAATGGTCGGCCTGGCTGATCTTCTGCCGCAGTGGCGCAAGCAAGGCTTGGTTGGCGGCGATCAGACTGCGCTGGCTTAGCACGTTGGCATAGGGCACAGTTCCGCTACGTACTTGTACTTCAGCGCTGCGCAGTTGTTCTGTCTCCAGCGCAATCAGCTCTTCGGTGGCGTGAATTTGCGCAGCGTAGGCGGCGCGCGCAATGCAGGTATTGACAACATTGGCCGACAATGTCAGGTAAGCCGCACGTGCGGTGTAGCGCTGGACCTGAACCTGCGCGCCCAAACCTTCGACCGTGCGGCGTTCGCCACCGAACACGTCCAGTACGTAGCTGACGTTGGCGCTGGCAGTGACCAGGCTGAAGAGGGTTCCGGGTGCGGCCGAGCCTTGCTGTATCGGCGCACTGCGTGCGCGTTCGCCACCGAACCCGGCACCCACTTGCGGGTAAAACACGCCGTCACCAGCGCGAAGTTCTTCCTGACTTTGCCGCAAACGGGCCTCGCTCGCTTGCAGCGTCGGGTTGTTGGCAAGTGCCCGCCGAACCGTCTCGTCCAGCGGTGCCGACTTGAACAGCCGCCACCAGTCCGCAAGCAACGTGGTGCCGGGTTCGAAGCGTTGTGTCAAACCATCGGCTGCGATGGTGGCAGCCGCTTGTGGCTCGGGGGTATAGCGTTGGGAATCGGGCGGCGCAGGTCGAACGAAGTCTGGGCCCAGCGCGCAGCCGCAGAGCACGGCTGCGCAGAGCACGGCTACAGGCTGGCCGCATCGCATCGAATTTCGCAGTTTGGGTTTCATTTCTTTCCGATGAAGACATCCACCAACTGACCCGGATAGGCCATCGTGGGGGACGTCATCTTGAAGCGAAAGATGACCGGCAGCACCCGTAGATCGACCTTCTCCTGACGCTGATTGGAGAGCTCGATCTTGGGCGACACGTACGGCTGCACGCGCACGAACTCCAATGGCACTTTCACGTCCGTGCCCCGGATCGACATCTGACCCTGAATGTGATCCGGCATGGGCAGGCGCGAGACAAGGATTTCGTCGATATAGCATCGCACGGCCAACGTATCCTGCGGCGCGCTCATAACAACCAGTGGGGCCTGGCCCTGGGTATAGGTATCCAATGCGCCAAGCGGGGAAACGTAACTCCCGGCCGCAGCGTTGATGGCAAGGACGACCCCATCGATCCGGGCCTTGAGGGTGTATTTCTGCAGCACGGCATTGGCCGCTTGGTACGCTTGCTCAAGCGCCTGAACCTGCTTTTGTTGATTGAGGATATCGAAATTCCAGGCGCCAGCCTTGGTCAGGTCGTACTGCTTGCGCGCCACGTCAAGTGCAGCCGCACCCTGGCGCACCGCATTGTCTGCCGTGTCCAATACGTCCTTGCTGATTGACTTCGCATCGATGTCGAAGCTGGCGCGGCGCTTGTCGTACTGGTCGCGCGCTACTTTCAGATTGGATTCAGCCAGCTCTACCTGGGCCTTGGCAATCGCCAGCGTCTCGCTGCGTGGCTGGGCTTTGAGTTCGCTCAGAACCGCCTGTGCGGCTTCGGCTTGAAGGCGCAATTGCTCGGTACTCGCTTTCTGTACGGAATCATCGATGGACAAAAGCGGCGTGCCTGCCTTGACTTTCTGACCCTCGTGCACCAGCACCGTTGTGATCTGGCCCGCTACGTCCGGGTAGATCGTAATGTTGGAGCCGCCGGGTTGGTCGCTTTCGATAATGCCGTTGGCATAGATTGCCGTCTCGTAAGGGTTGCTGATCGGCGCGAACGCGGGGGGTTGCGCCTTGCGCTCGATGCCGAAAACGTAGGCGGCTATGAGCGCGGCCACGATACCCAGGATCGACAGCGCAAAGATGATTTTGTTTCTCATTGGGTCCCTTTGTCCAGACCGGTAATACACCCGTCTTCCATGTGGACGATGCGGTCGGCATACTCGTTGATTCGGGCGTCGTGGGTGACGATCAGAATGCAGCGCTGCGCGTTAAGAATCTTCTCCTTCACAAACGCGATGATCATCTTTCCGGTGTCACCGTCCAGCGATGCGGTGGGTTCGTCCAGGATCAGGATTTCTGGGCCGCCAACGATGGCGCGCGCGATCGCCACGCGTTGCTGCTCGCCGCCAGAAAGCTTGACTGGCAGGATGCCGCCGCGCCCCTTGAGTCCGACGACGTCAAGGTATTTCTCGGCCTCGGCGATAGAGTCGTCCCAGTCGCGTTGCTTCAGGATCAGTGGGATGGCGATATTCTCAGCCGTCGTCAGGCGCGGGAACAGGTGGTAGTCCTGAAAAACGAAGCCGATGGTGTTGAGGCGAAAGTCGGCCAACTGGTCCTTGCTCAAACTCCAGATATCGTCGCCCTTGACCCTCACGCTACCCGCGTCGGGCCGCAGGATGCCCGAGATCATGCTCAAAAACGTGGTCTTGCCGCTGCCCGAGGGGCCCACGATGAAGACCATCTCGCCAAAGTGCGCGACAAAGCCGACCGCGTTTACCGCCGTCATGCGCGCCTCGCCCTCGCCAAAGTACTTCGTCAGCCCGGCAGCGACGATGGCTTCGACTTGGGGCGCGGTTTCGGTGGACATGATTTGCGGCCGATCAGGGTTCAAGGATTGACTTCACGCGCGAGGCCATTCGGGATGGCATGAGCTTGCTGCGGTTCGATCAAGCTTGGGGAAGGCAATCATTTGAAGACTCAGCGAAGCGGCGGTTCGGTGACCGAAGGGCTGCTTGGGTCCACACCATCGCTTGGCGTTTGCACGGCGCTCTGGGGCGAAGCCTGGGCGAAAATTCGGCGTGTTTCTTGCGGATCTTTCAACAGGGCCGCCAACAGCAAATCGGATAGCGGCGCGTGCATCAGCGTGGCGACATCAAGTGAGGCGACTGGCAGCGGCTTGGCCTGCGGTTTGGCCACCGGAGGTCGCAGATCGCCATTGCTGCTCACGGGGCCTGGCTCGGGCACTGCCACAGATGGCGGCACTGGCGTTGGCACAGGCGGCGACGCTGGCACGGGCTTCGCAGCCAGCAGGGGCAGTGTTGGAACGCGCTGGACTTGCGCGGGAAGAGCTGGGGAAACCTCGTCCTTCACAGCAGGGGGTATCACCGTCCGCAGCCGCCGCAGCGCAAGCGCCAGCGTTGTCGCGAACAACGCAATGCTGATTCCGAAAAGGATCAGGAAATATACGCGGTCCTCATGCATGGCAATGGCAATGTAGCAACCCGCCATGAGTGCCGCAGTGCCCAGCCCCAGCATGAGGCGCCCCTCGGGCCCCGATGAGCCCGAAGGCAGTGGAGTCTCGGCGGTGGAAGTCGCGGTAGGGATGGTCTGCATAAGCCCCGCCACAGAGTGAGCTGAGCGAGGAAAATTCACAAAATGCAAGCGGACTTGAGAACTCGTCAAAATTCACGGCAATTTCGCTCTGAATTTGCGCCCTCTCGGGCCGTTTTCGGGCGTCTTCCCGAATTGCGGGCGCACTCATCCCCGCAATCCATTTATAAGCTGTCGACGCACCATCCACAAATTGCTCAGCGCGAACAGCGTGACCAATTGAGCCGTGTTTTTCGCAAGGCCGCGATAGCGAACCTTCGTGTGGCTGAACTGGCGCTTGATGACCCTGAAGGGATGCTCGACCTTTGCGCGGACGCTGGCCTTGAGCTTCTCGATTTTGTCGAGCATGGCGCCGAGCTTGGTGTCCGTGTTCAGTTGCTTGCGCTTGCCCGGGCGCATGGCGATATGCCACTCGACGTCGGTGGCCTCTGGTCGCTTGGTGGCGCCCTGGTAGCCGGCATCGGCGAACACATCGACCTCTTCTCCGTGCAGCAATGCGTGGCCTTGCGTGACGTCATTGACATTGGCGGCGGTGCCAATGACGGTATGCACCAAGCCAGAGTCCGCATCCACACCGATGTGCGCCTTCATCCCGAAGTACCACTGGTTTCCCTTCTGGGTCTGGTGCATCTCCGGGTCTCGTTCACCCTTGCTGTTCTTCGTAGAACTGGGCGCTGCAATCAAGGTGGCATCAACCACCGTGCCGGCTTTGAGCATCAGACCACGCTTGGACAGAGTGGCGTTGATGGTGGCCAAAAGCTGGGTGCTCAAATCGTGCTTCTCCAGCAGATGACGAAACCGCAAAATGGTGGATTCGTCAGGCAGTCGGCTCAAGCCCGTATCAAGTTCGGCGAACTCGCGATACAGCGGCACGTCGTGCAACGATTCCTCCATCGCCGGGTCACTCAAACCAAACCACTGCTGCATGAAGTGGATGCGCAGCATGGTCGACACCGCAAAGGGCGGGCGACCTGTATTGCCCTTGGGCGCGTGCGGCTCAATCAGTCCAACCAACTCGGTCCACGGAACCACCAGGTTCATTTCATCGAGAAATTCGCGCTTGCGCGTTCTCTTGTGCGCGAGTTCAAATCCGGTGGTGGAGAGGCTCATTTGTTTCATCAACACTTAACGTTTTCGGCGGCAGCTTCGCTGACGTAGTTATGCAGAGTTTCCGTAGAAGTAGCCATCTTGTCAACATCCTGGCGCAATCAAAAGGCGGCGAGAGCCGTTATCAGTATATGCGGGTCCATGGTTGTCGGTCCGTGCCAGCCTGCGGCCTTGCAAAAACGAGTCCATTGGATGCTGCCACGGTGATTCGTTTGCGCTGGGCAATGTCATGAACTTCGTTATGCCCCTTTGATCAACGCTTGATGCGAGAAATCTTGGTGCCTTCAATACTGAGGCTGGCCATGAGGCCCTGCTGGTCAAAAATGAAGGCGTAAGCATCACCCTTTAAGGTCGAGGACGATAGATTTTTTGCAACGCCTTCATTCACCACGACCACGGTCGGACCTACCCCGATTTCCCAGCCCTTGGTTTTGTCCAAGTATGTCACCGCCTTGTTGCTCATGAGAAACACGACGTAGGCGTAAGACTCGGCGCCAGCCTGCCAGCCCCAGGATGCCGATACCGAGTTGTAGTAACCGACGAATTGCGAGTTCTTGGTGAGTACACCCTCACCATAGCTTCCTCCGAAGACCAGTCCCGCCTTGACGATATTGGGAAATACAAGAACGGCCTTGGCCCGCTTGGAAAGACTCTCTGCCGCAGGGTTATTCTTGTACAAGGTCGCAAGCGCTTGGGAAGCGTCCTTGCTCAGGTCCTCTGCGGTCGCGGCATGGCTGTTGATGGCCGTCAATGACATCGCGGCCACGGCCACGAGAAGGAGATGACGTAAGGCGTTTCGAATGGTTTTCATTTGGGATCCTTTGAGTGTTTATAAGAATAGAGTGAGTGGGAATAGGTTGGGTTCATGCCGCTTGGCCGATCACGACCGCATGCACGTTCGCCTCTTCGGCTTTGTTCTGCAGCAGGATGGTCTGAGCCTTGTCGACTTCCTGGACATTCCCATGAACCACGAGAATGAACTTGCTGGCTTTGATCGCAGTTTCGTAGCGCAGAACGCTGTCCTTGGGAATGCCGATGCCCGACAGCGCGCCGCCCAAGGCCGTGAGTCCCCCGGTAACCACCGCCGTTTCAATCGCGCCGACGATCCAACTCACCAGTGGGCCGCCGACTACGACCGGACCAATTCCAGGAATGAAGAAGAACGCTGAGCCGAACAGCAGTCCGAAAATCCAACCCCAGAACAGACCGTACTTTCCCCACGTCGCCATGCGCTCGCCCGTGTTGTAGTACCCGACGACGTTTTCTTCCGTGTGGTAGTCCTTGCCGACGACGGAAAGTTTCTTCATATCGTAGCCAGACTTCTGCAGTTCCTTGACCGCATTTTCCGCGCCTTGGTGGTCGCTAAATATTCCAACGACCGATCTGTCTTGTTCAGGCATAAGTTTCTCCTTGATGGGGTGAAATGAAATAGGTGAAGTTGGCCTCTGAAATCATCGTCATTCCCGCAACCCGCACGGCGAAAATCGGTTATCGCCCCCACCACTGCCACACCCACGGGATCACGGATGACAATCCGTACGACGCGCGGGAACAGTCACCAAAACTCACTATTGAACAGGCCACTCCACCCACGCCGTCATTGTTTTCGATCCAAGAGGCGTGGTCTGTGCGATAGCCCACACAGCAGGGCAGCGGGGAGTCGTCGATCCGCGTCATGCCTTGCGCTATGTGCGCTGGATAACAGACTTATCTGTGCGGGCGCTGGACGATGGACGTTTTCAACTTCTTGCAGAAGGAGGGATTCATCATGGAATTCAAACTCGCGACATTCTGTCTCGTCATCGTTGCTGTGTTTTCTCCGCTCGCTGTGCAGGCTCAGGACACGAGCACAGACGGTGACCGAACGCATCCGGTGACGTTCGTCAAGGACTCGGTCATCACCACCAAAATCAAAGCCAAGCTGGCCGACGAGAAGATGAGCAGTCTGGCCCACATCAAGGTCGATACCCATCGCAAAGGTGCAGTGGTCTTGAGCGGAAAAGTCAGAACCCAGGAAGAAGCAGACCAAGCTGTTTCGATCGCCCGCGAGACCGAAGGCGTGACGTCGGTCAAGAGCAAGCTGCACATCAAGAAGGAAGATTAACGAAAGCCAGGGTTGTGCCTTCGCCGTTGTGGGGCCAATTTATTCAGGAGCCATACATGCAAACCATCAACACTGAACCCGTCAGCAGGCCACGATCCCTCCCCAAGCGAGCATGGCGCGCATCCCGGCATAGCCTGCTCGCGGCCTTGCTGGCGCTCGCGGGCATCGTGCCTGGCTGGGCAGCGACGTTCCCGGCGCTGGTTGACCCTGCCAGTCAGGAGCATCACGTCGGCAAGATTGTCTTTGTCGAGTTGGTGACGCCCGATCTCCCTGCCTCCGAACGCTTCTACGCGGGCTTGCTCGGTTGGACGTTTCGCGACGTACAGGTCGAGGGCACCCGCTACGCTGAGGCTTCTGTGGACGGGCACCCGGTTGCGGGTCTCATTCATAAGGACGTGCCAGTGGGCGTGCGCCGCCAGCCCGCGTGGTTGAGCTTCATCTCCGTGCGCGATGTGGATGCGGTCAAGGCGGCCGCATTGAGCAACGGCGCCAAGGTTCTGATGGAGCCGCGCGACGTCCCGAACCGAGGACGCGAAGCCATCTTCGCCGACCCACAGGGCGCTGTATTCGCGGTGCTCGCGTCCACCAGTGGCGATCCGCCGGACACGCTGGCCGATTCCGGCGAATGGATCTGGAGTTCACTGTTCACGCGCGACCCGGACAAGGGAGCCGCTTTCTACCAGACCTTGTTCGACTACGAGGTTTTCGAACTGCCCTCCGTCGGAAGCGGGCAACACGTGATTTTGGCCTCGGACGACTATGCGCGCGCCAGCGCGAATGTGCTGCCTGCGGATCGACCCCTGGCCCACGCGCACTGGCTCAACTACGTGCGCGTCGATGACGCAGTCAAGATGAGCGCCAAGGTCGTGGCGCTCGGTGGTCGAGTGCTGGTAGAACCCCGGACGGATCGACATGGCGGCAGGGTGGCGGTTGTAGCCGATACGCAAGGTGCTCCGTTCGGATTGCTTGAGTGGACCGAAGCCGACAGCAAAGAGGTGACAAAATGAGTAGCCGATTCATTCGATGTTCCACCGGCGCTGTGGTGGCCTGCTTGCTCCTCGTGCTGGCGTCGGGTTGTGCCGTCACAGGCGAGGGGGGGTATGGCTACAACGGGGGCGTTAGCGTGGGCGTGGATTACTACGATCCGTGGGGCTTCGACTATGGTCCATGGGGACCGGATTACCAGGTTGGCCCCTACCGCGGTGGCGCCCAGCGCCCGCTTCGGGGCGACCGCAACCCACCCGGACATAACTATCGGCCTGCACCTCCAACGCACCCGGTTCCATCGATCCCGTCAAGGCCACGACCCGCGGGCGGAAGAGCGTCGGAACAGCCCCGGTAGCTGGTGAGGTCGCGGTTATACCCCAACCCCGTAGCGGCCGATGTCCCGTTTTGAAGTGCGCACTGAGTTCATGCGTCCGACAACCAGCATGCTGTTGAGCACCGCGAACGCCGCTTCGGTTTACTGGTCAGGCCAGTGTGGCGTACCGACCCACGGTCCGACGATGACCTTGTAGTGGCTCATGGCCGCGTCCACCAACGCGCTTGTCGTAGCCCGTGGCGTCCTGCCAATCCAGTCGACCCAGGCTCTGAATCATCAGCAGGTGCGTCTATCACGAACCTTGAGCGGCGTCCAGAATATCGCGCAGCGCCCGTGGCACATGCGGAATCAGGCTCAGCAGCTCGCTTTGCGCCATACGCTAGAGCACCAGGGACACGATACCGATCAGTAGTACAAGCAACACCAAGGTGGTCACAAAGCGCGTCACCACAAAACCATGCATGGTCTGTGCAAGACATTGCAGGGCAAAAAGCGGCCGGTGCGATGCTTTGCACAACTCTAGATGTGCCCCCAGAATTGACAACTCGGCGGGAGAAGCTTCGGCGGGTGTGCCAAATGATGCCGTGCTCCACCACCGGGTGGAAATGACTTGTGTGTTCATGAAAGCGTCCCTGCACCGGATTGAAAGATCAGGCGAAATATCGAGAAAAAAGTGCTCTGCTCAATGTAGATACGGGTGCTCCGTCAGTCCATCGGACGAGTCCCTCGCCCTCTGTCGGAATTGACCTACGCGGCGGGCGGGAGAGCGGGCCAAAGTGGAGGGTGTTATCGACCCTGGTCCCGCACATCCTGGCTCGGAAGATATCGCTGTCGAATTCGGAGCGAACAGTTGGGATCATGAGATTTTCACTGCCGAGCAGGAATAGTTACCCACCCCATTTCTCCCTTGCCGAGCTTTGATATGCATCGCATTCTGGAAGCTGAAGCTCGACACCTGGCCGCCGAGTTGCTTCCGCCGCCTTTCGGGGTGTGAGCTCGCTCAGGTACAAGTCACGGGATTGAGGTCGGTGGTCTGGTTCAGGCTGCTGCACTCGACCAAGTACCATGACGCCATGAAGATCCCATCGGTCAATGCCAAGGAACAGACAGAACTCAATGCGCTGCTGTGGTTGGTTGCATGCGGCTTCTTCATGCAAACCCTGGACGCCACCATTGTTAACACGGCCTTGCCGGCGATGGCGCGGACCTTGGGTGAGAGCCCGCTTCGCATGCAGTCGGTCGTGGTGGCTTACTCGCTCACCATGGCGATGCTGATCCCCGCGTCGGGCTGGATCGCCGATCGGTTTGGCACGCGGCGTGTTTATGTCAGCGCGATCAGCCTGTTTGTGTTCGGCTCGGTCCTGTGCGCCGCTTCGCACAGCTTGACGCAACTGGTCGCGTCCCGCGTCGTACAGGGTTTGGGCGGTGCGCTGCTACTGCCGGTAGGCCGTTTGTCCGTGCTGCGCTCATTTCCGCGCAGTCACTTCCTGGCGGCGATGAGTTTCGTCGCTGTGCCGGGTCTGATTGGTCCGCTGATTGGACCGACGCTGGGAGGCTGGCTGGTTGAGGTCGCCTCCTGGCACTGGATCTTTCTGATCAACGTCCCGGTCGGCGTGATCGGCGCGGTCGCCACCTTGATTTACATGCCAGATTCCACACTGGAGCGCATGGTCCGCTTTGACACCGTAGGCTACGTGTTGATGGCTCTTGGAATGGTGTTCGTGTCCTTGTCGCTCGATGGCTTGTCTGGTATTGGACTGGATCATGCCGGCGTGCTCATCATGCTGATCTTTGGCTTGGCCAGCATCACCGCTTATTGGCTGCATGCAGCGCGCCACGACGCGCCGCTGTTCTCGCCGCACCTGTTTTCCATTCCGACATTGAGCATCGGCTTGCTTGGCAATCTGTTTTCGCGCCTGGGAAGTTCTTGCATGCCCTTGCTCGTGCCGCTACTACTGCAACTTTGCATGGGGTATTCCCCGTTTCGCGCCGGCATGATGATGCTGCCGGTTGCGCTGGCCGGCATCACGGTCAAGAGGCTGGTCACGACCCTGATTACCCGCGTCGGCTACCGCAGTGTGCTGGTGGTCAACACCATTCTTGTTGGTCTTATCATGGCCAGCTTCGCGTTGGCAACGCCTGGCCAGGCATGGTGGGTCCATGCGGTGCAATTGGGCTGCTTTGGTGCCGTCAATTCGCTGCAGTTCACTGCCATGAACACCCTGACACTCAAGGATCTTGACCCGGTTCATGCCAGCAGTGGCAATGGTCTGCTTTCGATGGCGCAAATGCTGGCCATCAGCATGGGCGTGGCAACTGGCGGTGGTGTCCTGGCGGCATTCACCGGGCTGTTCGGTAGCGGTACTGCTGCGCAAACGCTGGCCGCCTTTCACGCGACTTTTGCCTGCATGGGGCTGATCACCCTGGCGTCGGCTGTCATTTTTTGGCAATTGACGCCGATGGAGAGCATGGCACCGGGCGTTAACCTGGCCGACGCCGCCGATCACTGAGCGTGTGGTGGCTATGTCCCAGGCGAAATGGCCCAGCGGAGTGCTACATTGAAACGCAATCCAGGAGAGCGGGCTTGCGTCTGACATCCGCCGACAACAAAAGCTATTGGGAAGAAAATTCGCGCGGTGAACTCAGGTGAACGTCGAGACTGCGCAAGCTGAGCCGATCGGTTGCCGCTGATCTATACCTTCACCACTGCGTCTGCCTGGGCTTTGGCCTCGGGTGCCCTGACCAACAGTACCGGAACGGGCGCCAGGCGTACGATCTGTTCAGCATCGCTGCCCATGACAAATCGTCCTACGCCGCGTCGGCCGTGGGTTCCGATGACGATCAGGTCAGCGCCCCAGTCCTTGGCCTGCTGAATCACGGTTTCGGATACACGCGCTGCCAAGCCATCAAAGAGCAGGCTGTCGGCCTTGACTCCAGCCGCTTGGGCTCGGTCCTTGCCCTGATGCAAGACCTGGTTGCCAACCTCCTCCATTCTGGGAATCAGGTCACCCGCATAAACCGCATAGGGCTCGAATCCCGTGGCAAATGTCAGTGGATCCAGCACGTGAATCAGGCGCAAGCTCGCGCCAGTAAGCTTTGACAGCTTGATAGCCTCGTCCAAACCTTGGTCGGATGTAGGGCTGCCGTCAATGGGAACGAGTATTCGTTGATACACAAAACCTCCGTACGTATTTCGAGTGAGTTGACCCAGTGTCGCTGCCAGAGCTCACTCTCAATTGATCAATCTCAACCGCAGCGTCACTTCCAGCACCACTTTGTGGAGTCAGACGCGAGGATTCGAAGCTTCATGGCCCGTCGTGATAGTCGAAAGCGCGACACTATTCACAATGAGGGTGAGTGGCGGTCGGCGGCGCAACTTGATGAACCCACGAACGTCAAATTTCGGGCGAGCACTTTAAGTTGGCTGATGGCTCGTGGCGACTCCAGGGGGAACATTCATTACCGATTTCCATTCAAAACCAAAGCCATGCTGATGCCAATTTTGCCTACCCGACACACCTGTTACCTACGTTGGCCCAAGCTATTGAGATCTCGGTTTGCGCCACAAAACGCTCGGCCAGTTCCTCGGCCTTGGCTCGTGTCAGTCCACACACCATGACGTAGCCGATGCGGTCGGCATTTTCAAACGGCGCTCGCACTGCGTCGCCGGGCCGCTTCAGAACTTCAACGCAGCGAACCTTGTCGTCGCGCCACGCTGGCAGTTCGATGCGCTCCAGCACACCCGCCTGCTCGGCCACGATCCAGCGCGTCACCGCCACCTGGGACGGTGCTGGCACTGCGATGGACGAGGGCTGCTGCCCCAGGTGCACGGTGATCAGGTCGGAGTGAATCGAACGGTTCAATGCATAGCCCACGAGCCGCGCAATTTTTGCACCCACCAGACGAGCATTGATCTCGATCAGACGCGGACCTTCGGCAGTGAGCATGAGTTCGGTATGGGTCGCACCCCAGTTGAAATCGACGGCATCCAGGCAGGCGAAGACATAACTCTGGATCGCTGCAAAGGCGGGCGAGTTGGGCAGGAAGCAGCCGCCGCGGATGGCGAATGAGGGTGGATCGAAGAACAGCTTTTCGTTCACGCCCAGCAGGTGGTGTTCGCCGTTCACGCTCAGGGTGTCGCAGCCGATGACGGTGCCCTCCATATAGCGCTCGACCAGCAACCGGTCGTTGGCCTTGACGCCCAGGCCGTAGTCGGTGCGACTAGGCAGCATGTCTTCCAGCGGCGTGAGCCAGGGATCCATATCTTCATCGTGGCGCAGCACCACAATGTTTTGCGAACCGTAGCCGTCGGCGGGCTTGATCAGCACCGGCAAGCCCAGTCGTGCCACCGTCTGTTTGAGTTCGTCGTTGGATTGCGCGAGCGCGAATTCCGGTTGCGTCAGTCCGTGTTCTGCCAAGCGTTGGCGCACCTGGAACTTGTCACGCAACAACGTCGCCGTCGCCGGACTGATATGGCGCACTTTCAAACGCTGCGCCAGTCGCGCCGCTTCGATCAGCCGGATGTCGAGCAGGCACAGCACCGCGTCCAAGGTAAAGCGCGCGTGCAGTTCTAGCACGGCGCTTTGAACCCGATCGTAGTCAAAGTCCGGCACCTCGATCTGCGCGTAAGCCTGGTCCAGCAGGAACTGCACCTGAGGTTGCCTGCGGTAATGATCGAGCTGCGCCGACAGAAAGCTGAAGTCGTCACCGCGCGCAATCGCGGCTTGCACGATGTCGGTGTCGTTGCCGCCGGGCAATTCGATGATCAGTAGATGCGCCATGGGTTCGCTGGTGCCGGACTAACTTTCACTCGTTAAAGCACCTGGATGTGGGCGTCGTCGATGATGTGGGCGTAGTGCTGGTACTGCTGCGCGATGTGCGCGGCAAAATCGGCCGGTCCCAGATAGTCAGGCTGCAGATTGAACGCCAGCAACTGCTTGCGGATTTCAGGATCGCTCATGGCTGATTTCACGCCCTCGGCAAGCACCGCAATCACCGTTCGCGGAGTACCGGCGGGCGCGGCCACGCCAAACCAGGCCATGGCCTCAAAACCCGGGTAGCCCGACTCGGCGATGGTGGGAACCTGTTGCAGTGCCTTCAAGCGCTCGTGGGTCGTGACCGCCAGCGGTCGCAGCCGACCGGCCTCGATGTGGGCGGACATCTCGGCCAGGTTGCCCAGCACCGTGTCCACATGACCGCCCAGCGCCGCATTTACGGCCAGCGCACCCCCGCTGTAGGGTGCGTAGATGAGTTGAATGCCGGTCGTATGCTGAAGCATTTCCGAGGCCATGTGCTGGGTCGTGTCAGGCCCGAGCGACGCGAGCGACACCGTTCCAGGCTGCGCGCGCGCCGCGGCCAGCCACTGCATGAACGTGCGGTAGGGGCTGGCGCTGTTGACTGCCAACACCTGCGGCGAACTCACCATCATGGCCACAGGCTCGAAGGCTTTGACGTCGTAGGAGAGGTTGGGGCGCAACTTGGCATTGATCACCAGACTGTTGGAGGCAAACAATAACGTGTACCCGTCGGCGGGCGCCTTGGCCACCAGCGACGTGCCGATCACGGTGCCGCCGCCTGGACGCATCTCCACCACCACCGGCTGGCCCAGACGTTGGCTCAGGTGCTGTCCAACCAGGCGCGCCAACAAGTCTGCCGAGCCTCCGGGAGCCAGCGGCACCACGAAGAAGATCGGCTTGCTCGGGTAACTTTGTGCCCGCGCCGACAGCGGCAGCGCCAATCCCAACGCGGCGCCACCGGTGGCGGATAGAAAGGCGCGGCGCCGGAGCGCGGTGTGTTGTTTCAGGGGTGTCACGCGAGGGCTTCTCTCAAGCAGTGACGCTCAGGACCGAACCCACGCCCGAGCTTGTTGCGGGTGCGCTTGCAGGCGTCGTCGTAGCAGCGGTCTGAGTTGAGCTTTGATGATGGTGATGGCCGCCAGCGCGGTTGGCTTGGAGCTGTTGCATCGCCTTCTGAGCCCCTGCCAGGTCGCCGTTCTGTAACGCCTGCCCCACTTGCGCCAGGGGGCTGTTGGGGTTGACGGTTCCAGTGCCGCCGGTCAAAGTTGAAAATGCCTGCTGCGCTGAGGCCAGATTGCCCGACTGCAGGGCCGCAGTCAGATTCTTGAAATTCTGTTGCTGTTGCTGCCACTGCGTGACCGCTACGCTTTGGGTGCTACCGGTTGCACCGACGGCTTGAATACCCATTCCCATGATGCTTCTCCTCAAAAACAAGTTGCTTCGATGAGGTCGATCACGAGACCTCCACGTGAGTGCAATCGTCAGGCATTGCGCAGGCGACCATCGCGCGATAAGAGAGAGAAATGCCCCGCTATTAACGCAGGGATTGCATAGATACGCGTTGCTTTGTGAAAATTCACGAAGCTTTACCCGACTCTTATGTAAAGCCCGTACAGAAGTTTCCCACTGCTGCCGATATGGGATTCATGCGCTGCATCGATTTGGCCAATGGTTGGCGATCAGGCCAGGCGCTAACTCACGTCAAGGAGAAGCATCATGGGAATGGGAATTTCATCCTCCACCGCTACGGCGCCATCGAGTGGCACTGGAGCCAGCGCCTGGCAACAACGTCAGCAAAACTTTCAGGCGCTGGCACAGGCGCTGAATTCCGGGGACCTAACCGCAGCCAAGACGGCCTATGCAGCCTTGACCGCGAACAGTTCCGGCAATGCCAGCAGCAACCCCAACAGCCCCCTGTCTCAAGTGGGGCAGGCGCTGCACAACGGCGATCTGGCAGGGGCGCAAAATGCATTCTCGGCAATGCGATCAGGACACCATCACCGCGGTGGCGGTGCGGTCAGCGCACCCAGCGCCAGCACCGCGCCCCCAACGTCCAACCCCACGCTGACGTCGGGCAATAACGTCAACGCGTACGCTTGAAGGCCGCTTTGCGCTGCACGCTTTTGCATTCCTGCCGCCGCGTTTGAGAGCGAGGTTGGAGCGACGCTACCAGATCAGCTTGATAGTGGCGCCGGGGACCGTTTATTCCGCAATCTGTTGGCAGCGCTTTTTGCGACACGAGTATTTGCCGTGTCAAGCTTTGCCCAGTCCGACACCGCGACGACATCGGCCCAAGCTGGCGCCAGGTTCGTGGCTGAACGTGATGCTGCTGAATTAAAACTCAGCGGTGGCCCGCAGGCACCAAGACCAACGGCCGCCAAAAAAAGCGCTATGCACGCCAGGGGGTGGCACCTGGAGTGCAGTCAAAACGCGTAATGTACAAAGCCAAGAAAGCGGCGAGACCGATGCGAAGCCTTGATTCGGCCCCGTACCGCAGTTTCTGACATATCTGAAGGCGTCATACTGGCTTGTCCGGCGGTTTGTGCTTGAATCGCTCATGCTTCAAAGAATTGCCCAACTGATTTCCAGTGTCCTGCTGGCCGCCGTGATTCCAGCGCACGCTGCTGAGCCTGCCTTCCATGTCACTGCAAAGGCGACGCTCCCCGGGGACGTCAAGTGGGACTACCTCAATTTTGATGACAGCAGCAAACGCCTGTACATCACTCACGGTGACCATGTCGACATCTATGACACTGAACAGAACCGCGTTGTCGAGAATATTCCTGGCACCGAAGGTGTTCATGGTGTCGCGCTTGCCCCAGACCTGGACCGTGGATTCACAAGCAACGGAGTCAGCAGCACGGTCACCATTTTTGAGCTTTCAAGCTCGAAAGTGCTCGGCACCTTGCCAACGGAGAAGAAACCCGACGCTATCGTTTACGACCCGCACACGCACCGGGTGTTTGTCGCCAACGGGGATTCCGGAACCTTGACCGTCATCGATGCCCGAACGGAGAAGGTCATCGGTACGGTGGCAATCGGTGGAAAACTAGAGTTTGAGGCTGTGGACGGCAAGGGGCTACTCTACGTCAACGTAGAAGACAAGAATATGCTGGCGGTGGTGGATACAGTGCGACTTTCCGTCCGGGCGCGCCATGACCTTTCGTCCGGGTGTCTTGAGCCAACGGGGCTCTCGATTGACCCTGCCACTGAACGGCTGTTCGTTGGATGTAGAAACCAGAAGATGGCTGTAATTGCCGGCCTGACCGGGAAGATTCTTGCGTCAGTTCCGGTAGGCAAGGGCTGTGACGCAACCGCCTATGACAGCGGTTTGAACCTTGCATTTGCTTCCAGCGGCGACGGTACACTCACAGTGCTGTCAGGGGAGTCCTATGCCGTGGTTCAGACCGTTGCCACACAACCGACGGCGCGCACGATGGCGCTTGATTCTGCGACCCATCGGATTTACACCGTCGCTGCTGATTTTGATGTGCCGCCGTCTCCTGGAGCAAGGCCAAAATTGAAGCCGGGAACGTTCACATTGATTTCGGTGGCGCGATAGATTTCGAAGTTTCGAGGGAATCAGAGAAGTGAAATCCGGGTGAAGTGGACTCCTGTATCAGGAAGAAATTGCCCTGGCCACCATGAATAGTTGACTCGACTTCACGTAAATTTACGCTGCCTAGATACAGTGTGTCAGTGGTGCTTCCATTGAACGGCTTTGCTGTCCGTCTATCGAGCAAGTTATGCGCTTCCCGGAGCTGCTTGCAGGAAAGGCTGTAACAGAATTTTCAGAGGAAAAAATGAATCCATGGAAACTGATTGCGACAGCAGTATTGTTCGCTTCGTCCTTATCGTATGCCGCAGAACAACCTGTTTACAAGGTCGTTCAAGTTGCTGAGGTTTTCGAAGTTCGCAGTTATGAACCATATGTGGTGGCCGAAGTTGCCGTCGCAGGTCCGGCTGAGGAAGCTACCGAGCAAGCGCTCTCTTTGCTCGTAGGCTATATTTATGGTCAAAATAAGACCGATAAGAAGATCGAATTGACTACTCCGGTTATGCAGACGTCCCTGCTGGCAAGCTCGACGGGTGCGGCCGCTGCGACTCAGTCTGAGGACAGTGCCGAATGTCTTGTCCGGCTCATGATGCCAAAGTCTTATCTGCTCTCGGCGCTACCTGAGCCACTGGACCCGCGCGTCAAGTTGAGACAACTGCCGAGCCAAAGGTTTGCCGTCATCCAGTACTCGGGCTCTTGGTCTCGGAGCAACTACGACGAGCACCTTGAAATTCTCAAGCTGGCTATGACCCAAATCGGCATCGTGGCTCATGGAGAGCCCGTGTTTGCACGCTATGACTCGGAGTTCATGCCTTGGTTCTTGAGAACAAATGAAATTTGGCTCAAGGTTCAGTGAGTGGTTGCTGACGAATGGACAGGGGCCACAGGCAATATGCAAGCACCCAGCTCATCCACCATCACGCTTCTTGTCATTCTTCCGCTGCTTGCGTGGCGAGTTTACGCTCGCTTTCGTCGGATGGTTGGGCGCCAGCGACTGTCTCGTGTTCGACCGTGGGTCACGCTTGCAATATTCCCAACCTTGCTACTTCTCCTCAGCTTTGCCGCTCAAGGTCATGTCGAGCGACTCATGTGGCTTGGATGCGGATTCTTCCTTGGCTATTTGCTTGGACTTTTTGGGCTGAGCAAGACGTGCTTCAAGCCAACACCTGATGGGCTGTTCTACACCCCTAACGTTCATCTCGGCATCACGCTTTCCAGTCTATTCGTTTTCCGTATTGTCTATCGGTTGGTTGAAGTCTATTTCAGTGAGCTGACGTTACCGCATGGAATGGACGACTTCGCAGGCAGCACGCTCACCTTGGCGGTGTTTGGCCTCCTCGCCGGCTACTACATCAGCTATGCCATCGGACTGGTCCGTTGGCGCTTGCGCATCCTGCGGGATAAACGTAAGTGCTCCATGAACCCCAGGCTTTCAGGCCGCTGATTTACCCAGAATATCTGGTATGCGCAAATTCCAGGGCAGCAGGGCTTCAATCGCTTCGACTGTTTTGGCGGCGGGCAAATCACGCAGCACGCGGCGCAGCCA
>CAIVXG010000146.1 GCA_903909815.1 uncultured beta proteobacterium | reverse complement strand
GATGCCTCCGGCGGCCTGGCAGGGGCCTGATTTTAAAAATCCCAAAACCAGAAACCGTCCAACTCGTCGGTTTCACTGCTCGGGGAAATTACAGAAAGGATGTTGCACTAGCATGCGACTCCTGGAGGAATGGTGACCCGCCCGCCTTGGCGGTGTACCTCAGTCCGTCAGCTTCAATCTTCGTTTTCGTCACTTTCGCCATGCGTACCTCCGTCCGTTAGGTTGATGGTTCAGTTCAAAAAACAAGAGCACCCGAAGGTGCTCTTGTCTCTGGAGCCGGTCATCCGACCGGCAACTGTTTCTTTCGATCAGGCGGCCACGGGCGTGTCGTGGACAAATGTCGCAAACTTTGCGAGTTCTGCTTTGCCTTCTTCGGTTGCGAAATACGTCTTGCCCAGCGGAGTAGCGTAGTGCAGGAGATTTTCGATCAGGGTGCCGTCCTTGTCCAGCCGCTTGAAATTGCTGGAGACGAATTTACCGAATTTCTGACCCTTCTTGTACCGGCTTGGTGCACCGGCCGTCTTATCCAACTTGACCTGGATGAGGACCACGTCAAGGCCGGCAGCCTTTTCAGCTTTGGCAGGTTTCGCAGCTTTTTCCTTTGAGACGCGTTGCTTGCGTGGGCCTTTTTGCGGCGCCGACAATGCGGCAGCAGCGCTCGTGATGGCATCGGCGCCGAACACGTCATTGATCGAGATTGCCGATTCGGCGATCGTCTTGCGCACCGCTTCGATTGCTTCTGTGCGCTTTGCCGCAGTTGACTGAGCCTTTTGAACCAAAGCGGACAGTTCCGCTTGCTCGGTTTCGGTAATTGTCAGTTGAGCCAACTTCCCCTGGAGTTCAGCAAAACGGGATTGTTCGACGGACGATAAATAGTTCAGCATTTGGTGAGGCTCAGTTTGTGCAGTTGAAAGGTAGGCGCGGATTGTATCACCTAATTCCGTAATGTGTAGGTTTGAAATTTGATCATTTAACTGCAAGCCAAAGATGATTATCGATTTTTTTACGAAGAAATGTAAACCTGAAACATCGTCACGCAAATTAAAAAGCCCCCGGTCGAACTGGCCGGAGGCTTTGCGGGCGGGTCTGGAGGTTATGCGCGATAGGCGTCATACCCAGTCTTGGCGATCATCGCGATGCCGACGAAGGGAAGCAGAACTGCGTAGACCAAACCAATGAAGGGTGCGGCAATCAGCAGCGCGACGTTCTTCATGCCGGCCAGCACGCGGGGAGTGGCTGGTGCTTGGGCGATTGCCTTGGCAGCAAACCAAGCCAGCATGGCCAGACCAGCGAAGGGAAGAGCCATCGCATAGACCAGACCGATGAACGGAGCGGCGGCGAACTGGGCGATGTTCTTGATACCTTTGCCAAGGGCAGCGGCTTCTTGTGTTGGGAGCGCGGTAGCGGGTGTGTAGTAGCCGGTAGCGCGAAGTGTGGTGGCAGTCATTTTGGTTCTCCTTGAAGTTCCTGTTTCAGTTGAATAATCTATCGCATAGTGCGTGCCAAGTCTGCGGCCTTGGAAATTCATCAATTAAATCAAGGGTTTGCGTTGACGATGTGCCTCAACCCTGAATTCGTCGCAAAGCCGGGAGTACATTTTTTCCATGCGGGCTCCGAGCGCGCTGGGGAAAAACACTAATGGAATCAACGATCTGCGAGAAATTCCGGGCAGATATTGTTTTTGTTCGGCCACGGGCATTTACCAACAGGCTGTTGGACAAATGGAGAAGCCTGATTGAACCTAGATCTTGTAAATCCAGTCAGGATGTGCCTTGCGGTCCATCTCGACGATTTGTGTTGAGCCCTTGAGCAAGTCATTAGTCGGGATAACGAAGCGATCAGTTCCAACCAAGGCGTACGGTCTCAGCGTCCAGGTTTCCGAGTACCGCAGGACGACGAAGTGTGATGCCTTGGTCGCGTTGTTCGTGATCGCATACGTCTTCGTGCGCGCGATGTAGGCTACGAGGGACACGGTAAGGTCTGGCTCCCACTCCGGCGTCTGAATCCAAGCCGTTCGCTTAATCTGTTGAGGAAGCAGGCTCCATGTGCCAAACTAGGCGCTGGAGCATGTTTTCTTTGGAGTGCACGTGCGGGAGAAATTTTCCGCAGGGGAAGATAAAGAATCTGGCGAATCTAGGCGCCTCGGGTTCCTGTTCATTCTTAGGTCCATACGACAATGCGCATAATTCTGCACCTTAATGCGGTAATAAACCAGTAAAGCGCATATTGTTGCGCGTTACTGGTTGCGTGCAATAGCTACCTGTGCTATCATTTTAAGCAGTCAATGCGCAAAATTCAGCGCATATTCCTTAAATAGTCTAGTTAGGCGCAGAATATTGCTCATTATGCAGTCAAGTTTAGGAAAAACGAATCAGGAGATCGCTTCGGACCTGGGAGAGCAGATTAAGACTGCACGCCTGCAGATCAATCGAACCCAAGCGGATGTCGCCCTGCAAGCAAATGTTTCCCGGCGAACAGTGCAAGCTCTGGAGGCCGGCGAAGGCTCTTCCTTGGAGACCTTCATCGCCGTTTGCCGCTGCATTGGGAAGACGGACTGGATTTACACGTTCGCACCGACTCCAACAGTGAACCCGATGCTTGTGCTGCAGCTCAAGACGCGTGCAGAAAAAATGATCCGCAAACGGGCGGTG
>CAIVXG010000145.1 GCA_903909815.1 uncultured beta proteobacterium | reverse complement strand
GAGCGTTTCCCCGCGACCATGGAGCTGGCGCTGATAGCTGCTGCTTTGTCGCTGTTGCTGGGCGTGCCCATGGGCGTGTACGCCGCGTTGCGCCGTGGCACGGTGATGAGCCAGGTGCTGATGACGCTGTCGCTGCTGGGCGTGTCCCTGCCGACCTTTTTGATCGGAATTTTGTTGATCCTGGTGTTCACGGTGGGCCTGGGCTGGTTCCCCAGCTTTGGCCGCGGCGACACGGTGCAGCTGGGTTGGTGGAGTACGGGCTTGCTCAGCATCGACGGCTGGCACCACATCGTGCTGCCGGCGGTGACCCTGGCGGTGTTTCAGTTGGCGCTGATCATGCGGCTGGTGCGCGCTGAAATGCTGGAGGTGCTGCGCACCGACTACATCCGCTTTGCCCGGGCTCGGGGGCTTTCCAATCGCGTCATCCACTTCGGCCACGCGCTCAAGAATACGCTGGTGCCGGTGATCACCATCACCGGTCTGCAGTTGGGCTCGCTCATCGCCTTTGCCATCATCACCGAAACCGTGTTCCAGTGGCCCGGCATGGGCCTGCTCTTCATCCAGTCGGTGACCTTTGCCGACATTCCCGTGATGGCCGCCTACCTGTGCCTGATCGCGTTGATTTTCGTGGCGATCAATCTGCTGGTTGATCTGTTGTATTTCGTGGTGGACCCGCGGCTGCGCATGGATGCGGCCGCCGGGCATTGAGCGAGCAAGCATCATGAGCACATTGAGCTACCGCGCGCAGGGCCGGGCCTTCGCCCACATTGCCGCCTTTCATCCCGAGTTGACCGCACTGCGGCGCGACCTGCACGCGCATCCGGAGCTCGGATTCGAGGAGCGCTACACGGCCCAGCGTGTGGCCCAGGCGCTGCAGCTGTGCGGCGTGGACGAAGTTCATACCGGCATCGGCAAGACCGGCGTGGTGGCAATCATTCGGGGCGCTGGCGTCGTCACCGATGCGTCCCAACCGGCGATGATCGGCCTGCGTGCCGACATGGACGCGCTGCCCATGGCCGAGCACAACGACTTCGTCTGGAAGTCGCAGCAAGGCGGCCTGATGCACGCCTGCGGCCACGACGGCCACACGGCGATGCTGGTAGGGGCGGCGCGCTATTTGGCTGAAACCCGGCGCTTTGCCGGGACCGCGGTGCTGATCTTTCAGCCCGGCGAAGAAGGTTACGCCGGCGCCCGCGCCATGATCGAAGACGGGCTGTTCGAGCGCTTCCCGGTGCAGACTGTTTACGCCATGCACAACTGGCCGCAGCTGCCCGCCGGAATGATAGGCCTGCGACCCGGTCCGATGATGGCGGCAGCGGACCGCATCACGATCGAGATCACAGGCAAGGGCGGCCACGGCGCGCACGCCTACCAGACCATCGATTCGGTGCTGGTGGCGGCGCACATCATCACCGCGGTGCAAAGCATCGTGTCGCGCAATGTCAAGGCCTTGGACAGCGCCGTCATCAGCATCTGTGCGGTACAGGCCGGAGACGCGTCTGCCATGAGCGTGATCCCCGGCAGCGCCACGCTGGTGGGCACGGTGCGCAGTTTCAACCCCAAGGTGCAGGACCTCGTGGAGAAGCGCCTGAGCGAAATGTGCACGGCAATAGCGCAGGGCTTTGGTGCCACGGCCACGGTGCGCTATGAGCGCATGTATCCCGCCACCGTGAACAGCGAGCGGGAAGCCCAATTTGCGGCGGATGTCGGGCAGTCGCTGGTCGGCGCAGACAAGCTGGTGCGCGACCTGGAACCCAGCATGGGGGCAGAAGATTTTTCCTTTATGCTGCAGGCCAAACCCGGCGCCTATTTGCGCCTGGGGCAAAGCGCCGGCACGGGTGCGACCAGCTGCGCCTTGCACAATAGCCGCTACGATTTCAACGACGAGGTGCTGCCGCTGGGTTCGGCCATGCACGCCAGTCTGGTGGAACAGTCCATGCCTTTGCTTCCCGCAACCCGCGCTTAAACCTTTTCATTTCAACCGGAGACATTCATGCACCTCAATAAGACATTGACTTTGACCCTTAGCGCCGTGGCACTGGCAGCGGCCAGCCTTAATGCGTCCGCCGTGACGCTCAAGGTGGCGAACCAGGGCGACGCGCTGTCCATGGACCCGCATTCGCTGAACGAATCGCTGCAGCTGTCGGTGACCGGCAACGTGTACGAGCCGCTGGTGACGCGCGACCGCAATTACAAGCTCGCGCCGGCCCTGGCCACAGACTGGAAGCAGACGGCGCCCACGGTGTGGCGTTTCAACCTGCGCAAGGGCGTGCAGTTTCACGACGGGGCTCCTTTCACCGCCGACGACGTGATCTTCAGCTACGAGCGCGCCAAGGGCGACGGCTCCGACATGAAGAGCTACGTGGGGCAGATCAAGGAGATCAGGAAGATCAACGACCATGCGGTCGATTTCGTGCTGAGCGCCCCGTTCCCCATCCTTCCAGAGTTGTTCACGCAGTGGCTGATGATGAGCAAGAAATGGTGCGAAGAGAAGCAGGCCACCAAGCCCGTGGATCGGCGCAAAGGCATCGAGAACGAGGCTTCGTTTCGCGCCAATGGAACGGGACCGTTTCGGGTGCGCGAGCGCCAACCGGGTGTGCGCACCAGCTTCGTTCGCAACGGCAATTACTGGGGCAAGATCGAAGGCAATGTGGACGAAGTCATCTTCACTCCGATTGGCAACGACAGCACGCGTGTCGCTGCGCTGTTGTCGGGCGAAGTGGACGTGATGGAGCCCGTTCCCGTGCAGGATGTGGAGCGCATCAAGGGCAATCCGAAGTTCCGCGTGTTGCAGGGGCCGGAGCTGCGCGTCGTCTTTCTGGGCATGGACCAGAAGCGCGACGAACTGCTGTTCTCCAACGTCAAGGGAAAGAACCCGTTCAAGGACAAGCGCGTGCGCCAGGCTTTCTACCAGGCCATCGACATCGACGGCATTGACAAGACCGTGATGCGCGGCGCGGCCACGCCAGTGGCGCTGATGCTGCCACCGCAGGTCAAGGGCTTTGCCCCGGATCTGGCCAAACGCCTGCCTTACGATGTGGTCGCTGCCAAGAAGTTGCTGACCGAAGCGGGTTACCCGTCGGGCTTTGAAGTCAAGCTCAATTGCCCGAACGACCGCTATGTGAACGACGCGGCGATTTGCCAGGCGGTGGCGGCCAATCTTGCCAAGATCGGCGTCAAGATCAACCTGGAGGCCGAGACCAAGGGTACCTACTTTCCGAAGATACTGCGCCGCGATACCAGCTTCTACATGCTGGGCTGGGTAGCGAGCACCGTGGACGCGCACAACGTCCTCTACCCCATCTTGTCCAGCCCGGGAGAGGGCGGACGCGGGCAGTTCAACCTGGGCGCCTACAGCAACGCCAGAGTGGACGAATTGACGGCCCTGATCGGCTCCGAGACCGACGACAAGAAGCGCACCGAGATGATTCGCGAAGCGATGAAGATCCACCAGGACGATGTCGGCCACATCCCCCTGCATCAGCAGGCGCTGAACTGGGGCGTCAGGAATAACATCGAACTGGTGCAAATGCCCGACAACAACATGGCCTGGCGTTACGCTAAGGTGAACAAGTGACGCGTGGATGAAGGCCTGGATCACGCGCGCGCATTTGCGGTTCTGGGACAGCGACCTGGGGCACAGTTTTCGCACCTCGCCGGTTGCGGTGGGTGCGGCGCTGATCGCTTTCCTATGCATCTTCTGCGCGGTGTTTGCGGGCTGGGTGGCACCGTACAATCCCTTCGATCTGGCGACGCTGGAGCTGAGCGACGCGCGCCTTCCTCCGTCGTGGATCGAGGGCGGAAGCTCGCGCTTTCTGCTGGGAACGGACGACCAGGGGCGCGACATTTTTTCGGCACTGATGTACGGCGCGCGCATTTCGCTGGCCGTGGGTTTTGTCTCGGTGCTGCTGTCGGCGGCCATCGGTGTCAGCCTGGGCCTGCTCGCCGGTTTCCTTGGCGGTTGGGTTGACTCCGCGCTGATGCGGCTGTGCGACGTGATGCTGTCGTTTCCGGCGATTCTGGTGGCTCTGCTGATTGCGGGCGTGGGCCGGGCGCTGTTTCCGGATGCGCAGGAATCGGTGGCCTTTGCGGTGCTGGTGCTGGCGATCACGCTCACCGGCTGGGTGCAGTACGCCCGCACCGTGCGCGGCAGTACGCTGGTGGAGCGGCACAAGGAGTACGTGCTCGCGGCGCGGGTGACGGGCGTCTCCAGTCTGCGCATCATGCGCCGCCACGTGCTGCCCAATGTGCTGGGGCCGGTGCTGGTGCTGGCCACGATCCAGGTCGCCACGGCCATCATCACCGAGGCCACGCTCTCGTTTCTGGGGGTGGGTGCGCCGCCGACCTCGCCTTCGCTGGGAACGCTGATCCAGATCGGCAACAAGTATTTGTTTTCGGGCGAATGGTGGATCACGGTCTTCCCCGGCGGCATGCTGGTGCTGATCGCCTTGAGCGTGAATCTGCTGGGCGACTGGCTGCGCGATGCGCTCAATCCGAGGCTCAAGGGATGACGCAGCCGCTGCTGGAAGTGAAGAATTTGGTGGTCGAATTTGCCGGTCGGCGCGGCACTCTGCGCGCGTTGGACCAGGTGTCGTTCGAGATCGCGCCGGGTGAAATTCTGGGTGTGGTGGGTGAGTCGGGCGCGGGCAAGTCGCTCACGGGCGCGGCCATCATCGGCCTGATCGATCCCCCAGGGCGCATTGCGGGCGGCGAGATCGTGTTGCAGGGGCAGCGCATCGACAACCTGAATCAGGAGCAAATGCGCGCCATTCGGGGCCGCAGGATAGGCGCCATTTTTCAGGATCCGCTGACGTCGTTGAATCCCTTGTACACCATCGGTCAGCAACTGATGCAGACCATTCTGACGCACCTGCCGCTGACAAAATCGCAGGCGCGCGAGCGTGCGATTCAACTGCTGGAAGACACGGGCATTGCCGCCGCGGCGCAGCGTCTGGACCATTACCCGCACCAGTTCTCGGGCGGCATGCGCCAACGCGTGGTGATCGCCTTGGCGCTGGCCGCCGAGCCGCAACTGATCGTGGCCGATGAGCCCACGACGGCGCTGGATGTGTCGATTCAGGCGCAGATCATCACGCTGCTCAAACGTGTCTGCAAGCAGCATGGCGCGGCGGTCATGCTGATCACGCACGACATGGGTGTGATCGCCGAGACCTGCGACCGGGTGGCGGTGATGTACGCGGGACGAGTGGCCGAGATCGGCCCCGTGCGCGATTGTCTTCACTACAGTGCGCACCCCTACACCGCGGGCCTGATGGCCGCCATTCCCGACATCGATCAGGACCGCGAACAGCTGTATCAGATCGACGGCGCCATGCCGCGTCTGGACGCGATTCCCTCCGGCTGTGCCTTCCATCCAAGGTGCGCGCACGGCATGCGGGACGACTGCCGCCAGCGGCGACCCGAGCTGATGAACGCCGGTGCGACGCATGCGGCCTGCTGGCTGCACCAGGTGGGTTCGGCATGAGCGGGACTTTGGTGCAGGTGCAGGATCTGGCGAAGACTTTTGACGTGTCCGCGCCCTGGCTCAATCGCGTGCTCGAAGGCAAGCCGCGGGTGCTTTTGCACGCGGTCGATGGCGTGAGCTTCGAGATTGAAAAAGGCCAAACGTTGGCCCTGGTGGGCGAGTCGGGCTGCGGCAAAAGCACAGTGGCGCGCCTGCTGGTCGGACTCTATCAACCCAGTCGCGGCCATGTGCATTTTGATGGCCAGGACCTGCATGCGGGTCTGCAGGGTGCACAAAGCGGCGCGCTGCATCGGCGCGTTCAGATGATTTTTCAGGACCCCTACGCCAGCCTGAATCCGCGCTGGCGTGTGCACGACATCGTGGCGGAGCCGATGATCGAACAGGGTCTGGTGACCGACGCCCGCGAGCTGTCAAGCAGGGTGGCGCAGTTGCTGAGCAGCGTGGGCTTGAGTGAACTCGATGGTCCCAAGTATCCGCACCAGTTTTCGGGCGGCCAGCGCCAGCGCATTTCCATCGCCCGCGCGCTCGCCACGAATCCCGAGTTCCTGGTGTGCGACGAGCCGACCTCGGCACTGGATGTGAGCGTGCAGGCCCAGGTGCTCAACATCATGAAGGAGTTGCAGCGGCGCCTGGGTCTGACCTATCTCTTCATCTCGCACAATCTGGCCGTGGTGCGCCACGTGAGCGATCACGTGGGCGTGATGTACCTGGGGCGGTTGGTGGAGTTGGCCGACAAGCAGGAGCTGTTTGCCAGGCCGCGCCACCCGTACACGCGCATGTTGCTGGACGCGATTCCGAAGCTGCACGACACGGGTCGTCGGCGCACGCCGGTGCAGGGTGAAGTGCCCAATCCGCTGCAGCCCCCAGCGGGCTGCGCCTTTCATCCGCGTTGCCCGCACGCGAATGCGCGCTGTGCATCCGAGCGTCCCGAATTGTTGACGTTGGGACGTGCGCGCATTGCCTGCCATGCCGTGCAGGAGGGG
>CAIVXG010000144.1 GCA_903909815.1 uncultured beta proteobacterium | reverse complement strand
GTGTCCTGCAAGCGCCCGCGGTAGCACATAAGTAGGCTCGTGAGAGACGGTCCTTCGCATCTCTGCGGGACCGTCCATCTGACTGTGAATGGTTACGTCATAGGACAAACGTCTTCCCATGATTCAGGTTCGCAGAGTGGTCAGAAGCGTCACAAGATCCCCAATGGCTGTGTAAGGCTCTGGCGCGGTATACGCGCTAAATCTTTCACCCAAGCGCGCTGCCCGCTGCGTGGCAAGCGGCAACGACTCACGTGTCTTGGCGAAAACGTTTCTCGCCCCTTTTTCATAGTCGGGCATGTACTGCTTCAGACGCCGCAAGACTTCGTCGCGGTGCAATGGCGCCTGAACGTCCTCGAAGTGCAGTAGCAGCCACAACTCGAAAGCTGGCACCGATGCTATTGCCTTGAACACCACTGTTTGCTTGGCATCGTTGCGCAGTGTCCCATCCAGGGACTCGGCGAGCTTGAGCGCATTGAAGTAACTCTCGTGATCGTCGCGATCAAACACGACATAGACATGTTCAAACGCGCGTGGCGGAATAGCCTTGTTCTTGTCGCCGTTTTTGAACAGGGCTTGTGCGTACTGTACGACCCGGAGCGGTGCTGTCCCTTGCTCGCTGGGGCGCACTTGGACGTTTGCGCTGTGCAAGCGATACGCCGTTCGAATTTCTCCGAAGTACAGTGGTTCCGTCTTGGTTCCTTCGGAAACAATCAGAATCCGGTCGTAGCCGGCCCGTCGCGTCTGTTTTCGTTCAAGCTGTTGACGCTGGCGTTCTTTGGGAGCGTTGTCGCGTCCCATCAGTGGCGCTGCCCCATCAGCGGTTCTAGGAACGGAATTCCACCGTAGCGGCCCATCAGGTAGCCACGCTCCAGCGCTTCATTCTTGCGCGGGCTGAACTCGGACAGACTGACAAGGCTGGATGCCTGGTCTCGGTCCTTCTCCACAAACCAAACCTGATCGCGGCGAAGCAAGTCTGGCGCATCAAGCAACGAAGTATCGTGCGTTGCGAAGATCAGCTGCGCGCCGCCCGTATTGATATCCGGTTGATGGAAAAGTCGAACCAGTTGGCGCACCAACAGGGTGTGCAGGCTGGTGTCTAGTTCGTCGATGACCAGGGTCAAACCCTTGCTCAGTATGTCAAACACGGGTCCCGTCAGAAATAGCAGACTGCGAGTGCCGCTGGATTCCTCAGACAGATCGAAGACCGCATTGCCCTGCTTTGTCACGTGATGAAAGCGAAGCTGGTTTTCTTCGATCTCTTTCGAACTCAGTTCAGTCTTTCCGGTTGCCATATCCAGGTGGAGAGACTGGCCAGGCACCTTGCGGGTCACGACCTCAATATCGGCGATGCTGATATCCGCTGCCGAGAGGAAATCACAGATTTCTCGGCGCTTGGCCGCCTGCTGCAGCATCTGGACAGAAAACTGCGGCGCCAACGGTGAGACTTCGTTGAAAATCACCAACTTGTTGGTGAACCAGTCAAACACCGGGCGCAGTTGCTCACTGTTGAGTTGCACAGCCATGGACAAAAACAAGGAGTTGGAGCGGGTGGCACCCTCCCATACATTCTTGGGCCCCTTGAGGCCAGGGCCAAACTCGTAGACATCCTTGCCGGTTTCGTTGTCCACGTAGCGATCGAACCAGCGCTGCGGCTTGAACGCCTTGTAAACCAGGAGATGCTCACTGACGATGCGCTGGGCTGTGAGGGCAAAGCCGTACTGATAGCGCACGCCATCAAGCAGGAAAGTGGCCTCGAACTCCGTGGGCTGACTGGCCGATTCCGCATCAAGCCTGAACGGCTGCACGCTGAAGGATTGCCCGGGCTGAATGACCGTGGCCGATTCGGCCACGACCGCGCGCATGTACTGCATGGCCTTGATCAGGTTGGACTTGCCGCTGGCGTTGGCGCCGTAGACGACCGCGCTGCGCAGTAGCGCCGGGACCGCATTGACCCCGGTTACCACCGTGTTGGTGTCCAGCAGGGTCTTGTCCTTGGATGCCACCAGACTTAGCACCTGTTCGTCACGGAGTGAGCGGAAGTTCTTGCCGCGAAACTCAATCAGCATCAAATTCACCTAGATTTAGTTTAATACAGCCAAATTATGACATATTTGGTCGAAACCACAATTTATTTTAAGTGATAAAGCGATTTTTGCCGATTGAAAGCTGAGCCAATCGCCCAACCGTACTGCTGCTATTTGGACAGCTGACGTGAGAATGAGCGCCATGGACTTGACGCCCCGAAAACCCGCTCATGCACAGCCGGGCTCAGAAATCAGCTCGAGAGATTTCACACCAAGCCGTCGTCGCCACCGGGAACGACCAACCGGCGCTGAAATGCCGCCTGTGCTGCGAACAGAATCCATCGCTCACCCTGTTTGCTTGCACGGGCTATCCCTTTAGCTCCAATTCTGCCAGAATCGCGAAATGGCAACAAACCCGGAGATGCCCCAGGTTGGACAAGACTATCCCAAGAACTGGGTGCAGTTCCTGGATTGGTTCCATTCTGAGGAGGCCTGCCGTGCATATTTGGACCAGTTGCGCTGGCCGGACGGGTTTGTCTGCCCGAAGTGCGAGCAACCCGGCAATCCCTGTCGCTCCACCCGTGGCAGGATTATTTGTCCCAAGTGCAAGTTCCAAACAACCGTGACGGCCGGCACGATTTTCGACAAGACCCGCACCGAACTTCATATATGGTTTGCGGGGATCTGGTACATCACCAACCAAAAGCATGGCGTCAGCGCCCTCGGGTTGCAGCGAGTGCTTGGGCTTGGAAGTTACGAGACTGCTTGGACAATGCTGCATCGACTGCGCCGCGCCATGGTTCGCCCAGGCAGAGAGTTGCTGCATGGTGAGGTGGAAGTCGACGAGACCTATGTGGCCATCACCGACCGCAAGAATCCCATCAACCCAATTGGGCGCAAGGGTAACACCAGCAAGGTTCTTGTCGCCATCGCGGTTGAAATGCTGCAACCAAAGGGATTTGGCAGAATTCGGATTAAGCAGATCCATGAGGGTGATTACGAAAGCCTGATGCCATTCATCCAGGAATCGGTCCGCCCCGGCGCAGTGATTCACAGTGATGGCTCGGGTGCCTACAGAAATTTCGAAGAAAGCGGTTATCAACACCGCAGAACGGTACACTTGGGACCCGACGCACCGGCGCACGTATCGATGTCAGGTGTCCACAGGGTTGCGGCGCTCCTGTGTCGCTGGCTGCTGGGAACACACCACGGAGCGGTGCAGCCGGGGCAATTGGACTACTACCTTGACGAGTTCGTCTTTCGGTTCAACCGCAGGACTTCGACCTCCAGAGGGTTGCTGTTTTATCGACTGTTGCAGCAGGCTGTTGTTACCGGCCCTGTCACTTATGGCGACGTTGTGACTGCCAGTTGCTGACATGCCGGGCCATTGCTATACTGACGCCACTTCGAGCCTCGGCTTGATTCGCGTACTTGTTGCGCATTTACACATCGTCGGCCTCGCAGCTGACATTGCTACGAAAGTAGCAAAAACACGCCCAGGGGGTTCACCCTTTGGGTGAATTCGTTGGTTCTCTGACATTATGAAGTGAACTAAAGAGTTATGGAAAGCATTGAACATCTCGTCCTTGAACAATTGAGAGCATTACGATCTGACATAGTTGGTCTGCGGTCGGAACTGCACTCAGAGTTCAAAGATGTTAAAGCTCGTTTGAATCATATTGATTCGTCGTTGTCTGGAGTGCGACGTGATGGCGCTTTATCGGCTGAAGACTTCTCGCGTCAACAAGTCAGCATTGACTCGATTGTCGAAAGGATTCAACGCATCGAAAAGCGACTTGAACTCGCAAATTAAAAAAGGCCCTTCGGGGCCTTTTTTAATGCGCTTTTGGCATTGGAGTTAAAGGGATACCCCATTTGCTTGCTCAGTCATCATCGTTACTGACGGCCGCTTCGGGGTAGAGGTTGGGCAACAGGATGCTCAGCGCGTCCAGGGGAAAGTTGAAACTCACCGCTCTCTTGGGTCCTTCGCTCACCAGCAATCGGTCCTTCACCAACTGGGCCAGAACTCGGCTTGCTGTACGTTCCGGCAGCCCCGTCATGGTCATGAACTCGCCTCGAGGGGTGGGTCCTGCCAGCATGACGTGATGAAGGGCCTGGGTGGCCTGACGACTGTAGTTCTTGTACCGAGAGCTCTCGGAACGCACCAACATGAGCATGGCGATGCTGTCCTTGAGGCGCTCCAACCCGAGCAGCTTGCCCATGAAGGTCACTTGGTCGTCAGCGAGTTCGATGAAGTATTCGCACCACGCACGCAGCGCCTTCTCGGACAAGTTACCTCTTCCGTCCAGGTCGCCCTGGCGATGCGCATCCGCGTTGTCCAGTAGCTCGTAGTACCTTTCACGCTGTCGTGCCAGGCCGCGGTTCACAGACCAGAGCCCCGCTGTCAGCGCCAACATCGCACAGTGTGTCTGCAGCCGACACGCACGACCATTTCCATCGCCAAAGGGGTGAACCCATGCGGCACGGTGATGCGCGGCCGCGATGTAGAACAGCACGCTATCGAGGCCCTTGATGCCCGGGTAGACCTCATCCATCCTGGCGAGGAACGCGGGAACGGACACTGCCGTGGGCGGTTGATG
>CAIVXG010000143.1 GCA_903909815.1 uncultured beta proteobacterium | reverse complement strand
TCAGCGCCCAGATCACAGGCCAGGCCAGCGCGGCCCACCAAGCGCTCGCGCACAGACCCTGTCCCCAGTTGAAGATTGCATCAATCATGCGAGCACCTCTTGCGCCTTGCAGAACAGTTTGGCGTCCGCAGTCATTTGCAGGGAACTGGCACGTCGCACCAGGCCATCCAGCTGATAAATCGATGCCGTCACGGGTTTGCCCTGTGCCGCAGACAGGTCAATCGCAGCGCGTGTGGCGTTGTTCAAACGGTCCGCAGCGACCACGCTTCCGGAAGGTGACGCCTGCAGTGCGGGAACGACGCGCAGCACATCCTGCGAAGACTCAAATTCAAACCCAGGGACGTCAAGCAGATTTGCCAGCACCCGCAGCACTTTCCAGGCCGGACGGGTTTCGCCCAGCGGCTTGACCACCGCATGGAAGCTCTGCACGCAGCCCTCGGCATTGACGAAGCTGCCCGAAGTTTCTGCGAACGGCGCGATCGGCAACAGCACGTCGGCAAACTCCATGTTTGCTTTGAACGGGTTCAAACTCACCACCATGTCGGCTTGCGCCAAAGCCGTCTTGGCCTGGGCACCCGCGGCGGAGTCGAATTCGGGTTCGTTGTTCAACAGGATCACGGCCTTCAAGCCGCCACCCAGCATTTGTGCCGCGTTCAGGCCGCCAACATCTGGTGTCGCACCCACCAGTTGCGCACCCACGGTGTTCGCAGCCTCGGTCAGGTAACCCACGCTGGCTCCGGTTTGCTCGCCAATCCAGTTGGCCAGGGCAAGCAGACTCGACGCCTTGGCATGGTGTGCGGCAGCGTTGCCCAGCAGCACGGCCTTGCGCTCACCCGAGAGCAGGGATTGCGCAATGGCCTGGGCAGCAGCGCTGGCCGAGCCCGCAGCCGGAGCTTGCACACCCTTTTGCAGGGCAATTGCGACTGCCACATCGGCCAGCGCCTGCACCCACACCGTGGCGTCGGCCAGCAGTTTGTGGGCCACGGGCATAGCCCAGTCCGGGTCTTGCTCTTGCAGCGCACTCACGGCGCAGCCTCTGCGCGCAGCTTGTCGAATTCTTTGCGCAAACAGGGGGTGATCCTTGCGCAGATTCGAGCCGATCACCAGCACGCGCTGCAACTCGGACAAGGAGGCAATCGAAGTCCCGAGATAACGCACCCCTTCCGGCGCTGCGAACTCTGCGTTGCGCAATCGCGAATCGATGTTGGACGAGCCCAGTGCCTTCACCAGCGCCGCGGCGAGGTGCAATTCCTCAACCGTGCTGTGCGGACTGGCCAGCAACCCGATGCTGGCAGCACCATGCTCGGTTTTCACCTGCGTCAGACCGTTGGCCACGTATTCCAGCGCCGTCTGCCAGTCCACGGTCTTCCACTCACCGCCCTGCTTGAGCATGGGCGCGGTCAAGCGTTCATCCGAATTCAGCGCCTCGTAGGAAAAGCGGTCGCGGTCTGCAATCCAGCATTCGTTCACGGCGTCGTTTTCGAACGGCACGACGCGCAGCACCTGGTTGTTCTTGACCTGAACGATCAGGTTGGCACCGGTCGAATCGTGCGGGCTGACCGACTTGCGGCGCGACAATTCCCAGGTGCGCGCGCTGTAGCGAAACGGCTTGCTGGTGATGGCACCCACCGGGCACAGATCGATCATGTTGCCCGACAGTTCGGAGTCCACGGTCTGGCCGACGAAGGTTTCGATTTCGGCGTGTTCACCGCGATGCGACATGCCCAGTTCCATCACGCCTGCCATTTCCTGGCCGAAGCGCACGCAGCGCGTGCAGTGGATGCAGCGGCTCATCTCCTGCATGGAGATCAACGGACCCACGTCCTTGGGCAAGACCACGCGCTTTTCTTCTTCGTAGCGCGATTGGGTGCCACCGTAACCCATGGCCAGATCCTGCAATTGGCACTCGCCGCCCTGGTCGCAAATCGGACAATCCAGCGGATGGTTGATCAGCAAAAACTCCATCACCGACTGCTGCGCCTTGACGGCCTTGTCGCTGCGGGTGCGCACCACCATGCCCGGTGTCACCGACGTGGCGCAGGCCGGCATCGGTTTGGGCGCCTTTTCGATGTCCACCAGACACATGCGGCAACTGGCTGCAATGCTCAATTTCTTGTGATAACAAAAGTGCGGGATGTAGGTACCCACCTTCTCGGCTGCGTGCATCACCGTGCTGCCTTCAGCCACTTCCACTTTCTTGCCGTCGAGTTCGATTTCAATCATGGTGCAGGGCTCACTCAGATGCAGGCTGGACCAGGCAGGTCTTGTGCGCTACGTGATATTCAAATTCGGGGCGGAAGTGCTTGATCATGGCGCGCACCGGCATGGCCGCTGCGTCGCCCAAGGCGCAAATCGTGCGCCCCATGATGTTCTCGGCCACGTTGTCCAACAGGTCCATGTCGTCGGGACGGCCCTTTCCGGTCTCGATGCGGTCGACCATGCGTGAAAGCCAGCCCGTGCCTTCGCGGCAAGGCGTGCACTGACCGCAGGATTCGTGCATATAGAAGTAGCTCAGACGCTGCAGGCTCTTGACCATGCAGCGGCTGTCGTCGAGCACGATCACCGCGCCCGAGCCCAACATGGAGCCGGCCTTGGAAATCGAGTCGTAGTCCATGGTGCAGTCCATGATGATGGACGCTGGCAGGATGGGCGAGGACGAGCCACCGGGGATCACCGCCTTGAGCTGACGCCCGGCGCGTACGCCACCGGCCAACTCCAGCAGCTTGGAAAACGGCGTTCCCATGGGAATTTCGTAGTTTCCGGGGCGCTCCACGTCGCCGCTGACGGAAAAGATCTTGGTGCCGCCATTGTTGGGCTTGCCGCACTCCAAATACGCCTGTGCGCCGTTGCAGATGATCCAGGGAACAGCGGCAAAGGTCTCGGTGTTGTTGATGGTCGTGGGTTTGCCGTACAGGCCAAAGCTGGCGGGAAACGGCGGCTTGTAGCGCGGCTGACCCTTCTTGCCTTCGAGCGACTCCAGCAGCGCGGTTTCCTCGCCGCAAATGTAGGCGCCAAAACCATGGGCCGCATGCAACTGGAAGCTGAAATCGCTGCCCAGGATGTTGTCGCCCAGCAGTCCGGCTGCGCGCGCCTCGCGCAGAGCTTCCTCAAACCGGTCGTAGGTTTGGAAAATTTCGCCGTGGATGTAGTTGTAGCCGACGGCAATGCCCATGGCATAGGCAGCGATGATCATGCCTTCGATCACGATGTGCGGATTGAATTGCAGGATGTCGCGATCCTTGCAGGTACCGGGCTCGCCTTCGTCCGAATTGCAGACCAGATACTTGGCGCCAGCATATTTTCGCGGCATGAAGCTCCACTTGAGCCCCGTGGGGAAGCCGGCGCCGCCGCGTCCGCGCAGCGCCGAGGCCTTGACCGTGGCGATCACGTCATCCGGCGTCATGGCAGCAGCGCCGTCCTGACCCAGGATCTTGCGCAAGGCCTGGTAGCCGCCGCGCGCTGCGTAGTCTTTCAGGCTCCAGTTGGAGCCGTCCAACCCCGCCATGATTTGCGGCGCGATGTGGCGCCCGTGAAACGAGGTTTCCTTGCCCGTGGCCTGGAACTGTGCCAGCACTTGTTGCGCGCTCATGGTTTGACCTCCGAGGCACGCAGGCCGTCGACCAACTGATCGAGCTTGTCGTCACTCATGAAGCTGCACATGTCGTGGTCGTTCACCAGCAGCACCGGGGCATCAGCGCAGGCGCCCAGGCATTCGCACTGCTGCAGCGTGAACATGCCATCCGCCGTGGTCTCACCCAGAGCCACACCGAGCTTGTGCTCCAGATGCGACAGCGCATGCTTGCCGCCGCGCAACTGGCACGGCAAATTGGTGCAGACGTTGAGCTTGTACTTGCCCACCGGCTCCAAGTTGTACATGTTATAGAAGCTGCTCACCTCGTGCACGGCCATGGGCGCCATGCCGAGGTACTCGGCCACTTCACGCTCGGTCTCGGCGCTAAGGTGTCCCAATTGTTGCTGGGCGATCGCCAGACAGGCCATCACGGCAGACTGTTTCTGGTCCGCAGGGTATTTGGCGACTTCCTGGGCGAAGCGCGTTTTGGATTCTTCGGAAATCATCGGTCCACTTCCCCAAACACAATATCCATCGTGCCAATAATGGCCACCGCATCGGCGATCATGTGGCCCTTGCCCATCTCGTCCAGCGCCGCCAAATGCACGAATGCAGGCGGGCGAATCTTCAGTCGATAAGGCTTATTGGCGCCATCGCTCACGATGTAGATGCCGAACTCGCCCTTGGGGTGTTCGATCGCAGCGTAAGCCTCGCCTTCAGGTACGGCAAAACCTTCGGAAAAGAGCTTGAAGTGGTGGATCAAGTCTTCCATGTTGGATTTCATCGATTCACGGTCGGGCGGCGCGATCTTGTGGTTGTCGGTGATCACCGGGCCTGGGTTCACGCGCAGCCAATCCACACACTGCTTGATGATGCGATTGGACTGCTTCATCTCTTCCATGCGCACCAGATAGCGGTCGTAGCTGTCGCCGGTCTTGCCCACGGGTACGTCAAAGTCCATGTGGGCGTAGGCGTCGTAGGGTTGCGTCTTGCGCAGATCCCAGGCAATACCTGAGCCGCGCAGCATCGGGCCGGTAAACCCCAGATTGAGCGCCCGCTCGGGCGTGACCACGCCGATGCCCACGGTACGCTGCTTCCAGATGCGGTTGTCTGTCAACAGCGTGTGGTATTCGGCCAGATAGGTGGGGAAACGCTGGGTGAAGTCGTCGATGAAATCGAGCAGACTTCCCTGACGGTTGCGATTCAAAAGATCCGTGGATTTGGCGCTGCGGATCTTGTTCGGAACGTGGCGCGCCATGCTGTCGGGCAAGTCGCGATAAACGCCGCCCGGGCGGAAGTAGGCCGCGTGCATGCGCGCGCCGCTGACGGCCTCGTACATGTCCAGCAGGTCTTCGCGCTCGCGAAAGGCGTACAACATGACCGTCATGGCCCCGCAATCCAGGCCATGCGCACCGACCCACAACAGGTGGTTCAGCATGCGCGTTATCTCGGAGAACATGACGCGGATATGTTGGGCGCGCAACGGCACTTCCAGCCCGAGCAGCTTTTCCACTGCCAGACAATAAGCGTTCTCGTTGCACATCATCGACATGTAGTCCAGGCGGTCCATGTAGGGCAGTGCCTGGATATAGGTCTTGCTCTCCGCCAACTTCTCGGTGGCGCGATGCAACAGGCCGATGTGCGGATCCGCGCGCTGAATCACTTCGCCGTCCAGTTCCAGCACCAGGCGCAACACGCCGTGCGCTGCCGGATGCTGTGGCCCGAAGTTCAGGGTGTAATTCTTGATGTCTGCCATTTCAGTGCGACCCACCGTAGTTTGGTTCACGGATGATGCGCGGCGTGATTTCACGCGGCTCAATCGTGACCGGCTGATACACGACGCGCTTTTGCTCGGCGTCGTAGCGCATTTCCACATGACCCGAGGTCGGGAAATCCTTGCGAAACGGATGTCCGATGAAACCATAGTCGGTCAGAATGCGGCGCAAGTCGTTGTGCCCCTCGAACACGATACCAAACAGATCGAAGGCTTCGCGTTCAAACCAGTTGCTCGAACTCCAGATGTCGCACAGCGAGGACAGCACCGGAAAAGCATCGTCACTTGCAAACACCTTGAGCCGCAGGCGTTGATTCAAGCTCACCGACAGCAGGTGCGACACCACGCAATAGCGCAATCCGACTTGGGGCTGATCCTTGTAGGTGGAGTAATCCACGCCACACAGGTCGATCAACTGCTCGAATCGGCAGCGAGGGTCGTCACGCAGAATCTTGGCGGCGCTCAGATAGTTCTTCGCGTCCACCACGATCGTGAGTTCGTCCAGTCGGACCACGCTGCTCACAATCATGTCACCCAAGGCGGCATCCACCTGGGTCTTGAGGGTCTGGGGATTTACAGCATAAGAAGTCATTGCTTTTTCCTCAGGCGCGGGCAATGGTCTGGGTGCGGCGAATCTTGTGCTGCAGCTGGATGATGCCGTACAGCAGCGCTTCCGCCGTGGGCGGGCAGCCCGGCACATAGACATCAACCGGGACAATGCGGTCGCAACCGCGAACCACGGAGTAGCTGTAGTGATAGTAGCCGCCGCCGTTTGCGCACGAGCCCATGGAGATCACCCAGCGCGGCTCACTCATCTGGTCGTACACCTTGCGAAACGCGGGCGCCATCTTGTTGCACAGAGTGCCGGCAACGATAATCAGATCCGACTGCCGCGGGCTGGCGCGAAACACTTCGGCGCCGAAGCGGCTGATGTCATATCTGGCCGTCGCTGCGTGCATCATCTCCACCGCACAGCAGGCCAGGCCAAACGACATTGGCCACAGAGAGCCAGTCCTGGCCCAGTTCATCACCGTGTCGTAGTTGGTGGTGATGAAACCTTCTTTGAGAACGCCTTCGATCATTGTGTTACTCCCAGTCCAGGGCGCCTTTTTTCCACATGTAAACAAATCCCAGGACGAGAATTGCAAGGAAGACGACGACTTCCCAAAATCCCACGATGCCCAGGTCCTTGAGCGCGGCTGCCCACGGCACCAGAAACGCGATTTCCAGGTCGAAAAGAATGAAGAGGATGGCGACGAGGTAGTAGCGCACATCGAATTTCATGCGCGCATCTTCGAAAGCTTCGAAGCCACATTCGTAAGGGGAGTTCTTGGCGACGTCAGGTCGATTGGGGCCGAGAATATAGCCCAAAACCTGCGGCGCGATACCTACCCCGATACCCACCAAAATAAATAGAAGGACCGGGAGATACTGGTCGATGTTCATCAAAAGAATCTCTTCACCACTTGAGTTTGCTGCAACTGCATTACAGCAAACTGAATTGATTGGTGCCGTCGGCGAGACTCGAACTCGCACAGCTTTCGCCACTACCCCCTCAAGATAGCGTGTCTACCAATTTCACCACGACGGCGGTTTTTTTGTCCAGATGGCGTGAGGAACCTTCTCAGGTATTGCTCTCCAGACAAGCGTAGAGTTTACCCTTGAATTACCCAGTTCCTTGCTGCAAGTGCAGGTGAAATTTGACCCATATCAACGAGTGGGGATTTGTGCTGCGCCCGATGCCGGCACTGCAGGTGCAGTGGCGGACGCGGATGCTGCGATCGCAGGTGCGGCCGCACCCGAAGCCGAAACAGCGGGCGCAGTGACTGGCGCAGACTCCAGCACGCTGCCAGTGCTGCTGCCGGGGCTCAGATGTCCAAAATACGCCAGTCCCAGCGTGCAGGTAAAGAAAACGGCGGCGAGCACGGCCGTGGTGCGCGACAGAAAGTTGGCACTGCCGCTGGCTCCAAACAAGCTGCCCGAGCCACCGCTGCCGAAGGCCGCACCCATGTCCGCACCCTTGCCGTGCTGCACCAGGATCAGACCGATCATCCCAAGGGCCGAAAGCATCTGCAAGGCCAATACGATAGTGAGAAAAACATTCATTCAAAAAGCTCCTGATTTGATAGCTGGGTACGCGAGCAACTATTGAGCCGCCGCGATAATGGTTAAAAAGTCCGCGGCCTTGAGTGCGGCGCCGCCGATCAGGCCGCCGTCGATGTCGGGTTGCGCGAGCAATGAATGCGCGTTGGCCGCATTCATGCTGCCCCCGTACAAAATCTGGATGCGGTCTGCGTGTGCGCTGGCAGCCTGCAACTGGGCCCGCAGCACCGCATGCACTTGCTGTGCCTGCTCGGGCGATGCGGTCTTGCCGGTGCCGATGGCCCAGACCGGCTCGTACGCGACCACGATTTCGCTGACACAGTGCCCATTGGCGGATATCACGGCGGCGAGCTGGCGTTTTACCACTTCTTCGGTCCTGCCTGCTTCGCGCTCGGCCAGGGTTTCTCCAACGCACACGATGGGCGTCATACCTGCGGCCAAGACGCGCTGGGCTTTGGTGGCGACCAAGGCGTCGGTTTCGCCGTGGTACAGGCGGCGCTCGGAGTGACCCACCAGACAGTAACGCACGCCAAATTCCTTGAGCATGGAGACCGAGACCTCGCCGGTGTAGGCGCCGCCCTCAAACGCGGAAACATCCTGCGCACCCAGCGCCATGCCACCGTTGGAGAGCAGGGCCTGCAGTTGCGCCAGATAGGGCGTCGGGACGCACACCGCCACGTCACAAAGTGCGGCGTTGGCTGCGAGTCCGGCCAGCAGTGCTTGCACCAGAGCCTCGTTCGCAGCCAGGCTGCCATTCATCTTCCAGTTGCCCGCAATCAGCTTCTTCGTCATGGTGCGCCCCAAGTCAAAACGATCTTTCCCACATGCTCATTCGACTCCATCAGGCGATGCGCCTTGGCCGCCGCGCTTTCTGCGCTCGGGTCGAGTTGTGCCACCGCGAACGTGCTGTGGATCACGGGCTTGATCTTGCCGCTCGCCAGCAAAGGCCAAACCTGTGTTTTGAGCGCGCGCGCAATTTGCTCCTTGAATGCCACCGGCCGCGGCCTCAGGGTGGAGCCGGTCACGGTCAAGCGCCGACGCAAAACGAGACCTGCGTTGATCTGGCTCTTGATCCCGCCTTGCACCGCAATGATGACCAGGCGCCCGTCCTCTGCCAGACACTCGAGCTCACGCGCCACGTAGTCCCCGGCCACCATGTCCAGAATCACGTCCACGCCACGGCCTGCCGTGAGGGTCTTGACTTCCTGCACAAAATCCTGCTCGCGGTAATTGATGGCGTGATCCGCGCCCAGCGCCAGACAGGCGGCACACTTGTCGCTGCTACCCGCAGTCACGACGACTTTTGCGCCAAGCGCCTTGGCCATCTGGATGGCCGTGACACCGATGCCGCTGGAGCCGCCCTGCACCAGCAGGGTCTCGCCCGCCTGCAAGCGTCCGCGATCAAACACATTGCTCCAGACGGTGAAAAAAGTCTCGGGCAAGGCCGCCGCCTCGGTCAGGCTCAAACCGTTTGGCACAGGCAGACATTGAGCCACCGGCGCCACGCAAAGTTCGGCGTACCCGCCACCTGCCACCAGGGCACACACCGCCTCACCGAGTTTGAAGCCTGCGGCCGCGAGCGCCTGTTCGTCGCCGCCCACGATCTCACCGGCGACTTCGAGCCCAGGGATATCGGAGGCACCGGGAGGTGCAGGATAGTGGCCCGCGCGCTGCAGCACGTCGGGGCGGTTCACACCGCTGGCCGACACCCGAATCAGCAACTCGCCCACGCCCGGCACGGGCGCAGACCGCATCCCCAGACGCAACACGTCAGGCGTTCCAAAGGAGGTGATTTCGAAGGCTTGCATCGGGTTCAATGAGCTGATGAATCTAAAGTCGGACAAGCCTGTTGCCAAGCCCATCGCGCCCGCAAATCCAGCACAGCTTCAGCTCTGTGCGGGACGATCCAGCAAGGCCTTCATGGACAGCTTGACGCGGCCTTTTTCATCCGTTTCCATGACCTTGACCTTGATGATCTGGCCTTCGCTCAAATAGTCGGACACCTTTTCCACACGCTCGTGTGCGATCTGGCTGATGTGCAGCAGACCGTCCTTGCCGGGCAGCAGATTGACCAGGGCACCGAAATCCAGGATCTTGGTGATAGCGCCTTCGTAGACCTTGCCGATTTCCACTTCGGCCGTGATTTGGGCGATACGGCGCTTGGCTTCTTCTGCCTTGGCGCCATCGGTGGCGGCGATGGTGATCGTGCCGTCTTCCTCGATGTTGATCTGGCAACCGGTTTCTTCAGTCAGGGCGCGAATCACCGCGCCGCCCTTGCCGATCACGTCGCGGATCTTCTCGGGGTTGATCTTCATGGTGTAGAGCTTGGGCGCGAAGCTGGACACTTCGGTCTTGGCCTCGCCCATGGCTTCGAGCATCTTGCCCAGAATGTGCATGCGTGCTTCCTTGGCCTGCGCCAGCGCGACCTGCATGATTTCCTTGGTGATGCCCTGGATCTTGATGTCCATCTGCAGTGCGGTGATGCCGTTGGTGGTGCCAGCGACCTTGAAGTCCATGTCGCCCAGATGATCTTCATCGCCCAGGATGTCAGTCAACACGGCAAAGCGTGACTCGTCCTTGATCAGGCCCATGGCGATACCGGCCACGTGCGCCTTCATCGGAACGCCGGCATCCATCAGCGACAGGCAACCGCCGCACACCGAAGCCATGGAAGAAGAGCCGTTGGACTCTGTGATTTCACTCACAACACGCATGGTGTAGGGGAAGTCTTCCTTGCTAGGCAGACACGCCATCAAGGCGCGCTTGGCCAGACGGCCGTGGCCGATTTCGCGGCGCTTGGGCGTGCCCACGCGGCCGGTCTCGCCCGTGGCAAAGGGAGGCATGTTGTAGTGCAGCATGAAGCGGTCTTCGTACTCACCAGCAAGCGCGTCGATGCGCTGCGCGTCACGTTCTGTGCCCAGCGTGGTTACCACCAGCGCCTGGGTTTCACCGCGTGTGAACAGGGCTGAACCGTGGGTGCGCGGCAGCACGCTGTTGCGGATTTCGATCGGGCGCACGGTGCGCGTGTCGCGACCGTCAATGCGCGGCTCGCCCGCCAGGATCTGGCTGCGCACGATGCGCGCTTCGATGTCGAACAGCATGCCTTCGACCTTGACGCTGTCAAACGGCACGCCATCCAGCTTCAGGTCGGCCATCACCACGGCGTAGGCTTCGCGGCAGGCACGGGTGCGGGCTTGCTTGTTGCGGATTTGGTAGGCAGCGACGAGCTTGTCGTTGGCCAGAGCATGCACCTTGGCGATCAGCGGCTCATCCTTGGCCGGAGGGGTCCAGTCCCATACCGGCTTGCCCGCATCACGCACCAGCTCGTGAATGGCGTTGATCGCGATATTGCCTTGTTCATGGCCAAACACCACGGCGCCGAGCATGATCTCTTCGCTCAATTGCTGGGCTTCGGACTCGACCATCAGCACGGCGGCTTCGGTACCGGCAACGACCAGGTCCAGGGTGGAGCTCTTGCGCAGGGTCTGACCCGGATTGAGCACGTATTCGCCGTTGACGTAACCCACGCGGGCCGCACCGATAGGTCCGCTGAACGGGATGCCACTGATGGACAGCGCCGCGCTGGTCGCGATCAGGGCGGCGATGTCGGCGTCGACCTCGGGGTTGAGCGACAGCGTGTGCACGACCACGTGCACTTCGTTGAAGTAGCCTTCAGGAAACAGCGGGCGGATCGGGCGGTCGATGAGGCGACTGGTGAGCGTTTCAAATTCGCTGGGACGGCCTTCGCGCTTGAAGAAGCTGCCCGGGATCTTGCCGGCCGCGTAGGTCTTTTCCAGGTAATCCACGGTCAGCGGAAAGAAATCCTGGCCGGCCTTGCCTTCGGTCTTGCCAACGACGGTGGCGAGCACCACGGTACCGTCCATATCCAGCAGCACGGCGCCGCTGGCTTGACGCGCGATTTCGCCGGTCTCCAGGGTGACGGTGTTGCTACCCCACTGAAATGTCTTGCTGACTTTATTGAAAATGCTCATGTTGAACTCCTTGTTTGCACAACCGATAAATCCCTATCAGCTTAGGGTCGAAGTGGGTTCGAACACGATGCCATTCCAGAAGGAATCACGGCGATTTCTTCTGGAATGACACAGCGCGTATTCGTAGTCCCGTCTCCGAAGTAAAAATGCGCCTTGAGTATTCCTGAGAGTGGGGGACAGAACTGGCTCGCTACGCGTTGCTGCCGACTGTCCCGCAAAATTTCAGGCCTGCCTCAGGCGCATTTCATTCAATAAGGCTTACTTGCGCAGACCCAGCTTCGCGATCAGGGCCACGTAACGGTCGTGGTCCTTGCGATTCAGGTACGCGAGCAGGCTCTTGCGGGTATTGACCATGCGCAGCAGGCCGCGACGACCGTGGTGGTCCTTGGCATGGGTTTTGAAGTGGGGCGTGAGCTCATTGATGCGTGCCGTCAACAGGGCCACTTGCACTTCTGGACTGCCAGTGTCACCGACCTTGCGGGCATTGGCTTTAACGACTTCGGCTTTGATGCTTGATGCAATCATGAATTTTCCTAACGAATGGTCGGGTCACGCGCTCGTGTGCTACACGAATCGGCACCCAAAGTGGTTACTTGCGTCAGTGGCTGGAACTGCTGCTGACGTGCGCCTTGCACTATGCAAAGCCTTCGGATTATAGCCCGGGCGGACTGCCTCACCTGAACCTGGCGCTCAGGCCGCCGGGACCAGGTAGTCGCGGCTGATGCGCAAACCCAGTTCATTCACCCGATCCAGGAACTGTGTCAGATAGGCGTGAAGGCCGACCGCCAGGACTTCGTCGATGCGTCCATATTGGAGTTCGGCCCGAAGTTTTCCGGCGCGCCGCTGCGTTTCACTGGCTCCGTCCACCGAAACCAGCGCCAGATTCTTCACGACCTCGTTCAGGCTGGCGTGCAGCGAGCGCGGCATGTCCGGACGCAGAATCAGCAATTCGGCCACGCGTTCCGGTTTGATGACATCGCGATAGACCCGGCGATAGATTTCGAAGCCACTCACGCTGCGCAGGATCGCGCTCCAGTGATAGAAGTCATATTCCTGATTCTTGTCACTGCCAGCACCAAAGAAATCGTCCTCGCGCGCATGGAATTTCACATCGACCAGGCGCGCCGTGTTGTCCGCACGCTCCAAAAAGATGCCCAGGCGCATGAAATAGAGCGCCTCGTCCATCAGCATGGTTCCCAGGGTCACGCCACGGGACAAATGCGAGCGGAACTTGACCCATTCCAGAAACTGCGACGGATCGCGCTCGAATTCACCCGCGCGCAGCATCCGATTGAGCTCCAGCCAGGTCTGGTTTTGCGTCTCCCAAACCTCGGTGGTGAGCGTGCCGCGCACCGCACGCGCGTTCTCCCGCGCCGCCTTCAGGCAGGACACGATGGAAGAAGGGTTGCTATCGTCCTTCACCATGAATTCCATGACCTTCGCGCCATCGACTTCGCCGTGCTGCGCCACGTAATGCGGAAGCAACTCACTGATTCCGAGCAAGCCGCGCCATCCGGCTTGGGTCGCTTCGGTCGACTGCGGCAAAAGCGAAGTCTGGTAGTTGACGTCCAGCATGCGAGCGGTGTTCTCGGCCCGCTCCGTGTATCTGGACATCCAGAACAGGTGATCGGCTGTGCGGCTTAACATGAAGTTTCCTTTGATTTCGTCCATCGATGCAAAGCACCGATCCTGCACCGTGGATTGCCACGCTGCGCTCTCCATGAACCGC
>CAIVXG010000142.1 GCA_903909815.1 uncultured beta proteobacterium | reverse complement strand
GGGAAGCCAAAACATCCTGAGCGGGCATGATTTGAAGCCGTGCGCAACTCCCACCATACAATCTGCGCAGCGCAACTCTTGCACGCTGCGCAACCGGTCACGATCGACCGGAATCGGTGGTCACGATCGCCGGAATACGCACCTGGGTCTTGCGTGCTGGCGAAGAATCGGTACCTGTCCAGGTGGACACGGTGGCAATACGCAATAGCGACGGACGCCTGTCCTACCGTATTGGCACAGTGCGAGACATCACATCGAGCAAGCAAGCCGAAAATAGTCTGCGCGAGAGCGAGGCACGGCTGCGCTGCCTGATCGAGATGTCTTCGGACTTCTACTGGGAAAGCGATTCCGTGCACCGGCTGATTGTGCGCACTGAAAGCAAGCGGGAGGTGCAGGAATCGGTGTTCCTGACGGCGTCGTCGGTGGGCAAGCGACGATGGGAAATTCCGTATCTTTCGCCGGACGAGGCAGGGTGGCACAAGCATCGCGCCACCCTTGACGCACACCTGCCATTCCGAAACTTTGAGATCACGCGGTTGCGACAAAACGGCGCTGAGCACCACATTTCGATCAGCGGAGATCCAGTCTTCAGTGCCGTGGGCGAGTTCGTCGGATACCGTGGAGTCGGCGCCGACATCACCGAGCGAAAACAATCAGAACAAAGAATCAACGAGCTGGCCTTCTACGACCAACTGACTGGCCTGCCCAATCGCACGTTGATGCTGGATCGCTTGAAACAAGCCTTGACAGCAAGCTACCGAAGCGGCGGCCACGGGGCCTTGCTCATGATTGACCTGGACCACTTCAAGACCCTCAACGACACGCTGGGCCATGACGTGGGGGACAGTCTCCTCAAGGAAGTCGCGCAGCGCTTGAGCATGTGTGTGCGCGAGGGCGACACCGTGGCCCGATTGGGAGGAGACGAATTCGTTGCTGTTCTGACCGGACTGAGTGGCACCAAGGACGAAGCTGCCACTGGCGTCAAGTCAGTGGCCGAGAAGATCCTGGGCTCATTCAGACAGCCCTACCAACTCGGCGATGTGGCCCACCACAGTACGGCCAGCATCGGCGTGACATTGTTCAACGGCGATACGGTCGACATCGATACCTTGATGAAGCAGGCAGATCTCGCCATGTACAAGTCCAAGGCATCGGGTCGAAATCTGGTTCGTTTTTTTGATCCCACCATGGAGGTGGCGTTGAAGGAACACGCGGCCATGGAGAACGATCTTCGGCTTGCGTTGAAGCGCGATCAATTCGTGCTTCATTACCAGGCGCAGGTTGCGAGTGAACAGCAACTGACCGGCGCCGAAGTGCTCGTGCGCTGGCAGCACCCGACCCGCGGCGTGGTCTCACCGGCCGACTTCATTCCATTGGCTGAAGAAACCGGCCTGATCCTACCCCTGGGACGCTGGGTCCTGGATACAGTCTGCACCCAATTGACCGTGTGGGCGTCGCGGCCCGAAATGGCTCACCTCACGGTGGCTGTGAATGTCAGCGCCCACCAGTTCCGTCAGCCTGACTTCGTTGATCAGGTTCTGGAAGTTCTTAAGCATACCAGCGCGAATCCGCAGCGACTCAAGCTGGAGCTAACCGAGAGCCTGTTAGTGGCCAACGTGACGGAGGTGATCGAGAAGATGCACTTGTTGAAGGCCAAAGGTGTGGGGTTCTCACTGGACGACTTCGGCACGGGCTACTCCTCACTGACCTATTTGAAACGACTTCCGTTGGACCAGCTAAAGATTGACCAGTCTTTTGTGCGCGATGTCCTCACCGATCCCAACGACGCATCCATTGCGAGAACCATCATCGCGCTGGCTCAGAACCTGGGTTTGGGTGTGATCGCCGAGGGCGTTGAAACAGACGCGCAGCGAGAGTTTCTGGCACATTCCGGGTGCCATGCTTTCCAGGGATATTTGTTCAGTCGGCCGATACCGCTGGAAGAATTCGAACAGTTTGCCCAGCGCGCTCACGACGCCTAGAAAGATCGAAAGTAATGATGCTGAATAAACTCATGAATTCAGCCAACTGGAAGATCATATGGGTCTTTTCCATCACCCTGCTTGTCATGACCGGACATGAACTTGCAAAGCAATTTGTATTCGGTGGCAAGCTCTCTTTGTGGCAGTCCCATGGCCTAGCCGAATGGCGGCAGTGTTCCAGCAGCCGCAAATGAAAGCCGCAGGAATGACCCATGCCATGAAAGCGGCCCCGGTATCGAGAGCCCGACTCAGGTGCGGCCGATAATGGAAGCGGTGGCCATCAATTCTTCCAGAAGTGCCAGCGATACCTGGCCCGAAACCGAGTAGGGGTCGAGCTCCGGTAATTCCGCATATTTGAGCAGGATATTGGGATTGATCTTGGACATATTTACCTGACCCATGGTCCAACCGCCAAACCGGCGCTCGAATATTTCCTCGTAGTGCAACAACACCACGTCCTTGTGGCGAACGTCTTTCTGGATGTGGGCATACAGATCGCTCACCGGCATGCGTCCGCCTTCGATCGCCTGTAAAAAAATGCCGCCGCCGTAGCAAAGGATTCCGGTGATGCCACAGCTCGGGTTGTAATGGCGCGCTTTGGCCAAAATGTCCTCAATGGCAGTGGCGCTCGGGTCAACCGCACGGCTGGCGTAAAGCAAACGTACCAACATGGTCTAGCCTTTCCGGGGAATCAGGGACAAAAATTCACGACGCAGGTTGGAGTCTTTAAGGAACACGCCGCGCATCACCGAATTGATCATCTTGCTATCCATGTCCTTGACGCCGCGCCAGGCCATGCAGTAGTGGCTGGCTTCCATGACAATGGCCAGTCCGTCCGGCTGTGTTTTTTCCTGTATCAGGTCGGCCAGTTGCACAACCGCTTCTTCCTGGATCTGGGGGCGGCCCATGACCCATTCAGCTAGGCGAGCGTACTTGGACAGGCCGATGACGTTGGTGTGTTCGTTGGGCAGCACACCGATCCAGATTTTACCGATGACCGGGCAGAAGTGGTGGCTGCAAGCACTGCGTACCGTGATCGGTCCGACGATCATCAATTCATTGAGGTGTTCTGCGTTGGGAAACTCGGTGATCGTTGGCGCATGCACGTAGCGCCCACGGAACACTTCATTGACATACATCTTAGCCACTCGGCGTGCGGTGTTATCGGTGTTGTGGTCGTGCTCCGTATCAATCACGAGGCTAGACAGTACGCCTCTCATCTTTTCCTCGACTTCATCGAGCAGCCTTTCAAGCTCCCCTGGCTCAATGAACTCGGAAATATTGTCATTGGCGTTAAAACGTTTGCGGGCGGCCGTGAGACGTTCGCGGATCTTCACTGAAATCGGCGTGCCCTCGTCGCTGTCGAATGCCTTCACAGTGGGCAGAGTTTTCATTAACATAGGGAAATACTACCAGTCTTTCACAAAAAAGGTTATTGGCCAAAAGAGAATAGTTGGTGCCGTCAGGCGGCCTGAATTAGGCGAAGCGCGACTCCTCGGGGAACTCGGAATCGTAAGCATCTGCGAGGCTACTCCGGCGATGCAGCACCAGAACTTTTCATAACTGGGATCTGTACACGGCCCCGCACTGCCGACGAACAGCCATCGACCTCAACTTCAGCCGACTGCCCGCTGCGCGTCGCAGGCCGCCAGCAACTCAGCGATCGCCTGGGCGGTGTTGCGTGCCGCACCCCGATGCGCCGCACCAAAACCTGTGGCCGCGATGCGCGACGCAGCCAGCCTGGCTTCGGACTGCAGCAAAGGCCGCAACAAGGTCAGCGCCTGCGCCATGTCATCCACACGAAAACCCGCCCCACAGGCGATGGCCAGTTGCGCCGCCTCTGAAAAATTGAAGGTATGCGGCCCCATCACCACCGGACAACCACAGGCTGCGGCTTCGATCAGATTTTGTCCGCCCAAAGGTGCAAAACTGCCGCCCAGCAGGGCCACATCGCTCATGCCGTAATACAGCGCCATCTCACCCAGCGAGTCGCCCAGCCATACCAGTGCGGGTTCAGGTTCGTCAGTCCATCCGCTGCGCCGCGACATGCTCAAGCCCAGTTGGACCAGCAGCGCCGCCACACTTCCAAAGCGCTGCGGATGGCGCGGCACGATCAGCCATTGAACCTCGCGTGCGCCTGCGTACGATGCCATTGCCTGGAGCAGCATCAGCTCTTCGCCTTCACGCGAACTGGCCAACATCACCACCGGCTTGGGCTGCGCGGCGCGCCAGCCTTGTGCGCGCGCAAGTTGTGCGGCGTCGGGGCTAGCGTCGAATTTGAGATTTCCGAATACGGCCCTGACCGGTGCGCCCAGGACGCGCAGGCGCTGTGCATCGCCCTCGGTCTGGGCCCATACCGCTGCCAGCGCAGCGTAGGCCGGACGTGCGAGCCAGCTCAGCCGCCGCGCGCGCCGGGCCGACGCCGGGCTCAGCCGGGCATTCGCCAACACCAGCGGCACGCCTGCATCCTTGCAGGCCGCTGCCAGATTCGGCCACAACTCCGTCTCCAAAAGAATGCCCAGGCGCGGCCGAAAATGGGTGAGAAAGCGCCGCACCGCCTGCGGTGTGTCCCAAGGCTGCCACACCTGCACGTCGCCCGACTGCAGCAGTCCCTTGCCCTCCTCACGCCCGGTGGCCGTGCCGTGCGTCAGCAGCAACTGAATCCCCGGTAATTGTGCTCTCAGCGCGCCCAACAATACAGCGGCGGCGCGGGTTTCGCCCAGCGACACGGCGTGAATCCAGATATAGCCGCTGCCCGCGGGCACGGTGTAGTGGCCAAAGCGCTCGGGCACCGCGTGCAAGTAGCCGGGTTCAAGCACGCCCCGCCGCGCCAGCTTGCGTCGAAGCAGTGGCTGCACCACGCACATGAGGCACGAGTACAGCCAGCGGATCACGAGCGACCCTGCGCCGACCTGTTGTCCAGGTTCATGCCAGTGACCGCGAGCCAGGCTTTCCACACGGCGCTCACACTGGGAACGGGGCTGCCAAAGACGCTGATTTGATGTCCTGTCGCTTCGGGTCCGGTGCGCCAGGCCGTGTCGAAGTTGTAGATTTGCACGTGCAGCAGATCCAGCGCGACGGCCAGATGGCTCAGGCCACTGTCCACGCCCACCACACCAACGCAGGTATTGAGTGCATCGATCATGGCGTTCAGGTTCAGCCGTGGCCAGACGATGGCGTGCTCCAGTTGCATCGCCAGCGCCTCCGCACCGCGCTGTTCGATTTCTGATCCGTGCGGCAGCGCCAGCGTGTAACCTTGCGCGTTCAAACGCGCGCCCAACTCCAGCCAGTGCGTCAAGGGCCACTGCTTGTCCTCTCGCGAACTGCCGTGCACCAATGCCACGCAGGGGCGTGGGGTCGGGGGCACGACCGGAACACCCAGATCCAGATCGTCCTGAAGCGGACTGGTTCGATCCAACAGCCCATAAGAAATCTTTTCCGCCAGAGGGTAGCCCAATGCCTCGGCGCACAGGGCTCGGGCGCGCTGCATCGCGTGCATCCTTTTGGGCAGCGCAATGGCTCGGTCCGCCACCCAGCGCGTGGGCGCCTCGTAGCTGGAGCCTTCGGTCCGATTCGCCATGGCATAGCGCTTGCCGCCGGGAGCGAGTTGCGCCGACCACGACACGAGCGCCGATTTCGTCAGACCCTGCAGGTCAAGCACAGCGTCGTAGCGCTCACGTTGCAATTCCGACTTGAATGCTCTCCACTCGGCACGGGTTGCAGCAGTCAGCGGCTTCTTGCGCCAGCGCCGCAAGTCAATCTCGATTGCCCGATGCACGCCGGCGCAACGCCGCACCAGTGGTGCAAAGCCTCGCTCTACCACCCAGTCAATTTGTGCCGATGGAAACGCCGCACGAATGTCCTGCACCGCCGGCATGGCGTGGATCACGTCACCCAGCGACGAGAGCTTGACGATCAGGATTTTCAAGGCGTCAGTCCCTGCACTTGCCGCTCATCGACGTGTCCTCAGTGCGCCGCAGCGCCGATCTGGGCATCGGGCTTGACGCGGCGCAACAGCGCCAGCATTTCGGCCTCGATGCGCTCCAGGGCCAGAGGGCTTTGTCCCTCGAAGCGCAGCACCAGTACCGGCGTCGTATTGGAGGCGCGGATCAGGCCAAAACCATCGGGCCAATCGACGCGCAGTCCGTCAATATCGCACACGACCGCTGGCGCCGCAAACACGCCCTGGGCCGCCAGCGCCTGCAATGCTGCCGTCACGCGCGGCGGCTCGCCTTCCACGCAGTGCACATTCAGTTCCGGCGTGGAAAAGCTCGTCGGCAAGGCGTCGAGCACGGCGCTGGCATCGGGGGAACGACTGACGATTTCCAGCAGCCTCGCGCCGGCGTACGTGCCGTCATCAAAGCCATACCAACGTTCCCTGAAGAAGATGTGGCCGCTCATTTCGCCGCCCAGGGGGGCCTGCCCCCCCGCGGCTTCGATTTCCTTCATCTTGGCCTTGATCAGCGAATGCCCGGTCTTGAACATCAGCGCCTTGCCACCGGCCGCCACGATGGCAGGCGCCAGGCGCTGAGTGCACTTCACGTCGAACAGGATCGTGCCGCCAGGAACGCGGCTCAGCACGTCGCGTGCAAACAGCATCATCTGGCGGTCCGGAAATATATTGTTGCCTTCGCGCGTCACGATACCCAGACGATCCCCGTCACCGTCAAAGGCCAGCCCCAGTTCGGCGCCACTGGTCTTGAGCGCCGCCATCAGATCGCGCAGGTTCTCGGGTTTGCTCGGGTCCGGGTGATGGTTCGGAAAATTGCCGTCAACTTCGCTGAACAGTTCGATCACTTCGCAGCCCAGCGCCCGAAAAATCCCCGGTGCCGAAGCACCGGCGACGCCATTGCCGGAATCGATCACAAGCTTCATGGGTCGCGACAGTTTCACGTCGCCCAGGATGCGGTCCCGGTACGCCGCCAGCACGTCCACATGGCGTACCGAGCCACCACCGATGAAGCTCCAGGCATCGGTTTCCATGAGTGCGCGCAGCGCCTGAATCTCGTCGCCAAAAATCGCGCGCCCGGCCAGCACCATCTTGAAGCCGTTGTAGTCCTTGGGGTTGTGGCTTCCCGTGATCTGGATGCCACTGCGGCACAGCGTATGGGCCGCGAAATACAGCATGGGCGTCGTCACGATGCCAACGTCGATCACTTCGAGTCCGGTCGCAACGAGCCCCCGGATCAGGGCCGCCACCAGGGCGGGGCCACTCAGCCGACCGTCGCGACCGACGGCCACTGTCTTTTCGCCGGCCCGCACCGCCTGCGTGCCGAAGGCCCGACCCAGTCCTTCTGCAATCTCTTCGTTCACCGTGGATGGCACTACGCCGCGAATGTCGTACGCTTTGAAAATGGAAGCAGCAAGTTGCACAGCAGTGGCCCGGACGAGTTGAATCAGCCTGGGATTGTAGGCGGCGGCGGGTCCAGCCAGATGTCCGAAAACGGCTAATCGATGCCCAAGCGCCGCGTATCATCAAAGCATGAGCAGCAACGCCGCGACGCGATCCACCCCAAGCGCCCATGTCGCCGCAGACGACGCCTGCTACCTTGCCCTGAGAGCGCAGGACGCCCGCTTTGACGGCTGCTTCTTCACCGGCGTCACCTCCACCGGTATTTACTGTCGCCCGGTCTGCAAGGTGAAGGCGCCCAAGCGCGAGAACTGCCGCTTTTTCACGCTCGCGGCGCAGGCCGAACGAGAGGGCTTCAGGCCCTGCCTGCGGTGTCGACCGGAACTGGCGCCACGCTCCGGACTGCTGCCAGCAACGGCGGTCTGGTCGATACAGGACGCCAGCGCCATGCTGGCGCAGCAGGCAGCGCGCTGGCTGGACGATCCCGAATGTTGGGGCGAGGCCGCGCCAAGCGTCGCTACACTGGCGCAGCGCCTGGGCGTGAGCGATCGCCATGTGCGCCGCATTTTCGAGGCCCAGTTCGGGGTCTCGCCGTTGCAGTACCTGCAAACGCGCCGCCTGTTGACGGCCAAGCAACTGCTCACCGACACCGACCTGCCGGTGGCCCAGATCGCCCTTTGCGCCGGCTACGCCAGCGTGCGCCGCTTCAATGCCGCCTTCGTCACGCACTACCGGCTCAACCCGACGCAACTGCGCCGCGTCGGCTGCCCATCGAGGGACCAGGGAACCTTGGTGCGCCTCGCGTACCGCCCGCCATACGACATTCATGCCCTGCTCGGTTTCTTCGAGAAACGGCAGCTGGCGGGAATCGAAATTCTGTGCAATGAACCCGGCGACAGAAGCATCACCCGCAGCTTTTGCATCGAGAGCGCCGGCCAGGCGCATAGCGGCTGGCTGCATTGCCGTTTTGTCGAGGCACAGCACCAGCTCGAATTGCGCGTGAGCGACAGTCTGCGCGAGGTCCTGCCGCTAGTGATCGGGCGCGTTAGAGCGGCCTTTGATCTGGACGCCGACCCTTCGGCCATCAACGCCGTGCTGCACGCAAGTTTCCCCGACGGTGACGGGCTGCGGGTGCCGGGCGCCCTGGATGGTTTCGAATTGGCGCTGCGGGCTGTCCTCGGGCAGCAGGTGACGGTAGCCGCCGCGCGCACGCTCACGCAGCGGCTGGTGCAACGCCTGGGTGCGCCGATCCGGACGCCGTGGCCCGAGTTGGACCGGCTCTTTCCCACGCCGGGCGCGTTGCTCGAACTCGGGCAAGCCGCCGGCGACGTGTTGGGAGCCCTGGGCATCGTGAAGCAGCGCCAGCAGGCGATGCTCGCACTGGCCAGCGCGGTGCAAAGCGGCGCCCTGGTGCTGCAACCCGGAGCACCGCTGCAAGCCACCTTGAGCGCGCTCACCCAGCTCCCCGGGATCGGCGACTGGACAGCGCAGTACATCGCGATGCGCACGCTGCGCTGGCCCGATGCTTTTCCCGCAGGTGACGTGGCGCTGCAAAAAGCCTTGGGCGTGCGCGCGCACAAACGTCCGGCACAGGCCGCTCAGGACGCGTCGCAGTGCTGGAGCCCCTGGCGCAGCTACGCTGTGGTCCGAGCCTGGAACAGCGCCGGGGCCACGTCGGCGTCTCCCCCACTTTCAGGAAAATCCTCATGAAATTCCCGGCATCCCTGGCACAAAGGCACTTCCACAGTCCGCTCGGCCCCATCGTGCTGGTAGCCAGCGACCAGGCCCTGGTGGGTGCCTGGTTTGACGATCAGGCGCACCTCCCACGCGAACTGGAGGGCCAAAGCACTTGGCACAATGCGCCGGAGCATCCGGTGCTGCGCCACGCCAGCCGCCAGCTCAAGGAATACTTTGATGGGCAGCGACGGCAGTTTGAACTGGCGCTTGACCTGAGCTACGGCACGGCGTTCCAGCAAGCTGTGTGGCAGGCCTTGTTGAAGATCCCCTTTTCTCACACCTGCTGCTACGCCGATGTTGCCTGCGCCATTGCCAATCCGAAGGCGGTGCGTGCCGTTGGAGCCGCCGTGGGCCGCAACCCCTTGAGCATCATTGTTCCCTGCCACCGCGTGCTTGGTGCCGACGGCACACTGACGGGATACGCGGGCGGCCTTGAGCGCAAAACATTTTTATTGCACCTGGAAAGTGGCCAGAGCCCACAAGGAAATTTGATATGACGAGCAAGCGCGTTGGCAAGCCCTGGTTGCCAGATTTCATGCTGCTGGCGGCCCTGTGGGGCTCGTCTTTTCTGTTCATGCGGCTGGCCGTCGTCGATTTCGGCGCCCTGCCCACAGCCGGAATGCGCGTCGTGGTGGCGACACTGGTGCTGCTGCCGCTGCTGCTGCTGAAAGGCCAGGGCCGGGTGCTGCTGAAAAACTGGAAGGCGCTGCTGCTGGTGGGACTGATGAACTCGGCCATCCCCTTTGTCTGCTTCACCTTTGCGCTGCAGTCGATCACCACCGGCTTGTCGGCGATCCTGAACGCGACCGTGCCGCTATTTGGTGCTCTCGTGGCCTGGGCCTGGCTCAAGGACCGTCCCGGCGCCTCGCGCGGCCTGGGTCTGCTCATCGGCTTTGTCGGCGTGGCGCTGCTGGCCTGGGACAAGGCCAGCTTCAAGCCCGATGCCACCGGTCTTGCCAGCGGCTGGGCCGTGCTGGCCTGCTTGCTCGCCACGCTGTGCTACGGCGTCTCCGCCAGCTTCACCAAACGCCATTTATCAGGACTTCCGTCCATCGTCACGGCCACCGGCAGCCAGCTCGGCGCCACGGTCTTCCTGACCTTGCCCACCATCTGGCTTTGGCCGGCAACGACGCCGGGCGCCAGTGCCTGGTTCGGCGTGTTGGCCGTGGGCGTGCTGTGCACGGGCGTGGCCTACGTGCTGTACTTTCGATTGATCGAAAACGTGGGACCGGCACGCGCGCTGGCCGTAACCTTTGTGCTGCCCGTGTTCGCCGTGCTCTACGGCGTGTTGCTGCTGCACGAGAGCGTGACACTGTGGATGCTGCTGTGCGGCGCCGTCATCGTTTGCGGCACCGCGCTGTCCACGGGGTTGGTCAGACTGCGGCGGCGTTAACGTTCGCGCTCGCTCAGGTCGCCGCTGCGCCAGGCCCGAAGACGGCCTGAGTAAACAAGCGGACGCGGTGATCGAAGCGCGCTCACAGTGGCTGGAAAGGCGCGCTGAGAGTCTTCACAAGGGAAGTCCCTTTCATTTGCTGAGCGCATGGGCGCAGGCGTAGCCGCTGGCCCATGCCCACTGGAAGTTGTAGCCGCCGAGCCAGCCCGTCACGTCAACAACCTCGCCAATGAAATACAGACCTGGTTGGCGCGACTCCATGGTTTGCGATGACAGTTCGCGCGTATCGACACCACCGCGCGTGACCTCGGCTTTCTTGTAGCCTTCGGTGCCGGTGGGCGTGAGCTGCCAGTCAGAAAGCGCAGCCGCCAACGTGGCCAGCGCGCGGTCTGTGGCCTGATCCACGGGCCGCTGCCAGGCCGCATCCTGCTGCACCCAGGCATCGACCAGACGCGCTGGCAGTTGTGACGCCAACTCATTCGCCATCAATTTCCTCGAGCGACTTTTGGCCTGCGCCAGGAAAGCCGCCAGGTCGCTCTGCGGCGCCAGGTTCAACCGTATTGGCTGCTGCTCACGCCAGTAGCTCGAAATCTGCAGCACGGCCGGACCGCTTAAGCCCCGGTGCGTGAACAGCAGGTCTTCGGCAAACGTGGCCCGGGCCTTCTTGACTCCCGTTTCGATCAGCACCGGTAGCGACAGCCCGGCCAGTTGCGCGTAGTGTTCCCAGGCCGCGCCGTCGAAGGTCAGCGGCACCAGCGCGGGCGCAGTGGGCACCAGCCGCAGGCCGAACTGCTGCGCCACGCGATAGCCGAAATCGCTGGCGCCGATCTTCGGGATCGACAGACCGCCCGTGGCCACCACCACGCGGTGCGTAAGGATCTCACCGCGGTCGCTCTCGATCGCATAGCCGCCTTGACCCTGCAGTTGGGTCGAGCGCAGGCCCTTTACGCGACAGGGCTGCCAGCGCGTGACACCACCGGCATCGCACTCCTTGAGCAGCATCTGGATGATGTCCTCGGCCGAGTTGTCGCAGAACATTTGGCCTTTGTGCTTTTCGTGAACAGCAATGCCGTGGCGCTGCAGCAGTTGCAGAAAATCGGAGGGCGTATAGCGCGACAGGGCGCTGCGACAAAAGTGCGGGTTCTCGCTGATGAAGTTCGTGGGCGTGACGTCTCGATTCGTGAAGTTGCAACGTCCGCCGCCCGAGATGCGGATCTTCTCGGCCACGCGTTCGCTGTGGTCCAGCACCAGCACCTTGAGGCCGCGCTGCCCCGCCACGCCAGCGCAAAACAAACCTGCCGCGCCCGCACCGATGACGACGACGTCGTAGGCCAAAGGAGGGTCAGCGGCCATCAGATAGAACTTGCAGCGCCTGCAGAATGTGCTGCACCTGGATGGCGATCGGCTGCGGCACCGCCAGATCGCCCGCCAACACGGCGCGGATGTAGGCCGCGGTCGCCCCCGCATCGACACTGGGCAGTTCCGGTAACTGCCCCAGTGGCCCGGCCTGCGCTTCCTGCAACACGCGCACTTCTCCGCCCGTGATCAGTTCCATGCGGGGTGTGCGACGCGCATCGGCCACGCTCTCGCCCTCAGTGCCGCGCAACAGCAGCGCCTGAGCGCCGGTCAGCGCGAAGGTCGCCGCCATCGATTCTGCGTACTCGGGATGGGTGTAGCTGCTGACGATCAAGGCGCGACCGGCACAGGGGTTCATGAGTTTGACCAGACTGTGCGCTGAGTTGCGCAGCCCCAGCACGCGGCGCACGTCGAGCAGGCGCTTGAGTCCCAGGCACAGCAACTCGGTCGGGGCATAGGCGAGCTCGCCCGGCGCCAGCGCACGCACTGCGGTCAAAGCCGCAATATCCAGGGCTTGCAGCACCTGAATGGAACTGACGCGTGTGCTTTCGGTGGCGGCGCCGTGCAGCAGCACCGGCACCCCCTCTCGTGCCAACAGCAGGCCCAGCAGCGGCGTGAGCACCGGCAGCTTGCGCGCGCCGTTGTAGCTGGGCAGTACGACCGTGGGTGAGTGCGTGGCACCAAGCCGATGCAACCGCGCTTCGGTCGCATCCAGAAAGCCCGCCATCTCCTGCGCGGTCTCGCCCTTGATGCGCATCGCTATGCAAAACGCGCCGACCTCCAGATCAGTCAGCGTGCCGTCCAGCACCTGGCCGAACAAGTCCGCCGCCTGGTCGCGCGTCAGCGCGCGCGCTCCGTCCTTGCCGCGCCCGATTTCCTTGATGTAGTGACCAATGCTCATGGGGTCGAATTATGCGGGCGATAAGTCGATGCTTGTCTGCCACGGCATTGCGCCGCCCCGCATAGGCGCCTTCCTGCGCTTCACTTTGGCAAGTGGTGGTAGGGGATTGGAGTGTCCCTGCCCTTGAAAAAGTGCTGTGCCGGGATCACGCCCTGCTGAGCCAACGACGCGGCGCTTTTGTACTTCAGGATTCCACGCGCGCCACGCGCTGCATCAGGCGCGACACGGCTTGATCGGGGCGTAGCCGCCCGTCCAGCAGGTCGACCACTGCCTGCGCAATCGGCATGTCCACGCCCAGGCTTTGCGCCCGCTGCACCACGGCGCGGGCGCAATACACGCCTTCGGCCACGTGCCCAAGTGAATTCACGGCCTGATCCAGCGTGCGGCCCTGCGCCAGCAGCAATCCCACCTGGCGGTTTCTGCTCAGGTCCCCCGTCGCAGTCAGCACCAAGTCGCCCAGACCTGACAGGCCCATGAAGGTTTCGGCGCGGGCACCCAGTGCGCAACCCAGCCGCGTCATCTCGGCCAGTCCGCGGGTGATGAGGGCCGCGCGTGCATTCAGTCCCAATTGCATGCCGTCGCACAGCCCGGTGGCAATGGCCAGCACGTTCTTGACGGCTCCTCCCACTTCCACGCCGGCCACGTCGTCACTGGCGTAAATACGCAGACTGGCACTGTGAAAAGCATCCACCAGAGCCTCACGCACGCGGGCATGGGCGCTGGCCGCCACCAGCGCGGTGGGCTGGCCCAGCGCCACTTCCATGGCAAAACTGGGTCCGCTCAGGACGCCGGACAAAAGGGCTGGCGCCACCTGGGCTGCCACTTCGTGTCCAAGCAATCCAAGCTGTGAATCAACCGGGGCCTCAAAGCCCTTGCACAGCCAGGCCACAGGTGCGGTGCAGCGCTTCAATTGCTCCAGCATCGAGCGCAGGCCCACCATCGGTGTGGCCACGATGATCAAGTCGCAGGCGAGCGCGCCCAGGCCAGAACCATCGGCCTGAGCCGCTTCAATCTGCAAGCTGTCCGGGAACGGCACGCCCGGCAGATAGCGGTTATTCACGCGCTGCGATTGCATGGCCTGCGCCTGACGCACATCGCGCGCCCACAGGCTGACCTGATGCGCCGCGTCGGGCGCGCGACTGGCACTGACGGCCAGAGCACTGCCCCACGCTCCCGCACCCAAGATGCTGATCTTCATCGTGCTGATCCTTGATCATCGGGTCCCCGCGGGCCCGCAAAAGAATCAGTTCAGTGTGGGTGCGGCCGCGTCGGGCGCCACGGCAGCGGACTGAGCCTGTTGCGCCATTTGCTGCTCGTACATCGCCTGAAAATTGATTTCCGCCAGGTGCACGGGAGGAAAGCCGGCGCGCTGGATCAGGTCTGCAACATTGCCGCGCAAGTAGGGATAGACAATTTGCGGGCAGGCGATGCCCATGATCGGGCCCATTTGCTCGTCGGGCACATTGCGGATTTCAAAAATTCCGGCTTGCTTGGCCTCAACCAGAAACACGGTCTTGTCCTTGATCTTGGCCTGCACCGTGGCGGTCACCGTGATCTCGAACAGGCCTTCGGCCACCGGGTTGGCATTGATGCCCAACTGGATGTCCACGGTCGGTTGCTCCTGCTCCAGCAAAATGGCCGGCGAATTGGGTTGCTCCAGCGATGATTCCTTCAGGTAGACGCGCTGGATTTGAAAAACGGATTCAGGTGTATCGGCCATATTAGCTCTCTTGGGTAAAAACAAGACCCGCACGACATCGTGTGACGGGCCCAGGACGGTAAAGGGAGGATTATCTCAGGTGTCGCAGCGATGGCCGCGACCTGGCCGCTCAGGCTGCGTGCAGCAACGGCTGCAGTGCGCCCTTGGCGTCCAACGCCATCAAGTCGTCGCAGCCGCCGACGTGGGTCTGGCCAATGAAGATCTGGGGCACGGTGCGACGCCCGGTCAATTCCATCATCTTGATGCGCGCGGTGCTGTCGCTGTCCACGCGGATTTCCTCGATGGTGTGCACGCCCTTGGCGTTCAGGACCTGTTTGGCGCGAATGCAATAGGGGCAGACGGCCGTGGTGTACATGGTGACGGTTTGCATGGCAACTCTCTCGACTGCAAATCAGGACTTGTCCAGCGGCAGGTTCGCCGCTTTCCAGGCAGTCAGACCGCCGCTCAGCGACTTCGCCTGGTCGTAACCCAGCTTCTTCGCAATGGCAAGCGCGCGGTTGGAACGCGCGCCGCTCTGGCACACCAGGATCAAGGGCAAGGCCTTGTTCTTGACGGCCGAGGGCAGCTTTTCCTCCAGCTGATTCAGCGGCACGTTCTTCGCTGCGCCCAGGTGGCCCTTGGCAAATTCCTCGGGTTCGCACACGTCGATCACCACCGCCTTTTCCCGGTTGATGAGCTGCACCGCAGCCGCAGGCGATAGCCCGGCGGCGCTGGCGCCCTTGATCAAAGGCCAGAACAACAGGCTTGCGGAGGCAAGTGCCGCCGCAATCAACATCCAGTTATCGAGAACAAATTTCATACAGCAGTCCTTGTTTCAAAATGACGCCGCACCGGGTGCGGGCAACCCGGCATTTTAGAATGCAGGCCTGGCTTGGGGTTTCGAGACGCTGTTTCACCCCTTTTTTGCACTTATTCAAACGACTTTAAGGGTGAGCATGCACAAACTGGTACTGATTCGCCACGGCGAATCCACCTGGAATCTGGAAAACCGCTTCACCGGCTGGACCGACGTGGACCTGACCGACACCGGCGTGGAGCAGGCCAAGAATGCGGGTCGCCTGCTCAAGGCCGAGGGCTACGAGTTCTGCGTTACCTACACCAGCGTGCTCAAGCGCGCCACGCGCACGCTGTGGCATTGCCTGGATGAAATGGATCGCACCTGGTTGCCCGTGGTCCACAGCTGGCGTCTGAACGAACGCCACTATGGCGCTTTGCAGGGCTTGAACAAGGCCGACATGGCCAAGCAGTACGGCGACGCGCAGGTGCTGGTCTGGCGCCGCAGCTACGACACGCCGCCACCGGCTTTGGAGCCGACCGACGCGCGCTGCGAACGCGGTGACTTGCGTTACGCCAAGCTGGCACAGGAGCAGGTGCCATTGACCGAGTGCCTCAAGGACACCGTGGCGCGCGTGATGCCTCTTTGGAGCGAATCGCTGGCGCCGGCAATCAGGGCTGGCAAGAAGGTGTTGGTGGCCGCGCATGGCAACTCGATTCGGGCACTGGTGAAGTATCTGGACGGCATTTCCGACGCCGATATCGTGGGCCTGAACATTCCCAACGGCATACCTCTGGTGTATGAACTGGACGACGACCTCAAGCCCATTCGGCACTACTACCTGGGAGACGCCGCTGCTGCGGCCCGTGCCGCGGCAGCGGTGGCAAACCAGGGAAAGGCATGAGGCCTTGCGGGACAGACCAAGAGTTACGCAGAGCGAACTTTGCTCTGTCCTCAACTGATCGTCGGATGTTATTCCCGCTCTCGACCAAGGGTTCTGAAAGATATGCACACTCTCTCGGGAACCGTTACGCTATACGCTCATCCAAAGGGAATTTCTTCAGGGAGTCAGAGCCGTTATGGGCCAAAAATTGAAAATCGTGGGCTGGGTCTCGGCCGGGGCCTTGGCTGGCGTGTTGGCCACGGTGTCGCTGCAGACGGTGGCGCGCGGCGCCCTGGCGCCCCTCCCGCTGGAAGAGTTGCAACAGTTCGCAGCCGTTTTCGGCATGATCAAGAGCGATTACGTGGAGCCGGTGGACGAGAAGAAGCTCATCACCGACGCGATCTCGGGCATGGTCGCCAGCCTGGATCCGCACTCCCAGTACTTCGACAAGAAAAGCTTCAAGGAGTTTCGCGAAGGCACGAGCGGCAGGTTCGTGGGCGTGGGCATCGAGATCACGCAGGAAGACGGGCTGGTCAAGGTGGTGTCGCCGATCGAAGGCTCGCCGGCGTTTCGCGCCGGCCTCAAGCCCAACGATCTGATCACCAAGATTGACGACACGGCGGTCAAAGGTCTGTCCATGAACGATGCGGTCAAGCGCATGCGGGGTGAGCCCAACACCAAAGTCACGCTCATGATCTTTCGCAAGGACGAGAACCGCAGCTTTGCAGTGGTCATCACGCGCGAAGAAATCAAGACGCAGACGGTGCGCGCCAAGGTGATTGAGCCCGGTTACGCCTGGATTCGCCTGAGCCAGTTTCAGGAGCGCACGGTCGATGATTTCGTGCTGAAGATCGAAGAAATCTACAAACAGGAGCCGCAGCTCAAAGGGCTGGTATTGGACCTGCGCAACGATCCCGGTGGCTTGCTGGAGGCATCAGTGGCGGTGTCGGCGGCGTTCCTCCCCGAAAACGTGACGGTGGTGACCACCAACGGCCAGATTGCGGACAGCAAGCAGACCTTCAGGGCCTCACCCGAGGCGTACCAGCACCGCAGTGGCGCCGATCCGCTCAAGAAGCTGCCAGCAGCCCTTAAAACCGTGCCCCTGATCGTTTTGGTGAACGAGGGCTCGGCCTCGGCCAGCGAAATCGTGGCTGGCGCCCTGCAGGACCACAAACGCGCCACCATCATGGGCAATCAGACCTTCGGCAAGGGTTCGGTGCAGACCGTGCGCAACCTGGGACCGGACACCGGTCTGAAACTGACCACGGCGCGCTACTACACGCCCAGCGGGAAATCCATCCAGGCCAAGGGCATCGTGCCCGACGTGATGGTGGATGAAACCGCCGAGGGCAACGGCTACGCGGTGCTGCGCATGCGTGAAGCAGATCTGGAGAAGCATTTGGCCAGTGGCCAGGGGGCCGAAGTCAAGGACCCGGAGCGCGAGAAGGCACGCGACGAAGCGGTGAAGCGTTTGGAAGAGGAATCCCACAAGTCACCCGCCGAACGCCGTCCGCCAGAGTTTGGCTCGGACAAGGACTTTCAGTTGCTGCAGGCGCTGAACCAGCTCAAGGGCCAGACTGTGGTCGCAAGCAAGACGCTGACCGAGCGCAAGGAAGAAAAGAAAGAAGAATGACGGACGAGCAGTTGCTGCGCTATTCCCGCCACATCCTGCTCAACGAGTTAGGTGTGGAGGGTCAGGAACGGATACTGGCAGCGCACGTACTTGTCGTTGGCGCCGGCGGCCTGGGCTCGGCTGCCGCGCTGTATCTGGGCAGTGCCGGGGTCGGCAAGATCACGCTGGTCGACCACGACCTCGTAGATCTGACCAATCTGCAGCGCCAGATTGCCCACACCACACAACGCGTGGGTCAGCCCAAAGTGGAATCGGCGCAGCAGGCGATCCACGCCATCAATCCCGAGGTGCAGGTGCATGCGCTGCAAACCCGAGCCGACACGGCGCTGCTGGACCAGTGGCTGCCGCAGGCCGATCTGGTACTGGACTGCAGCGACAACTTCGCCACGCGCCACGCCATCAATGCCGCCTGCGTGAAACACCGCAAGCCACTGGTTTCGGGCGCCGCGATCCGATTTGACGGCCAGATCACGGTCTATGACAGTGGCGATGCGCAGTCGCCCTGCTATGCCTGCTTGTTCCCGCCCCACACCGCAGTTGAGGAGACCCAATGCGCGACCATGGGCGTGTTTGCGCCCTTGGTCGGCGTCATCGGCGCGATGCAAGCCGGAGAAGCATTGAAATGGCTCAGCGGCGCTGGACGCACATTGACGGGCCGTTTGCTGCTGCTGGATGGGCGCAGCATGGAGTGCCATTCCATGCGCATTCCACGCGATCCAGCCTGCCCAGTATGCCAAGCGCGAGCCTGATAGATGCTCCCTGGCGCGTAACCTTTGCGTACAACTGGACCGATGTTGCTTAGCCAATTCTCGCTATTTCTGCTGTTAGACTAGCTCCCACCAATTGATTCATTTGCCGTGCCCGCCCCGCTCCCTCCCTCCCTCGTTGACCTACGCGACTTGCGCATTGACAACGCGCTGGCGTTGTTGGGTCAGGCCGGCACATTGAGTCTGCCCTCGCTGGCAGAATCCCCCACCAACTACCTGCAAAGCCTGATCAATGGCCTGTGCGAACTGTCGCTCAGGGATCCTCTCACGGGCTTGGGAAACAGGCGCCATTTCTTGAGCGCCATGGAACGCGAAATTGACCGTGTCGCACGCTCGGGCGAGCAGGCTTTGCTGCTGATGATGGATATCGACCACTTCAAAAGGGTCAACGACACCTACGGTCACCACGCGGGTGACCAGATCCTGAAAAGCGTGGCGTCCTGCGTGGTGGACTGTGTGCGCCCCATGGACACAGTAGCGCGCTTTGGTGGTGAAGAATTTGCCGTCATCCTACCCAATTGCCAGAACGCTTTTGGCGTGCTGGTGGCTGAGCGCATTAGGGAATCGGTGGCGGCAACTGTGACCACCGTGGCACCCGGGGTCGAAGTGCAAGTCACCGTCAGTATTGGCGGCGCCTACGCACCGCAGTGGGTTCGTTCCACCACTGCGATCTGGACCGAGCGCGCCGACCAGCAACTCTACAATGCCAAGACGCAGGGACGCAATCGCGTCTGCCAGGCAGATCAACCCGACAGTATCGTCAGTGCAGAGGAAAAAAATCTGTTGTTTGGGCATTTGTCGGTCAGCGACCCGGCCTGGATTCAGATTTCCTCCAGCGAAGCCAGTAGCAACGCTTCCGAAATTGTCGGTGACCCAACCAAATTGCGCGGCCCTCGCCGCAAACGGCGTGAGCCCCCCCCCTCGGCTCCAAAGGTCAGTTCATGAGTGATGCATCCAAGTCAACCTCCAGCGTGTTGCCGCCAAGCCCGCGCGCGCACACGGCGGGCGCCAAGGTGTTGGCCGTCACCAGCGGCAAAGGTGGTGTGGGTAAGACCTTCGTCTCGGCGAACCTGGCAGCGGCGCTGACCAAGCGCGGCTACAGGGTGCTGGTGCTGGACGCGGATCTGGGTCTGGCGAATCTGGATGTGGTCTTGAACCTGTACCCCAAGACCACGCTGCACGACGTATTTACGGGTAAGGCCAAGTTGGAGAACGCGATTCACAAGGCGCCGGGTGGCTTCTCGGTGTTGCTTGCGGGATCGGGCATGGTGGAGTATTCGCGTCTCACGCCCCAGGTGCGCAACGAATTTCTCGAAGTCGTCAACAGCCTGGTGCCAAAATATGACGTGATCGTGCTCGACACGGGAGCCGGCATTTCCGATGTGGTGCTGTTTGCGGTCTCGCTGGCGTCGGAAATCCTGGTCGTGGCCACCCCCGAACCCACTTCACTCACCGACGCATATGCCACTATCAAGGTGCTGGCGGTGCAGCAAAACCGCGACCATGTGCACCTGGTGATCAATCAGGCGGCGCGCATGGGTGACGGGCGTGCCATCACCGCACAATTGCAAACCGTATTGGATCGCTACGTCGGCTCGGAGGCAGGCAAGCGCATGCGCTTGGTGCATGTGGGCGACATCCCGATTGACGCTTCAGTGCGTGAAGCGGTGATGCGGCGCCAGTTGCTGCTGCTGACAGCCGCCGGTTGCCCTGCGGCCATCGCTGTTTCGGCCTTGGCCGCCAAACTCGATGAAGCGCTGCTAAAGGATTAGGCGATCAGTTCTTCCAGGCCGGCACTGAGTTCGGCCCACGCGGGCAGATCCTGTAGCAGCGCCGAGCCCGACAGGCCGATCTCGGCGCCGACATTCGCCGGCCAGCCGACTTCGATCTCTTCCGCATTGAGGTGGTTTTCTTCGGCACGCGATCGCCACGCTGCGATGTGCACCACAGCAGCCACCGGGTTCACCGGCGTCTGCTGCAGCGGTTGGCCGCTATGGGCAATCCCGTTGGAGAATTCTTCGGGGAATTTCCAGCGACGCGCCAGTTCCGCTCCGACATCGATGTAGCTGTAGCCAAAGGTTTGCCGCTCCAATTCCATGCGACGCGGATCCATCGCATTGATCGTCCTGTCCAATTGCAGCATGGCCTGCGGCATACCGGCGTGCATCACCAATTGGCCGATGGCGTGCATCAAGCCCACGGTGAACGCCAACTCGGCGTTCAGACCCAGTTCCTTGGAAAGATGCCTTGCCGCCACCGCGGTATGCAGACTGTGGCGCCAGAACTGCTTCAAGTCCATGCCCGCCAGTCCCTTGAAGCCACCGGTCAATCCCGCGCCGATCACGAGCGTGCGCACGTTGATGAAGCCCAGCATGGTCACAGCGTCGCCCACCGTCGCCACGGTGCGGGACACATGGTAATAAGCCGAGTTGGCCAGCCGCAACAGGCGTGCACTCAGCACCTGGTCAGCAGAAAGGCGGCGCGTGATGTCGCCGACCGAGACGTCCTCGTCATTGAAGCTCTGAATCAGTTCCTGCACCACCTTGGGGATGGTCGGCAGGGCCTGGGGTTGCGAGAACAGTGCATCAAGGTTCATGGTAAATATCCTGGCTTCACGCCAATTGCAACGCCGCTTCAGAGGTCATTCGCTCGCTTTCCCGTTCAGGTCTTACCGGGCATCAGGGCCAGAAATTCGCGCCGCAGATTGCCATCCTTGAGAAAGCTGCCGCGCATGACGGAGTTGATCATCTTGCTGTCCAGATCTTTTACACCACGCCAGCCCATGCAATAGTGGGTGGCTTCCATCACCAGCGCCAGACCGTCAGGCTGGGTCTTCTCCTGAATCAGGTCCGCCAACTGCACCACCGCCTCTTCCTGGATCTGGGGTCGGCCCATGACCCATTCGGCCAGGCGCGCGTATTTGGAAAGACCAATGACGTTGGTATGCTCATTGGGCAAGACGCCGATCCAAATTTTCCCGATGACGGGGCAAAAATGATGCGAACAGGCACTGCGAACGATGATGGGACCGACAATCATCAGCTCGTTCAGCCGTTCTGCGTTGGGAAATTCGGTGATCGTTGGCGCTGCCACGTAGCGTCCGCGAAACACCTCGTTCAGATACATTTTCGCCACGCGCCGTGCCGTTGCACCGGTGTTGTGATCGCGCTCGGTGTCGATCACCATGCTGCTCAATACACCCTTCATCTTCTCCTCGACTTCGTCGAGAAGTCGCTCCATTTCACCAGGCTGGATGAAGGCGGCGATATTGTCATTTGCATTGCAGCGCTGACCCGCGGCCCGCACCCGCTCGCGAATCCGGGTTGACATGGGGACGCCCTCGTCGCCATCCCCCAGGGAAAGCTCGGAGTCGACAGAGGAATTTTGTAAATTCGTGAACATGAGGGAATCGTAGCAGAGCCCCAAAAACCTCTGTCCCGCGAGTTCTCAGTACCGCTTCCCCGTCAGGGCCAGCGCGAAGCGCATCAGGCCGTAGGCAAGCCAGTCCAGCGCGCGCGACCACAGCGCGCGCTGGGCGAACTGCGCCTGATCCAGGCGCCGACCCTGCTGCTGCATGGCCTGCTCCAGACGCGCTTGCAGGTCCTTGGCGAAGACGCCATCGACCGCCACCACATTCGCCTCACGCGCCAGCAGCAGGCTCAAGGGATCGAGGTTGGACGATCCCACGGTAACCCAGGGCTTTTGATGGTGGGCGTCGATCACCGCCACCTTGGCGTGCAAAAAACTCGGAGCATATTCGTGCAGTTCGATGCCGGCCTCCAGCAGCGTGCCAAAGACGGGTCGCGCCGCATGGTAGGACATGAAGTGTTCGTAGCGTCCTTGCAGCAACACCCGCACCTGCACGCCGCGCAGCGCCGCATGCACCAGTGCACGGCGCAGTTTTCCGCCAGGCAGAAAATAGGCATTGGCAATGGTGATGTCATGTCTGGCCGCACCGATGGCCTTGAGGTAGGCGCGTTCGATCGTGCGCCGGTGCTGTATGTTGTCGCGCAACACCAAGGCCGCCTTGGCAGCAGGTCGATCCCTTCGCCTTTCACTGGAAGCTTTTTCCGCGCCAGACCGATCCTTGCCTGCCAGTCGGGCCGACTCCCAGGCGGCGACCAGATCACGCTCCCCCACCCGACGCAACACCTGGGTGCGCCACCACAGTTGGCGCATCACCTGATGTGCGTCGCGCACCAGAGGTCCGCGCACGCGCACGGCGAAGTCAAAGCGCGGCGCCTGCATGCGCCCGTGCTGCGGATCATGAAAATCATCCAGCACATTGATGCCGCCACAAAAAGCCGTCACGCCGTCCACCACGCACAGCTTGCGGTGCAGCCGGCGCCAGCGACTGGGCAACAACAGACCCAGACGCCCCAGCGGCGAGAAGACATGCCATTGCACGCCCGCAGCTTCAAAACGCTGCTGCCAGTCGGCGGGCACGCACGGAGTTCCCACGCCGTCAAGCATGAGCCGCACCTTGACCCCGCGCCGCGCTGCGTGAAGCAATGCGAGTGCGACGTCAGCGCCGGCGCCCACGAAGTCGAAAATGTAGGTCTCCAGCAGCACCTCGTGCTGCGCCCGTCCGACCTCCTCGATCATGGCGGCGAAAAACTCCACGCCACCTTGCAACAGGTGCAACTGATGGCCCGGCGCAAGCGCTGCCAAGGAGCGCTTCACGGGTCGAAGCCAAACTCCGCGATCAGCGGCAAATGGTCGGACATGCGCCACCAGGCCGGGCCATGAGGTACGTGGGCCGAAAGAGGTTTGAGACCGCGCACGTAAATGCGGTCCAGATGCAGCAGCGGCAGGCGCGAGGGAAAGGTTGGGAGACGCACGGAGTCAAAGGTCTGCAAGCCCAGTCGCGCCATTGGCTGATGCAGGCGTTCGCCCCAGTCGTTGAAGTCACCCGCCACCACCAGCGCCTGGTGCGGCGGGATTTCGCGCTGCAGGTAGCGTCCGATGCGATCGATCTGCCGCACCCGGCCGGCGTGGATCAAACCCAGGTGCACGACCACCACGTGCACCGGCAGCGCCTGCACCTGAACCAGCGTGTGCAGCAAGCCGCGCTGCTCGAAGCGGTGATCGGACACATCGCGTTGCTGCGTTTGCAATACCGGCCAACGCGACAGCACCGCGTTGCCGTGCTCGCCGTAGTGGGTCACAGCGTTGCTGCGATAGGCGGCCACATAGCCCTCGGGCGCCAAAAAATCCGCCTGAGGCTGTTCCGGCCAGCGCGGAAAATGCCTTTGTTCACGCCGATGCTCGCTGCGCACTTCCTGCAGACAGATCACGTCCGCATCGAACTGTTCCACGGCGTGCCCGATGTCGTGGATCTGAAGGCGCCGCGTCGGACCCATGCCGCTTACGCCCTTGTGGATATTCCAAGTGGCGACGCGCAAAGTCGAGGGAAACAGGTTGGCGTTAGGCACAAGGCAAATTGTGGCATCAATGTGCGTGTCAGGACCTGACAAAATCGACCCATGGCGAACTATTTGGTGGGCGATATCCAGGGCTGCGATGCGCCCCTTGTGCAACTGTTGGGCGAAATCGGTTTTTCGCCCAGCCGGGACGTGCTTTATGTGCTGGGCGACTTGGTGAACCGGGGGCCGGATTCGGCCGCCGTGCTGCGTCGCCTCATGAAGCTGGGCGACGCAGCGCGCTGCGTCCTTGGCAATCACGATCTGCATTTGCTGGCCGTGGCACACGGCGTGAGGCCGGCGCGAGCGGACGACACGCTGGACGATGTGCTGCACGCACCGGATCGGACGCGCTTGCTCGACTGGCTGTGCCAGCAGCACCTGGCGCTGTTCGAGCAGCACTGCCTGATGGTGCATGCCGGCGTGCTTCCAGGGTGGACGACCGAAAAGACCTTGAGTTTGGCGTGCGAGGTCGAGGTTGCATTGCGCGGACCGGATCTGCTGGACTTCCTGCAGCACATGTACGGCAGCGCGCCCGCTCAATGGCAGGATTCGCTGCAGGGGGCGGCGCGCACCCGGGTCATCGTCAACGCCTTGACGCGCATGCGTTTTTGCAGCACTCAGGGCGTGATGGAGTTTTCGGCCAAGGAGGGCGCGGCCTCAGCGCCCGCAGGCTACCTGCCGTGGTTCGATGTTCCTGGGCGTGCAACCGCCGACGTGCTGATCGCCTTTGGCCACTGGTCCACACTGGGATTGATCCGGCGCGACAGGCTGCTTGGCCTGGACACCGGCTGCGTCTGGGGCGGTTGCCTGAGCGCCGTGCCCCTTGCCGCGAGTGGCGAGTGCGGCGCCGTGGTGCAGGTCAAGTGCCCGCAGGCCCAACCACCCGGCGCCTGATTCAGTGGCTGGCGCAGGCAGCGCCCGCCTTCTGCGGCATGGGCGTGTCGCGCTCGACGCTGGCGTCGCCCAGGCGCTTGAAGTAGTCCTCCCACAGCTTATCCTGCTGTGAGCCCAGGAAGTACAAGTAGTCCCAGGAGAAGATGCCGGTGTCGTGACCGTCAGAAAACCGGGGTTGCACCGCGTAGTTGCCCACGGGATCGAGCGCATCCAGGTGCACTTCGCGCTTGCCGGTCTGCAGCACTTCCTGCCCCGGGCCATGACCCTGGACCTCTGCCGAGGGCGAATAGATGCGCAACAACTCGAACGGCAGACGAAACGCAGCCCCGTCTGAAAAAGTGATTTCCAGAACTCGCGACTGGCTGTGCACCGTCAAAGCCTGTGGCGTCGGAGCGCCCGCTTGCAAACCTGCCATCATTTTCCCCTTGAATTATTTAACCGGGGTCCTTGCCCGTTCTTTTGCACTTTACTGCAAGTGGCAAAGCCTTGTCACCGATCCGGGCAGCGCCGCGCTCAGACGCTGCACCAGCAAGCGCTCCAGCAGGTCACGATGGCGCAGCAGGCTGGCCAACTTTCGCGGCTCGGGCGTGCGTTGCGCCTGGGCCCAGACCGGCGCCGGGAAATGGCTGTCCCAGTCGAAGCGCGCGATGACGTGCCAATGCAGGTGCGGCACCATATTGCCCAAGGCGGCCAGGTTGATCTTGCTGGGTTGCAGCACTTCGCGCAAGACCTGCTCAACCAGGGACACGGCCCGCATGCACAGCATCTGGTCGGCATCGCAAAGATCGGAGAACTCGGCCTTGTGCTCGGTCCACACGACCCGGTAAAAGGCGGGGAAACCCGCTTCCTCGGCGCGGATCACGCGCAACTTCTCGCCCTGAAAAACGAGCTGGCCGCCAGTGGCATCGCAAAGCGGACAGGCTGGGATCTTCATGGGGCCATGCGATCGGCTAGACCAGAACGCGCTCGATACCGCCGCTGTTGGCAGCGGCCACGTACGCGGGCATCCAGTTCTCGCCCAATATCTGCTTCGCCATTTCGACCACGATGTAGTCGGCCTCCAGCAGTCCGTTGTCCAGGTCCTCGCCAAAGCGGCTCAAACCCTGCAGACAAGCCGGGCAGGAGGTGAGCATCTTCACGTTGGCCTTGGGCGCAATCAG
>CAIVXG010000141.1 GCA_903909815.1 uncultured beta proteobacterium | reverse complement strand
GGAAGTATTTCACTGCTTGAGTGAAAAAACTGGTCATGGTCAAAAACTCTCAGATGTAAAAATGCAAGCAATTTGGGCCGTGGCATCTAATGTGTCACAAGTGTGAATTTACGGCGCATAGGAGCCATTTCACTTTCGGCGTCATCGCGCCACTAAATTGTCGGCGTAATGGCGCCACTTTATTTCCGGCGTAAAGGAGCCACCGGATTGTCGGCGTTAAGGCGCCACTTTGCCATTTCTGATCAGAGGCTCGAACTTTCACTGAACGGCTAGACTCCCGGCATTTTGCCAGGAGAGGCCGTGACTAAACGGAGGTTCGAGATGTATCAATACAGACAGATCCTGGTGCGCATGCGCCGGGGAGATTCCGATCGGGAGATTGCCCGATCCAAAACCATGGGGCGCAAAAAAATCGCCGATGTTCGTGAGATTGCGAACGGGCGCGGCTGGCTTGACCCCGACAGCGTACTGCCTGAAGATAGCGTCCTGGCATCAGCGTTCACAAGCAAGGAGGCATTGCCGGCAACCTGCATATCGACACTGGAACCTTGGCGCGAGCAAATAACCAATTGGCACGCTGCCGGCATCCGTGGCACTACCATTTACGCCGCACTGGTGCGCAATCACGGCTATACCGGTAGCCACTCCGCAATGTATCGTTTTCTCCAGCAACTCGTTGCCGACGAAGTGCCGGAAGTGCCGATGCGTCTGACGTTTAAACCGGCCGAAGCTGGGCAGGTTGATTTCGGCGCCGGTCCGCTGATGACCGATGTGCATACCGGAGAGATTTTTAAGACCTGGTTCTTTGTGTTCACATTGGCTTGGTCGCGCCATCAGTACGCCGAGTTTGTACGTGATCAGACCGTAGCCACCTGGCTGGGCTGTCACCGCCGCGCCTTCGAATGGTTTGGCGGCAGTGTCGCTCGCGTGATCATCGACAACGCCAAATGCGCGATCACGAGGGCTTGCGTGTACGAGTCGGAAGTGCAGCGTTCATATGGCGAATGCGCTGAAGGATATAGCTTCAAAATCGATCCGTGTCCGCCCCGGGACCCGCAAAAAAAGGGCATCGTGGAATCGGGCGTCAAATATATCAAAGGCAGCTTTTTGCCGCTGCGCGACTTTCGTGATCTGGACGATGCCAACCGGCAGTTGCATGAATGGGTGCTGACGGAAGCGGGCAACCGCATTCACGGCACCACCCGCGAAGCGCCATTGAAACGGTTCGCTGACGTGGAAAAGAGCCTGCTCACTCCCTTGCCCGATGTGCCGCCACAGCTCGCCACCTGGACCAAGGTCAAGGTTTACCGCGACTCCTATGTCCAGTACCAATACAACTATTATTCGGTGCCGTTCCGACTGGTCGGCCATGATCTCTGGCTGAAGGATAGCGACGCCATGGTGACGTTGTATCAAGAGCATGAAGCTGTCGCCAGCCATGTGCGGTCAAAGTTGCGCGGGGAGCGCAAAACGGTGAATGACCATATGCCGCCGGAGGCGCAGGCATGGCAACTTCAGGATACGAAATGGTGCCTGAGTCAGGCAGAACTTATTGGCCCCGCCTGTTTTGCCATGATCCATGCGATGTTCAGCGACGCGGTGCTGATACGCCTGCGGGCGGTTCAGGGCGTACTGCGGCTCAAGGATAAATACGGCGCAGCCAGGCTGGAGGCCGCCTGCTCGCGAGCCAACCACTATGGCACGCCGGGCTACAGCGTGGCCAAACGTATTCTGGAGAAAGGGCTCGATCAGCAATCCATGCTGGCAGCCTTTGATGCGCTGGCCAGCACCTACACCGAAGGCGGCCGTTTCTACCGCGACACCCACACCATTATTCAATAAGGAACATCATGAACCCTATACCAGAACTGAGCACACTGCTCAAACTACTGCGCCTGTCCGGCATCCTCGATTCCCTTGAGGCACGCAACCGCGAAGCGATAGACCGCAAACTCTCGCACACCGAGTTCCTCAGCCTGCTGATCCATGATGAAGTTGCGCGGCGCGATCAGAAAAAGTTCGATCTGCGCATGCGCCGTGCCAACTTCCGCAATCAGAAATCGTTGGATGGGTTCGACTTCGACCGCCTGCCTGGCCTGAATCGTGCCGCAGTTCATGACCTCGCTACCTGCCGTTTCGTCGGAGAGAAAGTCGCCGTTCTCATTGCCGGACACTGCGGCACCGGCAAGAGCCATCTGGCACAGGCTCTGGGACAAGCGGCAGCCCGTCAGGGTTATGATGTGCTGTTCAACACGCAGACGCAACTGATGAACAGCTTGCGCACTGCCCAGGCTATGG
>CAIVXG010000140.1 GCA_903909815.1 uncultured beta proteobacterium | reverse complement strand
TGCGCCGCACCCGGCGTGCCACGGTGGTTTTCTTTCTCAGTTTCATAGTGAAAATTCCAATACGCCCGGCCTGCGCCGGACAGTCAAAAATCGCCTGGATTTCCACCTATCCTACTGTTCAAATTTGTCGAACCACTTCTACTGGTGGAACTGCTGGCGCGAACCAAGCCCGTGCTGACCTACAAAACCCGAGGGGAGTGTTGCGAATGATTTTGCTGCAACTTACTGCCAACACGGGGCCCGAAGAATGCTGCCTGGCCGTGAGCAAGGCTTTGGCGCATCTGCTACGCGAATGCGCTGCCGCGCAAGTCGTAGCCGAACTGCCGGAGGAAGCACCAGGCGAGCGACCTGGCAACCTTCGCTCGGCACTGCTTGCACTGGAAGGTGCTGCCTCACACGCCATCGCAATGAAATGGCGCGGCAGCGTCCAATGGACTTGTCCAAGTCCCTATCGCCCAGGCCACAAGCGCAAGAATTGGTTCATAGGCGCAGAGGTGTTCGAGCCTGATGCGCCGCAGGACGACTCAACCACGCTGCAGGACAAGGACCTGCGTTTTGAAACTCTGCGCGCCAGCGGTCCGGGTGGACAGCATGTCAACAAGACAGACTCGGCCGTACGTGCCACGCACATCCCGTCTGGCCTGAGCGTGAAGGTGCAAACTGAGCGCAGCCAGCACGCTAATAAACGCCTGGCGCGAGCTCTGCTGGCCCACAAGCTGGCGTGCGCGTCTGCTGATACAGCCAATGCAGCACGCACAGCACGCTGGTTGCAGCATTACGGCGTAGAGCGAGGCAATGCGGGGCGGGTATTTAAGGGGATGGAGTTCAAGGAGGGCTGACGACAGGCTGGTCAGCCAGCCCAACGGAATTGACTTGAAGGTTCTGCGTGAAATTGCATCGTTCTGCCGTGACCACGGAATGGTGCACCTGCTGTCCACTGTCGGAGCGCATCCTCAAAGCGACACAATTTGTCGCCTTATGCCACAACAATCACGGCTTGAATTTTTGGAAACGTAGGAGACCTTTCGATGCCGATGTTGTTGTCCACTCCTGAGCACTGGTTTCGTACCAAGGCTTGCGATATTTATGAATTTCGACCTGGCGAGGACCAAAGCGCGCTGCCAGACGAATTGAAGATGTGGTTGGCAATGACGATGCCTGAGCGCCAATTGCAAACACTTGGACCAAGCGAGCACAGTGGCTGGATCTGCGGCGGGCCAACAATGTCTGTCCTTGCGATGAATGCGGCCGAAGTCAATATGTTCCAAGAGCGTTGGGAAGACGCAGCGGGTAAATCCGTCGATCCCCGTTGGCAATGCTATCAGTGGCCCTTTAGCTCGTGGCGCGAAAAGTTCGAAAAAATCGCGGTAGGCAAGGGCCGCCCGGCCCTCGACGTTCAGTACCGGTGGCTTCTTTGTGATGCGGGGTTGTACTGGCTTCGAGGTCACTACAACGACGATGATGGCTCAGGAAATACTTTCCCTGGCGAGCCCAGCACGGACGACTGGTGGTGGATCTGCCGGAATTTTCCGGAAGTGCTGACAGCTACTGCCAATCGATTCAGCATGGGCTACGACGGCTTGGATTTCGCCGGCAGACGCATAGTGACTTTCGAAAACTACCAACGCGACGGCGACGACGTTTCTTATGGCAGGGTGCTGGACGACGACGAGCGACAGCGCGCAACGGCGCAAGTGCGCTTGGCGCTTGGGCTACTGCCAGAACTTGAAGTTGGCTGTGGCTTTTTTTGATTTGACCGGAAGTCCTGATAGCCCAATATTCAAACGCCCGCAGCACGGCCGCCAAGTCATGAAGATCACTTACGGAGAGATTCGCGCTTGCGATGTGCCTCGACCAAAGAATCTGCGTCAAAGTCTGGGGTAAGTAGCTCGCCCAGATCTTCCCACCTCATGCGCGAGGTTGGACCCCTGTGGCGATGACGGTGACACGGATCTTCTCGCCCAAACTGTCGTTGTTTGCCGTGCCGTAGATCACGTGGGCATCGTGCGACGTGCAAGCGCGAATGGCGTTCATGGCGAGCTTGGACTCGCTCAATTTGAGCGAACCCTTTGCCGTGCTCACCAGCACAAGTATCCCTATGGCGTCCGCCAAATCGATGCTTTCGAGCAGCGGGCCGCCCATCGCCAGCTTTGCGGCGATGCTGGCGCGGTCAGGACCGGTGGCTACCGCAGTTCCGACAATAGCTTTGCCTGGCACGCTCATGACAGTGCGCACGTCTTCAAAATCCACGTTCACAAGGCCCGGATTGTTGATGATCTCTACGATGCCGCCAACTGCGCCCGATACGACCTCGTCGACACGGGCAAAGGCCTCTGCCTGAGTAACGTCGTCGCTCAGTCTTTCAAGTAGATTTTCGTTCGGCAGTACGATCAGGGAATCGACATTGGCTTCGAGTTCCGCGAGTCCTGCCTCAGCCTTGCTCATGCGACCCGTACCCTCCCACGCGAAGGGCAAGGTAGCGATACCCACGGTCAGAATGCCCATGTCTTTGGTCAATCGCGCAATCGCGGGAGCGGCAACAGTGCCGATACCGCCACCCATGTCCGTCGTCGCACGGGTTGAGATGGCGGCGCTCCTGGACGGCTCGACCACCGAGACCGTGGCGTTGCTTTGAGCCTTGGCGGTGGCGGTGCAAAGACAGGCCACTACGAGCAGCCACGGCGAAATTCTCATTGCATCAAACCGGTCTGATGGCCTCAACTTTCAGGAGGTGCCGGCCGGCGGGCTCTTGCGTCCCTTGCCTTCGGACATCTTGCGTCGCAAGTAGGCTGGAATTTCGGTGGTGTCGGTCTCGGCGATGCTGAAAGACCCCGATGTCTCGTTCAGCGCCACCGCCCGCTTGCTCATCTTCATGTGCGAAAACCGGAGTTCCTTGGCAGCCATGTCAGCGTCGCGCCGAGCCAGTTCCCGCAGACTGCTCAATTTGTTCTGCAGCCAGGGGTGGTGCGCCACCTGAGGCTCCAGCACAGCGAACAACCGCTCTGCGTCCGCGACCCGCCCGCGCATCAACAGGCCGCGAGCCAACGCGGCCTGCTCACCAAAGGCCACTTCCAGGACGCGGTTGGCCACCGTCTCGTCCTTGGCCGCACCATGCCAGTCCGCATCCACCACCACGGGCAGTGTGAGCATGGGAAAGTGCCAAATGCTGGGCTGCAGCGTCGCTGCAGCAGCTTGTGCGCCCTGCTGCACCTGAGCAGTCAAGCTTGCTGCGAGCAGCGCTTTTTGCGTGCCAACGTTGGCGGGTCCCACATGCAGGCGCACGAGCAACCAGCTCTCGGCTCCCCAGGCCAAGTCGCTCAAACGGTACTGTCCGTTGGGCATGACCTCGACCACGCCCAACGGCTCAGCGATGACGCCATCCGCCGGGGTGAGCTTGAGGTGCAACTGGCGCAGGTACAGCGACTGCAGCAAAGCCAGTTCTTCATCGAAGTTGTCATACAGGTCCTCGGCCGTCTGACCGTAGTACTGCAAGCCGCCTCCGGCGCGCGCCATGCCGATCATCAGGTCTTCATTGAAACCGCGGCCCAGACCCACCGTCGTCGTGCTCACACCCTGGGTCAGCGCTTTCGCACAGTGCTTGGCAATCTCCAGCGGCTCCGTAAGACCGTTGTTGGCCTGTCCATCCGACAGCAGTATCACGCGCGACAGGTTCCCGGGTGGCGCGTGGCTCGGCACTGCCAGACCCAACTGACCCGCAGTGATGCCAAGCAACTGGTCCACACCCGTCTGCCAGCCATCGAACAGCGCCGTGTTGCCGCCACTCTCGACGCCTGCCAGCGCGCGCTCCACTGTCGTCGCATTGGCCAGTTGCAATGGCACCGGCAACTGGACATGGCTGTCGTACAGCACCACAGCGATCTGATCGGTCGGCTGCAATCGACTGGCAATGTGATTTACGCAGCGCAGGGCCTCGTTCAACGGCTCGCCGCTCATGCTACCGGAGCGGTCCACCACGACCGACAAACGCAAAGGCTGGCGCGGCGCCAGCTGGCTGCTTGCGGGCTGTGCTGGTGCCTGCACACGAATGAGCGCATCCATCGTGCAGCCGCCTTCGGGCACGACAGTGCGCAGTGAGCTGATCAGCAGCGTGGGCTGTAAATCCAGGGGCGACGGAATTGCGGAAGTTGGCTCAGAGGTGGACTCGAAACCGGGAAGACTGGTGGGTGCGTTCATTGGCATTCTCCATGTTGTGTTGCTTGGAGAAAGCAGTATCGACACCGTCAGGCTCAAGACGTGAGCCTGGGAAATTAATCTTGCCAGGAAGCACCGATTTCAACTTTTCCATCAGCTCGCCCGTAGCGCGCACCGGCAAATAGCTTTGAAATTCAGGCGCGTATACTGTGCAAATTAATGCACGTTCCGTGCCTCACTGGAGATGCCATGGGAATTTCTGCAACCGATGTGATTCCGCTCTCGCAGGCGCGCGCCAACTTCTCGGAGTTGGCTGAGGAGGTCAAGGCCGGCGCCGAGAAGATCGTGACCAAGAACGGTGAAAGCTATATCGCCCTGATTGATGCCCATCGGCTGGACTACTACCACCGGCTTGAGCGCGAGCGCATTCACCTGCTGTTGATTGACGAGGTGTCAAAGGGCCTGGACGACGTTGCCGCTGGCCGGGTGAAGGACGCCCGCTGCGCCATTCTGGCCATCAAGCGTCGGCGCAAGGCCTGATCGGCCACAGGACGTTCCATGGCAAAGAAGGTTTCGGTCAAGCTCACGGCCAACTTCGAGCGCAATCTCGGTGAGATCGATCGTTTCCTGATCGACGCCGATGCAGCCCAGGCCTTCGATGGACTGCTCGACGAATTGCTCGATACCGTGATTCCCAATCTCGATCGGTTTCCAGGCATGGGACGTCCCTTTTTGAGCAGAACCGTTGGCTCGGTTGAGACCACGAATGCGCTTGTCGCACTGCGTGCAAAGTTGGCTGCCGTGATGCTTGAACCCGATGGCCTGCGCGAATACGTCATGGACAACTATGTGGTCCTGTACGCGCATATCGACGCCAGCGTCCAGCTATTGGCGATCAAACACCAAAGGCAACTCTCGTTCGATTTCGAGGCGCATGGAGGCGCCAGCCGGTTCAACCCATAGCGCCCCGGCGCAGGCGGGATGCTATTCATCTCGTCATGCCGGCCTGCTCGATCACCTCCAGCAACCCTCGGCTAATGACCTCGTTCTCGGCTTCGGGGAATCCGTGCTTTTGGAACAGCGCGTCCACGCCGGCGAATCCATCGAGCAGGAATGACCGGAGCTTCTCCGCGTCGATCTGCACGGCTCCACCACCTGGATAGGAATCGCCGCAAACGCAGGAACCCAGAATGATGATGCTGTCATCGACCTGATTGAGGAAGTACGCCCAATAAGGCC
>CAIVXG010000139.1 GCA_903909815.1 uncultured beta proteobacterium | reverse complement strand
TGCGCCGCACCCGGCGTGCCACGGTGGTTTTCTTTCTCAGTTTCATAGTGAAAATTCCAATACGCCCGGCCTGCGCCGGACAGTCAAAAATCGCCTGGATTTCCACTTATCCTACTGTTCAAATTTGTCGAACCACTTCTGGGAACCGGATCGCCTGAACACTATATGCAACCAGCAGCGTGACCCACACAAGGGCGGAAATTAGCATCAGTCCTTCGCTGATTGCGGCAGGAAGACCCCAAAGCTGAACCGCTACGCGCCACGCTTGCGCAAGTCCAGACAGGCCCAAGACGACGCCGAAAAATGAAGCTGGAAGCGGATCGCGTGTCGGGGGATTCACTTTGTCGTGTTTTCAAGGAATGGGAAGTGCCACGCCAAGCCCGTGTCTGTTGGGGCACCGCCAGAAATGAAACAGAGTAGAAACGATGGCCCAAGGAAAACCAGACCTAAAGTACCCGAATTTCAACCCAATAGGGTCAGCACGTGCACGCGAAATCGGAAGTATATAACCACATTCGCATTTACGGCATTAAACTTTGCGATCTTCCCAAACCCTATCCATGTCGTAGCACCTCGTGCGATCATTGGCATGCTCATTCGCTCATTACCCCATCTAACATGCGTCAATCATCATTTCGGGCAAGACGCCGCGTTGGGTCCGTCTTCGTGACTTTGCAATTCGGTCTACTGCTCTTGCTTGCAACGCTGGCTTGCGAGACGTTGTTTCGAGGAACAGTTCCAATGGAATCATTTCTGTTGGCTGTTGCATCCCTCGCACTTGGCGTTTGGACATTGCTGCACAACCGGCTTGGGAATTTCAATATTCGCCCCACACCCATGGCGTGGGGGGTCTTGGTTACAGCCGGGCCCTACAGATGGATTCGTCATCCGATGTATTCATCCGTACTTCTTGGCGCTGGCGCCATGTCATCGATGATCAATCCAGCGTTGGGGTGGGGTTTGTGGTCGGGACTGGCGTTGGTCTTGTTCGCCAAATCTGCCCTTGAAGAACGCTGGATGCGACAAGAGCACCCAGCGTACGCAAGCTATGCACGCACGACCAAGCGCTTCGTTCCCTGGATATTCTGAGGCGAATCTTCGGCTTGACTCGTGCTTGATGCAGCAACCAGGGCAAGCCGGTATTCCCGTGCAGGGCAACCTCGATCCTCGGAATGTGCCATCGAGGAAACGGATGCCGTTGGCAGACTGTGTCTGTCACCAGAATATGGGTTGATGATGCGGTGTGCGTGTCGGCTGTAGACGTATACTGATTCGATCTATATATCCGTTAGTGCCAATATACGGATATAATGACCACAAAGGATGCATCATGATTAAGAAGTCGATTGTTCTAGCGGTGCTTTCCGCCGTGTCACTTGTGGCTCGCGCCGGGGTAGTCAACATTGACAACGCCTACCTTGAACGCCTTGCCGCTGAGGGCGTAAGGATTGTCGATATTCGTACTGAACCCGAATGGAGAGCAACTGGCGTGATCGCTGGCAGCAAATTACTGACCTTCGTAGATGAGAAGGGGCAGATCGATGTCTCGGACTGGCTGTCGAAGGTCAAATTGGCCGTTAAGGCGAGTGAGCCTGTCATTTTGATCTGTCGCAGTGGGAGTCGCTCGCGTGCAGCAACACAGCTACTGTCTGAAAAGGCGGGTTACAAAACCGTCTACAACGCGACAACAGGTCTGAACTCCTGGATCGCCGAAGGAAGGCCCGTCGTGCCGCCAGGATCCGTCATGAAGAGGTGAGCACGCCCGATGCTGTTCTTCAAGTCTGTGGCCACTGACCTTAGAACGTAATTAGCACGACCGACGCGGGAATACCTATTGTCAGAGGATGAGCGAAGTCACACCATGAATCACCGCAAATTTCCCAATATCTTGGCCGTTATAGCATTGGCCAGTGCTGGCCTAATGACAGCACTGGCACACGCATCCGATGAAGCCGCAGATGCCTTGATCAAGCGTCAGTCCAATGAGGTGCTCGACACCATCAAGTCCGACCCTTTGATTCAGGCGGGCGATGCGTCCCGAATCATTGCCCTGGTTGACGCCAGGGTCATGCCAAATGTGAATTTCAAGCGGATGACTGCTTCGACCGTAGGCCCGAGCTGGCGCCAAGCGAACCCTGAACAACAAAGACGCTTGCAAGAAGAGTTCAAGACCTTGATGGTGCGCACTTACGCCGGCGCGGTGGTCCAGGCCATTGATCTGAGCATTCACGTGAAGCCACTGCGGTCGTCGCCAGGCGACCAGGAGGTGGTGGTTCGAACCCAGGCCATAGGGCGCGGCGACCCCGTCCAAATTGACTATAGGCTAGACGCCCGGCGATGGCGCTGGATGGAAGATCGTCAATCTGAATGTCATGGGTGTCTGGCTGGTGGAGACGTATCGCAGCCAGTTTTCCCAAGAGATCAATGCCAGCGGCATCGATGGATTGATCTCTGCCTTGAGCGAACGCAACAAAGCCAACGCCAAAAAGGGATGAAATCAGACTTGAGTTCCATAAGGAACTTGGTGAGACCTCCCTCATGAACCATCTCGATAGAGCCCATGTGAGAAACTTGGCACTGTTGCTGGTACTCAAGCTCGTCATTTTGAGCGGGCTGTGGTGGGTCTTTGTGCGAGACCAACGAACAACCGTCGATGGGGACAGCGTGGCCGCGCAGTTTTTCCAGAATGATTCGAAGTCGGCCAATGGAGTATCGCCATGATTTCTGACCAGGTGGTTGACCTGTCTCGGCTGCAGTTTGCCGCCACGGCGATGTACCACTTTCTGTTTGTACCGCTGACCATCGGCATGGTCTGGATGCTCGTCATCATGGAGAGCGTCTACGTCATGACCGGCAACCGTGTCTGGCAGGACATGACGCGTTTTTGGGGCAAGCTGTTCGGCATCAACTTCGCGTTGGGTGTGACAACAGGCATCACGCTGGAGTTTCAGTTCGGCACCAACTGGGCCTACTACTCGCACTATGTGGGAGACATCTTTGGGGCGCCACTGGCGATCGAGGGGCTGATGGCCTTTTTCCTTGAATCCACCATGATCGGGCTGTTCTTTTTTGGCTGGGATCGCCTGTCCAGAACGCAGCATTTGATGGTGACCATGCTCATGGCCGTCGGCACCAACCTCAGTGCACTGTGGATTTTGATTGCCAACGGCTGGATGCAAAACCCGGTGGGTTCGGAGTTCAGCTACCTGACCATGCGCATGGAGATGGTAGATTTCTGGACTGTATTTTTCAACCCCGACGCGCAGGCAAAATTTGTGCACACGGTGTCAGCTGGCTATGTCACCGGCGCGATGTTCGTGCTGTCCATCTCGAGTTGGTACTTACTGAAAAAGCGTGATGTCGAGTTTGCCAAGAGAAGTTTTCGCGTGGCCGCAGCATTCGGTTTAGCCTCTGCACTGAGCGTCATCGTTCTCGGAGACGAATCTGGCTATACGGTAGGCGAAGCACAGCAGACAAAAATGGCGGCCATTGAGGCGATGTGGGAGACCAAACCAGCGCCAGCGGGTCTGACGATGGTGGCCAGCATCAACGAAGTGGCGCAAAGAAATGACTGGGAAATCGAAATCCCTTGGGTCATGGGATTGATAGGGACGCGCTCTGTCACGAAGGAAATTCCGGGCATTCGCGAGATCAAGGCGAAGAATCGGGAGCGCATTTTGCATGGCATTTTCGCCGTCAATGCGCTGGATGCGTTACGCCATGACCGCGACGACACGGTTGCCAAAAGAACCTTCGAGACCTACAAAGCAGACCTCGGTTTTGGGTTCCTTCTGAAAAAGTACGTCACTGACGTGAACCAGGCGACGCCTGAAATCATCGATCGCGCGGTAGATGACACCGTGCCGCGTGTCACGCCGATGTTCTGGGCCTTCCGAATCATGGTGGGATTGGGCTTTGCCATGCTGGCGCTGTTTGGCCTGGCATTCTGGAGCACGTTGAAATCCTACCGCCTGCAAAATCCTTGGCTGCTCAAGTGGGCGCTTTGGATGCTGCCAGCACCCTGGATCGCATGTGAGTTGGGCTGGTTCGTCGCCGAGTACGGTCGCCAGCCTTGGACGATTTACGGCGTTCTGCCTACGCACATGAGCGTGTCCACGCTGAGCGTGAACAGCCTTTATGGATCGCTCGCCGGTTTCATCGGTTTCTACACGGTTTTGCTGGTGGTTGAGATGTTCCTGATGATCAAGTTCGCCCGCATGGGCCCCGGCAGCCTGGGTACCGGGCGATACGCCAACGAGCCAACCGGCCCCGCCGTGGCGGCACACGCCTAAGGAGAATCCGATGCTCGACTACCCGACTCTTAAGATCATCTGGTGGCTGCTCGTAGGCGTGCTGCTGGTCGGATTTGCCATCATGGACGGACACGACATGGGGGTAGGCAGCTTGCTGCCCTTTGTAGGCCGAAGCGACCTGGAACGCCGTGTCGTGATCAACACCGTGGGGCCGCATTGGGACGGCAACCAGGTCTGGTTCATCACCGGTGGTGGCGCCATATTTGCCGCATGGCCTTTGGTCTATGCAACCGCGTTCAGTGGCTTTTACTGGGCCATGCTGGTGGTGCTCTGGGCATTGTTCTTTCGTCCGGTAGGTTTCGACTACCGCAGCAAGATTTACAACGCCGCCTGGCGCAGCACCTGGGATTGGGGGCTCTTTGTCGGCGGCTCCGTTCCGCCCCTGATCTTCGGCGTGGCTTTTGGCAATCTGCTGCAAGGCGTTCCATTTCAGTTCGACAACTACCTGGTCTCCACCTACACAGGAAGCTTCTGGCAGTTGCTCAATCCATTTGCGCTGCTGGCTGGTGTCGTGAGTGGCGCGATGATCACCATGCACGGCGGCGTTTACCTTTCACACCGCACTGAAGGCGTGATTCAGGCCCGTGCCATCCGCGGCGCCGTAGGCGCAGCCGTGCTCATGGTGCTGGCCTTTGTGGCTGCTGGCGTATGGCTGCAGAGCATCGATGGTTACCGCATCACATCGGTCGTCAACGCAGCCGCCTTGCCGGACCCCATGGGAAAGACAGTGGTGCGCGAAGCAGGCGCATGGATGAGCAATTACGGTCGGCAACCCTGGTTGTGGGCGCTCCCAGCCCTCGGGGTACTGGGAGCCTTGCTGGCGGCGGTGTTGCTGCACTTGCGCCGCACTTTGACAGCATTCATTTCTTCGTCCCTGGCGCTGGTGGGCGTGATAGGAACCGCCGGCGCATCCATGTTCCCCTTCGTCATGCCGTCGAGTTCGATGCCCAACGCCAGCCTCACGATTTGGGACAGCGTCTCAAGTCACCGCACGCTGGGGATCATGTTCTGGGCGACGCTGATCTTCATCCCGCTGATCGTCTTTTACACTGGATGGGCCTACCGCGTGATGCGCGGCAAGGTCACGGCGGCCTACGTTCTTGAACATGAACATGCCGCATACTGACTCCGCGGCGCGCCGTAGCCAAGTCCTGCCCGGCCGCTGGACCGAGAGGCGGTCCCCTGTGGCAGAACAACAAATCAAAGGATAAGAACATGTGGTACTTCGCCTGGGTTCTTGGGGTGGGATTTGCAGTTCTTCTGGCAATTTTGAACGCCATGTGGGGCGAAAACGAAGACGCTCGCGCACAAGCGAGCAAGGGTGACGATCCAAGGTGACGCGCGCCATGTCATCCAACGCCGATGGCTCTGTCCCAGCCACCCAAAACCCAACCGCGGTGCATCTGCCCAGCCTGGCTGCTGCGCTGTTCATCATGCTGGGCGGAACGATCTACCCGCTTGTGTTTGCGAGCGCTGACGGGACACCTGACCATGCTTTTGCCATGGCAATTTTCTGGTCCATGAGTGCCGGTCTGGTACGCGGCGTCGGATTCGTTCCGGTGGCGCTCGCCTGGCGGATAGTTTTTTCCGGATGGGCTTGTCTGGCAGGACTGTTGGCCGCGATGGGGTTGCGCTTCTGGACTTGAGAGCTGCCTTTGGCATGATAGGCCTGAGTCAAACCCGTACCCTGTTCAAGACATCGATAACTTCTTAACTCATCAAAGGATTTCATGAAAACTGCACACGATCTTGTTACTCTTGCGAAGACACGCATTCAGGAAATCGCCCTGAACGCAGTGGATGAAGCCATCCAGGATGCCGACGTCTTGCTTGATGTGCGCGAAGCCGAAGAGTACGCTGCCGGTCATCTGCCGGGCGCCATCCATGCTTCGCGCGGCATGCTGGAATTCAAGCTAAGCAGCAGCCCAGAGCTCAGTGCGCGGGACCTGAAGATTGTTCTGTACTGCAAGACCAGCGGACGTGCTGCGCTGGCGGCTTGCGCCCTTCACGACATGGGGTATCTGCAGGTCAAGTCCATTGCCGGTGGCTTTGATGCCTGGGTGTCAGCAGGCAAGCCGGTGGTGAAACCAAGTCTGCCAAGCTTTGACTAAGCGTCATCAGAAATGAACTTCTGGGATCAACAGTTTTCTTCTCCGGATTTCAAGTACGGCAAGCAGGCCAACAGCTTCTTGCGCAATCAAGCGGTGCGTCTGCACCCAAAATGCCGCGTACTGTTACCCGGTGACGGCGAAGGACGAAACAGTGTTTGGTTGGCCGAGAAGGGGCACCAGGTCACCTCGGTCGACATTTCGCGTGTCGGACTGGAAAAGGCCCAGAGGCTGGCGCGGGAGCGCGGCGTCACAATTGAAACGATTGAAGCCGATTTGGCCGACTGGGCACCTGCAGCGGCCAGTTTCGACGCGCTCGTATTGACCTATGTGCACCTCCCTCCCGTTTTGCGGATGAGCGTGCATCGCCGCCTGGTACAGGGCTTGCGACCCGGCGGGTGGTTCATCCTTGAAGCTTTTCATCCTTTGCAACTTGGCATGGACAGCGGAGGCCCGAAAGCTGAAGACATGCTCTACACAGCCGACATGATTCGCTCGGACCTGAGTCAAACATCCCGCACCGTTATGCGAGAGATTTTCGTTTGGGAGGGTCAGGCACAGCTACTCGAAGGCAGTGGTCACCAAGGACCAGCGCACCTGACCCGTTATGTTGCCCAATGCACTTAGTGCGCTCTGCGCACACCCCAGGCTGGCTGTGCCCAAACGCTGTTCACCAATAGCTACATCCACCTCAGGAGTTCACTGATGAAAGCTTTTCAAGACTATTACCCGGAAAACGTGGCGCATTGCTACGGTTGCGGAACTCTCAATGCGCACGGCCACCAGATCAGAACCTACTGGGATGGTGAGGAGACCGTCACGCGATTCACGCCTGAGTCCTATCACACGTCGGTACCGGGCTTCGCCTATGGCGGACTGATCACGTCACTGATCGATTGCCATAGCACCGGTACTGCCGCGGCCGCAATGTATCGAATGGAGGGGCGTGAAATGGACACGCTACCACCCTTTCGCTTCGTCACGGGTTCGCTGCGGGTGGACTTTCTCAAGCCCACTCCTATCTCGAGCGCCATCGAGATTCGTGGTCGGGTCAAGGAGATCAAGGGCCGCAAGGTGATCGTCGAAACCACCGTGCAGGTGGACGGTGTCGTCACCGCTCGCGGTGAGGTGCTGGCGGTGCAGATGCCTGACAGCTTTGGTGCAACCGGTCGCTAGTCAGCCACATGGACTTGCGACCGACGTCAAATTGTAATGTCTTGGACGAGGTTGATGCACGTCACAGTGGCCAATAGGGCTAGGCGCGATATTTGCCAATTGGCGGATGTTGGCAGGCCGGACTGCTTTATATTTTATTGGGAGCAATGCCATGAAGTTACTTGTAGATCTTTTCACTACCGACTACGGCCTGATGAGCGCTGTTGGGATCGCATTCATGATTGGCATGGCGGTCTGGTTCGTCTTATTCTTCAAACGTAAGATGGCCGAAGACGCGAAAAGTGCAGGCCGCTGAGCCTCGCGGAAACAACCCTGCTTGGGCAAGTGGGGCCAGGGTCGTCGAAATCGCAGAACATGGCATATTGCCTGCGCCGCGCCGACCCATTGTGGCCCGCGCGGCGCAATCTGCAGGTCAACCGGCGCGGCGACCGAAGTGCATGCCGCGCTGGCCCATCATCCCGAAATTCTGATCTGCGATGGTTTTTTGCTCCGGCGTCAGCATGGCGTAGAGCGCGTTGAACGCGCTGTCCATCGGCACCATGGCCGAACTGCGCTGCTGCATCGCTGCCGTCCGTTGCGCCATGCGCTCTGGCGCAGTTGCTGCACCCTGCGTCATCTGGGCGCGCATCGCCTGCATCCCCGCAGACTGCTGCTTCGCTTGGCCGGCATAGGTCTGCCATGCCGCTTCCTGCGCCGCGGTGATCTTCAGTTGGGTCTTCAAGTCGCTCAGGCGCGACTCGGCCCGCACCGAAGGATCCACCCCGGCCATCGGACCACGACCCGGTCCCATGCCCATGCCCATGCCCATTCCCATTCCCGGCCCAAAGCCCTGTCCCATGCCGCCGTACGGCTGCGCGTAGCTTGCCGCGGCAACGGAAAGCGCCACACCGGCGATAACGCCAGCGATGGCTGTGTGTGATTTCTTCATGATGCATCTCCAAAAAGGTTAAGGAATTTGCCCGAAGGACATCCTCTGTCTTTGCCGGATGATCCTTCGTAACGGCTATATTGGAGCGCCAGCATGTAAGCGCTGCATGTCACGGCGAGCCTTTTTGGTATCGCTCTGCAAGCAAAGCGCGGGCTGACACACTGCGATACATTTCTCTTGGGCCGTCCACCAGGAACCCTCTGAAAATTCCTCCATGGACGCACCCGACCACATCCTGATCGTTGATGACGACGCCGAAATCCGCAGCCTGTTGAGCCAATACTTGGTGAAGAATGGATTGCGCGCAACGGCCGTCGCCGAAGGTCGAGCGATGTGGCAGGCACTTGACGCGGGAAAGATGGACCTGATCGTGCTCGACCTGATGCTTCCGGGCGACGACGGTCCCAGCATAGCGGTGGGCGATCTCGAAAAGGTGTTCGAACCGTTTTACCGACTCGAAGGCTCACGCAACCGAGAGACGGGCGGAACCGGACTGGGACTGAGCATCGCCCGCAGCATTGCACAGGCGCACGGTGGGGAGCTTAGCCTGCGCAATCACGAGGATCAAGGCTTGGAGGCAGTCCTGACGCTGCCATGGAACCGGGAAACCGGTGCGCCGGAGGGATAAGTCACCGCCGCAGTCACGACAGGGGGGAAAATGAAACGCCCTGCAATCAGTGTCAAAGGAAATGGGATGTCGACTGAGGCCACGACGAACTGTCTGACGACTGCCTGGACCATGCACGAGCCCGAGTTGCGAGGCTGGCTGCGTCATCGGCTGGGTAATCCTGCCGAGGCGGATGACCTGCTACAGGACGTGTTCCTCAAGGCTCTGCGCCAGGGCGAGCGGTTCTGTTCAGTCCATAACGCGCGTGCCTGGCTGTTTGAGGTGGCGCGCAATACACTCGCCGATCAACTGCGCGTGGCACGCAACACCGTCGACTTGCCAGACGATTTTCCCGCGCTCGTGCTGGAGACCGACACCGTGGACACGCTCACCGCCTGCCTGCCTCGCGTGCTGTCCGAATTGAGCGACGAAGACCGCGACGCCCTAACGCTGTGTGACCTGCAGGGCATGCAGCAGGGGGAATTTGCCCGCGCCAAAGGCTTGGGACTGAGTGCAGTCAAGTCGCGTCTGCAACGCGCGCGCCTGCGCCTGCGTGAGCGCATGTCGCTGGCCTGCCAGGTTCAACTGGACGAGACAGGGCACGTGGCGGATTTTGTGCCGCGCAAATAGCGTAGATTGGTTGAGCTGCCGGCTTTGGACTTGGCGGTGCTGAGGGGTGCCTGAAAAAATAAATTCAGAAAACCGGAGAATTTTTGCGTCTTTCCGGTG
>CAIVXG010000138.1 GCA_903909815.1 uncultured beta proteobacterium | reverse complement strand
GGACTTATCAATCAGAATGAATCTGCCCGGATTGCACCTGTCTCAAACTTGGGAGATGTGTGGATAGCGTGTCTACAAACCGGGATCAACGCGCTCATATGGCGGACACCCTGAGCGACTGCCCGGGAGCCCTTGGGACCTGCGAAGGCCTGAATTTGACCAGCAGTGGGAACGACCGCTCACGAGAACTACGCAAAAATTCCTGGGTTGCGGCACCACACATCGCGGGTCGATTTCACTCCAGTGCTCGAAGGTGGGTTGTACATGTCCGCTACCGATTGAAGCGCCTGAGCAATCGATCGATGGCCGTGATCGTCAACCGCGCCCCACGAACGGCATCTTGGTGGCCATGACGGTGTGGAACAACACGTTCGCCTCCAGCGGCAGGCTGGCCATGTAAAGCACGGATTGGCCCACGATCGCCACGTCCATCAGCGGTTCGTTGGCGATCTCGCCGTTGGCCTGGGGCACGCCGCGCGCCATGCGCTGCGCCATTTCGGTGGCGGCGTTGCCGACGTCGATCTGGCCCACGGCGATATCGTATTTGCGCCCGTCCAGTGACGCCACTTTGGTGAGTCCCTGCACCGCATGCTTGGTCGCGGTGTAGGCGACGGAATTGGGCCGGGGTGCATGGGCCGAAATGGAGCCATTGTTGATGATGCGCCCCCCCCGCGGGCTTTGCGCCTTCATCACGCGAAATGCCTGCTGCGTGCACAAGAACATGCCGGTGAGGTTGATGTCCACCACCTGTTTCCACTGCTCCAGCGCCAGGTCTTCCAGCAGCACGCCGGGTGCGCTCACGCCAGCGTTGTTGAACAGCAGGTCCACGCGACCGAAGCGCGCCACCGTGGCGTCAAAAAGGGCCTGCACCGAGACTGCATCCGAGACGTCGGTGGGCACGACCAGAGTCCGGTCAGCTGCGGCGGCTTCGGCGGCCACGGCTTCCAGTGGCGCGACGCGGCGCCCGGCCAGGGCCACGCTGTAACCTGCGCCCAACAGGGCCAGCGCCGCAGCGCGCCCGATGCCGGTACCGGCACCGGTGACGACGGCGACTTTGGGGTTCGAATTCATGGAAGATTTCCTGTGGATGAGTGGGGCCGTAAGTTGGAGTGCAATGACTGATCGACAGCGCAGTTCAAGGGGTCAGGTGCGGTGCAGACTGCAACAGCTCAGCCAGATCCTTTTTCCAGAATTTGGCGTTGCCGGTCGTGCCATGCCCGAAGGTGTCGGGGCTGCCGGGAATCAACAGAATGCGTCCGTTTTTCACGCGCTTGATTTCGCGCTCCAGCACGCCGAGTTCAGGTGGATTGCGTTCATCGTCGCTGGAGTTGATTGCGAGAAGTGTGGCCTTGATCCGCTCCAAGCCGGCCCCGGGGTTGTAATCGCCCGAGGATTCCCACTGGTAAAGGTGGTCGTTGGCATCGCCGGCGAAAGGCCCGTTCAGGCGTTGATTTAGCAGGGCATCGGCCTGTTCGCGCGTAGGCGCCAGTTTGAACAAACCCTGGTTTCCGCCGATGGTGGCGGTGCCATAAAAAACCGACGCGAACTGCAGGCTGCGCGGTTGCTTGGTGTAGTTTCCGCCCATCCATTCGGGGTCGTGGCGGATCGATTCCGTGAGCATGCGTCGCAGCATCCAGTTGCGTCCCGACATGGCCGTGGGCAACGAGGCCATGGGCACGGCGATGTCCATGGCTTGCGGGTATTTTTGCGCCCAAAGCCAGGTCTGCATGCCCCCCATGGAGTTGCCCAACACCAGCCGCAGATGCTTGATATTGAGATGCTCGGTGACAAGCCGGTACTGCGCCTGCACCATGTCGTCGTAGTCGTAGCGCGGAAACTGGGTGCGCAGACCGTCGGAGGGCTTGCTCGATTTGCCGGTGCCGATGGCGTCCGGCAACACGATGTAGTAACGGCTCGCGTCCAGCGGCTGGCCGGGGCCGAACAGTTCGCCGCCAAAGGCTGCGCCCAGCATGCCCGTGCCCGAACCCGTGGTGCCGTGCAGGATGACGACGGCCTCGTTTTTCGGGTCGCCCAACGTGGTGTAGTGCAGCCGCAATTCGGGCAGCGTTTCACCGGTGTGGAACTTGAAATCTCTGACCACCCAGTCGCCCTCCTGGGGGGTAGCGGGTTGGGCGGCCAGGGCCGCGGCAGCACAGCAGAGTAGGAACAGGTTGACCCAAAAATGGGTCAGTGCGCGCGTCGGTGTCATGGAAGTGTCCTTGGTTTTTCGGTCAATGTTAACCGGGGGTCAGCGAGCGCAGGAGGGTGCAAAAGCCGCTGTCGGGCGTTCGCCGGCCAGGGCTTGCAGCAGATTGCTGGTGGCCAGTTCCGCCATCGCGTGCCGCGTCTCGAACGTAGCCGATCCGATGTGTGGCAGCGCCGTCACCTTGGGGTGGGCTCGCAGCGGTGAATCCGGTGGCAGCGGCTCCGTGGCAAACACGTCCAGGCCGGCAGCGCGCAGCGTGCCGCAGTCCAGAGCGTGCAGCAGCGCGTCCTCCTGCACGATGGCACCGCGCGCGCCGTTGACGAAGATCGCCCCCGGTTTCATGAGTGCAAATTCGCGCACCCCCATCAGGCCGCGGGTCTCGTCTGTGAGTGGCAGCACTACGGCCACGATGTCAGCACGTTGCAGCAGCTCGTCCAGCGCCGTGTGTGTGGCTTTTCCGGCCAGCTCGGGGACCTCGACGGGACGGCGGCTGTGGTAAAGCACCGGCATGCCAAAACCGAGCGCAGCGCGGCGCGCCAGAGCCTGCCCGATGCGCCCAAAACCCAGGATGCCCAGCGTTTTACCGTGCACGTCCCAGCCGAAAAGTTCTTCGCCGATGTTGCGCGTCCAGCGCCCTGCGCGCACCAGGGTCGCGAGCTCGACCAGGCGTCGGCTGCTGGCCATGACGAGGGCGAAGATCGTGTCGGCCGTGGTCTCGGTGAGTACGCCGGGGGTGTGGCACAACAGGATGCCGCGGTCGCCGAGCGCTTGCAGGTCGTAGTTGTCCACGCCCACCGACACGCTGGAGATGACCTTGAGTTGGGGTGCGCGTTCCAGCAGGGCGGCATCAACGGGATAGCTGGAGCCGATCATCCCTTGCGTTGTGGCGAGAGCGGAAAGGAAGGCAGCGGCCTGTTCCGGTACGCGCGGATTCGCTACCGTCACGTCGTGCACGGCCTGCAGGCGCGCGAGTTGGTCGGGCGGCAGTTCGCGGAACACCAGCACCTGCTGGCGTGGTGGTGCAGTGGTGGACGAGTTCATGTCAAAACCCTGCCTGATTCAGTTCGGCTCGGGTCGGCAGGCCCTCGCTGTCGCCCAGAACCTGGACTGCGCGGGCGCCGATCCAGGCGCCGCGCCGCACGGCCTCGGGCAGGCCCAACCCCTCCAGCAGGGCGCTGATCACACCCACAGCAAAACCGTCTCCCGCGCCCACGGTGTCCACCACCTTGGCCACCGCAAAGCCCGGCACATGGCCGCTGCCGGCGACGCCGTCGAAGTAGGCACCTTCGCTGCCAAGCTTGACCACGACCAGTTGCGCGCCGCGCTCACGGTACCAGCGAGCGATGGCTTCGGGCGTGGCTTCGCCGGTCAGAAAGCGGCCCTCTTCCAGACCCGGCAGCACCCAGTCGGCGCGCGTGGCCAGATCGTTGATGGCGGCGCGCATGGTGTCCGCCGAGGCCCAGAGACTGGGCCGCAAGTTCGGGTCGAAGGACACGCAGCGCCCGGCGGCGCGCATCAGGTCCATGGTTTTTTTCGCGGCGCTCAGGGTGCTGGCCGAGATCGCGGGGAACACACCGGTAGCGTGCAGGTGGCGCGCACTGAGCAACCAGGCTTGGTCGATGTCGGCCACGCCCATCTGGCTCGCGGCCGAGCCTTTGCGGTGGTATTCCACTGGCGGGTCGCTGCCGTCGCTCACCTGGCCCTTGAACTGAAAGCCGGTGCTCTGCGCGGCGTCGCACACGACGTGCGAGCAGTCGATGCCCTCGCTCTTCATGGCTGCCAACAGGTAGCGCCCCATCGAATCCGTTCCCAGGCGGCTGGCCCATCCCACCTTGAGCCCGAGCCGCGCCAGGCCGATGGCGACGTTGGTCTCGGCGCCGGCGCTGCGCTTGAGGAAACTCTGCGCCTGCTCCAGCGGACCAGGACGGTCCGCCACCAGCAGCATCATGGCTTCGCCAAAGGTGACGACGTCGAGCGCCTGCGTCATGGCAGTGCATGGTTTGCTGATTGTTGTGAAACTCATGACATTGATCGGTGCTTCAACATCGTCATTGCTAGGAGCGAAGCGAGGTGGCAATCCATGCTCGCTAACCAACAGGCATGGATTGCTTCGCTGTGTTCGCAATGACGGAACCTGCTATTTGGCATCACGACAACCTCATCAGAGAGCCGCGCGAGTCCTGCGCCATGCTCGCGGCAACCTGGCGCAACTGCGCGATCTCGCAGCGCGTCACGGCCAGCAGATCGTCGCCCTGCAACGGGTATTCAATGGCCCAGGGCACATCGTTTGGCAAGGCACGCAGCACCGCGCGCCAGGGGGCGCTGGAGTCGGCCAGCGCAACCGCGACCCAGCCCTTGGCCAGGCGTTGCACGCCCTTGCAGTGCACGTAGCGCACGCGCTTGGCCAGCGTCGCGGCGGCCTGCAAGGGGCACTCGCCGGTCCAGTGCCAGTTGCCGATGTCGAATGTCATGCCCAGCGTCAGCCGCTGTGCATCCGCCGCTTGAAAGAAGTCCTGCAGCGCACCCAGAGAACCGGCCTGGGGCGTCTGGTCGTTCTCGATCAGCAGTTCGATCGTGCTCGCGCTCAGGCGCTGCTGCAACGTGGACAGGCTGACGTGCGATGTGCGTTGAAAGCCGCCGATAGACATCTTCAGGCGAGTGCTGCCCAGGGCCTGCGTGGCTGCCAGTGCGCGCTCCAGCGCGGGCAAGTCGAGTTCGCCGTCAGCGCGCCAGAGGCCTTCGGCACTGGAGTAGACCGCTCTTTTGCTGGCGGCCCGCAGCGCGCTGGCGATCGCGGGCAATTCACGCTCGGGGTCGGTGAGCAGCTCGCTGCGCACTTCCACGCCGTCGGCACCGGCAGCCAGGCTGAGCTCGGAGAACCAGAGCTGTCCGTGACGGCGCACCTCGCTCGCGCCAAAGGCCGAGAGCGAAATCAGCACCGGCGTGACGCCGTGAGCTTCAGTGCGCATGCTGCGAGTTCAGGATCTGGCCCAGGAAGTTGCGCGTGACCTCATGCTGCGGGTGGCTGAAGAATTGCTGAGGGGCGGCTTGCTCGACGATGCGGCCTTCGGCCATGAAGATCACGCGATCGGCCACGCTGCGCGCAAAGCCCATTTCATGCGTCACGCACAACATGGTCATGCCGTCCTCGGCCAGACCGATCATGGTGTCCAACACTTCCTTGACCATCTCGGGGTCGAGCGCCGACGTGGGCTCGTCGAACAGCATGATCTTGGGCGTCATGCACAGAGCACGCGCGATCGCCACGCGCTGCTGCTGGCCTCCCGAGAGTTGTGCCGGGTACTTGTGCGCCTGCTCGGGAATACGCACCCGCGTCAGGTATTTCATGGCGATGGTTTCAGCTTCCTGCTGGCTTAAGCCCCGAGAGCGCATCGGCGCCAGGATGCAGTTTTGCAGCACCGTCAGGTGCGGAAACAGGTTGAACTGCTGAAACACCATGCCCACTTCCTGGCGCACCGAGTCCACGTTGCGCCCGCCATCGGTGAGGGCGATGCCGTCGACCACGATGCGGCCTTTCTGCACGGTCTCGAGCCGGTTGATGCAGCGGATCAAGGTGGACTTGCCCGAGCCCGAGGGCCCGCACACCACGATGCGTTCGCCGGCGCGCACGCTCAAGTCGATGTCGCTCAGCACCTGGAACTGGCCGAACCATTTGTTCACCGCTTCCATGCGGATGATGGGCTCGGCGCCGGGCGCGGGCGAGGGTATTGCGTCTGTCATGAAATTATCTTTGCGTTGGTAAAGACCGCGTCATTGCGAGGAGCGCGAGCGACGCGGCAATCCATGACCCTTGCAGTTCTCCACCATGGATTGCTTCGCTCCGCTCGCATTGACGAGAATCGAGCGCCCTCTCTTTGGCGCCGGCGCTTATTGCATTTTTGGCAGGTCGGTTTCCAGCCACTTGCGGTACAGCTTGTTGAGCTCGCCGTTGGCAGTGTTGTGGGCCACAAAGTCGTCCACTGTCTTGAGCAGTTCGGCCTGACCCGGGCGCATGGCCACGGCCATGACCTGCTGGCGCAGCAGGAACTTGGATTCAAACGCATTGGCCGGTGCGCGCTTGTCGATTTGTGCAGCCACTGTGGTGGAGCAACCGATGGCGTCGACCTGACCCGAGAGCAGCGCCTGCATGCCGGACGCGTCGTCGTCGAAGCGACGGATCTCTGTGCCCTCGGGTGCCACGGCGGTCAGCGCCACGTCCTGGGTGCTGGCGCGCGCCACACCCACGCGCTTGCCCTTGAGGTCAGCCGCGGTCTTGATGTTGGCCTTCTTGTCGCCGTACAGCACGATGCTGGCCGCGGCGTAGGGCTTGGAGAACTGCACCTGCTTGGCGCGCTCGGGCGTGATCGCGAGCGACGCCACCAGCAGGTCGACCTTGTTGGTCAGCAGGAAGGGGATACGGTTCGGTCCGGTCACGGGCACGAGGTTGAGCTTCACACCCAGGTCCTTGGCCAGCAGGCGCGCCACGTCGGCGTCATAGCCGTCGGGTTGGTTGCTTGAATTGGTGGTGCCGTAGGGTGGAAAGTCCACCAGCATGCCGACCGTGAGCTCGCCCTTTTTCTTGATCTCGGCCACGGTCTGAGCGCTGGTCGCGGGGGCCCAGGCACAGAGGGTGGCGGCCAGGGCCAGGGCGGCAGTGCCGAAGACGCGACGTTGCAGAGGTTTGATCATGGTAATGCTCCTTGGGGGTGGTGGAAAGTGACGGGGTGAACGAAGGGGCTCAGCGTGCCTGCGCCCGGACTTGGCGCCGCTCCATGGCGGCGGCGAGCAGCGACAGCGGCCAGCACAGCACAAAGTAAATGGCGGCGACGGCGCTGAACACGATCAGCGGCTGGAAGGTGGCGTTGTTGATGATCTGGCCGGCGCGCGTGACCTCGGTGAAGCCGATGATGGCGGCCAGCGAGGTGCCCTTGATGATCTGTACCATGTAGCCCACCGTGGGCGCCAGCGCGATCTTGGCCGCCTGCGGCAGGATCACGTAGCGCATGCGCGCGAAGTAGTTCAGGCTCAGCGCCTGCGCGGCCTCCTGCTGCCCCCCGGGGATGGCCTGAATGCAGCCGCGCCAGATCTCGCCCAGGAAGGCACTGCTGTTGAGGATCAGCGCCACGCCCGCAGCCAGCCAGGGGTTGATGTCAAAGCCCAGCACGGGGGCGCCGAAGAACACCAGAAACAGCTGCAGCAGCAGCGGCGTGCCCTGGAAGATCTGGATGAAGCCGCCCGCCAGCAGGCGTGCAAGCGGGCTGTCGCAGGTGCGGCTCAGGGCCACGATCAGGCCGCCGGTGGCGCCCCCGACAAAGGCGATCAGCGACAGGCCCACGGTCCACTGCGCGGCCTGCAGGATGAAGAGAAACTCGGAGCCGCCAAAGCTGCGCATCAGCGCACCGCCGGGTAGTTGAGCGTGCGCCGGTAGATGGCGCGAAACAGGGCCGAAAACAGCAGCGCCAGCGCCAGATAGATGATGGCCACGACGATGTAAATCTCGAAGCTGCGAAAGGTCTGGGACTGCAGATTCGCCGCGACCGAGGTCAGATCGTCGGCGGAGATCGCCGACACCACGCTGGAGCTGAGCATGAGCAGGATGAACTGGCTGGTGAGCGCCGGATAGATGGCGCGCAGCGCGGGCTTGAGAATCACGAAGCGAAAGATCTCATGGCGCTTCAGGCTCAGCGCCATGCCCGCTTCGATCTGTCCCTTGGGAATGGACTCGATGCCAGCGCGGATGATCTCGGTGGCGTAGGCGCCCAGGTTCACCACCATCGCGCTCAGCGCCGCGGTGTGGGCCGACCAGCGCAGCCCAATGACGGGCAGGGCGAAAAAGAAAAAGAACAGCTGCACCAGGAAGGGTGTGTTGCGGATGAGCTCGATGTAGACATTGATGAGCCAGCGCAGCGGTCCAGGGCCGGCGGTCTTGCCCCAAGCGCACAGGATGGCCAGCGTCAGGCCCAGCAGCATCGCCGACACCGAGAGTTCGACCGTGCTCCACGTGCCACGCAGCAACAGCGGCCAGGCGGCAAAGACATCGGCGAATTGAAAGCTGTAGTTCATGAGTGACGGGTTGGATCCGGTATTTTGAAATACATCTGAAACCGGTTTCATAAATTATAGAATCCCGGTCAATCGGCGTGGCCTATGGAAAACCCTAGACAGTATTCTTCCCGTGAAAGTGAAGCTGAAAATCAGCCGGGGATGGATGAGCCCCGTGCCAGCAACTGGCCCGACAGCAGGATTTGGCGCGGTGGCAGATCCAGGCCCCTGAGCCGCTCCAGCAGGCAGCCCGCAGCAATTCGACCCAATTCGTCGGTGGGCTGCGCGATCGTGCTCAGGCCCGGTCCCACGTAGGGCGCCCATTCGGTGTCGTCAAAGCCCACGAGACCCACATCCGCGCCGAAGTGCCAACCCAGGCGCGCCATCGCCGCCGCCACGCGTAGCGTCACCACGGCGTTGCTGGAGACGATGGCGGGGAGGCGTTTGCCGGCGCGCTGACGCAGGCTGTGCAGCGCCTGGTCCAGACCTCGGGCATCGTCCACGTCGCTCTCATAGGTCCGGCCCTGAAGTCCGGGAACTTCCGCGGCAGAGTCGCTGATGAAGCGGCGAAAGGCGGCTTCGCGGTCCTCGCGCGAGCTCACGTCCCGCACCGGTTCGGACACGAACAGCAGCTCACGGTAGCCGGCGTCAACCAGATGCTGCGCGCCCAGCTGCACCGCACCGGCATTGTCCAGCGACACGAAGTCCGCCTGCATGCCCTGGTGGCGCCGGTCCACCAGCACCACCGGCTTGCCGTGGCGTGCGGCGTGGGTGGCGGCGCTGGCGTCCCGACCCAGCGTGTTCAGGATGAAGCCCTCCACTTGATAGGCCGTGAGCGCCGCGATGGCTTCAGTCTCGCGCCGGCTGTCGTTGCCCAGATTGAACAGCATCAGCAGGTAGCCGGCGTCCTGGCAGGCCTTCTCCGCGCCACGCAGCACGGCCACGGAAAAGGGATTGGTGACGTCCGCCACGACCAGGCCGATGAGGCGCGAGCGCCCGCGCTTGAGCGCCTGCGCCATCGGGCTGGGGCTGTAGTCCAGGGCCGCGATCGCCACTTCCACACGGGTCGCGATGTCGGGCGTGAGCAGGCGTTCGCGGTGGTTCAGGAAGCGCGACACCGTGGCCTTGGAGACGCCTGCTTCCCGCGCCACATCGGCGATGGTGCTGCGCGCCGCAGACGCGGCGACAGGGCTGGTGCGCAAAGCTTTCTTGGCGTTCATGAGAAGGACGGGGTGCGTTGAACCCAAACTGAAACTGGTTTCAGGTAATGGTAGCACCGGTCGCAGCAACGCTGCCAAGAAGTCCTCGTCCAGCCCGGCTTACCAGTCCAGCGTTGTCCGCTCACCCCAGTCGGACGCCTGCTGCGCGTGCGCCAGATCGGAGTCGCGGCGCTCGCGTTTGGTGGGGCGGCCCTGGCTTAAGCTGAGTGCGGGTTCGGGCGCGAGTCGGCGCTGCTCTGCTGCCGCTGCGCGCTGCGCCACGGAATCCGGCGTTTCCTCGAACATCAGCGCGGCCACCGGGGCGCCGCCGCGCTTGTCGCTGATCGCCTTGACGACCACGCTGCGCGTCACCACGCCAATGCGTACCTGCACCGTGTCGCCCAAGCGCAGTTCGCGCGCCGGCTTCACCACCAAGCCGTTGACCTGCACGCGGCCACGGTCGAGCTCGTCGCTGGCCAGGCTGCGCGTCTTGTAAAAGCGTGCAGCCCAAAGCCATTTGTCGATGCGAAGTCGTTCCATGGTGAGATTGTGCTTCATGTCGCAATCGGGGTGGGCGCAGCCTGCAAACCGCGTCTGCCGATGGATCTTTCCAGAATTCAAGACATCGGAATGGCAAAGATTCCGTCGTCAGAGCGCGTCGCGGCTAAAGGCAAAGTCCTCTCCATGAACCGCCCACGTGCGGCACACACACCATCGTCATCGCGAGGCCGTAGGCCGTGGCGATCCCTCTTGGCGCTCCATGAAAAAATGTGGATTGCGACGCTGGCCGTCACAGCGAGGAGCGCCGCGACGCGGCAGTCGCAATGACAGAAGTGGCGGTCACGTATTCTGGAACTCTCAATAGAATGGGCCATGAGCATCGCCCCCCTCGCCAGACGCGCGCAATGCGCGACTTGTCTGCGCCCGCAAAGCACATGCATCTGCCGCTGGATCACACGCACATTACACGAGGTAGAGGCGCTGATCCTGCAGCATCCGCGCGAGGTGGCGCGGGCCAAGGGCACGGCGCGCTTGTTGCACCTGAGTTTGCCGCGCAGTCGACTCGTGGTGGGCGAACAATTTGCGCCAGCGCAATTACAGGCCCTTGTGCTATCGCCCTGGCCCGAGGGTGCGAGCGCCAGCGAAGTCAGGCAGGCGTTGCTGCTCTATCCGGATACGCCGCAAGGGCCGGCGCTGGGGCTGCTGTGCAGCGAGCCGTGGCGCGCCGGGCAGACGCTAGCGCCGTCGGAAGTGCGCCTGATTGTGCTGGACGGAACCTGGCGTGAGAGCCGCAAGATGCTGTATCTGAACCCGCTGCTGCAGTCCTTGCCGCGCCTCGCCTTGTCTGAGTTGCCAGGCTCGCGCTACCTGATCCGTAAGGCGCAGCGCGCGCAGCAACTGTCCACGCTGGAGGCGACCTGTGCTGCCCTGTCGCAGTTGGAGGGCAGCCCTGGGAACTTTCAGCCACTGCTGAATGCGTTCGATGGCTTTGTGAGCCAGCAATCAGCCTACGTCGGCACAATGACTAGACCGAACTCGCGCCAGCGCGGCGGCTGAAAGCCTCAAAGTCGGCGACGGGCAAGGGCCGACTGAAGAAATAGCCCTGATACGCGTGGCAGCCAGCGTCGCGCAGGAAGTCGCGCTGCTCGGCAATTTCAACGCCCTCGGCGATCACGCCCAGTCCCAGGCTTTGGCCCAGGGCGATGATGGTCTTGGCGATGGCTGCATCGTTGGGGTCGGTGAGCACGTCGCGCACAAAGGACTGATCGATTTTCAGCTGGTCCAGCGGCAGGCGCTTGAGGTAGGACAGTGAGGAAAAGCCGGTGCCAAAATCGTCCAGCGAAAAACCCACGCCCTTGGCCTTCAGGGCAAACATCTTGTCGATCACGTTGTCCACGTGGCTTATCAACAAACTTTCGGTCAGCTCCAGTTTCAGTCGATGCGGATCGGCGCCCGTAGCCTTGAGCACCGCCAGCACCTGTTCAACAAAGTCGGCTTGGCGGAACTGGCGCGCGCTCACGTTGACCGCGACCGTGAGGTTTTCCATTCCAGGTTGACGGGCCCAAAGGAAAAGTTGCGTGCAGGCCGATTGCAGTACCCAGTGGCCCATGGGAAGAATCAAACCGGCCTCTTCGGCCGTGGGTATGAATTCCGCCGGTGGCACCATGCCGCGCCGCGGATGGTGCCAGCGCAGCAGCGCCTCCGCGCCTGTGACACGGCCGTCGCCAACTATCTGGGGCTGGTAGTAGAGCTCGAACTGGCTTTCCTTGATGGCCTGGCGCAGGTCAATCTCCAACGCTGCGCGCTCGGTCACGGCCGCTTGCATGGTCGGGTCAAAAAAGCGGATCAGATTGCGCCCCGCGCTCTTGGCCCGGTACATGGCCAGATCGACCTGCTTCATCAATTCTTCCACCGCCACCTGCTGCCCTTTGAACAGGGTCACACCCATGCTGGGCGTGCTGTGGTGCGACACCGCGTCAAGCAGATAGACCTGGTTGAGCGTGGCAATGATCTTGTTGGCCACTCCTTCGGCAATGGCGGCGGCGTCGGCCTCCACCGCGCCCAGGCCGGCCAGCAGGGCGATGAATTCATCACCTCCGAAACGGGCCACGCTGTCGCCCTCGCGAATGCAACCGTGCAGGCGTTGCGCCACTTGTTGCAGCAGCAGGTCGCCCACACTGTGGCCCAGGGTGTCGTTCAGCGTCTTGAAGTTGTCCAGGTCAATGAACAGCAGCGCGCCATAGTTGCCGTCGCGCGCGCTCACCGCCATGTTCTGCTTCAAGCGATCCAGCAGCAGACTCCGATTGGGTAACGCGGTGAGGGGATCGTAGTAGGCCAGAACGTTGATGGTTTCGGCGGCCTTCTTGCTGGCCGTGATGTCGGCGGTAACGGCCACAAAATACTGCGGTTCGCCCGAGGCATCACGCACCAGGGAAGAGTGCAAGTGGACCCAGACGGAGCTGCCATCCTTGCGCACATAGCGCTTCTCTCGCTCCCGGCTTTCGATTCTTCCCGAGATCAGTTCGCTGGTCGTGTTCATCTCCACCGCCAGGTCGTCCGGGTGCGTCAGCTGCTGATAGGTCAGGCCGCGCATTTCATCCCGGCTGTAGCCCGTGATCGCACACAGGCTGCGGTTGGCCTGCAGCCAATGTCCTTGCAGGTCGAGCAGGGCCACGCCCACAGGTGCATTTTCAAAAGTGGTGCGATACAGCTCCTCACTCTCGCGCTTTTTGAGCAAGGTTTTTTCCAGACCGTGCAGCAGCACTGCCACCGACAGCGTCAGCAGGGCGTTGATGAAGGTGAAGTTGAGCGTGATGACGATCCACTTGACGAAGGGCTGAGATTCCAATCCGGCCACTTGAAGGTCGGCGTCGGCCCCGTACCCCACCGCAAGCAGCGTGATGGCATTCAGCGCCAGCGCCTGCATCGACGGTCTGAGCCCCAGCAACAGTGCCGTCATCACGGGAAAGGCCATGAGGTAGACCTGGCTCACCATGCCCACGCCGAGCAACAGCGACACGCCCAGCAGGTAGATCAGGGCACACACATTCCAGGCGCGGATGCGATAGGAAAGCGACCTCCAGCGCCAAAGCACACCGACCCAGCCAACCGCGACGACGTCAACCAGGGCAATCGGCCAACGGCCTTCGTTCAGCGCGAGTGTCGTGCTGGGAACGGCGACGATGGCGCCCAGCACCGTGATCGCAAACAGGATATTGGAGAGTACGTGCTCGCGCCACTGCCCAATGCTTTCGAGATCAAACTTCTGAGAGAAAAGCTTGAGGCGAAAGGACTGGATCAGGCGCATGGCAGCTCAGTTCCATTTGGCGTAAGCCCAACCGCAAAGTAGGATTCCCACCACCCACAGCGTCCAGGTTTGTGAGAGCGCATAGGGGTAGAGCATCAGGCCCACGCCAGTCCAGGTGAGCGCCGCGTTGCTGGCAGTTCTTCCGCGCCGAAACACTGCCATGCCGATGATGCCGAACAGAATGGCGCCGACGATGTAAGGCGGACTGGGGATTTCCAGTCCGAGTGTGCCCAGCGCGTCCAGACTATCCACGGATTGAATCCTTATCGGAACGGGGCCAACGCGTAATGCCTGGGTTCAGTGCGTCAGCACCCTGGCCACGCCCCAAATGGCGCCCAGCCAAAGCCCGGCAAACGTCAGGACAGACAGCGCAAAGCCGCCGCTGCGCTTGGCGGGGTCGCCCTGGTAGGCGATGGCGTACCAGATGCGCGCCACAATCCAGACCAGCCCCATGGCCGCCGCGCCCCGGTCGCCAATGAAGCCGGCATACAGCCACAAGGCGGGGAGCAGGAGGGCCGCGTTTTCCAGCGTATTCATCTGAATGCGGTAGGCACGCTCGAACATCACGTGGCCCGTGACCGCCGGCGCCTTGATGCCGTAACGCCCGCGCGCGCGACCCACGTTCAGGCCGGTGGCGAACATCAGCAGCAGGATCAGCAGCGTGATGAGGGAAGTGAGTGGAAGTGCGATCAAGGGATGCTCCGTCGATGGTGGTGGGACACTGCACTATAGCTGCAGTTGCGCCGCGCCTGTGCGCCGCTGCCCCCGGCGGCTCATGCAGCGCAGTGAGGTGGGCTGGGTGCATGCCAGGTGATGTGCGCTGCCTTGCTCAGTGGCGCTGCAATGCCTGCCGAATCCGGGCGACGGTGAGCTCGATGGGCGCGGTCGTCGCCACCTCCAGTCCCAGCCTTCGGGCAATGTCGTTGACCCTGGCAGGATTGAGTGGAATGCCGCCGGCATCAATCGCAGCGATCAGTTCTTTGGCGCGCTGTTCGTCCGGGGGCAACTCTCCCTGACGGATCAGCAAATCCTTCAGCCAGGCCAATGGGCGGGGTTTGTGGTGCAGGGGCATGGGACGGTGGCGCAGGGGCTGTGGCTATGATGTGGCAAAGGCGAAAGTTAACATGTTCGAACACATTCCCACATTCTTGGTCTATTGGGGCCTGACCTCGGCCTCGCTGTGGGTCGCCAGTTTCGTTTTCAAGGGCATGCGCTTTTCAGACTCCACGTCGCTGCTCGTGGCCGCCCTGGTGCTGGGCTTCGTGAATGCGATCGTGCGCCCGATCCTGATCGTCTTGACGCTGCCGCTGACCCTGCTCACGCTGGGGCTGTTCCTGCTGGTCATCAACGCGCTGATGCTGATGCTGGTCTCCAAACTGATACGGGGGTTTTCGGTATCGAGTTTTGGGACCGCGTTCTTTGCGAGCATCTTCATCTCGGTGCTCAGCTTCTTCCTGGGCGTCGTGCTGTTCGGTGGTGGGGTCTCTTGGAACTCGCCCATGCCCATGCAGGCACACACGCAGTGGCTTTGAGCGCCTTGCGGGTCTGATCGCGCTGGAATGGGGTCAAACGCCGGTATGGGTCTGCTCCCATTCGTGGTGTAATTTCACCAGACTGGAGGGAAAATTCGATCATGAATTCAGACCAGAAGGAAGCACAGCGCCACGCCGCGGAACTGCGTAAGCGAGGCGAAGCTGAGCTCGCTGGGGTGGCGCAGCCAAGGCTTGAGTCGCGAACGCCCGAGGTCGTGTTGCACGAACTTCGTGTGCACGAAATCGAACTGGAGATGCAAAACGAGGAACTGCGGCGAACGCAGCACGCGCTGGAGAGTGCAAGGGACCGGTATCTCGACCTCTATGAATTTGCGCCCGTGGGCTACATCACGGTGTCGCACGCAGGCCTTATCACGGAATGTAACCTTGCCGCAGCCGAACTGCTGGGACTGGAGCGGAAGAATTTGCACGGCATCGCTCTTGCGCAGCGGTTGAAAACGCAGGAGGACGCGGACCGCTGGTACCTGCATTTCAAACGCAGCTTGCAATCCGACGCAACGCTGAGCTGCGAACTGGGCCTCAAGCGCGCTGACTCGAGCCGGGTCACGGTGCTGCTGGAGTCTCGTTGCCGAACGACCAATGGCGTGGCGATGGTGAGCGTCACACTGACCGACATCAGCGCGCGCAAGCAGGCCGAGGACGCGCTCAAGGCCAGCCAGGAACTGATACAGAACGTGATCGACGGCAGCCAGTCGCTCATCTACACCTTGGACCGGGAGGGCAAATTCACGTTGGTGAACCTTCGGCTCGCCGCGCTGCTCGGCCAGACCCGGGAGCAACTCATAGGGCACAGCCGCGAGTCCTTTCTTCCCGCGGAAGTTGCACGCGAGCACCACCGCAACGACTTGCGGGTGATGGACCGGATGGAGCCCACCGAGCTGGAGGAGGTCAACCGCGAGGTCGACGGGGAACACACGTATTTGTCGCAGAAGTTTCCGCTGTTCGACGCGCAGGCCAAGGTGATTGGCGTCTGTGGCATATCCACCGACATCACCCAGCGCAAGCGGGCGCAGATCCAGGCGGAGCACGCCAACCGCGCGCTGTCGTTGCTGAGTACCGTGAATCACCATCTGATACACGCCGAGAACGAGGCGCAATTGCTGCAGTCGCTCTGCCAGGGTGTGGTGCAAGTGCACGGCTACCGCATGGGGTGGGTGGGCTATGTGCAGCACGACCCGGCCAAGTCCATCGAAGTGGCGGCGCGCACCGATCACGAGCAGGGCTACGTGGGTTGGGCGCAACTCACCTGGGCTGAGACACCCCATGGCAGCGGGCCCACCGGGCGCGCCATCCGCACCGGCGAGACGCAGATTTGTCAGGACATTGCGCAGGAAACGAACTTCCTGCCCTGGCGCGAAGAAGCTCTGAGGCGCGGCTATCGCTCCTCGATCTCGCTGCCTTTGCTCGACGCCGACAGTGATCAGGTGTTCGGTGTTTTCAATCTTTACAGCGGCGATGTGAACGCCTTCATCCCGAGCGAGATCGAACTGCTGGAGCAAATGGCGGTGGAACTGGCGTTTGGCGTTCGTGCACTGCGCACCCGCATTGAGCGCGATCTGGCGCAACTGGAAAACGAGCAGCAAATCGCCAAGCTTCAGGACAGGCTGGAAGACACGGTGCGCGCCATTTCGACCATGGGGGAAATGCGCGACCCCTACACCGCCGGGCATCAGAGCCGAGTCGCCCAACTCGCCCTTGCCCTGGCCACGCAGATCGGGCTGCCGCAGGAGCAGGCGCATGCCATCTACCTGGCCGGCGTCGTGCACGACCTGGGCAAGATCCTGATCCCGGCTGAAATCCTCAGCAAACCCGGCCGAATCACCGACATCGAGTACAGCCTCATCAAGACCCATGCCAGGGCAGGCTACGAAATTTTGCAGGGAATCGATTTTCCGTGGCCGATCGCGCAAATGGTGCTGCAGCATCACGAACGACAGGATGGTTCGGGTTATCCGCAGGGATTGAAAGGCGAAGCCATCCTGCTGGAGGCGCGCATCCTGGCTGTGGCCGATGTGGTGGAGGCGATGTGCTCGCACCGGCCCTACCGCACCGGCCTCGGAATCGAAACGGCCTTGAAAGAAATTGAGAGGGGAAGCGGCAAGGAATTCGACGCGCAGGTCGTGACCACCTGCCTGACCTTGTTCCGGGACCAGGGTTTCTCGTTCAAGAGCTGAAGACCTGGTTGCGAGAGAAAACATAGGCGACACTCACAGCATATGCAAGCGAAGCCGAAAAATACCAGTTTGTTGAAGTATGTCTCCCGTCTTCTCTGGGGCCGCGCGCCGGCGCCTGGGGCGACACCCAGGGTTGCGCGGGCGCAGGATGACGACCCTGACGCAGCCGATGACTACGCCACCGAAGACGTGGCAGTGTTGCGGTGCGTGATGCTGAACCGGGACAAGAAGGTAGCCGGATACGAGTTTTTCCAAATCGATGCTGAAAAGGGCGATGCCGCGGTCGAACAGGCCTTCCTGAAATTCATGAATTCGGTGCTGGCGGCAGGGACACTGGGGAGTCGGCGCGCCTTCATGACGATTTCGGCGGGCTTGCTGTCTGACCCCTTGCTTGCACCATTGATCAGCGCCGGCGCCATTGTGATGCTGCGAGTGGATTCGGCCACCGACGATATCGAGCAGCTTGCCCGGCGCATGCAAAGCCTGCAGGACGACGGCCATCACATCGGGCTGGCGGATGCGCGCGTGGCGCTGGAGCACCCGCGACTGGGGGAGTTCGCCAGTGTGGGTTTCCTTCCGGTGGATCAGATGATTCCGCCGGATTTACTCGACGCGGTACGCAAGTTGAGTGCCTTGCATCCGCGCATGAAGCTGTGCGCCATCGGCGTGAATTCGTATGAGGAATTTGATGTCTGCAGTCGCTTGAAGATGACGGGGTTCGTCGGTCCCTTTGCCACCCATCGCCGCGACTGGGCGAGCAACAAGGTCGACCCCGGTACCGTGCGCCTGTTCAACCTGGTCAACAGCTTGCGCGCCGGAGCAGAGATGGACGTCATCATCAAGGACATCAAACTCGATCCGCTGTTGTCTTACCGAATCCTGTGCCACGCCAATTCGGCCGCCATAGGGTCGCAACGAAAGATTCTCGATCTCAAGGACGCCATTCTGCTGCTTGGCCGCGAGCCGCTATTTCGCTGGCTCGTGGTGCTGATGTGCGCCTCCACGCCCAACGCCATCCAGAACAGTGCGCTGCTCGAAAACGCACTGGCCCGCGGGCGCATGATGGAATTGCTGACTGGGGAAATGTCGATTGAGCCATCGGAGGGGTTCTTCCTGACAGGCGTGCTGTCCTTGCTTGACATCATTCTGCAGGTGCCTTCCCCCGCACTGCTGGCGGCGCTTGACCTGCCCGACGACGTCAAGGCCGCCCTCACCGAGCGCACGGGGCCTTATTCCGCGCTGTTGCGCTTGGTCGAAGCCAGTGAGCAAAACGACGTGACGGGTGCAATCGCGCTGTGCACCGAACTCGGAATCGAACACCCAAAGTTCTGTGAGATTCAGACCGAGGCCATGAACTGGGTGCGGGAACAAAGCCCCGAAGTCAAAGGGCAGGGCGATTTCGCGGACCCTCAGCCGGCACAACCGATTCCAGATGTCGTGCCGCCCAGCGCCCCAGTGGTTGATGTGGAACTGGCTCAGGATGACCGCGCAGGCGACATGGCGTCCGACGATGAATTCAATTCCCTGCTCGACGCGGCGCAGCGCGGTGAGGTCGGAGCTCAGTGTGCACTGGCTGCGCGCTACGCCACCGGAGGCCGGGTTGCGAAGGATTTGGCGGCCGCATTGGCTTGGTACCTCAAGGCCGCAGAGCAGGGAGACGCCAAGGCGCAGTGGAATGCCGCCGCGCTCTACGCGCAGGGTGGTGGTGGCGACGGATCGCAAAGGGACGCGGAGCAAGCCGCTCTGTGGTGCGACAAGGCGGCCACCCAGGGGTTCGCGCCTGCGCAGGCCATGCTCGGCGTCATGTATGCGCAAGGCGAGGGCGTCGTGCGCGATGCGGCAAAGGCCAAGGAGATGCTGGAAAAGGCGGCGCGCCAGGACGATGTGGAGGCAAAGTACAACCTGGCGGTTATGTTCGAAGAGGGTGAGGACAAGGACTTGAATCTGGCCGAATCCTGGCTTTCACAGGCGGCTGAACAAGGCTTGCCGGCCGCGCAGGAGCGCCTGGGTCTCATGTTCGCAACGGGCAAACCCATGCAGCGGAACATGGTCGAGGCGCACAAGTGGTTTCTGGTTGCCAGCCAGGGCGGCCTGGAATCGGCCAGGGTCAACCTGGAACATTCGCTCACGCTGATGACGGACGAAGAGATTGTCCAGGCCAAGCTCAGCGCGAATGACTGGCTGCAAGCGCATCAACGGGCTTAGCGTTTGCGGCGCGCCAGGCGCTGCGCTCGAATTCTGCTTTCAGCATTGGCAGGAACGATGACGAGGCAGCTGGAGCTGTCTTGGTGAAAGCAGTTCGTCCGTGCTGTTATGCGTTCGCGGACTGGGCCAACAATTTTTCCAGCGCCTGTTTCAACGCCGCAACTTCTGCACCCAGTTCGGCGTAGGTGCCGGCGGCGTGGGTCATGTCGGCCGCAGCTTCCTGGTGTTCCAATGCACGCGCCAAATCTTCGATCGGGCGCGCGTTGAAATTTCCCACCAGACCGCGCAGGGTGTGGGCTGATCGCACCAGCGTTGCGTGCGCGCCGGCCGCAATCGCGTCCTCGATTTCCTTCATCTGTCTCGGGCAGTCGTCCAAGAAAGCCTGACCAATGGTTTCAATCACCCAAGCATCGGCTGCAGCGAGTGCTTGGGCGTAGTCAAAAGCGGACTCGCGATCGGGCGATGGAGGTGCTGATTCGGCGGTGCTCGGGCTGATGGATTCGAGCATCGAGCGCAGTCGCTCGGTATCCAATGGCTTGGAGATGTAGTCGTCCATGCCCGCGTCCAGGCAGCGCTGGTGGTCGTCACTCATGGCGTTCGCCGTCATGGCCACGATGGGCGTATGCCGACCCTGGTCGCGCTCGCGCGCACGAATCAGACCGGTGGCTTCGAACCCGCTCATTTGCGGCATTTGCAGGTCCATCAGGATCACGTCATAACTGTGCTGAGCCGACATCTTTACCGCCTGAATGCCGTCCGAGACGATATCGATCGTGTGCCCCCACTTGGACAGCAGGGTGACGGCCAACTTCTGGTTGATGGCGTTGTCCTCTGCCAGCAGGATGTGCAACTGCTTTTGCAGGCGGGATTCCTTGAGATTGTGGCGCGTGATCAAGACCGAATCGGGTTGCGCACCCAGGGCGATCTTGACGGCGTTGTAGAGCTCGGCCTGGTTGATGGGTTTCGTGAGGTAAGCCAATACACCCAGATCGCGGCAGCGTTGCGCGTCCCCGCGCATCCCCGCCGAGGACAGCATCATCATGACCGCTCCGGACATATCCGGGGCATGCTGAAACTTGCCGGCCAGTTCGAACCCATCCATGTCGGGCATCATGGCATCGAGCAAGGCGAGCCGAAAAGCGTGCCCATCGCGATTCGCTTGGGCTGCGATCTCCAGGGCTTGAGCCGCGCTTTCGGCCGATGTCGGGTTCATGCCCCATTTTCTGAGCAACTGCGAAAGCAGCCTGAGGTTGGTGGCGTTGTCGTCCACGATCAAGACCGAAACACCCTGCAGGTCCACCGTGGACGGATGCGGCGGCTGCGCCGCGCCCACGGCAAACGCGGCGTCAAAGCTGAACACGCTGCCGTGCCCAAGCTCACTGCTCACGCTCAAGCTGCCGCCCATGGCTGCGACCAACTGGCTGGAAATGGCCAGACCCAATCCGGTGCCGCCGTACTTGCGGGTGGTGGAGGTGTCGGCCTGGGTGAAAGCTTCGAAAATGCTGGCCTGCTTATCCAAGGCAATGCCTATGCCCTGATCTGTAACGTCAAAGCCCAATACCACGCTGGCAGCATGACTTTCGCGCAGTTTGACGGCGACGGATATTTCGCCATGGGCGGTGAACTTGATGGCATTTCCGATCAGATTGGTCAGCACCTGACGCAGTCGGCCCGGGTCGCCCAGCAAGTTGCCGGGCACCTCGTCCTCGATTTCACAGATCAGCTCCAGCCCCTTTTGTTCGGCCCTCATCGCCAGCACCTTGGTGGTGGCAGCCAGCAGCGCGTGCAGGTCAAACTCGACTTGCTCCAACTCCATCTTGCCGGATTCAATCTTTGAGAAATCCAGAATGTCGTTGATGATCGTGAGCAGGGCATCAGCGGAGGATTTCACCAGGCCCAGGTATTCGCGCTGTTCGGCATCGAGTTCAGTCTCCAGCGCCAGTTCGGTCATGCCGATGATGCCGTTCATGGGCGTGCGAATTTCGTGGCTCATGGTGGCGAGAAAATCGCTCTTGGCCTTGCTCGTGGCCTCAGCCGCTTCCTTGGCATGAAGCAGCGTGCTCTCCACTTCCTTGTGCAGCGTGATGTCGCGGCAGGAGACGTAGACATTGCCGTCCGGCAGCACCGCGGCATTGAGTTCCAGCGGGATCTTGTGTCCCCGTTTGTGGGAAAAGTTGACCTCGGTGTGAAGTCGCCTTTTCCTGCGCAGTTCACTGGCCAGCGATTGATCGTAAAGGTCCAGGAATGAACCCGGCAGCAGACTGAAGATCGAAACACCAATGAGTTCGGCGCGCGAATAGCCCAGCAGCTTGATGGCGAGTTCGTTCACATAGAGCAGTTCGCCTTCCGTGCCCGCAATCAGCACGGCGTCGGCGGCGTTGTCGATCAGCATGCGCTGCTTCAGGTCGCTTTGCCGAAGTTCCTCATCAGCGCGCTTGCGCGCGCTGATGTCCTTGAAGGCGGCGACCGAACCGGTGATGCGACCGTCCTCAACAATCGGCGCGGCGACGATGCCGATCGGGAACCGCTCACCACTCTTGCGGGTAAAGACCTCGTTCTCCGAGCGATAGACTTCGTTGTCCTGGGTGTGCAACTGCATCGGGCATTCGCTGCGGTGCAGGTGGCTGCCGTCGGCCCGGGTCGGGTGGATGAGGTCGTGCAGCACGCGCCCCTGCAGTTCCTGGCGGGACCATCCCAGCACGGATTCGGCCTCGCGGTTGGCGTAGGTGCACCGCCCCTCGCTGTCCAGCAAATAGACGCCTTCGCCCAGCGTGTCCATGATGTTTTCCAGCATCTGCCCGCGTTGGGCGATTTCAGCTTCCATCGCCTTTTGCGCCGTGATGTCCGTGCGCATCGAGATGTACTGGTAGGGCAGACCCTGGCTGTCCAAGAATGGAACGATGGTGCCTGCCACCCAATAAAAGCCTCCATCGGAGGCGCGATTTCTCACCTCCCCGTGCCAGACCTGGCCGCTTGAAATGGTGCTCCACAGGTCGCGGAAGAACTCCTTGCTGTGCAGTCCGGAATTGACGATGCGGTGGTCCTTGCCGATGAGTTGATCGCGCGAAATCTGGCTGATCTCACAGAACTTCTCGTTCGCGTAGATGATGAGACCGGCCTCGTCGGTGATGCTGACGATGGCATGCTGGTCCAGCGCAAACTGTTGGTTTTGCAGCTTGGTGTAGGCCGCTTCAGCGCTCGCGCGTGACGCCAGAAAATCCCTCACCAGACCCGACAGCAACTGTATCAAGCGGCCCAAACTCTGGTCATCCTCACCAATGTGCTGCCCCAGCGGCTGCAGCAACTGGTTGGTGGTGTCCCTCAGGGTCGTTAAGGCCCCTTCGCGTGCGGCGGCCTGCTGGCGCAGGCTTTCATTGGCTTGACCCAATTCGCCAGAACTCAACTCCAGGCTGCGCGTGCTCAGCTCAAGTGCCCGTTCATTCTGGGTATATGCCTCATTCACCTGAGCCACGAACGATTCGAAACCCAATAGGCCACGTTGTACCCCCTCCGGCATGTGCCCACTGCCGGCCAGCGCCTGGAACCCGGCCAGCAGTTGCGCCAACTGCGCGTCGTCGGCGACGCCGAGCAGCCGCTTGAGTTGACGCTGCAGCAGCTTGTGGGTCATGTCGGGCTCTCACCCAAGTAGGAAATGGTCATGGTCTGATTGTGCAATTGGCAGTTTTCAATGCCACGGCCCGGGCTGATTTCGCCGTACGAATAGAAACCGGCCAGCGTCGCCTGCGCGCCCAGCGTGTCGTGCACGATCTCGGTCTCTTCGTCCACGCGCCCACCCATGACCAACTTGCGACCGACGCAGCTGACCAGCAGCGCCAGGCCCGCCCCACCGTCCTGGGTCATGAGCTTCAAGGTCGCGCGCGCGGCTTCTTCGGCCCCATCCACCAATCCATCGGTCTGCGCGTGCATCAGGCGCAAGTAACCATCCTGGCTGATGGCGCCGGCCAGGGTCATGCTGCCATCGGCGTCGTTGACGCCCAGGATGGTGCGTATCAGGCCGGAAGGTTCGCGCGCATCGCTCAGCATTTCAAACGGAAACAGCAACCCTGAGCCAGGCAGATCCTTGGCGTGGTCGCCAAGGTAACGCTTGTAGACTTCCAGTGCGGGCTCGCCATCGAGTTCGTAGAGCACGTTGTTGACGCTGCGCGTGACTTTTCGCACCGCACCAAAGGGCTTCCAGCCGCCAAAACTTCCGTGCGCGAATTGCAGCGCGTCACCCTTCAATCCGATCGCCAGCAGGCGCGTGCTCGATATGCCCTCGTTGCACAGGGTGTAGGTCTGTTGGAACGCCGCGTCGTCGCCGGCCAGGCCGCCCGCAATCGGCAAGGCGCTACCCAGGTGCTTGACCATGCCGTCGATCATGGCGCTGCCGTTGATGTTCAAGCCCTGACCTAACACCAGCACGGCCTTGGGCGACCAAGCACTCAACTGCTCGCCCAATGACTCACCCGCCTGGAACGAGCTTTCCATGGACGTCAGCTCGGCGCTGACCACCTGAAATGTCGAGCTATCGAAGTGCAGCGCAGTCACAACCGCGCTGCCATTTTCCACGCCATCAACGGAAATTTCGCCCGCAGTGGAGCAACCCACCCGTTGCGCCAGGGGAAACCGGCGCGCCAACTCGAGCGCCAGCGCAGGTGTCGAAAATAGCGCAGGCCCTGCAAACACCAACAACAGCTGCGCAGCAACGGGTTCCAGAGCTTGCAACTTGGCAAAGTCGGCGGGAAAATTTCTCAGAACTACTTGGTGGATGCGCATTTTTGGCCCCTTTTTTTTTGAAAATAAGCGGTAACTTTTTGTTTCAATATGCACCCAGATTATGGATGCTCTTTTCTTCTTCGTCCTGGAAGCGATTGCGGATGCGCAGCACTTCGTCCCACTCTGACAGGAATCCGTCGACGCAAGCCGGGTCGAAGTGATGGCCTGCACCGTCTCGCAAAAATGCCACCGCACGCTCCAGTTCCCAGGCTTTCTTGTACGGTCTTTCGGACGTCAGTGCGTCAAACACGTCGGCCACCGCGCAGATGCGCGCGAACAGTGGTATGGCGTCGCCCGCCAAGCCTGCGGGGTAGCCGCTGCCATCAAATTTTTCGTGATGGCCCAGGGCGATCTGCGCGGCCGCCTGCAGAAAGGGCGATGGGCTGCCGTCGAGTATGTCGAAACCCATGCGAGCATGGCGTTTCATGATGGCGAACTCGGCCGGGTCCAGGCGTCCAGGCTTGAGCAAAATGTGGTCGGGGATGCCGATCTTGCCGATGTCGTGCATCGGGGCCGATTCCAGGATCATGTCCTGGTCGGCCAGACCCAAGCCCATGCGGGCGGCGATAAGCTTGGAAAAATGGGCCATGCGCAAAATGTGCGCGCCGGTTTCAGGATCGCGCGAGTCGGCCGCGCGCGACAGGCGAATCACGGTCTCGCGCTCGCGCGCCAAAATTTCCGCTGTGGCCAGTCTCACATCTTCAGCCAGGCTGGCAGCGTGATCCTCCAGTCGGCGTTGTGCGCGGCGCAAGGACAGCATATTGCGCGAGCGCGCCATGAACTCGGTCTTGTCGATCGGCTTGGTCAGAAAATCATTCGCTCCGGCGTCCAGCGCCTGATGCCGGATCTGGGTCTGATCGTTGGCCGTGACCATCAACACCGGGATGTCCAAACGCCCCGGTGCCGAACGAAATTGCCGGATAAACTCTAGGCCGTCCAGCTCCGGCATCATGTAATCCACGATCAGTAGATCAGGGACGTTTTGCAGACTCCAATCCAGACCCTTTTGAGGTTCCGTGAACGTCACGGGGCTACAGTCAGGCAACCTGGCTATCAGATGCGACAGCAAGGTGACGTTGATGGGGGTGTCGTCAACCACGACCACGTTCATTTTCATAGGATGCCTTGGATGTCGTCCAATTGCGGGCGGTTGGGAGAACTATACATTTAGCGCGGCGGCGCACGCGCCCGCAAAAGGGACAATTCATGACTTATTTTTGTCGATTCCGGAGGTGCCGGTCGTGAGCACAGGAATGACAACGGGCCGGAGCATGAGCACAGGCACCATTGAGCTGAACATCCAGGGTGCCGTGGCGCACGTGCGTCTGACCCATGCCGGCAAGTTCAACGCCATGTCGCGCTCCATGTGGCAGGCTTTGCGCAGCGTGTTCGAGACCATTCAGGGTGCCAACGGTGTGCGCTGCGTGTTGCTTCAGGGCGCCGATGGGAACTTCTGCGCAGGAGGTGATATTTCGGAATACCCGTCGTTTCGCTTTGATCCGGCCAGTCTGCACGAATTTCATGAACGCGAGGTCTGGGGCGGCTTGCAGGCCATGCTGGACTGTGATGTGCCGATCGTGGCCCTGATCCAGGGCCATTGCATGGGCGCGGGACTGGAGATGGCGTGTTGCTGCGACATTCGAATGGCATCCACCTCGGCGCGTTTTGGCGCGCCCATTGCTCATCTGGGTTTTCCAATGGCGCCGCGGGAGGCACAGTTGGTGGCGCGTGAATTGGGCCTGGCAAGCGCGCGCGCGATGCTGTTGGCGGCTGCCGTGCTGGACGCAGCCAGCCTGTGCGAGCGCGGCTTTTTGCATCACGTCCATGAAGACCATGAACTGGCGCAGCAGGCCCAGATGCTGACGCAGCGCATTGCCTCCCTGGCGCCGCTGGCGGCCCGGATAAACAAGCAATCGTTTCGCGCCCTGCAGGTTCCCCTAGGCGTTTCCGATCTTGCAAGCGCAGCAACGCGCGGCACCGAAAATCCCGCTGCGTCAGCCTACGATTACGCCGCCAGCCCCGAGCACCGTGAGGGCATTGATGCCTTCCTGAGCAAGCGCAAGCCCGTTTTTTGATGAATTGAACCATGACCACTACCTCACCTTCAAGCTGCGGCCAGTCCGACCAGAATCTTTTTTCTGCTTTGCGCGCGCGGTTTCCAGCATTGCTCGACAGTGCTGCCGTTGAAACGGACCAGGGCCTGGTGTACTCGTGGCGCGACCTGGAACGGGCCACTGCCATGATGGCGAATCTATTGACATCGCTGGATTTGCCAGCCGGGGCGCGGATTGCCGTGCAGGTGGAAAAGTCGGTCGAGGCCATGATGTTGTACCTGGCTACCCTGCGTGCGGGTTATGTCTTTCTGCCGCTCAACACCGCCTACAAAAGCACTGAGGTCGACTACTTTGTGCAAAACGCCCAGCCTTCGGTCGTGGTCTGCAGTGCGGCCGACTTTGGCTGGGTCAGCAAGATCGCTTTCAAGAACGGCGTGCAGCATGTCTTCACGTTGAATGATGACCGAACCGGCTCCTGGCTGGAGCGTGCGGCGCAGTGCAGCGATCAGCACACCCCCGTGGCACGCAAGGCGGACGATCTGGCCGCCATCCTCTACACCAGTGGCACGACGGGGCGCAGCAAGGGCGCGATGCTGTCGCACGGCAACCTGCTGAGCAACACGCAGGTGCTGCACGACTACTGGAGTTGGCGTGCCGACGATGTACTCATCCACGCCTTGCCGATCTTTCACGTGCATGGCCTGTTTGTGGCGCTGCACGGTGCGCTGTTCAATGGCAGCAAGATGATTTGGCTCGCGAAATTCGACGCCAAGACGGTGTTGCGCCACCTGCCGCAGGCCACGGTGTTCATGGGCGTGCCCACGCTGTACGTGCGCATGCTGGCGGAGCCGGCGTTGACGCCCGCCCTGGCCAGGCACATGCGCCTGTTTGTGTCGGGTTCGGCGCCGATGCTGCTGGAGACGTTCGTCGCTTGGCGCGAACGCACGGGGCACACGATTCTGGAGCGCTACGGTATGAGCGAGACCGTGATGCTGACCTCCAACCCTTGCCAACCGGATGCGCGTTTTGGTGCGCAGGGAGCACAGCGGCGCGGCGGCACCGTCGGTTTTCCCTTGCCCGGTGTCAGCCTGCGCGTGCGCGGCGAACACGGGCGCGATTGCGACGTCGACGAAATCGGTGGCATCGAGGTCAAGGGGCCCAATGTTTTCAGCGGCTACTGGCGCATGCCGGAAAAGACGGCCGAGGAATTCACCTCAGACGGATTTTTCAGGACCGGAGACGTGGGCAAGGTCGATGCTGACGGGTTTGTCACCATCGTGGGACGCAGCAAGGACCTCATCATCAGCGGTGGCTACAACGTCTATCCGGCGGAGATCGAGAGCTTCCTCAACGACCTGCCCGGTGTGGCTGAAAGCGCCGTGGTGGGGGTTGCGCATCCTGATTTCGGGGAAGTGGGTGTGGCCGTCGTGATACCCAAGGCCGGAGCGCAACTCGATCCTGCCAGCATCATCGGAAATCTCAAATCGCGGCTGGCCAATTTCAAGATTCCCAAGCACTGCGTGGTGACGGCGGAGTTGCCGCGCAACGCCATGGGCAAGGTGCAAAAGAACCTGCTGCGCGAGCAATTCCGCACGCTGTTTCAAGCCGACGCTTGACGAACGCACAACCCGCCAGCGGGCCAGGCTGAAACCGCCCCGACTAGCGCAGCACCAGCACCGGAATGTGGGAGTGCGTCAGCACCTGCTGGGTTTCGCTGCCCAGGAGCAGGCGTTTGATGCCGCGCCGCCCGTGCGAGGCCATGACGATCAGATCGCACTTGTTCTTTTTCGCGGCGGCGATGACAGCGTCGCCCACCAAGTCAGATTTCACAGTGATGGCCTTGACCTTGACTCCCTTGGCTTCGCCTGCCACTTTCACGGCGTCCACAATCGCCTGACCTTCTTCGGCCCACTGTTCTTCCACCCGTGCCACCTCCTGCGTTCCCAGCGGCAACGAACCTTCAAAATAACTTTGTGGATAGCGGGGAATGACCTTGATGGCCACCAGGTCGGCCCCGGTCAATGCCGCCAGGGAAATCGCGCTGCTCACGGCCTTCTTGGACAGATTGGAGCCGTCGGTTGCAACCAAAATGCTTTCATACATAAGAATCTCCCTGAGTGAACGATGAACAAAGCTTAACCCCGGCGGGGTGCGCTGTTTTGATGTAGGTCAACCGCCCGCGCCAACCGCCTTGGCTGGCTGCGGTACGCTTGGACCATGCCCACTTCCCATGCCGCCGCCAATGTCGACCTCCCGCACACGCCCAGGGTCGACCATCCTGCCGTGATGAGCGGCGCCCAGGATGAGGCGCTGCCGTTGCTGGACGACCCGATGGAGTGGTCCGCGTTCAGCAAGGAGGTGGTGGGGCGACCCGGTTGCTGGGAGTCCAATGTCGTGATCGAAGGCATGCATTGCGCCGCCTGTTCCATGACGGTAGAGGAGGCGCTGTTGCGGGTGCCGGGGGTGGTGAGTGCCGAAGTCAGCGCCGCCAGCCAGCGTGCGCGGGTGGTGTGGACAGCGGCGCAGGTACTGCCCTCAGTCTGGATGGGCGCAGTGGGTGCCGCAGGATACGGCGCAGTACCTGCCAACGACGCGTTTTCCAGCGAGCGGCGGCGCCATGAACGCCGCCAGGCACTCTGGCGCATGTCGGTGGCTGGATTTTGCATGATGCAGGTCATGATGTATGCGTGGCCCGCCTACGTCGCGCGCCCGGGCGACTTGAGCGCCGAAATGGAGCAGTTGCTGCGCTGGGCCTCCTGGGTTCTGACGCTGCCGGTGATCCTGTTTTCATGCGGACCGTTCTTCTCCAATGCACTGCGGGATCTGACGCAACGCCGCGTCAGCATGGACTTGCCGGTGGCGCTGGGCATGGGCATGACTTTTGTGGTGAGCACGATCGGAACCTTCAATCCGCAAGGCCTGTTTGGCCGGGAGGTTTATTTCGATTCCCTGACCATGTTCGTGTTCTTCCTGCTGACCGGGCGCTGGTTGGAATTGCGCTTGCGCGACCGCACCGCGGGAGCGTTGGAGGCCTTGATGAACCGACTCCCGGACAGCGTGCAACGCCGCCTTGGGGACGGTGGTTTTGAGCGGGTGGCGGTGCGGCGTTTGCAAGCGCAGGACGTCATCCGCGTATTGCCGGGCGAGGCATTTCCAGCCGATGGCGTACTGCTCGAAGGTCAAACGCTGGTGGACGAGGCCTTACTCACGGGTGAATCCCGACCCCTGGCGCGCGCCAGGGGGGAGTCCGTGATTGCGGGCAGTCACAACCTGGGGGCGCCGGTGCTGGTGCGGATTGAACGCGTGGGTGCGCAGACGCGGTTCGCGCAGATCGTGGCGCTGATGGAAAGTGCATCGGTGGACAAGCCGCACACGGCGCTGATGGCCGATCGTGTCGCCAAGCCCTTTCTGATCATGGTTTTGCTGGCGGCGGCTGTGGCCGCCGCTTATGGATGGAGCCATGACCCGGCCCATGCCGTGATGGTGGCGGTGGCGGTGCTGGTCGTCACCTGTCCCTGCGCGCTGTCGCTGGCGACCCCGACCGCAATGCTGGCGACGGCAGGGGCCCTGGCAAGAACGGGCATCCTGGTGCGACGCCTGCAGGCGATAGAAACACTGGCTTCGATTGACATGGTGGTCTTTGATAAGACCGGCACCTTGACCCGCGACACGATGGGCGTGGCGTCGGTTCAGAGCCGCGCGGACTGTGCGGCGGAACAGGCGCTGGCCTTGGCTGCGGCGCTGGCGCAGCACTCATTGCATCCGGTGTCCAAGGCATTGAGCGTCGCTTGGAAAAAGTCATGCGCCGCGAACGCTGAAGAAGGTGCACCGACTGCGCCGGGCCGGGTAACGGATGTGCAGGAAATCATGGGGCAAGGGGTCAGCGCCCGGGTGCATGCCCAATTTTCTGCGCTGGCACCGACCCAAGCCAGCGCGGTGCGTTTGGGATCGGCTGCATTTTGCGGTGTGGCAGCCTCGCCGGCGCAGGGAATGCAGGTTTTTCTGAGCGATGAACGGGGTTGGCTGGCGACATTCGACTTGCATGAGCAGGTACGCGACGATGCGCAGCAATGCGTGCGGGAACTGCTTGCAGACGGTATCGAGGTTCGGCTCCTGTCCGGCGATTTGCCCGCGGCAGTGCAGCGCGTGGCCAAGCTGACCGGGATTGCGCTGGCCCAGGGTGGGTGCGCTCCGCAGGACAAACTTGCGTACTTGCGGCAAGCCCAGCAGCAGGGGCACCGTGTCGCCATGGTGGGAGACGGATTGAATGATGGCCCGGTGTTGGCGGGCGCGCACGTATCTTTTGCTGTGGGCCTGGGTGTGCCGCTGGCTCTGGCGCAGGCCGACTTTGTGATTCTGGGGGGGCACCTGATGGGCGTCGCACAGACCCTGCGGCAGTCGCGGCGCACGCTGCGCGTGGTGCGGCAGAATCTGTGGTGGGCGGCTGCCTACAACGCCCTGTGTGTGCCCATGGCCATCGCCGGCTGGTTGCCGGCGTGGGTTGCCGGGCTAGGTATGGCGGCGAGTTCGCTGCTGGTGGTGCTGAACGCCTTGCGGCTATCTGATGGTCCCGTAACGCCCATGTTGGCTTTGGAGTAAGGGTTTGGATATTCTGTACTTGCTGATACCGCTGTCCGTGATCCTGGTGTTCTTTATCCTGGGCGGGCTCTGGTGGGCGATCTACCGGGGGCAATTCGACAACCTTGAAGAACAGGGCCAGCGCGTTCTCAAGGATTCCGACTGATCGGCAAGTCTTTTTGTCGGCTTTGCGGAACACTTGGGAGCTCTTGCGTCATAACCCGAAGTAATTTGATTTGGATCAAATGCAAATCGAGCGCGAAACGACAAACTTGAACAGGTTTAGGCAATCAATAAGAGGTGAAAATGAACTTTTCCAATACGAGCGCGACCATCTACAACGACAAGGTTGTGCGCCAGTTCGCCATCATGGCCGTGGTCTGGGGTGTGGTCGGGATGCTGGTGGGTGTCATCATCGCGGCCGAGTTGACCTGGCCTGAACTGGGCCTGGGTATTCCGTGGATCAGCTATGGTCGGCTTCGGCCTTTGCATACCAATGCCGTTATTTTCGCGTTTGGCGGCTGCGCTTTGTTCGCCACCAGCTACTACGTGGTGCAGAGAACCAGCCAGGTCCGATTGTTCTCCGACAAATTGGCGTCGTTCACTTTCTGGGGTTGGCAGGCAGTGATCCTGTGCGCTGCGATTTCGCTCCCTCTGGGTTTTACCCAGGGCAAGGAATACGCGGAACTGGAGTGGCCCATCGACATCTTGATCACCCTGGTGTGGGTGTCGTTTGCGGTGGTGTTCTTTGGCACCGTCGGAACACGCAAGGTGCGCCACATCTATGTCGCCAACTGGTTTTACGGTGCCTTCATCATCGCTGTGGCGCTGCTGCATCTGGTGAACAGCGCCGCGATTCCCGTGAGTTTCACCAAGTCCTACTCCGCCTATGCGGGCGTGCAGGACGCCATGATCCAGTGGTGGTACGGGCATAACGCCGTGGGATTCTTCCTCACGGCAGGGTTTCTGGGGATGGTGTACTACTTCATTCCCAAGCAGGCAGAGCGCCCCGTGTACTCCTATCGTCTGTCCATCGTCCACTTTTGGGCTTTGATCTTCACCTATATGTGGGCCGGCCCGCACCATCTGCATTACACCGCCTTGCCCGACTGGACGCAGTCGCTGGGCATGGTGTTCTCGCTGATTCTGCTGGCGCCAAGTTGGGGCGGCATGATCAACGGTGTGATGACGCTGTCGGGCGCATGGCACAAGTTGCGTGACGACCCGATCCTGCGTTTCCTGATTGTTTCCCTTTCCTTCTATGGAATGAGCACATTTGAAGGCCCGATGATGGCCATCAAGACGGTGAATGCGCTGAGCCACTACACCGACTGGACCGTGGGTCACGTGCACTCCGGCGCTTTGGGCTGGGTTGGCCTGGTCTCCATGGGCAGCCTTTACTACCTTATCCCCAGATTGTTCGGTCAAAAGCAGATGCATAGCGTGAAGGCGATTGAGTTGCATTTCTGGATGGCCACCATCGGCATCGTGATCTACATCGCCGCAATGTGGATTTCAGGCGTGATGCAAGGCTTGATGTGGCGTGCCATCAACACGGACGGCACCTTGACTTACACCTTTGTGGAGTCGGTCAAGGCTACCTTCCCGTTCTATGTGCTGCGCTTGCTCGGTGGTGCCCTGTACCTGAGTGGCATGGTGATCATGCTGTGGAACACGCTCAAGACGGCCAACGCAGGGCGTCCGGCGGACGTCAACATTCCTGCTGTTGCAGCCCACGCTTGAGAAGGAAATAAATCATGACGACAAAAAACACAAGCACGGGGTTTTCGCACGAGAAAGTCGAAACCAGCAACTTCCTGATGATCGTGCTGATCCTGGTGGTGTTGCTGTTTGGTGGCCTGGTCGAAATCGTCCCGCTGTTTTTCCAGAAGTCGACGACCGAACCAGTCACCGGCCTCAAGCCATACACGGCGTTGCAGTTGGCGGGGCGCGACGTGTATATCCGCGAGGGCTGCTACAACTGCCATTCGCAGATGATCCGGCCATTTAGGGCTGAAACCCTGCGCTACGGCCACTACTCGGTTGCCGGCGAATTCGTCTATGACCATCCGTTCCAATGGGGCAGCAAGCGCACCGGACCGGACCTGCATCGGGTCGGCGGCAAGTACAGCGACCAATGGCATCGTGACCATCTGACGAATCCACGCGACGTTGTCCCAGAGTCCAACATGCCGTCTTATCCGTGGCTGGCGAAAGCGCAAGTCGACCCGGCCGACATGGCGCCCAAGATGAAGGCATTGCGCACCGTGGGTGTGCCCTACACCAATGATCAGATCGCTGCGGCGGGCGACGAAGTGAAGGGCAAGTCCGAGTTGGATGCCGTCATTGCCTACCTGCAGGTGTTGGGCATCACGTTGAAATAGGATCTGGGAGCTCTGACCATGGACATCAATATCCTGCGCACTGTCGTTACGGTGGCGAGCCTTGTCGTGTTTGTGGGGATTATGGTGTGGACCTGGTCCCCTCGGCGTAACCCGGCAGATTTTGATAAGGCTGCGAACTTGCCGTTCGAGCAGGATTGAAGACCCGAAACAAGGAATAAGAAAATGAGTGACTTCACAAGTGGCTTTTGGGCGATGTACGTATCCGTCATCACCCTTGTCAGTATTTTGGCCTGCGCGCTGTTGCTGTGGGTGACCGGAAAGGTCAAGACCGTAGCCACCAGCACCACCACCACCGGCCACGTTTGGGATGGCGACCTGCGCGAGTTGAATAATCCACTGCCGCGCTGGTGGGTGTGGATGTTCGTCATCACGATCGTTTTTTCCCTGGTGTATCTGGTGCTGTATCCAGGCTTGGGCAGCAATCCCGGGACCTTGGCTTGGACCTCCGTGGGCCAGCATCAAGTGGAAGTGGACAAGGGCAACGCGGAGGTCGCTCCCTTGTATGCCAAGTTCATGGGAATGAAGCCGGAAGAGGTGGCACGGGACGCCAAGGCCATGGCCATCGGCGAGCGCTTGTTCATGAACAACTGTGCCCAGTGCCATGGCTCGGACGCCCGCGGCAACAAGGGCATTCCGAATCTGACCGATGCCTTCTGGATCCACGGCGGCACGCCCGACAAGATCAAGGAAACCATCACCCTGGGTCGCATTGGCGTGATGCCGCCCATCGCGGCAGCAGTGGGAACGCCGGATGACGTCAAGAATGTTGCCAACTATGTGTTGAGCCTGTCCGGCGCGCCACATGACGCGGCGCGGGCCGTCAAGGGCCAGGAAAAGTTCGTCATCTGCTCGGCCTGTCATGGTCCTGACGGCAAGGGTCTTCAAGCTGTGGGTTCGGCCAACTTGACGCAGCCCAAAACCTGGTTGCATGGAGCGGGCGAAGCGCATGTGATGGACATGGTGAACTTTGGCAAGACCAACCAGATGCCAGCACAGGGTGGTCGCCTGACAGAAGGACAAATTCATGTGCTCACGGCCTACGTTTGGGGCTTCTCCAACACGGCCAAGTAGCGCCGGTCATAGCGGCCGCATTGGAACGACATTTTGGACACACGCTCAGGAGCGGCTGAATCAACGATTGCAAACCTTTCGCCCCATGCGCCAGGCTTGCTCGATGGGGGTTTTGCTTCGAATCCTGAGCCAGTGGCGTCGCCGCTGGTCGATGCCGGACCCAAGATCTATCCACGCAGCGTTTCAGGATTCTTTTCCAGGTGGCGTTGGGGCGTGGTGTTTCTCACCCAATGGGTCTTCTACGGTCTGCCGTGGTTGCAGTGGGGGCAGCGACAGGCGGTGCTGTTCGATCTGGATGCGCGCCGTTTCTACATCTTTGGCCTGGTGCTGTATCCCCAGGATTTCATCTACCTGACCGGGTTGCTCGTCGTGTCGGCTCTGGCGCTGTTTCTGTTCACGGCCGTGGCGGGCCGACTGTGGTGCGGATTTGCTTGTCCGCAAACGGTGTACACGGAAATATTTCTCTGGATCGAACACCGCATCGAGGGAGACAGATCCGCGCGCCTGCGCCGCGACGCGGCGCCCATGTCGGGCGGCACCTTGGTGCGCAAGGGTGCAAAACACCTGGCGTGGCTGCTGCTGTCGCTGTGGACCGGCTTCACCTTTGTCGGTTACTTCACTCCGATACTGGACCTTGGCAGCGAGTTCGCCTCATCCGCGTTGTCGGCTTGGGAAATATTCTGGGTCTTCTTTTACGCCTTTGCGACCTACGGCAATGCCGGCTTCTTGCGTGAGCAGATGTGCAAGTACATGTGCCCCTACGCCCGATTTCAAAGCGCCATGTTCGATAACGACACTTTGATCGTGAGCTACGACGAGCAGCGGGGCGAGCCTCGCGGAGCACGCTCGCGCAAGGCCGACCCATCCCAACTCAAACTGGGTTCCTGCGTCGACTGCAGCCTGTGCGTGCAGGTGTGCCCCACCGGGATCGATATCCGCAAGGGGATGCAATATGAATGCATTGGTTGTGGCGCCTGCGCCGACGTTTGTGACACCGTGATGGACAAGATGGGGTACGCCCGTGGGCTGGTCAAGTTCTCCACCCAGAACGCCATTGCCAATGGCTGGAATCGAGCGCAAATCATTCGACAGGTGCTGCGTCCGCGCGTCCTGGTCTACACCGCCATACTTATCAGCATCGTCGTGGCCTTGGGTGTGAGTCTGTCGCTGCGTGTGCCGTTCAAGGTGGACGTGGTTCGTGACCGTTCCGGGGTCGTCAGGGAACTGGACGGCGGCATGCTTGAAAACGTCTACCGCCTGCAACTCATGAACGCCACCGAGGTGAATCAGGAGTTCAGGCTGGCGGTGCATGGGCTTCCCGCAATGAAGTTGGCGTCACCCGAGCGGGTGAGCGTAGGTGCCACGCAGTCGCGCTGGGTGGCGGTGCGGGTTCAGGTCCCGGTCGATGCGTCAAAATCGGGCTCTTATCCCATCCATTTCGAAATTGAAGCACTCAGCGGCATCGGCCATGTGACAGAAAAGTCCGTGTTCCTGCTGCCCCGTTGAACAAGTCAGAGGAATCACAATGTCAAAGCCATCTTCAGGACCCTGGTGGAAGTTCCCTTACGTGTGGATGGTTGTGGGCGGGCCCGCGATCGTGGTCGTGGCCTCGTTCACTACGCTGTATCTGGCCATCACCCGGCCCGATCCATTGGTGGACAGCGACTACTACCGCAAGGGCATAGAGATCAACAAGACGCTCGCCGACACGGCAAGCAACAGCGCACCCGCAGAAACGGCACGCAACCACGCAGCCACAGGGGTCATCACGGCACCGGCCTCAACTCAGCCAGCAGCCGGCCGCTAATTTTCCTGCGGGGGCTGCAGGCGCAGCCGGTCTTGAAGCGTGTTCTTGCGCCTATTGCGCCGCGGTCACCGGCTCACCAGCAGGCGCTGCGACGCGGCGCGCGCCGTTGAAACGCCGCTGCCAGTAGCTCAGTCGCATGTCTTCAATGCGGACCTCGGCGCCGGGCTTGGGCGAGTGAATGAACTTGCCATCACCGACATAGATGCCCACGTGGCTGAAGGCATGCCGCATCGTATTGAAAAACACCAGATCACCGGGTTCAAGATCGGTGCGCGCAATGCTCTGGGTGGCGGCAGCTTGCTGTTCGGAGCGGCGCGGCAGCACCATGCCCAGCGTCTGCTCGTACACCGCGCGGACAAAGCCGCTGCAGTCAAACCCCGACTCCGCCGTGTTTCCCCCGCGGCGATAAGGCACGCCCAGAAAGCCGATGGCATGCACCACCAGTTCGCTCGCCTTATCCCCAACCGTATTGCGAACCTGCGTCAAGCTGCCGCTAATTTGCGTCAACAAGCCATTTTCAGCAAGCAACTGGCTCAAATCGTCTGCAGGCTTGAGTTGCGGCGCCGCCTGCGCAGTGGCGCAAACGAAAAGGAGCAAGCCTAGGCGACGGAGCATCATGCAGCGATTATGGTCTAAAGTGGCGTGAATCAAGTTTTACCCATGGGTGCAGTGGCGCTGGGTGGGTCGGTCGGGCCTTGCAGTCACTGCTGGGTATTCCGGTCGATCGTGACCACCCGTTCCGGTTTATCGTGACCGGCGATTCTGGTGGATCGTGACCGCTCATTCCGACCGATCGTGACCAGGCATTCTGGTTTATCGTGACCACCGATTCCGGTTTACCGTGACCGG
>CAIVXG010000137.1 GCA_903909815.1 uncultured beta proteobacterium | reverse complement strand
CCATTTACGAGAAGGGGATCACACTATGCGGCAACGACAAAAGAGACCTTGAGCGACGACTTGAGCGATCCACAGAGTTGACCTGGTGGGACATAACCATCCATCCTAAAACGGTACATTTGTAAATTCTAGCCCCCTAAGTCCAGAATCCCGCAGACAAAGCTCAAGGGGTGCGGTGGACAGCCGGGAACGTACAGCGTGGGCGCGATGTGCTCCAGAAAGCTGCGGTCCAGCGCCGGCGATCCGTCAAACGGGCTGCCGGAGATGGCGCAGGCACCGACGGCGATGATGAACTTGGGCTCGGGCATGGCGTTCCAGCACTGCTGCAGCGCGTCGACCATGTTGCGCGTGATCGGGCCCGACAGCACGAGTGCGTCGGCGTGACGCGGCGAGGCCACGATGTCGATGCCGTAGCGACCCAGGTCGAAATTCACGTTCGACAGGGCGTTGATTTCGAGTTCGCAGCCGTTGCAGCCGCCGGCCGAGACCGAACGCAGCTTGAGGGATCGGCCAAAGCGTTGGTGTAGTTCCTGCGAGACTCGGATGGCATCGGGCATGGGCCTTGCGGCGCTCACGATCAGCGCGGAGCGCTCGGTGGCGGCGATGCGGTAGTTGGCGTGGAACGAGATCTTGCGGCTCGGACACACCGGCGCGCAGTCGCCGCACAACACGCAGCGCCCCAGGTCAATCGTCACAGGCTCCAGCGCAATGGCCGCGCTGGGGCAGGCGTCGACACAGACGCGGCAATCGGCGGCGCAAGCGTCGGCAGCAATGAGCGGCGCGCCGCGCAAGCCCACCGGATTCGCGGCGCGCGGATCGGGGATGTACTGCGTTCCCTGCGCGATGCGCACGGCGATGGACTTGAACATCAGAGGTCGCTCCCGCAGTAGGACAGATCGAAGCTCTTGTTGCAGACCGGGAAGTCGGCGATCTCGTTGTTGCGCAGGCTCAAAGCCAGACCGAACCAGTTTTGAAACGATGGGTCCTGCAGCTTGTAGTGCAGCAATCCTCCCGCCGCACCGGTCTCGACCACGTGCACCACTTCGCCGCGGAATCCTTCTCGCAGCGACACGCACAGTGCGTTGGATTGCAGGGGATGCTGGCTCGCCAGCAGCGCGTCGGCAGGCAGTACCTGCCACGGTGCTTGCAGCAACTGCGTCAGCCACTGCACCGAGTTGTCTACCTCCCGCATCCGCAACCGCATGCGGGCCCAGCAGTCGCCGCCGGCTTCGGTCAGCGACGCCATCGGATGCGCCGCATAGAGTGCTCCGGCCAAGCTCGATCGGGCGTCCAGCGCCACACCGCTGGCGCGCGCCACCAGGCCCACCAGGCCCAGCGCGCGGGCGTCCTCGATGCTCACCACGCCCACCCGCTGGAACCGGGCGCGCACGCTGCTTGATGAGAGCATCAGCTGGTTCATCTGGGTAAAGTCCTTGGCAAAGCTGGTCAGCGTTGCCAAGAGGTCCTGGCGCAGTGCCTCTGTGAGTCCGAAGCGCACCCCGCCGGGGCGCAGCCAGCCGCGACCGAAGCGGCTGCCACAGGCTCGCATGGAGGCGTTGATGATGGCGGTACGCAGCCGCCCATAAGTGGCTCCACCTTGCAGAAAGGCGATGTCCGTGGCCAGACCGGTGAGCGTCGCCAGATGCATGGCCACGCGCTCCAGTTCCAGCGCGATGCCGCGCACGCGTTCGGTCTGCGGGCTCACGCTTCGGTCGCCGAGCGCTTCCATGGCCGCGCAATAGGCCCAGGCGTAGGTCACGCTGGAGTCGCCCACGACCGATTCGATGGTCGACGACAACGACAGCGGTGGCCGCTGCAGCAACAGCGCTTCCACGCCCCGGTGCTGGTAGCCGAGTTGAATCTCCAGGTGCTGCACTTCCTCGCCCAGGCACATGAAGCGAAAGTGCCCGGGCTCGATCACGCTGGCGTGGATCGGGCCCACCCCCACCTCGTGCACTTCCTGGCCGCGCACCTTAAAGAAATCATGCTCGCTCATGCGTTGCTGGCGCGCGCCCTCGTAACGCACCGGTTTGAGCCAGGGGTGGCCGCTGGGCGTGAGCCCGGTCTGCTCCCACAACTCGCGCTCGGCCATCTGCGCGGCGGGAAAAAGCGGGGTGAGCGCGGGATAGGAGGCGCCTCGCCGAGCGCGGCCGCGCAGCACGCTCAGGTGCCCCTCGCTGTGCTGAAAGACGGCGGTGCTGACGACGCTGTCTGAGCCTTCAGCGCGTCCGCACAGCGTGAGCAGCCGCGCACCCTGGCGCAGCGTCGACGTGCACTGCGCGGCCCAGTCCGCCACGGGAAGCTGGGTGAGTTCGGAGCTGCTCAGCAGCAACAGCGGCTCGGCCGGCTTCATCCCGGGCCTCCAATAGTCTGTGCCACCTGACGCAGCAGCTCGCTGATGGCGTCGGGGGTGTACACGCCCAGCAGCACCAGCGCCAGCACAAAGCCCAGCTTGGGCAGGGCGGTGACCCAGGTCTCCTGCACCGGCGGGCCCTGCCAGTTCGACGGGCCCCACAGCATCGGGAAGATGCTGCGCCCGGTGGCGACGAAGATGATGGTGAGCATGGCGCACATCAGGCTGAAGGCGATCATGTTGCCCGACTGCACGATGCCCGAGAGGATAAGCATCTCGGCCAGAAAGCTGCCAAAGGGCGGAAAGCCCAGCAACGCAAAAATGCCCACGGCAAACAGCAAGCCGGAGAACGGCAGCACGCGCATCACGCCGCTCAGGGCCTTGACCTCGTTCGTGCCATAGACGGCGCGCAGCCGCCCGGCAGTGAGGAACAGCAGCGACTTGACGAAGGCGTTGCTCACGACGTAGAGCAGTACGCCGTAGGCTGCGGCCTTGCCCACCGAGAGCCCGATCGCGATCACGCCGGACGAGCTCACGCAGGCGTAGGCGACGAGTCGCTTGTAATTGCGCGCGGCCATCACCTGCACTGCGGCCACGATCAGCGACAAACAGCCCATGATCAGCAGTTCGTGTGAGACAAAGCTGGCGTCATGCCCACGGAAAATATGCAGGATGCGAAACACTGCCACCACGCTGATATTGAACTGGATCGCCGCCAGCAGCGCGCTGGTGCTGGTGGGGGCGGCCTCGTAGGTGTTGGGCATCCAGTTGTACAGCGGCGCCAGCCCCAGTTTGCTGCCCAGGCCGAACAGCATCAGCGCCAGCCCCAGGCGCTGCCAGCTGTCGCCCTTGAGTGGCAGCGTGGACGCCATCCGATCGAGCGCGAAGCTCATCTCCAAACCCTGCAACTGGGCCGAGCGCGTCAGGCACATGATGCCCAGAAAGGTCAGCGCCAGCGCGACGCTGGAATACATCAGGTATTGCCAGGCGACGCGCCGCGGCTCCCTGGCATCGCCCTGCGCCACCAACGGTGCGGCGCACAACGTGGTGAGCTCGATGAAGGCCCACAGCACCAGCAGGTGGTTGGCCATCACGCCCAGGTTCATCGCGATCATGAAGGCCAGTGTGAGGCCGGTGCGGTTCGCCATGTCGTGCGCCAATGTTTGCGAGGTGTAGGCGCGCGAGGACATGTAGACGCTGATGCCCAGGAACACGCTGTTGATGACGAGCAGGAACAGCATGGACGTAGCGTCCAGCACGAAGTAGCCCTGGGCAAAATACAGCGGCATCTGTGCCAGCGGCGTGCGCACGAACACCATGACCCAGGCGGCAAAATTGATCAGCGCCAACGCCACAAGAGCCGGACCGACCCAACCGTGCGCGTGGGGATCGGCGGTTTGTGTCGAACGGGTATCAGCGGGGTTCATGGATCACCTTTACGCCTTCGTTCTTCGAGATCAACCAGCTGCCCACACCCACGGTCAATACGTAGATGCCGCTGAGCGCCGCGTGTACCGGCAGCGGCCAGGGTTCGGCGAAGATTGACTCGAACAAGGCCAAGCCGTTATCCAGGAACAGCAGCGCCATCAGCTGCGCCGGTGGCGCTGCGTTGGTGGCGAGCAGCAGCAGTGCCACGACCACGGTTGCGCCCACCACGCCCAGCGTGATCGCCTGGCGGTCGCCCATGCTGGGTTCAGCAAACTCGAACGCCAGCACGATCAGCGTGATCGCCACAGCCCAACTGAACAGGTTCGATGGCATCAGGTCCAGATTGGGCTCGCAGCGTGCCAGCATGGCCCGGCGCAGCAGCAGCGGCACCAGAAGCGCGCGCACGATCAGCACTTCGGCCAGGGCTGCCACGGTATGGAGCGAAAGGTCCGGGTGCTGCACTACACCGTTCCAGCCCAGCGCCAGCGCCTGCAGCGCCAGCCAGGTAGGTACCGAGCGCATGCGGCTGAAGAAGACGGGCACCAGCACGGCGACGAAGAACAGCATTAGCGGTAAAGTCATTTCAGCCCCACCAGCAATCCCGCCGCGCCCAGGCACAGCGCCGCCAGCAGCGACGCCGCCATCAGGTAGCGCGGCACGCGGCGCATCGGCAGGCGCGCCACCAGCGACTCCACGCAGCCCACGGTCACCGCCACGGCGCACATGAGGATGAGCGCGGCGGCGAGGCTGGCCAAGGGTGCGCGCGTGGCAGGGATGGGGTTGAGCAGCGCCGCGATCAGACCCGCATAGATTGTCATCTTCAGGGCCGCTGCGTATTGCATCGCGGCCAGATCGGCTGCGCTGTGATCCAGGCTCATGACCTCGTGCACCATCGTCAGCTCCAGATGCGTGGCGGGGTCGTCCACCGGCACGCGTGCGGCCTCCGCCTGCAGTAGGATGAAGAGCACGATCACCGCCGGCAGCAGCAGCACGGGCGTTTGCTGCAACTGGCCCATGAGCGCGGCAAAGCTGTTTTGCCCGGTGACCACACTGGCGCTGGCGATGAGCAGAAACAGCGCCGGCTCGACCAAGGCGCTGAAGGACGCTTCGCGCGCCGCCCCCATGCCCTCGAACGAACTGCCCACGTCCATGGCCGAGAGCATCAGGAAGATGCGCGCCAGGCCGATGGTGTAAGCGAAGGCGATGAAGTCGAATTCGAACTGCAGCGGTGCCAGGTTGCCAACGATGGGCGCGATCATCGCCGCCAGCAGGGCGCTCACCAATCCCACCCAGGCACCGGCGCGAAACAGCGGAGAGGCAACTTCGCTGTAGACGGGGCGTTTGCCCAGCAGCCGCAGCAGGTCCCACAGCGATTGCAGCAAGCCCGGCCCCTTGCGTCCCGCCCACAGCGCCTTGGTGCGGTTCACCAGTCCCACCATCAGGATCGGCATGGTCAGCACGATCAGCGCGTGCGCCAGCGTCAACCAGGCGTTCATGGCAGCGCCCCTCCGGTCAAAACCACCAGACCCGCGATGGCGATGATGAAGATCAGCGCTGCGGCAAAGGCCAGGCGCGGATCTTCTTCGTGCCAATGTCCCGAGATCGCGCTGGCCGATTCGTCGCCGTGTGCCACCACCGAGAACAGGCGTCGCTCCACCGCATCCACGCAATCGGTGATGACGTAGGCGTCGTCGGGGAAGTAGCCCATGGGCGCCTTGCGCCGCTTGAGCATCACCACCACGCCGCGAAAACGCCGCACGAAGTCCCAGGAGAAGCTCGCTCCGGTGTACTGCATGCGCGGGTTCGGCGCGCCGTAGCCGCAACCCCAGGTCGGCCGCACGGGTGCCGTTGCGGCACGGGTGCGCAGCCACAGCAAGAGCGCGATCGCAGCGGCAAGCGCGCCCGAGACCAGGCCGATGCGCGTCAGGCTGTCGCTAAGGGTCTGCAGTTCGGCCGCGCCGCGGGTCGGCAGCAGCGCCAGCGCGATTTCTGTGGCTCCCTGCACCAGCATGAAACCCAGCGTCGGCAGCACACCGAGCAACACCACACCGGCGGCGTGCACACCCATGGGCAGCAGCATCCAGCGGCTCACTTCGTTCGCTACGTGCACGTTGGCGTCGCGCGCCTTGCCCAGAAAGATGACGCCGAAAGCGCGTGTGATGCTCAACGCCGAGACCGCTCCCACAAAGGCCAGCAGCGCGCCCGCGGCGCACAGCGCGACCTGGGCCCAGACGCCCGAGACGGCGTGGTTGAACAGTCCCGAATAGATCACGAACTCGCCGGTGAAGCCGTTCAACGGCGGCAGCGCCGAGATCGCCACGCCGCCCAGCAGGAAGCTTAAAGCGGTCCAGGGCATAAGGCGCGAGAGCCCGCCCAGATGCTCCAGGTCCACGGTGTGCGAGGCCTGGTACACGGCGCCCGCCGCGTAGAACAGCTGGCATTTGAAGAAGGCGTGGTTCAGCACGTGCAGCAGCCCACCGGCAAAGCCCAGCGCCACCAGCGTGGGCTGACCCCAGGCGAGGCCCAGGCAGCCCACGCCAAAACCGATGCCGGCGATACCGACGTTCTCGGTGGACGAATAGCCCAGCAAGCGCTTCAGGTCGCGCTGGCTCACCGTGTAGAGCGCGCCTACCACGGCGGACAGCGCCGAGAAGCCGATCAGAAACCAGCCCATCCATTCGTCTGGCTGGCCCATCAGAAATACGAAGCGCACCAGCGCGTACAGGCCGGCCTTGTGGATCACGCCCGACATCAGCGCCGAGACATGGGCTGGCGCCGCGGCGTGGGCCCGCGGCAGCCAGGAATGAAACGGAAAGAACGCCGACTTGAGGCCGAAGCTGGTCAGCAGCAGCAGGAACACCAGATTGCGTTCGGATCCAGGGTGGCTGCGTAACCACTGGCCGAAGCTGGCCAGGTCCCAGGAGGCCGAGTGCGCGTACAGGATCATGAACGCGGCCACGAGAAAGATCAGGCCGATGTGGGTGGAGACGAGGTAGTTGAATCCGGCAAAGCGCACCTTCTGGTTGGTGTAGTCCCAGATCACCAGCAGCCAGGCTGCCAGAGCGGCAATCTCCCAGCCCATCAGGAACACCAGGGCGTGCTCGGCCGTGTACACCAGGATGAAGGAGAGCGAGGTCAGGTTCAACAGCGCGTAGTGCACGCCCAGGTGCCGTTTTGAATCCATGAACGGCCGCATATAGCCCACGGCGTAGATGGCGCCCAGCAGCGTCATCGGCAGCGACCAGGCGAGAAAAAAAGCGCCCAGGGCGTCCAGGCGCAACATCAATTTGCCCATGGGATAGGCCCAGGCCAGTTCGCCCACCAGCACCTGCCCCTGGAATAGCACCGGCGCGATTGCGCTCCAGACCAGCAGCGTTGCCAGTCCCTGTGACGCCACGCCGATGCCGGCACGCACGCGGTTGCTCAGTGGCAGCAAGCAGGCAACCGAGCCCACCAGCAACAGGATGACGGCGTTGCTGAGGGCGTTCACTGAGGCCTGACGAACCTAACGGTCATGTACATGAGCAACGCCCCCCTCGTCACTGCGAGGCCGAAGGCCGCGGCAGTCCATGACTTCTTCTGCGGTTCGTCACCATGGATCGCCGCGCTGCGCTCGCGATGACGGGAATTGAGCATGTCGTTTAGCGCTACCGTACCCGCATCCCTGGAATGGCTCCCGGGCCGGGGTTCAGGATGTAGATGCCGGGCTGGGATTTTTCATCCGCAGCGCTGGCGGCCAGCACCATGCCCTGGCTGATGCCGAACTTCATCTTGCGCGGCGCCAGGTTTGCCACCAGCACCGTGAGTTGGCCCACGAGTTGCTCGGGTTGATAGGCGCTCGCGATGCCGCTGAAGACATTGCGCGTGATGGCATTGCCCTCGGTGTCGATGCCTTCGCCCACGTCGAGCGTGAGACGCAACAGCTTGGTTGAGCCCTCTACTTTTTCACAGTTCACGATCCTTGCGATGCGCAGGTCGATCTTGGCGAACTCGTCGATGGAAATGGTGGCTGCAATCGCTTCGCCACCGGGCAGACTGGGTCCGACCTGGGTGTGTTCCGTGGCCACGCTGTGGCTGGCGAGCGCCGGTGCGGGGCCCTCGAACAGTGCTTCGAGCTGCTTGATATCCACGCGCTGCATAAGGTGCTTGTAGTCGGCGATGGCATGTCCCAGACCCAACGAGCGGCTCGCGTCGCTCCATTGCAGCGCTGGGACGTTCAGGAAGCTCTCCACTTGCGCGGCCAGCGTGGGCAGCACCGGCTTCAGGTAGAGCGTAAGCAATCGGAAGGCTTCCATGCAGACCGTGCACACGTCGTGCAATCGTGCGTCCATGCCGGTCTGTTTGGCCAACTCCCAGGGCTTGTTCTGGTCTACATACTCATTCACTCGGTCCGCCAGAAGCATGATCTCGCGCAGCGCGCGCCCGTATTCGCGCGCCTCGTAGTGCTGCTGCATCTCCTCGTTCTTGGCGCGCAGGATGTCCAGAAGGCCCGCGCCATCGGGGGAGACCACGCCCAGCCTGGCGTCAAAGCGCTTGCTCAGGAAACCGGCTGCACGGCTCGCGATGTTGATGAACTTGCCCACCAAGTCCGAGTTCACGCGCTGCATGAAATCCTCGGGGTTGAAGTCGATGTCCTCGTTGCGCGCATTGAGCTTGGCCGCGATGTAGTAGCGCAGCCACTCCGGGTTCATGCCCAGTTCCAGGTACTTGAGCGGGTTCAGCCCGGTGCCCCGGCTCTTGCTCATCTTCTCGGCGTTGACCGTGAGAAACCCGTGCACGAAGATCGCGTTGGGCGTCTTGCGTGCGCTGAAGTGCAGCATCGCCGGCCAGAACAACGTGTGAAACGTGATGATGTCCTTGCCGATGAAGTGGAACTGCTCAGTGGCCGGGTCCGCCATGAAGGCGGCGTAGTCGACGCCAATCTTGCCCAGATAGTTCTTCAGCGAAGCCAGGTAGCCAATGGGCGCGTCGAGCCAGACGTAGAAGTACTTGCCCGGCGCATCCGGGATCTCGATGCCGAAATAGGGCGCGTCGCGGCTGATGTCCCAGTCGCCCAGATCGCGCACGCCGTCCTCGTTGGGCGTGAGCCACTCCTTGATCTTGTTGTAGACCTCGCTCTGCAGATGCCCGTCCTCCTGCGTCCACTGGTCCAGAAACGCCAGGCAGCGCGGATCTGACAGCTTGAAGAAATAGTGCTCCGAATTTCGTAGCACAGGGGTGACGCCGGAGAGCGCCGAGTAGGGGTCTTTCAAATCCGTGGGCGCATAGACTGCGCCGCAGACCTCGCAGTTGTCACCGTACTGGTCTTTCGCGCCGCACTTGGGGCATTCGCCCTTGATGAAGCGGTCCGGCAGGAACATCTTTTTTTCCGGGTCAAAGAACTGCTCGATGGTCTTGGTCGCGATCAATCCGGCGGCCTTCAGGTCGAGGTAGATCTGCTGCGCCAGTTCGTGGTTCTCCACACCGTCGGTGCAATGCCAGTTGTCAAAGCCGATGTGAAAGCCATCCAGATACTGCTTGCGCCCGGCGGCGATGTCGGCCACGAACTGCTGCGGCGTCTTGCCCGCCTTTTCCGCAGCGATCATGATGGGCGCGCCGTGCGCGTCGTCAGCGCAGACAAAGTGCACCACGTTGCCCGCCATGCGCTGGTGCCGCACCCAGATGTCGGCCTGGATGTACTCCATCATGTGGCCGATGTGAAAGTTGGCGTTGGCGTAGGGCAGGGCGGTGGTGACAAAGAGTTGGCGTGGCATGCGGGGCAGCTTTCAGAAACAAGCTGCAATTTTAGTAGGTCGGCTCGACGGGACAGTTGACGCGACCGCACCCGACCTGTCAGACCGCACCCGTCACCTACGGCCCTGCGAAGGCTGCGGCGGATTCAGTGCAAACGGGATAGACTGGCGCCAGCCGCTCAGGCTGACGCTGCATGAATACAACTCAAAAGAGGAATCCCATGACCGCCTACATCTACGGCAACATTGAAGTTCATGACCCCGTGCTGTACGAGCAATACCGCGCCATCGTTCCGGCCATGATTGCCGCCCACGGTGGACGCTATCTGGTTCGGGGTGGCGCGGTCGAGGTGCTGGAGGGCGAGGGCAAGACGGTGCGCCAGGTGATTCTGGAATTTGCGGACATGGCCGCGCTCAAGGCCTTTTATGATTCGCCCGAGTACCGCGGCGCCAGGGCCATCCGCCAGCGCGCGGCAACGGGCACGCTGTTGGCCATCGAAGGCATGTTGCCCTAGCCCGCAAGGTTCAGCCGCCGTCGCGCACGACGCGGCACGACGCGATGTCAAACGACACCGTGCCCACGGTGAGTGCGGTCTGGTCCTTGAAGCCTGCGGCAAAGCGCACGAAGCGCTGCACGTCTGCAAAGTTGCTGGCGATGCCGGTGGAGACGCGAATCGCACCTGCGCTTTTGCCGCCGCGCTGCTGCATGGCGTGCAGGAAACGCTGCAGGTTGATCTCGGGGCCGATGTCCGCGATGCCCGCGCACATGTCGTCCTCGCTCAGGTCCTCCGCCGTCTCGCCCGCACCCGGGTTGCAAAAGCAGCCGGTGCGCAGCGAGATGCGTTCCAGCGACGCCAACTCCTCGATGCGACGATAGTCCAGCAGGTGGCCCTTGGGGTCGTAGAAATTCATGGTGACGGTGCCGCCGCGCTCCTTCATGTTGGCCGGGCCGTACAGGCGCACGAGCGGGCGGCCGTTGCTGTGCTGCAGCGCCAACAGCGTGGTGATGAGCCAGTCGGTGAGGCAGTGCACGCGCGTTTGAATCGTCTCCATTCCCACCTGTTGCAGGTGGTTCAGGCCGATTTCCACGGCAGGAATGCTCAGGTAGTTCAGTGTGCCGTCCTCAAAGCCGGCCTCGCCACCGGAGAGCACGTGCATTTGGCCCTGCACCGTGGCGAAGTTGACGGTGCCGCCGCCAAACCAGGGACGGCGCAGCGTCTTGAGCGCGTCGTTGCGCACCAGCAGGCAGCCCACGCCCGTGGGGTAGCCAAACATCTTGTAGAAGGACATCGCCACAAAGTCCGCCGGCACGGCGCGCAGGTCCAGCCGGTTCGTGGGAACAAAGGCGGCCGCGTCGAGCAACACCTGCCACCCGGCCGCCTGCGCTTGCGCCACCAGTGCCAGCGGATGCTTCACGCCAGAGAAGTTGGACTGCGCCGGAAACGCCAGCAGGTTGGGCTGCGTGGCGTCGCGCTGCGCCAGCAAGGCTTGCATCGCCGGCAGGTCCAGCCGCAGATCCGGGCGCGTCAACGGCGCATAGCTCACGTTGGCGCCGCGGTGCCGGGCGAATTCACGGATGCCGTTGACGGAGTTGTGGTTGTCGGTGGCAAGCAGCAGGCGCGCGCCCGGTGCGAACGGATAGGACTCGCCCACCAGCTTGAGCGCGCCCGAGGCGTTGAGCGTGAAGATGGCCGTGTACTCGCCGGTGCCGTTGAAATACGCCAGCACGCCGGCGCGCGCACTCTCCACCCGGCGCGTCATCTCCATCGAGCTGGGGTTCACGGAATGCGGATTGCCCAACACCTGCTCGCTCAGCAGCAGCGCGTGCTGCTGCACCTGAGAGGCCGCGTGCAAGCCGCCACCGGTGAAGTCCAGGTAGACCTGATCCTGTGCCTCCAGGCGGGCGTAGTCAGCCGCGCGCAGGGTGTCGATGGCGTGTGTCGTGGCGTAGGCCGGGTGGCTGCGCAGAAATTCATCGTAGTCGGTCATGCGGCCATTCTACGAAGGCTTTAACTATCCTGACAGAGCGCCGGCTGCATCGCCCACTCTTTGATGTCGATCAAGTTAATTCCGCGGCAAAGCCCGGCCAGGCCGGTTCCTATCGAATACAGTCAGCAGTTGCTGCCCAACCCAACTTGAAAGAGGATCGACATGGCTACCGAACCGTCAAAAATCATTTACACGCTGACCGACGAAGCGCCGTTTTTAGCAACCTGCGCGTTCCTGCCAGTGATCCGAACCTTTGCCGCGCCGGCGGGGGTCGAAGTGGCCGAGTCCGATATTTCGGTGGCCGCGCGCGTACTGGCCGAGTTTCCTGAGTGCCTGACCGATGCACAAAAGGTGCCTGACAACCTGGCCGAATTGGGCCGCCTGACGCTGCTGCCCGATACCAACATCATCAAGTTGCCCAACATCAGCGCCTCGGTGGGGCAGTTGATGTCCTGCATCAAGGAGTTGCAATCCAAGGCTTATGCCGTTCCCGACTACCCAGAAGACCCCAAGACCGACGCAGACAAGTCGATCCGTACCCGCTACGCCCGGTGCATTGGCAGCGCGGTGAACCCGGTGCTGCGCGAAGGCAACTCGGACCGCCGTGCGCCCATGGCTGTGAAGAATTTTGCCCGCAAGCACCCGCATTCCATGGCCGATTGGAGCCAGGCGTCGCGCAGCCATGTGTCGCACATGCACCATGGCGACTTCTACCACGGGGAGAAGTCGCTGACGCTGGACCATGCGCGCGACGTGAAGATGGAGTTGATCACGAACAGCGGAAAGACACTCGTGCTTAAGCCCAAGCTGTCGCTCAAGGACGGCGAGATCATCGACAGCATGTTCATGAGCAAGAAGGCGCTGCTGGAGTTCTATGAGAAGGAAATCGAAGACGCGCACAAAACCGGCGTGATGTTCTCGCTGCACGTCAAGGCCACGATGATGAAGGTGTCGCACCCGATCGTGTTTGGCCACTGTGTGCGCATCTTCTACAAGGACGCTTTCGAGAAGCACGCCAAGCTGTTCGACGAACTGGGCGTGAACGTGAACAACGGCATGGTCAACCTGTACGAAAAGATCGCCACGCTGCCGCAGTCGCAGCGCGAGGAAATCATCAAGGACCTGCACGCCTGCCACGAGCACCGCCCCGAACTGGCGATGGTGGACTCGGCCAAGGGCATCACCAATTTCCACTCGCCCAACGACATCATCGTCGACGCTTCCATGCCGGCCATGATCCGCAACGGCGGCAAGATGTGGGGCGCGGACGGGCGCCTGAAGGACGTCAAGGCCGTGATGCCCGAGAGCACATTCGCCCGCATCTACCAGGAGATGATCAATTTCTGCAAATGGAACGGCAACTTCGATCCGCGCACCATGGGCACTGTGCCCAATGTGGGCCTGATGGCGCAACAGGCCGAAGAGTACGGCTCGCACGACAAAACCTTCGAGGTTTCTGAAGACGGCGTGGCCAACATCACGGACCTGGCTACCGGTGAGGTGCTGCTGTCTCAGAACGTGGAGCAGGGCGACATATGGCGCATGTGTCAGGCCAAAGACGCGGCCATTCGCGACTGGGTCAAGCTGGCCGTCACCCGCGCCCGCAACTCCGGCATGCCGGCGGTGTTCTGGCTGGACCCGTATCGGCCGCATGAGAATGAGCTGATCAAGAAGGTTCATACCTATCTCAAGGACCACGACACCAGCGGCCTGGACATCCAGATCATGTCGCAGGTGCGCGCCATCCGTTACACCATGGAGCGCGCCATCCGCGGCCTGGACACGATCTCGGTCACGGGCAACATTCTGCGTGACTACCTGACCGATCTGTTCCCCATCATGGAACTGGGCACCAGCGCCAAGATGCTGTCCATCGTGCCACTGATGGCCGGCGGTGGCATGTACGAGACCGGTGCCGGTGGCTCCGCGCCCAAGCACGTGCAGCAACTGGTGGAAGAGAACCATCTGCGCTGGGATTCGCTGGGTGAATACCTGGCGCTGGCCGTGAGTCTGGAAGACTTGGGCCTGAAGACCGGCAATGAAAGGGCCAAGATTCTGGGCAAGGCGCTGGACGCCGCCACGGGTAAGCTGCTGGACAACGACAAGGGCCCGTCGCCCAAGACCGGTCAACTGGACAACCGTGGCAGCCAGTTTTATCTGGCGATGTACTGGGCGCAGGAACTGGCCGCGCAGACGCAGGACCAGGCACTGCAGACCAAGTTCGCCCCGCTGGCCAAGGCGCTGGCCGAGAACGAGGAAAAGATCATTGCCGAGTTCAAGGCGGTGCAGGGCAAGCCTGCCGACATTGGCGGCTACTTCCTCGCTGACCGGCAGAAGGTGACTGCGGTCATGCGCCCCAGTGCCACGTTCAATGCGGTGTTGGCGGGCGCCGCGGCCTGAGTTTCAATGCACAAGCGGTCGGGCATTCCAGGCGGAATGCCCGACCATTTTTTTATGACTGCTTAGGACGCCAGTTCGGGATGGCCCGAATAAAATCAGTGCTCATAATTTTTCACAGCTTGCGTCAGCTCCTTCTCGGAGTCTGCCATGCAGGTCTTGCAGTAGCGCAGGAAGATGGCATTGATGGACTCCTCTCCGAGCTTGATGACGCTCACTTTGCCGGACTTGGATTGAGTTGCTGCGCCGCTGACCAATGGTGCTGACTTTTGCGCATCGATGGTCTTGGCGATAGTGTCCATCAGGTTCAATGCAGCCCGGTTGTTCAGGGTGGTGAGCGCGGCGGTCTTACCGGCTTGGGTGTGAATGACAAGGCGATAGATCGTGGGAGGATTCTTCTTCATGAATTCCAATATCGATTTGCACTCCCCCAGTCGTTTTTGAATCACGGACCATTTGAAGAACTTGTGTTCGAAGAGGCTGTTTTCAACCGCCACATAGATTGTGGCCAGCACAAAACCTGCAGTGGCAAAGACAAACCCCATCATCACCGGTGCCGATGCACCATTGGCAATCCAGCCAGCGATTGACAGCATGGCGATGATGACGAACACCGCTATCTTGTAATCCACCTGGGGCCGCGGTGCCGGGTATTCCGGTGCGGACAGCTCCAGCGTTGGCGACTCGGTTTCAATTTGCACTGAAACGATGTCCTCGGTGCGTAAATTGAGGTCGCCTATGCCAACGGTCTGAGGAGTGACCTTGAACAGAATCTCGGCCGTGGTGGCGAAATCAGGGAATTTCAAAATGTCATGCATGCTGATTTACGATTTCTACTTGTTAGACGGTGGCTTTGCATTCGGGCCATGGCGCATCGATTTGCCGGTATTGTGAGGGAACCAGCCCGACGCTTGAAACGGGCATTCTGCCGTTGCCCGGATCGGCGCACTTTCTCCTGCTACTTCGAAGCAATCTCAGTGCCGTGAATCAAGCCGTTGAGGCAAGAGGCCTCATGCTTCACGCTCGAATGGCTCCGGCGGCTGGTACCAGCCAAAGAAATTTCGGACCTCGTCACTCTGTGCGAGCGCGTCGGCATAGCCCAGGGCCATGAGTTCTTGCGTGTAGCCCGACTCGAACAGCAGGTAACTCGCCAGCGCTGCACCCTTGACATCGGAAGCCTGGCTGGAGACGCCCAAACCACCGAGCATGGTGCGCACGGCCACCGGCAACAGGGCGATGTGACGGGCCGCCATTTCGTCCAGGCGTTTCGACGGTGAGATCACCAGCAGTTCGATCGGGCGCAATGGGCTGGAGTGCTGCGCGTCAAGCGGTATGAGCGAGAGCGTGCGATTGATGCGGCGCATGCGCTCCACGTCCACTGCCAGCGCATCCAGAAAGATATTGGCCAAAGCGTGACCGGCAATCTGGGCCAGCGAAGGGTAGTGGTTGACGGTTTGCGGCGCGGCATTGCCCTTGGGCTCGTTCATGCGCCCGGCGCCCACCACCAGCACGCGCCGTGAGCCCAGGTGAATCGCACCCGCTATCGGTGCCGACTGGCGCATGGAGCCGTCGCCAAAGTATTCGGCGCGCCCTTCCAGTTGCAAGGGCATGGCGGGAAAGACAAACGGGATGGCGGATGAGGCCAGCAGATGCTCGATGGTGATGCGACCGCGTACGCCGAAGCGCTGGGACCGCACCCAAGGCTTGAGGTGGGAGGCGCCTTCAAAAAAGGTCACGTGTTCGCCCGAGCTGTAGCTCGATGCCGTGATCGCCAGCGCCTGGATATGCCCTTGCTGGATCAGCTCGGGCAGCCGTTCCAGAGGCACCATCTTCTCCAGCAGCTCCGACAGGGGCGAGTTGTCCAGCAGCGAGCGCGGGCGCACGCGGCGCCACTTGGCCACCACCCAGCCAATCGACAGCAGCGTGAGCCAGCGGGCACCGCTGCGCATCACGCTGAGCGAGTCGGAGCGATAGACCTGGTCAGCACGGAAGTTTTTCCAGACGCTCACGATGCGCCGCACCGCCGCATCGAAATCATCCGCGCCGCAGGCCAGGGCCGCGGCGTTAATGGCGCCGGCCGAGGTGCCAGTGATGATGGGAAAGGGATTGCCCGTGTCCTGCGCGCCGCAGGCCTTGCGCAGGTCGGCGATGGCTTCGAGCACGCCCACCTGATAGGCGGCGCGCGCGCCGCCGCCGGTGAGCAGCAGGCCGGCGCGCTCGGTCTCAACGATGGGTGGAATTTTGTCGGCGGTACTCATTGGCATCGGGTGTTCTCATTAGAACCGCAAAAGCCTGGGTGACAGGGCTTCGGCGTCTATGGGTAAACCCCGATTCGCCCGGATTGGCAAGGTCAAAGCCGGGTTCGCTAAACTCGGTCCTCAACCCTCTCTGATATTTTGCGGACAGGGGTTATTGGGGTCAGACACCAATTTCGCTGCGACGCTTTGCGCCGCCTCTGAAGATCGAACCGACGGTTCGGCGAATTTCGGACCTGACCCCAATAACCCAGCTCTGTCTTCAACCCGTTTAGGACATTCATGACAGTCACAGCACAGGCCATCAGCGACGCGCTCAAGAGCGTGATCGACTCCAACACCGGACTCGACTTTGTGTCGAGCAAAGCCGTTCGCAACCTCGCCGTGACCGATGGCGATGTGGCTTTTGACGTGGAGCTGGGCTACCCAGCCAAGAGCCAGATTCCCGGTTTTCGCAAGGCCTTGATCGATGCGGCACGAAGTGTGGCCGGCGTGCAAAACGTCTCCGTCAACGTCAGCAGCAAGATCACGGCGCATTCGGTGCAGCGCGGCGTGGCGCTGTTGCCGCGCGTGAAGAACATTGTGGCCGTGGCCTCGGGCAAGGGCGGTGTGGGCAAGAGCACCACGGCCGTGAATCTGGCGCTGGCGCTGGCCGCTGAGGGCGCCAGCGTGGGATTGCTGGACGCCGACATCTACGGACCCAGCCTGCCCATGATGATGGGCATTGAAGGTCGGCCCGAAAGTCTGGACGGCACCAATATGGAGCCGATGGAGAACTACGGCGTGCAGGTCATGTCGATTGGCTTCCTGGTGGCGCAGGACGAAGCCATGATCTGGCGCGGCCCCATGGCCACGCAGGCGCTGGAGCAGTTGCTGCGCCAGACCAACTGGAAGGACCTGGACTACCTGATCGTGGACATGCCGCCTGGCACCGGCGACATCCAGCTCACGCTGAGCCAGCGCGTGCCCATGACCGGCGCCGTGATCGTCACCACGCCCCAGGACATCGCGCTGCTGGATGCGCGCAAGGGTATCAAGATGTTTGAGAAGGTGGGGGTGCCGATTCTGGGCATCGTGGAGAACATGGCGGTGCACGTGTGTAGTCAGTGTGGCCACGTCGAGCACATCTTTGGATCGGAAGGCGGCAAGAAGATGGCGGCCGAATACAGCATGGACTATCTGGGCGCGCTGCCGCTGGACATCCAGATCCGCATGCAGGCCGACTCCGGCCGCCCCACCGTGGTGGCCGACCCCGACGGCGAAGTCGCCGGCATCTACAAGGCAGTGGCGCGCCAGGTGGCGGTGTCCATTGCGGCGAAGAACAAGGACTTTTCGTCCAAGTTCCCGAGCATCAAGATATCGAAGGAAACCTGACATCCTGCTGCGCCGCCAGCCATGCATCAATGACAGCCGCGTCGTTCACGGTCTTCAGCGCCTGATATGCAACTTCAGCTTGCGGGTAGCGCCGGCGCAAGAAGTTCAGCCACTGCTTGAGGCGTCCGGCCTGCTGGCGCCGCTCCAGGCGCGCGCGCACCAGCTGCCAGAAGTCGTTGATGAGCGGCAGCAGTGTCTGCCAAGTCACCACGGCAGGGGATGCATGACCTGCACTGGCGCCCCGAATCGCCAGCGCCAGCCCCGGGTCGACCACCATGCCGCGGCCCAGCATCAGCAGGTCGCACCCCGACAGTTGGCGGCAGCGCAGCGCGTCCTGCACGTTCCAGATTTCACCATTGGCCACCACCGGGATGTGCACGGCCGCGCGGATGTCGGCGATGCGCTCCCAGTAGGCGGGAGGTCGGTAGGCATGGGCTTTGGTGCGGGCATGCACCACCAGTTCATCGGCGCCGCCAGCCACAAGTGCCAGCGCGCATTCCACGGCGCGCGCATCGTCGTGCACGCCCAGGCGCATCTTGGCCGAAACCGGCATGTGGGGCGGCACCGCGCGGCGCACGGCGGCCACGATTTTCAGTAGAAGTTCGGGCTCGTCCAGCAGGGCCGCGCCGCCGCCGTGCCGGTTCACCACCTTGGCCGGGCAGCCAAAGTTCAGGTCGATACCGTGCGGCCCCAGCGCCGCCAGGCGCGCCGCGTTTTCGGCCAGGCAGACAGGGTCCGAGCCCAGCAATTGCGCGCGCACGGGCACGCCGGCGAAGGTACGCCCGCCGTGGAGCAATTCGGGTATGACGCGGACGAAGGCGCGCTCCGGCAGCAGCGTGTTGGTGATGCGGATGAACTCCGACACGCAGCGGTCCACGCCGCCGACGCGAGTCAGGATGTCGCGCAGCACAAAGTCGAGCAAGCCCTCCATGGGCGCTAGCAGAATAGTCATGTCAAGGTGATGTAGCGCAGCAGGGAGATATCTGCGCGAAAACCCCAGTGTCTCAGAAAAACGCATCCGCTTTGGCCCCACGAATCGGTTATTTGGGCGCGTGGCTGCAGCGCTGAGGATAATGTGCCAGCACGACCCGCCGCACGCTGCGGTCATGGGCGTTGCCAGGGGTGCCAAAGCGTGAATCTCAAACAGCTCGAATACTTTGTGCGCGTCGCCGAACTGGGCAGTTTCAGCAAGGCCGCACCAATTCTGAACATCGCGCAACCGGCGCTCTCCAGGCAGGTGCGGCTGCTGGAAACCGACTTGCACGTGACCCTGCTCACGCGCAACGGCCGCGGCGTGGTGCTGACCGAAATGGGGCAGCGCTTGTTTGACCACAGCGTGGGGATTCTGCAGCTGGTGGCGCGTGTCACCGAGGAGATCGAGGCCGCGCGCAACGTGCCGTCCGGGCGCATCGTGATCGGCCTGCCGCCCAGCATGGGGCGGCGCCTGACGCTGCCGCTGGTGGACGCGTTTCGGCGTCAATTCCCCCAGGCGCGGCTGACCATCGTCGAGGGTCTGTCGGCGCATCTGACCGAGTGGGTCGCCACCGGTCGTGTCGAAATTGCGCTGATCCACAACCCCGAACCGAATCCCGCCATCGAGGTGATACCGGTGCTGGACGAAGCCCTCGGACTGGTGGGGCCCGCGCTGGGGCGCACGGCCAAGGTCAAACCACTGAGCTTGGCAGAACTCGCCGATTACCCCTTGATCCTGCCGGAGCGCACCCATTCCATGCGGCGTTTGCTGGAGACGCAGGCGGCGCTGTCAGGGCTCAAACTGAACGTGACGCTGGAGGTATCCAGCGTGCAATCGATATTGGAACTGGTGGCCGCAGGCCACGGCTACGGCGTGCTGGCGCAGACGGCGCTCGCCGCGTCGGGACGACCCGAGGCCTTCTGCCTGCGCCCCTTGGTCAAGCCGACTCTGACCAGCACCCTGTTCCTGGCCGTGTCGGCGCACAAGCCCGCCACCACACTGGGGCGCCAGGTGCTGCGCCTGCTGCAGGAGTTGGTGCAGGGCAGCTCCGACACGGCTGCGCCTGTGGCCGCCAAGGGGCGATAGACATTGAATGTGAGGCACTGGGTAGCGGCACAGCCGGCTGCTCGGAGCAAGTGATCTGAGCGCGTGCCAGGTGGCTGCCAGGGCGCTTCAGCGGCTCTTGTCTTGCCGGTGGCAGCGGCCACGCCGTGTTCGGCGTTGAACCAGGCGTCCATGCTGGCTTGGAGTGGACGCCCGACAGGTTCGGCTGCGAGGACTGCGACTTGTTGGCGGAATTCGGTGGAGAGCATTTTGATCTCTCATTTGACTTGTGGGCTTGCACATCCACAAAATATGAATTATTGTGCATTGTCGAAATATAATGACCACGCTGCACCATGACAAGCACTATATTGCATTCATCCGGGTTGGGCCTTATGCTGGCTCAGCCCGAGCCCGAGTTCCCTGATACGCCGGTTGCGACTGAAACCGCCTTCTCGCTTGAGAAGAAAAATCCCTTTCTCGCGGCCCTGGGGGACCGGGCGCGCGCGCTGCGTGCGCGCCGTGGCATGACGCGCAAGGCGACGGCCATGGCGGCCGGGGTGTCTGAGCGCCATCTGGCGAACCTGGAATACGGCGTGGGCAACGCCTCCATCCTGGTGCTGCTGCAGGTGGCTGGCGCCCTGCATTGCTCCTTGGGCGAACTCATAGGCGACGTGACCACGTCCTCGCCCGAATGGCTGCTGATCCGCGAACTGCTGGAGCAGCGCGACGACGCCACCTTGCAGCGCGTGCGCGTGGCCATTGGCGAGATGCTGGGCACCGGCGGGGGCAACGCGGCGCACAGCTCGCGCGTGGCGCTGATCGGCCTGCGCGGCGCTGGCAAGTCCACCCTGGGCCAGATGCTGGCCGACGACCTGGGCTTTCCCTTTGTCGAGTTGAGTCGTGAGATCGAGAAATTTGCCGGCTGCAGCGTGGCCGAAATCCAGGCCCTGTACGGCGTCAACGCCTACCGCCGCTACGAGCGCCGCGCCCTGGAGGAGGCGATACAGATCTACCCCGAGGCCGTGATCGCCACGCCCGGTGGCCTGGTGTCGGACCCCGCCACCTTCAACCAGTTGCTGGCTCATTGCACCACCGTGTGGTTGCAGGCCGACCCCGAGGACCACATGAAACGGGTCACGGCCCAGGGTGACCTGCGTCCCATGGCGGCGAGCAAGGAGGCCATGGAAGACCTCAAAGGCATCCTGTCGGGCCGCGCCGCCTTCTATTCCAAGGCACAGCTCAGGCTGGATACCAGCGACCAGCCGCGGGGGCCAACGTTTGCCGCCTTGCGACAAATGGTGAGGCAAGTACTGCATCTGCCGATTTGAGTCTGGGGCCAAGAACGCTGGTCACACGCATCCAGTTGCGAACTTCCGCCACCAAAACATGCATAAAAATGCTTTACGCTTTCTTGAAATATGCATTATGATGCGTGAACGCCAACCAATCAACGCATTTTCATGCCTCAGTGCAGGAGACTTCCCGTGACCCATCCCGCCCGCGTCGAATACCAGTCCGACCCATCCCAATACAAGCACTGGAAACTCACGTTTGACGGCCCGGTGGCCACGCTCAAGGCCGACTTCGATGAGAACGCCGGATTGCGCCCAGGCTACAAGCTCAAGCTCAACAGCTACGACCTGGGCGTGGATATCGAGCTCAACGACGCGGTGTCGCGCATTCGCTTCGAGCACCCTGAAGTGCGCACCGTGGTCATGACCAGCGCCAAGGAAAAGGTGTTCTGTTCGGGCGCCAACATCTTCATGCTGGGCGTGTCCAGCCATGCTTGGAAGGTGAACTTCTGCAAGTTCACCAATGAAACGCGCAACGGCCTGGAAGACTCTTCGGCGCACAGCGGTCTGAAATTCCTCGCGGCCGTGAACGGCGCCTGCGCTGGTGGCGGCTACGAGCTGGCGCTGGCCTGCGACGAAATCATCCTGGTGGACGACCGGTCCAGCGCCGTGAGCCTGCCCGAAGTGCCCTTGCTGGGCGTGCTGCCGGGCACTGGCGGCCTGACCCGCATCACCGACAAGCGCCATGTCAGACACGATCTGGCGGACCTGTTCTGCACCAGCGTCGAAGGCGTGCGCGGTGACAAGGCCGTGGCCTGGCGCCTGGTGGATGCCGTGGCCAAACCCGCCGTATTTGCGCAAAAGGTGCAGGAGCGCGCGCTGGCGTTGGCGGCGCTTAGCGACCGTCCCGCCGACGCCAAGGGTGTCACGCTGGCGCCGCTGCAACGGAAGACCGACGCGGACGCGCTGCGCTACGGCCATGTGAACGTGGAGCTTGACCGCGCCAAGCGGACCGCCACCGTCACTGTCAAAGGCCCGAGCGGGGCACAACCGAGCGACGTCGCCGGCATCGAAGCGGCCGCCGCCGCCTGGTACCCGCTGGCCATGGCGCGCGAACTCGAAGACGCGATCCTGCAACTGCGCACCAACGAAACCGAGATCGGCACCTGGCTCATCAAAACCGAAGGGGAAGTCGCTGCCGCGCTGGCCCTGGACGACACGCTGCTGGCGCACGCCAACCATTGGCTGGTGCGCGAGACCGTCGGCCTGCTGCGCCGCACCTTCAGCCGCCTGGACGTGTCCTCGCGCAGCCTGTTTGCGCTGATCGAGCCCGGCTCCTGCTTTGCCGGCACCCTGCTGGAACTGGCCCTGGCCTGCGACCGCAGCTACCAGTTGATGCTGCCCGACGACGCGGCCAAGTCGCCGAACATCGCTGTCAGCGCCGTCAACTTCAGTCTTTATGCTATGGCCACGGAGCAAAGCCGCCTGGGCCGGCGCTTCTACGATGAGCAGCCCGCGCTGGGTGCGGTGCGTGCCGTGCTGGGCCAGTCGCTGGACGCCGACGCCGCCTTCGCCCTGGGGCTGGTCACGAGCAACCCGGACGACATCGACTGGGCCGACGAAGTGCGCATCGCCATCGAGGAGCGCGTGGCGATGTCGCCCGACTCGCTCACCGGTCTAGAGGCGAATCTGCGCTTCAATGGCCCCGAGACCATGGCCACACGTATCTTCGGGCGCCTCACCGCCTGGCAGAACTGGATTTTCCAGCGACCCAACGCCGTTGGTGACAAGGGCGCGCTCAAGGTTTACGGCAAGGGCGACAAGGCCGTGTTCGACTGGAACAGGGTTTGACCCCTTGGTCGTCATTGCGAGGAGCAGTGCGACGCGGCAATCCATGCACGAATCCATGGATTACCGCGTTTTGCCCGCAATGACGGCCGGCCACCAGCGAATTCCCCAGCATCAGCATTCAGTCCAATAATTTTCAGGAGCAAACCATGACGACCACCATGAATTACAGCGACAAGATCCCGAACAATGTGAACCTGAGCGAGGACCGCACACTGCAGCGCGCGCTCGAGCAGTGGCAGCCAAACTACCTGAAGTGGTGGGGCGACATGGGGCCTGACCATTCGCAGAACTTTGATGTCTACCTGCGCACGGCCATCAGCGTCGACCCCCAGGGATGGGCCCAGTTCGGCCACGTGAAGATGCCGGACTACCGTTGGGGCATCTTCCTGAACCCGGCAGAGAAGGACCGCAAGATCCATTTCGGCGACCACCTGGGCGAAGCTGCGTGGCAGGACGTCCCCGGCGAATACCGCGCGAATCTGCGCCGCATCATCGTCACCCAGGGCGACACCGAGCCCGCTTCGGTGGAGCAGCAGCGCCATCTGGGACTGACCTGCCCGAGTCAGTACGACCTGCGCAACCTGTTTCAGGTGAACGTGGAAGAAGGCCGCCACCTGTGGGCCATGGTCTACCTGCTGCACAAGTACTTCGGCCGCGATGGGCGCGAGGAAGGCGAGGCGCTGCTGGAGCGCCGCAGCGGCCAGGAGGACAACCCGCGAATCCTGCAGGCGTTCAACGAAGAGACGCCAGACTGGCTCTCCTTCTTCATGTTTACCTATTTCACCGATCGCGACGGCAAGTTCCAACTGTGCGCCCTGGCCGAAAGCGCCTTCGACCCACTGGCGCGCACCACCAAGTTCATGCTGACCGAAGAGGCGCACCACATGTTCGTGGGTGAGTCGGGCATTGCGCGCGTCATCAGTCGCACCTGTGCGGCCATGAACGAGATGAAGACCGACGACGTGGGCAAGCTGCGCGCCGCCGGCGTGATCGACCTTCCGACGCTGCAGCGCTACCTGAACTTCCACTTCAGCGTCACCATCGACCTGTTCGGCTCCGACGAGTCGAGCAATGCGGCCACCTTCTACACCACGGGTCTGAAGGGCCGGTTCGAGGAAGGCAAGCGCCTGGACGATCACCTGCTCAAGGGCAGCAGCTACAAGGTGCTGGCGGTGCAGGGAAACCAGTTGGTGGACAAGGAAGTGCCCATGCTCAATGCCTTGAACGAAGTGCTGCGCGATGACTACATCAAGGACAGCATCGGCGGCGTGGAGCGCTGGAACAGGCTGATCGAAAAGGCCGGCATCCCGGTCAAACTGAAAACACCGCACAAGGCTTTCCATCGCAACATCGGTGCCCTGTCTAAGGTCAAGGTCTCACCCGATGGCCGGGTGCTGTCCGAATCCGAATGGTTGGCGCACCGCGACCAGTGGCTGCCCAGCGAAGGCGACCGCGCCTTCGTCGCCAGCCTGATGGGCCGCGTCGTGGAGCCCGGAAAATTCGCCAATTGGATCGCGCCTCCCGTCATGGGCATCAACCGACAGTCGGTTGACTTCGACTACGTGCGATTCAATTGACCGTCATTGCAAGGAGCGCAGCGACGTGGCAATCCATGGTGGAATACCAACAGCCTGGATTGCTTCGCGACGCTCGTAATGACCGCTTGAAGCCTGCAGCCTCTCCTTCACGGGCGGGGCTTTTTCCTTTTCCTCATGCGTGAGGAACTTTCGGAGAGTCCGACATGAACCTCGCCGCCAACAACGCCATCCAGCAGCACCTGATCGACCCCGAGATCTGCATACGCTGCAACACCTGCGAAGCCATCTGCCCGGTGCAGGCGATCACCCACGACTCGCGCAACTATGTTGTCGACGCCGAGAGGTGCGACCTGTGCATGGCCTGCCTGCCGCCGTGCCCCACGGGCTCGATCGACAACTGGCGCACCATGCCACGCGTTCTCGCCTACACGCCGGCCGCGCAGCTACTGTGGGACGAACTGCCGCTTGAGTTGACGCCAGAACAGTTGGCCGAGGCCGGCGTGACCGCAGGCGCTGAAGCCCCAGCGGCTGCAGCAGCACCGAGCGACGACAGCGGCGTATCTGCTTTCAATTCTGCGGCTTTCGGCGCCACGCTGCCGCCATGGTCGGCGGCGCACGCCTACACCAACCTGTACGGACCGAAGTCGGCGCAGAAATACATCAACGCCACCGTGGTCGGCAATGTGCGTGTGACCGACGTGGGCAAGGAATACGACACGCACCACGTCATGCTGGATTTCGGCAGGCTGCCTTTTCCCGTGCTCGAAGGCCAGTCCATCGGCATATTGGCGCCGGGCCAGGACGAGCAGGGGCGCGTCCATCATGCGCGCCAATACTCTGTTGCCAGCCCGCGCAACGGCGAGCGTGCGGGCTACAACAACCTGTCGCTCACGGTCAAGCGCGTGCTGGCAGACCACCAGGGCCAGGCGGTGCGCGGCGTGGCTTCGAACTACCTTTGCGACCTCAAAGTGGGTGACTCGGTGCAGGTCATCGGCCCGTTCGGCACCAGTTTCCTGATGCCGAACCACCCGCGCTCCCACATTGTGATGATCTGCACTGGCACCGGCTCCGCCCCCATGCGCGCCATGACCGAGTGGCGTCGGCGCCTGCGCCAGTCCGGAAAATTCGAGGGCGGCAAACTGATGCTTTTTTTCGGTGCCCGCACGCAGGAGGAACTGCCCTACTTCGGCCCGCTGCAAAATCTGCCGAAAGACTTCATCGACATCAATTTCGCCTTCTCACGCACGCCGGGCGAGCCCAAACGCTACGTGCAGGACCTGATGCGCGAGCGCGCTGCCGACCTCGCTGCGCTGCTGGCCGATGCCAACACCTGCTTCTTTGTCTGCGGACTCAAGAGCATGGAGGAGGGCGTGGTGCTGGCGCTGCGCGACGTGGCGCAGCAGGCGGGGTTGAACTGGGACAGCGTGGGCGCCGCGCTCAGGGCCGAAGGCCGGTTGCACCTGGAGACCTATTGATGAACACCAACGCTCGCACCTGGATCCACAGCCCATGAACAACTTGAACCATGCAAACGTGCTGGTGGTCGGCGCCGGCATCATGGGCGCGGGCATCGCGCAGGTGGCTGCACAGGCGGGGCACGCCGTCCTGCTCTACGACGCGCGCGACGGCGCGGCTTCTCAGGCCATCGAAAAGCTCAAGCAGACACTGGATGGCCTGATCGCCAAGGGCAAGCTGGGGGCCGATGTGGCGACGCAGACACTGGCACGCATCGCCGCCGTCGAGTCCCTGCATGAGGCCGCCGACGTGCGCCTGGTGGTGGAAGCGATCGTGGAGAATCTGAGCGCCAAGCGCAGCCTGTTCCAGCAGCTTGAGGGGATCGTGGCCACCGACTGCGTGCTCGCGACCAATACCTCGTCGATCTCGGTCACTGCCATCGCCCACGGCTTGCTGCACCCGGGGCGACTCGTGGGCATGCATTTCTTCAACCCCGTGCCGCTGATGAAACTGGTGGAGGTGGTGTCTGGCTTGCAGACCGACCCCGCTGTGGCGCTGGACATCTTCGATTTGTCGGGCGCGTGGGGCAAGGTGGCGGTGCATGCGCGCTCCACGCCTGGCTTCATCGTGAACCGCATCGCGCGTCCCTATTACGCCGAGACACTGGCGCTGCTGCAGGAGCAGGCAGGCACGCCTGCAGCCATCGATGCCTGCCTGCGCGCGGCGGGCTTTCGCATGGGGCCGTGCGAACTGATGGACCTGATCGGGCATGACACGAATTTTTCCGTGACGCAATCCGTGTTTGATGCCAACTTCTTCGACAAGCGCTATGTGCCTTCCCTGCTGCAGCGCGAGATGATCGACGGTGGTCTGCTCGGGCGCAAGTCGGGGCGTGGATTTTTTGACTATCGCGTGGGTGCAGTCAAGCCTGCTGCGGCCGCAGCAGCGCCAAGTTCAGCGCCCGCGGCGCAAGCGCTCTGTCTGCACGGCCAAGGTCCGCTGGCGGAGCGTTTTGCCGCAGCGCTGACGCTGACCGGAATTTCCTTTGAGTGCATGTCCACAAGCGACTGGATCGGCCTGGCCGTGGATGGCGCGCAGTTGCGCCTGACCGACGGCAGGACGGCAACGCAACTTGGCGCCGACGTGGCGCTGTTCGACCTGCCGCTGGCCGCAGCCTCAGCCCTGGCCTGGGCGCCCTCGCTGCGCGCCTGCGAGGCCTGGACGGAAGCGGCGCCGCGCTGGCTGCAGGTGCTGGGCTTTTCACCACAGCGCATGGCCGATGCCCCCGCCCTGGTGGTGGCGCGCACGGTGGCGATGCTCATCAACGAAGCGGCCGACGCCGTGCATCAGGGTGTGTGCACGGCCGAGGGTGCGGACGCGGCCATGAAGCTGGGCGTGAACTATCCGGCCGGCCCGTTCGAGTGGCTGGCGCGCTGGGACAGCGCTGGCGTCGTGGCGCTGCTGGACGCGCTGGATGCACATTACCGCGGCGAGCGCTACCGCGTCAGCCCCTGGCTACGCCAGCGCGCCTGATCTTCACTTTTCTTTGCGACGGAGTTTCCATGATCCAAGCCTACATTTGCGACGCAGTTCGCACACCGTTCGGCCGCTACGGCGGCGCCCTGTCGAGCGTGCGCGCCGACGATCTCGGCGCCATTCCCCTGAGGGTGCTGATGGCGCGCAACCCGAGCGTGGATTGGGGAGCGGTGAGCGACGTGGTGTACGGCTGCGCGAACCAGGCGGGCGAGGACAACCGCAACGTGGCGCGCATGGCCTTGCTGCTGGCGGGGCTGCCGCAGGAGGTTACGGGCGCGACGCTGAACCGCCTGTGCGGCTCCGGGCTGGACGCGGTGGGCAGCGCGGCGCGCGCCATCCGCTGCGGCGAAGCTGAGCTGATGTTCGCCGGCGGTGTGGAGAGCATGAGTCGCGCCCCCTTCGTCATGCCCAAAGCGGAATCCGCTTTCAGCCGCAGCAACGCGGTCTTTGATACCACCATGGGCTGGCGCTTCGTGAACCGGCTGATGAAGGAAGGTTTTGGCGTGGACTCGATGCCAGAGACCGCCGAGAATGTTGCACGCGAATTCGGTATCGAGCGCGAGGCCCAGGACCGCATGGCGCTACGCTCGCAGGTCAATGCCTTGCGCGCGCAACAGAGCGGATTTTTCGACGCCGAGATCACGCCGGTGACGATCGCGCAGAAGAAGGGCGATGCCATTGTCGTGTCGCAGGACGAGCATCCGCGCGCCACTTCGATGGAGGCCCTGGCCAAGCTCAAGGGCGTGGTGCGCCCCGACGGCAGCGTGACGGCGGGAAACGCCTCGGGCATCAACGACGGCGCCTGCGCACTGCTGCTGGCCAGCGAAGCCGCTGCCGTGCGCCATGGCCTCACGCCGCGGGCCAGAGTGGTGGGCATGGCGTGCGCCGGCGTGGCGCCGCGCATCATGGGTTTCGGCCCGGCCCCGGCCACGCGCAAAGTGTTGCAGCTCACCGGATTGACGCTGGCGCAGATGGACGTGATCGAACTCAATGAAGCTTTTGCTGCGCAAGGCCTGGCGGTGCTGAGCGACCTGGGGCTGGCGGACGACGACGCGCGCGTGAACCCCAATGGCGGCGCCATCGCGCTGGGCCACCCGCTGGGCGCCAGCGGCGCGCGCCTGGTGACCACGGCCGTGAACCAGCTGCAGCGCAGCGGCGCCCGCTACGCCCTGTGCACCATGTGCATCGGCGTGGGCCAGGGCATCGCCCTCATCGTCGAGCGCGTTTGAGCGCGGCTCAGTAGCTGCCCTGGCTCTGCGACTGGCTCATGCGCTGGCCCGCGCCCTGACCGTTCGGCGGGGGCTCGGCCAGTTCCTCCACCGTGACGCCCACCGACAGCGTGCTGTGGGCGCCGCCGTGAATCACGCCGCGCAGCGGCGACACGTCGGAAAAATCGCGCCCTATGGCTAGCGTCACGTATTCCTCACCCGGTGACTCCCAGCCCATGCGGTTGTTGGTCGGGTCCAGATCGCACCAGCGGCGGCCCTCTGGCAGGTCTGCCAGATACACTGAAATCCAGGCGTGGGAGGCGTCGCCGCCCTTGAGCTTCACCGTGCCGGGCGCGGCCTGGGTCAGCATGTAGCCGCTCACGTAGCGTGCTGCCAAGCCGCAGGCGCGCAGGCAGGCCAGCATGATGTGGGCGAAATCCTGGCACACCCCGCGGCGCCGCGCCAGCGCTTCCAGCGCCGGCGTGTCGACCTGGGTGCTAAGGCTCACATAGCTGAAGTCGGTGTGGATGCGCTGCATCAGGTCTGTGGCCGCTTCCAGCAGGCTCGCGCCTGGCGTGAAGCTGGGTCGGGCGTATGCGAGGAATTCGGCGTGGCGTGGCACATGGGGCGATGCAAAGACAAATTCACTCGCGCTCTGGAAGCGTCCACCCCAGGCGTAGCGAAACAGCTCCCGCGTCTTCTCCCAGCCGATCTCGCTGCGGGGGCGGGGCTGGGCCGTGGTTGTCACCTCGCTGCGGGCCACCACGTCCAGCGCGCGATGCGGCGTCTGCAATGAAAAAAAGCAGCGCGTGTTGCCGAATACATCCAGGCTGAGGCGGGTCTGAGCCGGTGTCGGATTGATCTGCAGCGAGTGGCTCAACAGCCGCTGGCACGGCGTGTCCAGGGGCTGCAGGTAGGCCATGTGCTGCGCCGTCTCGACCGCAGGGCTGTAGTCGTAGTGCGTAACGTGGGTGAGCTGCAGCCTCATCGCGTGCCCACGCTCTGGCTGGAAATGATGGAGTGTGTGAAATAAGTGGTGCTGATCTGGTCGGAGACCGCGTGCGCCGCTGCCACACATTGCGTCAACACCGCGTTCAGTGTCGGGAATCGGTCCGCCGGCGCAGCGTCACTGGACTCGGCGCACAACTGTTCCAGGCTCCAGCGCGTGAGGTCGGGCACGCGCTGCGCCAGCGCGCTGAGTTGGTCGCGCTCGCACCCCGCCAACTTGGACAGGCGCGCGCGCAGCGTGTGCGCCACCCAACGCAACGAGCGTGGGTTGTCCGGGTCGAGTACCAGCAACTCGATCAGCGCCGCGAGGTCGTGGCTTTGCTGGTATTGGGCGCGAAAGGTGATGCTGCTGTCAAACAGCGCGAGCATGGCTTCAAAGCCGCCGCTGCTGTGCACCGAACCGGTCTCCAGGCCGCACGCGAGGCTGGATGCGAGAAAACCCAGACGCTCGATGTGGCGGCCAATGCTGAGCAAGCGCCAGCCGTCGTCGCGCGTCATGCGGTCGGTTTGCGCGCCGGTGATCGCGGCCAGGTGGTCGCTGCTGGCACTCAGCACCCGCAGCGCCCCCAATGCCGAGCAGTCCTCGCTGCGGGCGTAGGCCGCGCACCCAGTAAACAGTTCCTGTTCGGCGCGCACGATCACCTGCCAATGTTCTTGCGACAGACGCTCGCGCAGGGTCGACGCCGATACCTTCAGCGCGCGCAGATTGCAGCCCACGCTGGCGCCGCTGCTGGTGCTGCCCAGGTTGGCGATCAGCGTGCGCTCGAACACCCGGCGCGCCTGGATCGGCGGCGGCACGCTGGCAGGCACCAGACCATTGCGCACGGCCATGTGGCCGATCCAGGTCAGCAGAGTCGGTGACGACTGCTCTTCGCCGTTCAGACATTCCAGGCTCAGGCGCGCCAGCCGGATCGCATTTTCGGTGCGCTCGGTGTAGCGGCCCAGCCAGAACAGGTTTTCCGCTGCGCGGCTGGTCACCACGCGCGTGCGTTGCGCGATCGCGGCCGGACCCAGGTGCGGTTGCAGCAGGGTCGTGCCGTCGACGTCGCCCTGGGTCAGCGCCCACACGTCGGCGCTGCTGCCGCCGCGCTGCATCGAGGCCATCTGGGCCGTGCTTGGGGCGACCCGCGCCAAACCGCCGGGCAACACGCGCCAGGACTGCACGCCGTCCGACACCGCGAACACCCGCAGCATGACCGCGCGTGGCAGCACGCGCCCAGGGTCGGGTGCGTCGTGGCTGTGCCAGGTCGGCATCTGCGACAGCGGCAGGTGCAGTTGAACTGTGTGTTCTTCGCTCTGGCGCACGATGCGCCCGGCCCATTCGTCCAGCTCTCGTGCCGACAGCGTTGGCCCCAGCGCGTCGTCGATGTGGCCCTCGGCGGGGGGGTGGGGATAGGTGGCCTTGATACTGCAAGCGTCCAGTTGCGCCAGCGCTTCTTCCATGGCGCAGCGTTCACCACACCACCAGGTGGGCAGGGCCGGCAGTTGCAGTTCCTCGCCCAGCAGCGATTGCGCCATCGCCGGCAGGAAACCCAGCAGCGCGGGCGATTCCAGAAAGGCAGAACCGGGGGCGTTGGCAACGAGCAGATGGCCGGCGCGAATCACTTGCAGCAGGCCGGGCACGCCCAAGCTTGAATCGGCGCGCAATTCCAGCGGATCCAGGTACTGGTCGTCCACGCGCTTGAGCAAGCCGTGCACCGGCACCAGCCCCTTGAGCGTCTTGAGGAACAGGTGCTCGTCGCGCACCGTCAGATCGCTGCCTTCTACCAGCGTGAGTCCAAGGTAGCGCGCCAGGTAGGCGTGTTCGAAATAGGTTTCGTTGTACGGGCCGGGCGTAAGCAGCGCCAGGTGCGAATCCTGGCCCAGCGGACTGGCGCGTTTCATCGAGTCCATCAGGGCACGGTAGGTGCTGGCCAGGCGCTGCACGCGCAGCGCTTGAAACGCCTGCGGGAACTGGTTCGAAATGGCGAGCCGGTTCTCCAGCAGGTAGCCCAGGCCCGAGGGCGCCTGACAGCGCTGCGCCACCACCCACCAGTTGCCGTCGGGCCCGCGCGCGAGATCGAAAGCCGCAATGTGCAGATGGGTTCCGCCCACCGGCTTGACCCCGTGCATGGCGCGCAAGTACCCCGGGTGTCCATGAACCAGGGCCGCAGGCAACAGGCCCTGCGCCACCAGGCACTGCTCGCCATAAACGTCGGTCATGACGCGTTCCAGCAGCTGCATGCGCTGGCGTATGCCGCTCTCGATCTTGGCCCAGTTTTCAGGGTCGATGATCAGCGGAAACAGATCCAGCGACCAGGGGCGCTGCGGACCGTTCTCGTCCGCGTACACGTTGTAGGTGACGCCGTTGTCGCGGATCTGGCGCGCCAGGCTGGCCGCGCGCCGATTCAGGTCCTGTGCGTCCTCGTCAGCGATGTGGTCGATGAATTGACTCCAGGCCGGCGTGAATGACTTGCGCTCGGCCCCCCGCAGTTCATCGAAGTGACCGCTGGCCGCCACGCATTGCTGCACGATGGCGCGCACATCCGCTGGCGTTGAGGGCGCCGCTGACCGCGGCAACGATTGGGTTTCTTTCACAGGTCCGGAGTATGCCAGCGGCGGTGTTGACTTGGGTTCGCTCTGGTCGCCATGGCGCCCGGCTCCGCGGCTGTCCCCCGGCCTACGGCCTCCTCCTTGATGCCGCTGCGCCAGGCACCACGACGACCAGAGCTAACAGGCTTAGGGGGTGATCGAAGCACGCATTCCGACAAGGCTCTGGCACCTGCCCCCAAACTGCGAGTCGCGCAAGCGTGCCCAACATGGTGGGAGTGGACAGTCGTATCCGCAGCCATGTCGCGCTGTGGAACTGTCAACGAGTTCGGCGCAGATCCCGCGTGAACGGGAACTCGCGGCTGGCGGCAACGTGGATCGTCGCCGGCGGCACATTCACCACGCCGGGCGTGTGCCCCATTGCGGCAAAACGCGCCATGCGCCGGCTTTCGGCCTCGTAGGCATTGACCGGGAAGGTGTCCGGATTGAGGCCGCCCGGGTGCGCCACAAAGTACTGACAACCGCCCAGCGAGCGCTTCATCCAGGTGTCGATGATGTCGAAGGTGAGTGGCGTGTGGATGCCGATGCTGGGGTGCAGGGCCGAAGGCGGGTTCCAGGCCTTGTAGCGCACGCCAGCAACGTACTCACCGACGGTGCCGGTGGTCTGCATCGGCAAGGCTTCGCCGTTGCAGGTCACGACGTAGCGGCTCTGGTTAAGACCCGTGACGCGCACCTCAATGCGTTCGAGCGATGAGTCCACGTAGCGCGCCGTGCCACCGGGCGCGCCTTCCTCGCCCATGACGTGCCAGGGCTCCAGCGCATTGCGCAGCGTGAGTTCCATGCCAAAGGACTGAACTGAACCCACGATCGGGAAACGGAACTCGTAGTGCGGCGCAAACCAGCTGTCGTCAAACGCATAGCCGCAGCCGCGCATCTCGGCCATGACATCGTTGAAATCCTGCTCGATGAAGCTGGGCAGCATGAAGCGGTCGTGCAGTTCCGTGCCCCAGCGCGTCGCCGGTGCCCGATACGGGTCTTTCCAGAAACGCGCCACCAGGGCGCGCAGCAGCAGCTGCTGCACCACGCTCATGCGCGGATGCGGCGGCATCTCGAAGGCACGCAGCTCCAGCAGGCCCAGGCGGCCCGTGGCAGAGTCGGGCGAGTACATCTTGTCGATGGAGAACTCGCTACGGTGCGTGTTGCCGGTGGCGTCGATCAGTATGTTGCGCAGCGTGCGGTCCACCAGCCAGGGTGGCATGCTCTGGCCGTAGAGTTCGCGATTCTTGTAGATCTGCTCGATCGCGATTTCCAGCTCGTACAACTGGTCGTTGCGCGCCTCGTCCACGCGCGGCGCCTGGCTCGTGGGGCCGACGAACATGCCGCTGAACAGGTAGCTGAGAGAGGGGTGGTTGTGCCAGTACAGCAGCAGGCTTGCCAGTAGTTCGGGATTGCGCAGGAACGGGCTGTCCGCGGGCGTGGCGCCGCCCATCACAAAGTGGTTGCCGCCACCGGTGCCGGTGTGGCGCCCGTCCTTCATGAACTTCTCGGCCGACAGGCGCGACTCGAATGCCACGTGGTACAGGAATTCGGTGTTCTTCACCAACTCGGCCCAGTTCGTCACCGGGTGGATGTTGACTTCGATGACGCCCGGATCGGGCGTGACCTGCAGCAGCTTCAGGCGCGCGTCGCGCGGGGGCGGGTAGCCTTCCAGCACCAGCTGCAGGCCCAGCTCCTGGGCACTGGCTTCTACCGCGGCCAGCAGGTCCAGATAGGCTTCGAGCTTTTCCAGTGGCGGCATGAAGACGTAGAGCACGGCCGATTTTTCGCCCACGCTTTCGGCCTTGGGGCCGCTGGAGCGGCGCGGATCGCGCACCTCCACGCACAGCGCCGTGCGCGTCACCCAGTGCGCCGATTCCTGGCGCTGGGGCACGCGCACGAAGTCGCGCGGTTCCTCTTGCTCGGGGCTTTGCGCGTGCGCAGAAGTCAACACCGTTGCCGCCGCGCTGGCGCTTTGCAGGCGGTGTGGCGCTTGCGGCCGCGGACCGGTTCCCGACAGGTAGGGCGAGGCCGCGCTGACGGCTGCAGATGCTGCTGCCGCGCTGGCAGTGGACGCGGCATAGCGCGCCGCCAGCCCGTCGTGCGCCGGCAATGCGATCGAGTCCTGACATGGGTCCTGCGCATAGACGTAGGGGTAGTCGGCCTCATTCACCCACGGCAGGGAGTCCAGCGGCAGGCGCAAGCCCATGGGCGAATCGCCTGGCATCAGGTACATGCGCTCATCGCGCAAAAACCACGGGCCGGTGGTCCATTTCGGCACCGCAGAGCGCGCTACCTCCACGCCCTTGAGCGGCAGCACATAGCCCACGACCGAATCAAGCTTTTGTTCGAACACCCGACGCAGCCGGGCGCGCTCCATCTCGTCGTCGAGCTTGGAGTCGAAGGGGTCGACATTCACCGGCAGGCGGCGCTCGCGCCACAGGTAGTACCAGGTGTCCTCGTAGGCGCTTTGCACATGCTTGTCCGTGACGCCCAGCTTGGCCGCCAGGGACTGCGTGAAGCGCAGTGCATCGGCGCTGCTGTAGTGCGTGGGCTGGCGTTCGTCAACGAACAGCGCCGGATTGCTCCATACCGGTTGCCCGTCGGCGCGCCAGTAGATGTTCAGGGCCCAGCGTGGCAGTTGCTCGCCCGGATACCACTTGCCTTGGCCGAAGTGCAGAAATCCGCCTTGCCCATATTCGGTGCGTAGCTTGTGCACCAATTCGGTGGCAAAGCCGCGTTTCGTCGGTCCCAGCGCGTCAATGTTCCATTCCGGTGCATCCCGGTCGTCTACCGCCACAAAGGTGGGCTCGCCGCCCATGGTCAGGCGCACGTCGCCGGCTTTCAATTCATCGTCCACTGCCTGACCCAGCGCCATCACATCGGCCCACTGTTCCTCGGTGTAGGGCTTGGTCACGCGCGGTGACTCGTGGATGCGCGTCACCGCCATGTGGTGCGCGAACTCCACCTCGCACTTGTCCATGCCGCCTTCGATCGGCGCCGCGCCCGAGGGCTGGGGCGTGCAGGCCAGCGGGATGTGGCCTTCACCCGCGAGCAGGCCCGAGGTCGCGTCCAGCCCGACCCAGCCCGCGCCCGGCAGATAGACCTCACACCAGGCGTGCAGGTCGGTGAAATCGACCTCGGTGCCGCTGGGGCCGTCGAGCGACTTCACGTCGGGTTTGAGCTGGATCAGGTAGCCCGAGACAAAGCGCGCGGCCAGGCCGCAGTGGCGCAGCAGCTGCACCAAGAGCCAGGCCGAGTCGCGGCACGAGCCCGATCCCAGCTTGAGCGTTTCGTCGGGCGTCTGCACGCCGGGTTCCATGCGGATCAGGTAGCTGATGTCCTTGTGCACCATCTGGTTCACGTCCACCAGAAAGTCGATGCTGCGGCGCTTGCGCCGGTCGATGCGCGCCAGGAAAGCCTTGAGGCGCTTTGTCAGATGCTCGGCCGCGAGGTAGGGGGCCAGTTCCTGCTTGAGCAGGTTCTCATACTTGAAGGGATATTTCTCGGCGCTGGGCTCAAGGAAGAAATCGAACGGGTTGTACACCGCCATCTCAACCACCAGATCGACCGTGACCTTGAACTCGCGCGTCTTCTTGGCGAACACCAGGCGTCCCTGGTAATTCGAAAACGGATCCTGTTGCCAGTTGATGAAGTGGTCAGCGGGTTCGACCTTGAGCGAGTAGGAGACGATCTTGCTGCGGCAATGGGGCGCTGGGCGCAGGCGGATGACCTGGGGCCCGAGGTTGACGGGCCGGTCGTATTTGTAGTGGGTGACGTGGTTCAGCGCAGCGTGGATGGTCATAAGCCGTTCTCAATTGGAATCATCGTTGAATGCAGGGTCAGCTAGCAACATTTTGCTCGCGAGCGACTGAGCCGTACCCCATGGCTATGCAAGTCCCGCGCCACGCCCTCCATTTTCTTCGTTTCACCCATGCAGGTCCCGGTGGCGCGAACTTTGCTTAATGGGATGACAAGAGGTCATTTATGCAAAAGTTTGACGAGATGTACACCCAGCTTCCCTACGAGTTTTTCACGGGGGGAAAGCAGATCCGCGACCAGTACAAGACTTATGACGAGTGGTTGTCGCGCCAGCCCGGCGACATGATGGCGCGGCGGCGCGAGGAAGCCGAAGTGATCTTTCGTCGCGTGGGCATCACCTTTGCGGTGTACGGCGAGAAGGACGAGGAGGGCGCGGGCACGGAGCGGCT
>CAIVXG010000136.1 GCA_903909815.1 uncultured beta proteobacterium | reverse complement strand
TCGGTTCCTTAGATTCTTTGGACATGATTCAAGACTACCTTTCTACTCTCTAATTACTCAGGGGGTAGGTGTCTCAGGTCATATTGGCACGGGGGGGCGGCTTCTTCTTTGAGAGCTTCAATCAGCGCGATTTCGCCCAGGCCACGGGGCTGGATGTGCAGTTCGTGCAGGACAACCACAGTCGCTCTGCCAAGGGCGTATTGAGAGGCCTGCATTACCAGATTCAGCACCCGCAGGGCAAGCTGGTGCGCGTGACTCAGGGCGAGGTGTTTGATGTGGCTGTGGACCTTCGCCGCAGCTCGCCCAACTTCGGAAGATGGGTGGGCATGGTGCTTTCTGGCGAAAACCACAGGCAGTTGTGGGTGCCGTCAGGATTTGCCCACGGTTTTGTGGTGACGAGCGACACGGCAGAATTCTTATACAAGACCACCGACTACTGGTATCCCGAGCACGAGCGCAGCCTGCTCTGGAATGATCCGACGGTGGCTGTGCAATGGCCGCTAAATGCAGCTCCGCACTTGGCGGCCAAGGATGCGGCGGGCAAGACCCTAGACGAAGCCGAAGTATTTGGATGAGGGCTCGTCGCTGCCAAGTGCCCACCGCAAGAGTCAAAGTATTTCTTGCAATGGTTTGCTCGCTGGCCTTTGAAAATTTGCGACGGCGCGCTTCAGGCCCTCTTCCACAGACAGCGGTGGCACCCAGCCCAGCTGGTCGCGGGCTTTGGAAATATCAACCTGTAAATTGCCGCACAGACGCTGCACAGCCTTGCGCTTGCCCAGCATAGCTGCCAGTGCTTCCAGGGTCCACACCGGAAGTGGCAGTAACCGGGGAGACACGCCCTCTGCGCGTGCCAGGCCGCGCACCAATTCGGTGGTCGAGAGGTCGTGTCCATCGCTCACCAGAAAGGTCTGGTTGGCTGCTTTCGAGTGCATGACACAGGTGTCGATGAAATCCACCAGATTGTCCAAGGCCACCAGGCTGCGCTGGTTGTGCACGGCACCCAGCGGCAACGGCCAACCCCGTTGCACGGCCCGCATGAGTGCGGCAAAGTTGCCTTTGACACCCGGGCCGTAGACCAGGGGAGGGCGAATGATGACGACCTCCAAACCGGTTGTCTTGGCCAGCGCGCGCAAGCCCTGCTCGGCTTCGAATTTGCTCAGGCCATAGGCGTCTTGCGGATTGGGCGCGTCGGCCTCGGTGAATGGTCGCCCGGGCTGGGTGACTTCACCGTTGACCTTGACCGAGCTGATGAAAACGAAGCGCTTGACACCGCAGGCAGCGCCCTGGTGTGCGAGCTCTAGCGTTGCGTCCACATTGACGGCGCGAAACAAGGCGAGCGGGTCGGCTGCGGTGTCGTGCATGACGTGCACACGCGCGGCCAGATGCACGACCGCATCCACGCCGAACAACGGCGCGTCGCCGGTGCGCGGGGCGGCAACGACAGTGTGTCCTTGCTGGCGCAGGGTCTCGCACAGGCGGCTGCCGATGAATCCGCTGGCACCGGTGATAAGGAGTTTCATTTGGGGCTGTGTTGATGGGTCGGGTGCCATTGCAAGCACTTGCGCCAAAGCAGTCGCAAATAGACGGAAGAAAGGAAGAAGTGCAGCATGCTCGCCAGATGCCAGCGCAGATACCGAAGCTGCCGGTGACTGCCTCTGTGCGCGCGGTGTACAACCTTGGCATGCGGGCAGACCAGAACATCCTTGCCGAGCAGCTTGAGTCTGGCGCAGATGTCGACGTCTTCGTAGTACAAAAAATACCGCTGATCAAACCCATTGAGCTTTTCAAAGATGGCGCGCGGGAACATCAGGAACATGCCTGCGGCCCAGTCGGGGCGCACCGGCGCGTCACCCACGACGTAGTCGCTGCCTTTGCACCTGCCTAACAACTTGCAGATGATCTTGAGTGGTGAGGGAAAATGCCGAACGCTGTCTTCCAGTGTCCCATCCGGGCCCAAGACCAGGGGCGCTACAACCCCAACGCCAGGGTCGCGCAAGCCCGAAAGCAGTACCGGGAAGGGGTCGTTGTGTAGCCGAATATCCGGATTGAGCACGCAAAAGTATTGCCCCGATGACAGATTGAAGGCCTGGTTGTGGTTGGCCGAAAAACCAAGCGCCGCTCCGTTCTTCAGTAGCCGGACGGGAAACGAAAAACTGCTTGCATCAAATGGCAAGGCTTCTGGAAGATTCAACGTCAGGATGAGCTCAAGCGGGACGCTGCGGCAATGCAGTTCGATGTCAAACAACAAACTCTTGACCATGTTGGCCTGAAGATGGCTTACGACCGAGACGGAGACGATCGGCGTGGTCATCACATGAGCCCAGGCTGCAATTTCTGATATATGGCAACAAGGCAGTATTGCCGCATGGATCGGGACAGATACGCGCTGCTAAAACCTAGAGGTGTTGAAAACAGGCTGACAAGATTCCAGCGAGCATCCAGCGCGGCCAGGTGCTTGGCTTCATAGAACTTCTTGTGATCGCTGTCGGTAGCAAAGCCTTTCAGCCCGGGGACAGCGATGACCAGACCGCCGGTTGGGGACGTGATTCGATGGCATTCATCAAGGGTGCGACGCGGGTGCTCAATATGCTCTAGCACATTGTCCAGAATGCAGGCGTCGAACGCGCAATCTACGACAGGAAAAGTGCCTTCTTCCGGAATGAGTTGCACATCCAGGCCGCGTTTCAAGCTGTAGTCGACGGCGGCCGGGTTGATCTCCAGGCCGCTCACCCGCTGAGGGAAAGCACCGAGCACGCCGCTGCCGGTTCCACAACCCACTTCCATCACCCGTTGGCCGAAACGGCGCGCATGGGTGTACAGAATCGGCGAGGTGACGTACCGTTTGTATAGACGCCCAAGCGTGCTGATTTGCCGAAGATGCGCAAAGTAGGCGTCAAACTCGGGCACGTCTTTATTCATGGAACGGAACCACCAAACACCTCTGCAGACTGCGGATTCACTGACGTTGCTTGGCAGCGTGTAGCAAGCACCTGCTTGACAGCCTCCAGGTACTGATAGCCATGCTTTTCGTCGGGTTCAAGATATGCGCCTTCACTCCATTCGTTCCAGGCATTGAGAAATATGAAATCCTCCGGGAGGTTTCTCTGCGGCATGGTCCCAAGAAGCCGAGCCAGCCATTTTCGAAAGTTCTCCGGCGATGCGCCAAGATATATCGTGGCCCGCTTTCCGTATCGTGCCGTATTATCCCAATCCACGAACGCTCCTGGATAGGTTGGCAAAACTGGATTTTTCGGCACACTAATAATTCTATTCCAAATTTCATCATAATCACGAAATGAAATCTCGTTGATCATTTTCGCCTTCAAATCACGCATCAAATCCTGGAAATATTCGGGCATACCTCTAATCAGTTTAGTAGACACCTGTTTTGCAATTTTAAATAAACGCAAATTCCGAATTCCACGCTTTTCATTGGGGGATCGATAAGATGCTTCAAAAGGCTGAAATTGAAATACAGCATCAAAAGATTTCAGGCAATTTTCATTCGGCAATTCATATTGCTTCTGATAGATAAAATATAACCCCGGAAGCCCATCTCGCTTCGCCAGTTCACGCCAGTACGCAAGCATTTCGTCAATGCGTGCGATGGTTTGTGGCCGATATATTACAAAAACCGGTTTCCCCTCCACCTTGATCGACCTTGGATCCATCCAAGCCTGAATGAGATAGTCGTAGTGCCGCTTCCAGTGCTCCGGGTCTGGAACATGGGTTTGCTGAATTAGAATGTGATGGTCACGCCCATCCCATCGCCTCGACCAGGTTTCGTTTGCCCAAGACAGGCAAAAGGGAAAATCCAGCTCCTTAGAATCCAATATCAGATTGGTGGGAGTTTCCAACAACTGCTTTCCATCGAACCAGTAATGGTAATGGCAAAAGCCATAAATACCATGATCTTTGGCCAAGTCAATTTGCCAGCGCAAGGTCTTGATGTCTGTTTGATCGTAATAGTTCCCATCACACGGAATTCGTGGCTGGTTATGCTCATCAAATTGCTTGACTGCTGTTCGGACATTATTCCAATCTGTAAATCCAGCACCCCACCACGCATCATTTTCAGGAATGGTGTGAAATTGTGGAAAATACATTGCAATCAATTTGGTGGCAGATTTCTTCATGGCCTCAATATTTTTTTGAAGGAAGTGGTTATTTGAAATATCAATGGAAAATTCTTTGGCAAATGCCCAGTTGTGTGAAAAATTTGCAAAAAAGTCTTTATCACCAGAGACAATCTACGATCACAACTTCAGATGAAAACGAATTCCGTCGACAATCTTTTGAAATCGGAGATACGTGGTCGTATTGCAGTGAGAACGCACAAAAGACTTAATGGATTCTTTAACAGAAGGTTGTTGCGGTAACACCGACATGTTCATGAGTTGGACAGGAACACCATCCGAGTGAATTGTGACCACTTTCAGTATGACCTGATAAACAAGGCCAAACGGATTCAGCTCTAATATGTCTCGCAATAACGCAGGTGATTTTGACCAACGTCTGGCAAATTCAGTATGCTCAGGATTGCGGACTACAAATTCCGCGTGAATAATCTTCAGATTCGCATCCTCAATTAGCTTCTGCATGTTTTTCAAACCAAAAAATCGAATGTGCGTTCGATCCAATAAACCTGAATCACCGTATTCAAAATCTTCGTCAAGCAGACAGGCATGGATCACCGCGTGCCCAGCATGTGGGAGGGAAATGACCATGCAGGCATTGCTATCCAAAAAAGTCGCCATAGCTTTCAACACAGTCAATGGGTCGTAGACATGTTCCAGCACGTCTGCGGCCACGATGACCTCAAATTTATGTTCATGCGAAACTAATTCAGTCCAGTTGGGGCGATTTAAATCTATCAGATAAGTTTGCTCGCAGTAAGGTGCAACCTTTTGAATTGAAGCGGGGTCAATATCCAATGCAGTAACGCGACATTTTGATACTGAAGCCAGTATCTTTGTAATGGAGCCAGGACCCGATCCAATTTCCAAGACACGCCTGTCTTCTCCAACCAATCGAACTACGCGCGCGGGGCCGCTGTCACTATCCAGTCCGATTTTGTATTCGTAAGCATGCTTTTCTTGTTTCATAATTTATTCATCACTGTAATGGCATTCAAATAATTTGAAAAATAAGCAACAAAAACCCAAATATTGATTTACATGAAAATAAAAACATCACGATCCATCTGAATCAGCACGAGATGAACTCAGTCTACGAATAATCGATGCCCAAACTATATTCAATGGAAGTTCGTGTACCAAGCCATCATGTTGAATCAAGTCGGCATTCGTGCCATCCGCATAAGCACCTGAATACGGACAATATTGCCTGAATTTACGATAGTGCCCCATTAAAATAATGCCAAAAGTTCCCACCGCATTCGCGATGTGAGCCGGGCCACTGTCAATGCCTATAAATAGTTTTGCTCCTCTAATAACTTCAGCAGTTTCAAGTATACTTAATTTGTTGCACAAGCAAAGATACTGAGTTGCATCGCAATTAATTGAAGATGTAATTCCAATTTCCACAACGTTAATGTTGTTGGTAATGAGGTTATCAACCAACTGCTGCCATCTTTCGGATTGCCAGTCACGAGCGCTCTCATTTGACTGCGTATGAATGACAACATAGCTCTCAGGAATGTTTTTTTTGCAAATTTCAAGTTTGACGCTTTCAGAAATTTCCAGCCTTGGTGTCAAGTCCTCAATATGAATATTTGCTGAATTGGAAAATGCTTGCAGTAGATTTCCATAATCATAATAATTCTCGGTAGTAATATGAGAATTTGTTGTGGATTTGACTAATGGTATCTTGCAAATAGGGCAGAGTTTTCCATGTGGATGCAATTCATATAGTTCGTCAAAAACTGTTCGTGGCTTGATTCTTAGCCAAGTGGTCAAGCATTCTAATGTCAATACAGCGTCGACATGCGTAAAAGTCTTGACAAGCGGCGCATAGAAATCCTTTGTTAGCCACAAGATTATGGCTTCGGGGTTTCGCTGCCGAAGGATGCGGGCGACCGGTTCGCAGGCAATAATATCGCCCAGGTGTTCAACATTGACGATGCATATTAGTTTCTTTTTCCGATTTATTGCTAGTGTTGCATGTTTTTTAATTTGCCACAACAATTCTTGAGTCGATACAGTGACTTTGATGCGATGAGTCAGCATTTTATATTGCTGTCGCATTCGTTTCGTGCTTCGTTCTATTAAAGAATATTTCAAGCTTGGCTTCACTCTAGGTTTTTGAATCTGGGGATTGAAGTCTACGCAGACATTCGCTACTTGTGATTTATTATTTTCCAGTTAAGTAATGGTGTTATCAGTCCGATTCTATCATCGTGTAGTATCGTTGCATGTGTTCCTGAGTCGTGGATGTCAAAACAAATATTGTTTTCCACTTTATCGAATAGTTCTATTCCTGGAACTGATGCGGCGATTGCAATTTCATATCTGCCCGGTGGCAAGAAGCTTTTTGGAAATTTTACAATATAATTTGTCTCGCCAGGAGGTAATTTCGCGAATTCTGAATTCTCGTCGCTATTGGCAGTTGTAAATAAAATTATGCCATCTGAATTTATAACTCTTACAGCAACCTGCGATCCTTTGATTTCTTTGATGGTTGATATTTTTATGAACAAATAGAATGGGTTTCCAGAAAGCAGATTTTGATCCATTCTGTACGTATGATCCAGAATTTTTATCTCTTCAAACAATACATCTCTTTGCATTATTGATGATGCATTTCGCTTCCATGATGAGTTTTCATTTTTATTGTGTGCTAAATATTTTGCAATCGACTCGTCTGGAGTTCCAATGTATCTAATTGCTCCATTCTCCAAAAGTACAGCTCGATTGCAAAGAGTCTTTATTGCCACCATATTGTGACTAACAAACAGGATCGTGCGGCCCTCGTTGGTCACTGATGCCATCTTTCCCATGCACTTATTTTGAAATTGCACATCGCCAACCGCCAGAACTTCGTCAACGATCAGTATTTCTGGTTCCAGGTGCGCGGCAACTGCAAACGCAAGCCGCATGTACATTCCTGACGAGTAGCGTTTGACGGGCGTATCAAGAAATCTTTCGATTTCGGCAAAATCCACGATCTCGTCAAACTTTTGCTGTATTTCCCGGCGCGACATTCCAAGTATGGCGCCATTGAGGAAAATGTTCTCCCTTCCCGATAATTCAGGATGGAACCCGGTGCCAACTTCCAGCAAACTTGCGACGCGTCCAGCGATCTCGATGCGCCCCTGCGTCGGCTCAGTGATGCGACTCAGAATCTTCAGCAGGGTCGATTTGCCAGCGCCGTTGCGACCGATGATGCCAACCCTGTCACCTTGCTTTATTTCGAACGATACGTCCTTCAGGGCCCAGAATTCTTCAACTTCATCGCCCTGCACAATGGCGCGCCCGTGCAGCATGTCGCGGGTCTTGCGCGCCAGATTGCGAACATTGCGGGCCACCACGTCTCGCAAAGCGGTGTAGCGCTCGGGGGAAGCGGAGTTGTGCCCGACGAGGTAGCTTTTGGAGAGGTTCTCTACCGAAATGGCGATGTCAGTCATGGTTTAGATCAGGTCTGCGAAGCTCTTTTCCATTTTGCGAAACTGGCGTATGCCTAGCCAAAGAAAGAACAGGATCAATGCCCAGCTGAGCAGAAATCCTGGCAAGTACAGGGGCGATTCGCTGCCCAGTATGGCCCACCGAAAGCCGTCGATGACACCGACTATCGGGTTGAGGGAATAAAGCAGGCGCCACTCCGGTGGCACCACGGAGGAACTGAAGCCTACCGGCGAAACGTACAGGCCGAGTTGCACGATGAACGGAATCACATAGCGAAAGTCACGGTACTTGACGTTGAGCGAAGTAATCCAAAGGCCCGGACCCAGGCTTGCCATGAAGGCCATGATGACAAATAGCGGTAGGGTAAGGATTTGCCATCCGGGAACAAATCGGTACCAGAACATCAGCGCGAGAAGGATGGCGAAACTGACAAAGAAGTCGACAAACGAAACCACCACTGCCGCTGTTGGCACGATGAGCCGGGGGAAGTAGACCTTGCTGATCAGGTTGGCGTTGCTTATGAGGCTGTTGGACGATTCTGAGAGTGCGGTGGAGAAGAACTGCCAGGGCAGCAGACCGGCAAATACCATCAAGGCATAGGGCGCCATGCCTTGCGTAGGCAGTTTGGCGACTTTGCTGAACACGATGGTGAAGACCACCATGGTCAGGAAAGGCCGGATCAGCGCCCAGAGCACGCCAATGATGGTTTGCTTGTAGCGCACCGAGATGTCGCGCCATGCCAGGACGTAAAAGAGCTCTCGATAATGCCAGAGGTCGGCCCAGTAGTGACGCTCGGTCAAACCGGGTTCGATGACAAGGGTTTTGCGCTGGGTCATGAGTTGCTGCAGTGCAGCCCTGCGGCTCGTTCGCGCGCGGCCTTGCTGCGCAGTCTCGACGCGCACGGTGCTCCCGATAAGCTAAGCCACTGGCCGGGCAAAGCATCAGCGCAACCGGCAGCGATCGTGGGAAAAGGCATAAGAATGTGCATGGGTTTGCGCGCGCACGCAAATTTTTTGTGGTGGAACTTCAGTCCAGTTCGCATGGTCGGTTCATCGGTGGGCCGAGTGTAATCCGGACTGGGGCACACGCGACTGGAGGTCAAAATCACCGGTGTAAGTCGGGCGAATTGCTTGTAGTATCAAGCTTCCAAATGAGCATCCATGATCCGCAACTTGAACTGACCATGCCCTTGAACAAGCGGGTTTTGGATTGGCCGCGGGCCGTCAAACGCAGCGTGGTTGTAGGCGGAGATATTGCGCTTGCGCTGATTGCGACCTGGGTTGCCTACTCGATCCGATTTGACACTTTGCATTGGCCTTCGGGTGCGCAGTGGTGGCCTTACCTTTTGACGCCGGTACTCGCCGTTCCCATTTTTGTGCGCTTCGGGCTTTATCGCGCCATCTTCCGATACTCTGGCCTTGATGCACTGGCTGCCACCACGCAGGCGGTGGTGCTGTACGCGGTGCTGCTTTTTGCCATTCTTCAGTGGCAAAAGTGGCCGCTGGTGCCGCGCAGCTTGGGCATCTTGCAGCCCATCGTCTTCCTGTTGCTGGTTGGAATCAGTCGCGCTGGGGCGCGCTTCTGGCTGGCTGGCATCCACTTTGGCCGTCTGCCCAACCAAAGTCGAATGCTGATTTATGGTGCCGGCACTGCGGGCGCTGAAACATCGTCTGCCATGGCCGTCACCGGCCAACTCAAGTTATTGGGTTTCGTGGACGACGACCCATCAAAAATTGGGCGAACCATACATGGCATGCCTGTGTTTGCGCCCTCTGACTTGCCCGTTGTGGTGAAAAAGCTTGCAGTGACCGACATCTTGTTGGCCATGCCCAGCGCCACCAGGGACCGGCGCAACAAGATCATCCAGAGCCTGCAAGCCCTGCACGTACACACCCGAACGCTGCCCGATTTGACGGATCTGGCCAGCGGCCGCATCACGGTCAAGGACTTCCGCGAACTTGACATTGCCGATCTGCTGGGGCGCGAGGCAGTGAAGCCGGACGCGGCCTTGCTGTCATGCAAGTTGGCCGACTGCACGGTGTTGGTGACGGGCGCAGGGGGCAGCATTGGCAGCGAGCTGTGCCGTCAGATCCTGCGTGAGAAACCGCGCCGTCTGGTGTTGCTGGACCACAGTGAATACGGTCTGTATGCGCTGCATCGGGAGTTGGAGGCTGCCAGTGAAGCTCAGTCCCTGGCAGTGGAACTGGTTCCGCTCCTGGCCAGTGTCACCAATCGGCGCCGCCTGGACTGGATTTGCAGCACCTACCGACCCGACACCGTGTACCACGCGGCCGCCTACAAGCACGTGCCCATGGTGGAGCGCAATCCGTCCGAATGCATTTTCAACAACCTGTTTGGCACACTCAACATGGCGCAGGCAGCCGCAGGCGCCGGCGTGAACAGCTTTGTGCTCGTGTCCACCGACAAGGCCGTGCGCCCCACCAATCTCATGGGCGCCAGCAAGCGCATGGCAGAGTTGGTATTGCAGTCCCTGGCCAGTCAAGCCAAGCCCGGTACAACCTGCTTTAGCATGGTGCGGTTCGGCAACGTGCTGGGGTCGTCGGGCTCGGTCGTGCCGCTGTTTCGTGAGCAGTTGGCACATGGCGGCCCGCTGACGGTGACACACCCCGAAGTCACGCGGTATTTCATGACCATTCCGGAGGCGGCGCAGTTGGTGCTGCAGGCCGCTGCCATGGCCTGTGGAGGTGAAGTGTTCGTGCTTGAAATGGGCCAACCCGTCAAAATCATTGACCTGGCCCAGCGCATCGTGGAACTCTCTGGCCTGAAGGTGCGCGGACCGCAACGCCCTGACGGCGACATCGAATTCACCTTTATCGGTTTGCGCCCGGGCGAGAAGCTGTACGAGGAGCTGCTGATTGGCAACAACCCCACGCGCACCGCGCATCCACGCATCATGAAGGCGCATGAAGACTTCATGCCATGGCCTGAACTGCAGCCGCAATTGCAGTTTTTGCACGACGCCGCCGGCCGTGAGGATGAAGCTGCAATCCGACGCGTTCTGAGCGCCTGCGTACAGGGGTTTCATGAACAGGCCCATGATTGATTTGGATGTCTCCGGCTCATTCATCCGTGTGCAGCGTGAAAAGACTGTTTGATCTGATTTTTAGCGTCGCTGCAGCGATGCTCCTGCTGCTGCCGATCATTTTGGTGGCAGTTGCGGTGCGGCTCACGTCCAAGGGCCCAGCGTTGTACTGGTCGGACCGAGTCGGGCGCAACAACGCCATCTTCAGGATGCCCAAGTTCCGCAGCATGCGCGTTGGCACGCCAGCGGTGGCGACGCATTTGCTGGCGGATCCCAATTCGCACCTGACGCCGATTGGCTCCTTTCTGCGCAAAAGCAGCCTGGACGAGTTGCCGCAACTGTGGAGCATTTTGGTGGGCCAAATGAGCTTTGTGGGCCCACGTCCGGCGTTGTTCAACCAGGACGATCTGATCGCGCTGCGCACCCAGCAAGGGGTGCATGCGCTGGTTCCCGGGCTCACGGGTTGGGCCCAGGTGAACGGGCGCGACGAACTGCCGATTGCGGAGAAGGTGAAGCTTGATGTGGAGTATCTGAGGCGTCGGTCGCTTTGGTTTGATTTGCGCGTGGTGTTGCTGACACTTGCCAAAGTGATGCGTCGTGATGGGGTGTCGCATTGATGCGGCGCCAGTTGACCGTGGGTGTGCGCGGCAACCCATGCTCAGCGGCACAGGATGCGCGCGTGGTGGGTGAATTCGATCAGGAGGGGGGGCTGGATGACCCAAGTACCATGGCTGGGGCGGTTTGGCAGCACGGTCATAGAATTCATTAAAGGGAAGACAAGACATGAAACGCAAAGGCATCATCCTCGCCGGCGGCTCCGGCACGCGACTCTACCCCGTGACGCAGGCTGTCTCCAAGCAGCTCATGCCGGTGTACGACAAACCCATGATCTACTACCCCTTGAGCACGCTCATGCTCGCCGGGATTCGGGAGGTGCTGGTGATTTCCACGCCGCAGGATACGCCACGCTTTGCCGAACTGCTGGGGGACGGCAGTCAGTGGGGCATGAGCATTGAATACGCGGTGCAGCCTTCGCCCGACGGGCTGGCGCAGGCCTTCATCATTGGGCGCGATTTCGTGGCCAACCAGCCCAGCGCGTTGGTGCTGGGCGACAACATCTTTTACGGTCACGATCTGGTGAAGCAACTGGCTGCGGCCGACCAGCGCAGTGCAGGCGCCACGGTGTTCGCTTACCATGTGCACGACCCCGAGCGCTACGGCGTGGTTGAATTTGATGCGCAACAGCGGGCCGTCAGCATTCTTGAGAAGCCCAAGGCGCCCAAAAGCAATTACGCGGTGACGGGCCTGTATTTCTACGATAACCAGGTGTGCGACATCGCCGCCAGCATCCAGCCGTCGGCGCGGGGTGAGTTGGAGATCACGGACGTGAATCGGCGCTACCTGGAGCAGGGCGAATTGAACGTGGAGATCATGGGCCGAGGCTACGCCTGGCTCGACACCGGCACGCACGACAGCTTGCTCGAGGCGGCCAGCTTTATCGCCACGCTGCAAAAGCGCCAGGGCCT
>CAIVXG010000135.1 GCA_903909815.1 uncultured beta proteobacterium | reverse complement strand
TGTTGAGCTCGATCACACTTTCCAGCGAGCTGTATGGCACATAGGCATATCCCGCCTGAATCAGCAGCAATGTCGTCAGTGTCCGGCTGAGTCGGCCGTTACCATCCTGGAATGGATGGATCTCCAGGAAAACGCCCACGAAAATTGCAACGATCAGCAGCGGGTGCAGTTGTGCTGTGTCGCGCTCATCATTGACCCAGGCCACCAATTCGGCCATCAGGTGGGGCGTGTCGAATGGACTTGCAGTTTCAAACACGATGCCAATCTGCTGGCCGGTTTCGTCGAACGCGGCAACACTGTTTGAATGGGTCTTGTACTGCCCCCGGTGGCGCGCGTCCTTCTGACTGTGGCGCAACAGGATCTGGTGCAGCTGTTTGAGGTGGTTCTCGTTGAAAGGAATGTCCCTCCAGGAGCTGAACACCAAGTCCATCAACTCGGCGTAGCCTGCCACCTCCTGCTCGTCGCGCGTCTCAAAAGTCTGGATCGCCAGGTTTGACAACAGCTTTTCTACTTCCCGATCCGTCAGTTTGCTGCCCTCGATTCGGGTGGAAGATCCAATGCTTTCAATGGTGGCCACCCTGCGCAGGGCAGTCAGGCGGTCGGGCGCGAGGCTCCCAAGGGCACGCCAGGCACCTTTGAACTCGTCGATCCGAGCGATCAGACGCAAGATCTCGGGCGTGATTAGGAGAGCGTCAGTGCGGAACATATAACCAATATTACACCCAATTACACCCAATTAGCCGTTTTCACCGCTTCGAGCAGGTAAGAAATGGGCGCAAACGGGTGTCCTATTGGGTCATCAGCCTTTGGGCTTGTGTAAAACACCGGCCCCCTGAAAAGCTCTTCACGCCAGAGCTGGAAGTAATCCTGCGATGGGGTCTCGTTGTTGGCGGCCATGAGTTGCTGGCAGAAATGGCTCTCTCCGCAGTCCGCAAGAACCCGCAGGAACCCGCGTAAACACGCGGTAGTAGGCAAAAAAAAGCCAACCGGTTAGGGTTGGCTTTTTACGGTTTGGTGGAGCTGGCGGGATTTGAACCCGCGTCCGCAAGCCTTGTTCGGGCAGATCTACATGTTTAGTGGTCTGATTTGAGTCTCGCCACCTGTGTCGCGCAGCCACACGCTACACAGGACGCCAGCACCCTATTTTCTTGCCCCGGGTTAAGGTACCCAGCCCGGAGCCAGCCGATGAAATTATCTTTACAGCCGGGAGCGCCTAACTTGCGTCAAACACCCCTTGCCCAGCCCATCGGCCTGCTGTTGTAAAGCTCACTGGCAATTAAGCAGCGAGTGCGAAACGTTCGTCGTTTGCAGTTAGTTTTTTTGAATCTGATTAACGAGCACATTCAGCTCGACATGCACCACACCGCGTCCGAACCCACGTCGAAACCAGTGCAGCCCCTCGGGGCGTATTCTAAATGTATTGGGGAAATAGCGCTTGAGCGGTGCGTGTTGCAGCGCGGACTGGCCGTTGCGGCCTACTCCCGGATGGAGCGGGTGAAGGGAATCGAACCCTCGTATGAAGCTTGGGAAGCTGCCGTTCTACCATTGAACTACACCCGCATGCGAGCCGCAATTTTACTTGATGCGGCACGGCCTTGGCTGCTAGGCGCGGGCGTCGCCCCAACGCAGTTGCGCCGTGTCGTCACCGCGGTACAGTGTGTCGCCGTGCCGATCCACGCAGTAGTCTGGCGAGACGATCATTTCCGAAAACCGCATGTCGGCGGCGATGCGGGTGTACTCGAACAGCACGCTGCGCACCACCTTGGCACCGGTGCGGATGTGACTTCCGTGCCCGATCCAGGCCGGGCCGGTGATGGTGGCGCCGGGCTCGATGCGCACGCTCGAACCGATATAGACTGGGCCTTCGATCGTGACCTTGTCCCAGGGAATCGAGGTGTTCAGACCGACCCAGATGCCGGGCTTGACCTCGCGCCCAGGCATGCTCATCTGGTCCACTTCTCCGCGCAGCACGCGCTGCAGCACCGACCAGTAATCGCTCACGCGCCCGATATCGATCCATTTGAACGGGCGGTTCTGCGCATAAAACGGCAGCTTGTTCGCAACCAGCTGCGGGAACAACTGCGCGCCAATGTCATAGACCTCGCCCGATGGCACCAGCGCCAAAACCTCGGGCTCGAAGATATAGATGCCGGTGCTGGCCAGGGTGGATTTGGCCTCGGCGGGCGCGGGCTTTTCCTGGAACGACTGGATGCGACCATCGCCGTCGGCCACCACGATGCCGTAGCTCTGCACGTCGGCTAGCGGCACATCGAGCGCCACCACGCTGGCGATGGCGCCCTTGGCCTTGTGCTCGGCCACGGCCGAGGTGATATCCAGGTCGATCAGCGCGTCGCCGCAAAGCACCAGCGTGGTCTCGTCGAAGAAACCGCTGAAATCCTGAATGCGCCGCATGCCACCGGCAGACCCCATCGGGCGTGGCAGGACGTCGCCGTGCTCGCGCACACCTTCATACGAATAGCCGATCTCCACGCCCCAACGGTGGCCGTCGCCAAAATATTCCTCGATCTTCTGGTGGTGATAGGCCACATTGACCATGATCTCGCTGATGCCGTGGCGCGCCAGGTGTTCGATCAGATACTCCATCACCGGCTTGCCCAGAATCGGCACCATGGGCTTGGGAAGGTCTCGCGTTAGTGGTCGTACCCGCGTGCCCTGACCGGCCGCCAAAATCATTCCCTTAGCCATTTGAAAGTTTCTCACTTGAGTTGTTAACGCAGCATCGACCGAGCTCAAATGGTACCTGCATTGCGGTCACAAATTCTGTTCTTTTGGCAGCCTCCGCCGATTGACTGAAGTGGACCCCAGAGTCAGGACAGACTTGAAGGTAGTTTAAGTTGCACTCGACTTCTCGCAGCTGGACGGCGCTGCCCCGGTTTTTGCAATTGGTATTGCTGGCTCATTCTCAATCCTGACTTCCTCGGACTCAGTCCCGCTGGAGCGAAGCGTAACTGGGAGTCTTTCTTTGGTCCGATATTTATCCACGATCATCGCACCTCCGCCGCTTGATGTCTTGTGGACTTCCTGAGGAGTTTTATTTCCCAAGGACTGGTGCGGGCGCTCTGTGTTGTAGAGGGCAAAGTATTTCGTCAACCCAATCAGCAACTCGCCCATCGTGGCATAGCCGTTGAGGTACACGTCTTCGTGTTTGACGCTCCTCCAAAGCCGCTCCACAAAGATGTTGTCGTACGCCCGGCCTCGGCCGTCCATGCTGATGGCTACTTTCTCGCGCTTGAGTACACCCGTGAACTCGTCACTGGTGAATTGGGCGCCCTGGTCGCTGTTGAACACCTCGGGCTTGCCATGCTCGCGCAAGGCGTCTTCTAGGCAATCCACGCAGAACGCAGCCTCCATGCTGTTGCTGATACGCCAGCTCAGCACCCGCCGGGAATACCAGTCGATCACGGCCACAAGGTATGCAAAGCCGCGCTCTAGCCGGATGTATGTCAGATCCGTACTCCAGA
>CAIVXG010000134.1 GCA_903909815.1 uncultured beta proteobacterium | reverse complement strand
TTGCAACTTTAGTGCAATCAATGTTGAAGTAATTCCGCAAACGCAACCGGTTGCGGAACAGCCTTTCTCCTCTGGGAAGCCAAACCTACAGGGGTTGCATCTTTACTTCGATTGACACGTCCGCAGTGCGGTACGGACTAACGAAATTTATTGAATTCGATTCTTGAGCTCGCTCCAAATCTTGTTCGTACGCCGACTCGATACAGTCATCAATATTGAATGTGTAGATGGACTTCCAAACGAATTTTGGCAAAAATCTGACCGTGCCACCTGGTCGGCATGAACTATATCGGTCAGTCAGATGACACTGAACTTCTTCTCTGGTAAGCAGGAGGCTGACCCGCGAGAGTGAAGTGTTAGCGTTGACTGCCTTCAAAGTGTTCAAGGTTCGCGTGAGGTCGCTCGCGCCAACAATGGGTTTATTGTGACGATCGAAGCTGTCCAACGATGCCCCACTCCCAAGCAGTAAGTTGTACTGCCCCGCGAATAGACCAGCCTTGACTTGCTCTTGTACTTCTTGTGTAAGCATCGGTAGGCCGATCCCCTCTCTTATCTGACTTTGAACCAAGTTGACTGCCTCAGTCAATGGACCCCATGATAACCAACGTGGTCATCAATTCTCGCAATCTAAACCCGCGTTCAGAACGCCAGAAAAGCGCGGTTCCTGACAACCGCTGACAGCAGCCGTTGATGCAGCTCCTCAATTCCGCTTAAGGCAAAAGATGATGACAACTCTCAAGCCACCAACTCCATCAGCTTTCCGTACCCATCCACCACGTCATACTTTACCTGGTCCGACGTGATTCTGGCGAAACATTTGCGCGCGCATTCGATCTTGCTTTCCTCGATCTTTCGCAAGTCCATGCTTGACATGGAGCCCTTGGTTTCGGCAACGAAGTAGACGTGCTTGACCTTGCCTTGCTGGAAGGCAATGGCCCAGTCGGGGTTGTAGTTGCCCACGGGGGTGGGGATAAAAAAGCCGCGCGGTAGCTTGGCGTACACCACCACCTCGGCACTGGCATCCAGATCTCGCACAAAGTCGCGCTCGTTTTTGGAGTCGGTGAAAACGTAGTCGTAGATATGGTGATTGGCCTTCACCGCCTTGCTGAAATCTTCCTTCGGCTTGTCCTGGGTGAAGATGTCCATGGTGTGCGTGTCACCCGTGGGGTCGTAGGCAATGTGCTCCACGATCACGGTCGCCTTCTGCTCGTTCATCAAGCGCGCGGCCTTCTGCATGAAGTCTTCCGGGTTCGTACGGTACTGACTGAACACGGCTTTGTTGATACCCTGCAAGACACTGGCCACCGTGGCTCGGGTCAGTTGCGTCTCACCGGCCATTCGGCCAATCAGGTCGTACTTGACGGCGGAATGGGCTGAGGCACGGTGAAAATCCGTCGTGGATTCCGTCACTTTGAACGATTCGCCCTGGCGAATACCGTCATAGGTTGCAGTGTCGGCCTGCTCCCCGGCCACCACGGTGTATTGCATGGGGCTGACTTTCAGCTCGGCCTCCAAGGCCTTCACGCACTTGGCGACCAACTCCGGGGTTTCAAATTCCACCGTGTACGCGGCCTTGCGGTTGATGCGATTCCATAGCGCCTTAAACTCGGCTTTATCAAAATTGGCATTCAGCGGATTGGTTTTGGCCTTACGGTCATCCTCCGGCAATGGCAACTTCGCATCACTGAACACACTGTCGATCAGGGCAAACACGGCATCGGCATGGGCCACCAGCTCGGGGGGCAACGCTGCAAGCGTCCCCTCTTTCTTCGCCTCGTGGTATGCATCGGCGATGCTGTCTTTATCGTCGGTGTAGTCGTTTTTAAGCAGGTACTTGTATATCTGCTTGGCCAGTTGCGGGGTCACATCCACGTCACCGGCTGTGGTTTTGAGCACCTTGCCAGTGAAATAAGACTCGTCTGCCACCCGTGGTCGCTCCGACAACCCCTCGCTGATATCGCGCTGCAAGGCGGTCACAAAGTCCTTGTAGCTCTCGCTGGCCACCACGGTCAAAACGTTGACCTGGTGCACCGTGGCCGGATTGTCCATCCGGTCGCCATGCTGATTTACAGATAGACGCAGCCCGCGCCCGACTTCCTGACGGCGGCTTAGGGGTTAGGTAATTACTAAAGTACCGTTTATAATGTCTTCATCCTGCACAATTGGAGTGACTGCGTATGAAGACAAGCACACTGGAGCGCAACGGCGTGTCGGCGGAGATGGTGGAGTTGATT
>CAIVXG010000133.1 GCA_903909815.1 uncultured beta proteobacterium | reverse complement strand
GCCGATGACCTTGATCTCGGGGCGCACGGCCTTGATGTAGTTGGCTACACCCGAGATCAAACCGCCGCCGCCGATCGCGACAAACACGGCATGCAGTGGCCCCTGGTGCTGGCGCAGCATCTCCATCGCCACCGTGCCCTGGCCGGCAATCACGTCCGGGTCGTCAAAGGGATGGACGAAGGTCAGGCCCTGTTTTTTTTCCAGCTTGAGCGCATGGGCGTAGGCGTCGGAATAGCTGTCGCCCACCAGCACGATCTCGCCCCCCAATGCTCGCACCGCGTCCACCTTGAGCTGCGGTGTGGTCGTGGGCATGACGATCACGGCGCGCGCCCCCAGTTTGTGCGCGCCCAGTGCCACGCCCTGCGCGTGGTTTCCGGCAGAGGCGCAGATCACGCCTTTCTTCAACTGGGCCGGCGTCAACTGCACCATCTTGTTGTAGGCGCCGCGCAGCTTGAAGCTGTGCACCGGTTGCTGGTCTTCGCGCTTGAGCAGCACCTGGTTGCGCAGGCGTCGGCTCAGATCAGGCGCGATCTCCAGCGCGGTCTCCACCGCAACGTCGTAGACGCGGGCGTTGAGAATTTTCTTCAGGTAGTCGGCGGGGGAGAGGGGTGTTGTCTTCATGCGGTTCTTTGTGCTTGCCGCAATGATAAACGCCAAAAAGAAGCCCCGAACCTGTGAAGATTCGGGGCTAATCCATCTTTTCAGAGGATGGAGGAGACAACTCTCGGTTCCTATGCTCTGGCCTTGTTGCGCAGCCCACGGTAACCACGGCGCTAGTGTAGTCATAATTCCCAACCTGGCAAAGCCCCAGGTCGGCCAATGCGCTGGCAGGTCGGCATCTTTGCGATTTTTTACTCAATTTGAAAAGGGAAGTGATGGCTATGGAATGCACGGTCAGTTGGACGGGCGGGGCGGGTACGCGTTCCGCGATGGGGTTTGTGGCCGAAACCGGCACCGGGCACGTGATTGCCATGGATGGCGCGCCCGACGCTGCCAAGCCGGAGCTGGGCGGTCAGAATCTGGCGCCGCGTCCGATGGAGTTGCTGCTTGCCGGCGCGGGCGGCTGCACCGCCTACGATGTGGTGCTGATCCTCAAGCGCGGTCGCCACGACGTGCGCGGCTGCTCGGTCAAGCTCACGGCGGAGCGGGCCGAAACCGACCCCAGGGTCTTCACCCGCATCAACCTGCACTTCACGGTGACGGGCCGCGGTTTAGTGGCGGCTGCGGTCGAGCGCGCCATTGCGCTGAGCCACGAAAAGTACTGTTCAGCCACCATCATGCTGGGAAAAACGGCCGATATCAGCACCAGTTTTGCGTTGATCGAAGGCTGACAGAAGTCTGTGAAATGCTTGACGAATAGCAATCCTTACTTTAGAGTAAGGAAAAGGACCGAAACATGACGACTGCAACACTCACATCAAAGGGCCAGATCACCATCCCGGTCGAGGTCCGCAATGACCTCAAGGTAGATTCGGGGGACCGCGTTGAGTTTGTTCAGGTTGCGCCGGGTCGTTACGAGTTCGTGGCGGCTACCAGTGACGTTACCGCGCTGAAGGGCATGTTTGGAACGCCAAAGAAAACCGTCTCCATTGAAGCCATGAATACTGCTATTGCCCAGCGTGGAGCATCGGCACGATGATCGGACTCGATACGAATGTCCTGGTGCGCTACATCATGCAGGACGACGCTAAGCAATCGCCCAAGGCGACCAAGCTGATCGAATCACTGGACGGTGACAACCCTGGATACGTCACCATGGTCAGTGTCATTGAGTTGTACTGGGTGCTGACATCCTGCTACGAATTGACAGGTGAGCAGGTGGCTCAAGCGCTTGAGGCGGTCCTTCGCACCAAACAATTTTTGGTGGAGCGCGCAGACCAGGTGATGCGTGCGCTGCGAGTTTTTGGCGACGGGAAGGCGGATTTTGCGGACTGCTTGATCGAGCGAACAGCCTCGGGTGCCGGATGTGCCAAAACGATGACATTTGATGTCGGCGCATCCAAACATGCAGGGATGACTTTAGTGTCGTAGGCCCTGCTCGGGCGCGCAGGGGCAATGGTTTCAAGTTGTTGCATCAGTACAACGCAGTCCCGTGTTTTTCGTGAAATCCTTTGCGAATCAAGGCTGTCTCTGGTGCAATACACGCAACTTCCCGCAACGGAGGTTGGCCCGGGCTACCGAACCCCCTTTGTACCGGAGCCCTATGTTTAACCTTGGAGAATTTTGAAATGAAAAAGACCCTCATCGCCCTGGCTGCTCTGGCTGCCACCGGCGCGTTCGCACAATCCTCCGTCACTCTGTACGGTGCAGTTGACGCTTCCTTCGACCACGGCGCTGGCAATGGCGTGACCGTGAACAAGATGAACAATTCCGACCTCGGTTCCAGCAAGCTGGGCTTCAAGGGTACGGAAGACCTGGGCGGCGGTCTGAAGGCTGTGTTCAAGTTGGAAGGTGGCCTGGCTAACCAATCCGGCAACGGCAAGTCGTCCAACACCAACAACCAGTCCACCGGTACGGCTGCTGCTGCACCGAACGGTTCGCAAGGCCTGGACTTCCAACGTTATTCCTACGTTGGTCTGGCTGGCAACTTCGGTGAACTGCACCTCGGTCGCGAATACATCTACTCGTTCTGGTACGGTGAAGGCACGGTTGATCCGTTCAGCACCAACGGCCCGGCACAAGCCACCAACATGTTCTACCACCTCGGTGGCGCAGCTTACGTTGGCACCAATGCTTCGAACATGGTTTCCTACCTGACACCTGACGCTCCTGTGCAAGGCGGCGTGCAGTACTTCTTCGGTCAAAACGTTGCACCTAGCAGCGCAACGGTCGGTCACAGCGATGGCACCGGCTATTCTGCTTTCCTGAAGTACCAGCAAGGCCCGTTGTTGATCACTGGCGCGATTTCCAACACCCAGTATCAAGTTGCAGGCAACTACAAGGTGACGGGCCTGTCGGCTCAGTATGACATCACCTCCGCCGCTTCCGTGATGTACACCTACGCCAAGGAACAACAATCTGCTTACGGTGACAACACCGAAAACATGATTGCTGGTACCTACAAGGTCGGTGCAACGACCTGGAAGGCTTCCTACATTCACGCCAGCCAAAATGGTCTGACCGCTGCCACCACCGGCACCGGCAACCAGTACGGCCTGGGTGTGGACTACGCTCTGTCCAAGCGCACCAAGCTGTACACCACCGTGGCTGAAGTCAAGAACTCCGGCAACGCCAAGTACGTGACCGGTTCGGTGACTGCCGCTGCTAACAGCAACTCCGGCAACATCGCGATCGGCATTTACAGCGCGTTCTAATCTGACGCTGACGTAAGTCAGCTGACGGTATAAGAATCAAAACCCCGTTGCGGCAACGCAGCGGGGTTTTTTAACGACTGATGCAAGTGCAAAGTGCAGCAGCAGTTGCACGTGATGACTGTCCCCACAATTGAACATTAAAGGCAACGGCTCCAACTGGACGCTGTTCGCGGCGTCCTCTCTCGCCACCGTGCCGGTCACTCAGAGTACGGCTTGATCGTTGTACCGACATTTGACCGATGCAGTTGCGACAGCTTCTGTCGTGAGTTCCGTATCTTCAACTGTTCGGGATTAGGCCAACGCAGCGAATCGCCCCGTTATTCGACGTCAATCCTGCATGTAAACTTTCACCAAGTTATCCCACTCCTTCTTGCTTCGACAAGAGACACCTTTGACCTCGCACGCCATCTTCTCCTCGATCCCCCAGTGCTCAGTGCCATCATATTCGGCGAATTGTTTGTGGTCATTCATGTCGAAGAGCGAATAGGTGACAACCCAATAACTCTTGGCGGTGTCGGATTTGTTCTCGGCAAATGACCTGCTGATTTCCACTGCAAAACATCGATTTAGCGTTCTACTGTAATGGTTCTCGTAGAACCATATTCTGCTGGCACGATCTGCTTCTTTCTTGGCTTCACGGTAAAACTCTTCCGCCCTCTTTCCGCATCGTTCGCTCAATGCGTACTCCTCGGTGGCTGATGCTGCTTTACTCTCTGTAGCCAGAAACAGCACTCCGATAAAGAAAAGCGTCAAAGTGAAATGTGTTTTCATGCATCGTGCCTTTCAGTGAAGGAAACTAATCGCTTAGTCCGTGTCATCTCTCGCCACCATGCCGGTCACTCACTGTACGGCTTGATTGTTGTCCCGACATTTGACCGGTGCAAATGCGCCAACTTTTCACGCGACTGCCGCATCTTCAACTGCTCGGCGTTCGTGTCGGCATGCACCTTCAACTGCTTCGCTCTGTCCTTCGCAGCCTTGGCCTGGTCCTTCATCCGTTTCACGCGCTGTTCAGCAGCGCCACTCTGTTTGATCTCTTCCAGCGTCATATAAGCCCCCGTATATACATGCTGTATTTATCGGGGGCTTGGGGGCTTGCATTTTTACCTATGCGTTCTGTCGAGCAGTCCGAAAATACCACTGCAATTCAGATCCCTTTTGGCTTACAAAACCATGGCGCACATACCAGCGTTCAAGTCGCTCAACACTCACCCCGGAACTAAGCGGATGCGGGATCACTTTAATAGCTCGTTCGCACTCGTCGACAAGTGAAAGCAATATGCATAGGGCTTTTTCGGCGTTTCTTGCACCTTTTATTTTCGAGCATATGCGATCGAGTGAAATAACGCCATTGTCATCTGTTATGTCAACATCCGCGAGATCGGTTAGACCGGCTTGCGCAAGCCTCTCGATCAACTCTTCCCGCATTGCTTCCGAGGTATCTGATTTGGAAAGCCTACTCATGGTCGCGGCCTCGCCGGTCCAAGCAGGTTAAAGAACGATCTGCGGAACGCTTCGCGCTTCACCTGGGAAAGCTCTTCGTATAGCTCTTGCTTCTCGAAATAGGTGAAGTAGTCATGAAGCTGCGATACAACCTCAGGACGCTGCTTTAACAGGGCTCTTAACACCAGATCTTGGGCCAGCATCAAGCCATCGACGTACTCCAAGTGTTCGATTAGTTCTGCGTCTGTCATGACCTGCTCCTGGGTTGACTGCGTGCTTCCATCCCTCGACTGTACACACAATCACCGCACCAGCGTCGGCCCATGCACTACGTTGCCGCGACCGTACTGCGCTTCAAGTAGAGACTGTGCTGCGATCCTGTTCTGTGCGTTCACTTGCACCCACACCGTCATCGTGCCAATGCCGCCGGATTGGGCGACACGCACACTTGCTTTGTACGTGTTCATCCCGTCACCTCACTTTTTCTTCTTGGCAAAGCCAGCACGCAGTGCACCACTGGCCTGCTCGATCTGTGGGTCCAGTTCACCTGCCTGTACCGCGCTCTGGACGAGTTCCAGTGTTGCAATCAGCTCAGCCATGTCGGCCACCTCGATGCCGTTCTTGCCCTTGACGACTTCAATTATTTTTGCGCCGTAGCGAAGTGAAAACACGATCTTTCCGGTCGGTGCAGTAAACCACCACTGCTTCACACGCCGCGCAAGTTCAACCTGCTTGCGCTCCCCGGTCTCTGCATCGGTGACAAATTTCACCTTTTTTGCAGCATAAACGTCGCCAGCGGCAGCAGCTTTTGCATACGCAATCTGATGACCCAAATGCGCGGTCAGCTTGTTTCTACGTAAAACCGCCGGAGATTTCAGACCGGCGACAACGCTCACGAGTTTCAATTTGGTCAGTGTAGACATTTTCATTACCTATGTAGTTAACTGGACAGTGCCCAGTTCTCCCGTAGCGTTCATGCTGCCATGCGCTCGGTATCAGGTGGCGGGTCATGGCGGCGGTATTTGCGCATGATTTTCGCGAGGTCAGGTGCAAAAGCG
>CAIVXG010000132.1 GCA_903909815.1 uncultured beta proteobacterium | reverse complement strand
CATTTACGAGAAGGGGATCACACTATGCGGCAACGACAAAAGAGACCTTGAGCGACGACTTGAGCGATCCACAGAGTTGACCTGGTGGGACATAACCATCCATCCTAAAACGGTACATTTGTAAATTCTAGCCCCCTTAGACGTTCAGCACCGTGACGGAACGCGTATTGAGGTAAGCCTCCATCGCCTCCGGCCCGCCTTCGGATCCATAGCCTGAATCCTTGATGCCACCAAACGGCATCTCGGCCGAGGGCATGGCAGGCATGTTGATCCACAGCATGCCGACTTCCACGCGGCGTGTGAGCAGGTCAGCGTTCCTGAGCGAGCGCGTGAAGGCGTAACCCGCCAATCCGTAAGGCAGGCGGTTGGCCTCGTTGATGGCCTCTTCCAGCGTATTGAAGCTGCGGATGGCGGCCATGGGCCCAAAGGGCTCCTCGTTGAACACCTTGGCATGCAGCGGTACGTCGGTCAGCACGGTGGGTTGCCAGAAATTGCCACCGTCGCCAATGCGCGCGCCGCCCAGCGCCACGGTGGCGCCATGCTGGATCGCGTCTTGCGTGAACTCGGCCATGGCCGCTACGCGGCGCGGGTTGGCCAGCGGGCCCATCTGCGTGCCCTCGGCGGCGCCGTCCCCCACCTTCAGGCCTTGCGAATACTGCACGAGCGCCGCCGTGAACTCGTTCTTGATGCTCTCGTGCACCAGAAAGCGCGTGGGCGAAATGCACACCTGCCCGGCGTTTCGAAACTTGGCGCCGCCGACGGCCTTGACGGCCAGCGCCACATCAGCGTCTTCGGCCACGATCACCGGGGCGTGGCCGCCCAGTTCCATGGTCACCCGCTTCATGTGCTTGCCGGCCAATGCCGCCAGTTGCTTGCCCACGGGCGTGGAGCCGGTGAAGGTAATTTTGCGAATGATCGGGTGCGGGATCAGGTAGTTGGAAATCTCGGCCGGGTTGCCGTACACCAGGCCCAGCACGCCGACCGGCGTACCCGCGTCGGCGAACGCCCGGATCAGCTCTGCAGGCGCGGCCGGGGTCTCTTCAGCGGCTTTGACAATCATGGAGCAGCCCGCGGCCAGCGCGGCGGCCATCTTGCGCACCACCTGATTGATGGGAAAGTTCCACGGCGTAAAGGCCGCGACGGGGCCCACAGGGTCTTTGAGCACCATCTGGCGCATGGCAGGGTTGCCGCGCGACGGCACGATGCGGCCATAGACGCGTTGGCCTTCGTCGGCAAACCACTCAATGATGTCGGCCGCGGCCATGGCCTCGCCTTTGGCCTCAAGCAGCGGCTTGCCTTGCTCCTGAGTGAGCAGCGCAGCAATGGCGCCTGCGCGCTCACGCATCAGGCCGGCTGCCTTGCGCATGATCCTGGCCCGTTCCACGGCCGGCATGTCGCGCCAGGACTCAAAGCCCTTTTGCGCGGCAGCCAGCGCCAGGTCCAGATCGACCACGCCGGCATGCGCTACGCGGCCGATTTCCTTGCCCGTTGCGGGGTTGACCACAGCAAGGCTTTTGCCGTCAGCGGCATCGCGCCAAACGCCAGCGATGAAGAGTTGGGTGTTGGGGTAAGTCATACCGGCATTCTAGGGTGCCCTTGCCGCTCGCCGGTTCATCAGCCAGTGCAAGCACCGCGTACGCAAGCACGGCGGGTAGGTCCAGCGAGCCTGTGTAGCCCACGAAGTCCGCAACGGTGAATGCAAAAACTTTGAGTGCGGCGTGGGTGAGAAGCATCAGTCCGAGGCTGACTCGCAGCAGCGTCTCGCATGCCACCGTCCTTTCAGGCCTTCAAGCGCTGGCAGCAATCTGGCAGATGTGGGCAGTCACGTATTTTGGAACTCTCAATGGCCTGCTGGTCCGTGCGCGCTTTCGTCCACACCGTAGTTTGAAAATACGTCGCGCACCGGGCGCACTTCGGGTAACACATAGACCACACCGTTGGTTCGCGCAAAGGCGGTGTGAATCACGCGCCGAAAGAACGCCACAGGGACATTGATGCAACCGTAGGAAATTCGATGTTCCCGCGGCGATGGACTCGCCAGGCGCTGCGCCCGGTGTTCCGTGGGGTCGGTCGTGATCACCGGATGCAAAGAAATCGCGTTTTCATAATCGACCCATAGAATTTCACCGCCATGCAGATTGCGGTCTAGCGAGGCGACGAATCGCCCCGCCGGCGTGGTGCGCTCCTCGGGGAGGATGGTGGCCAACTTGCGCTCGCCAATGCCCGGGACCGAGTCGTCTCCCAGCGCCAGACCCAGCAGCGCAGGGGCCGCGCCGCGCAAGCGCCCATCGGCGTTGAAGACGTACACCATGGCATCGGTCTTTTCCACGATCACGAACGGCATGCCATGGCTGTCACCCGAATCCACGACCCAGTCCGCCACTTTTCTGGCCGCCACGGACGCGTTCTCGTGCTCAAAGTTCGCGCGCCTGTCACTCTGCGCCGCCGCGCCCACCGAATCGACACAGAGCGCGGCTGCCAGACCCAAGGTCAGAGCCGCCGTGATCGCTCGCATGGCTTTGGGTCTCTCAGTTGCGGTCTTGTTTGCGCAGATGCACCGGCGCCACATAGAGTGCAGGTGGCGCCGCGACCGGCGTCACGTTGGGCGCCGGTACGAACACCGGCACCGGAGCCAGCGGCGCTGGCGCAACGACCGGAGCCGGCGGCACCAGCGTCAAAAGTTCAGAGGGCCTGGCCGGCGGGGTGACCACCGGCACCCAGGTGACCGGCGTGACCGGGGGCACCACCACGGGCGGGGTCTCGGTCGGGGGCACAACGACGGGCGGTGGCTCCACCGGCGACACCACCACGGGCGGAGTCACGACGGGCGGTGGCTCCACTGGCGGCACAACGACGGGTGGGGTCACGACAGGCGGTGGCTCCACCGGCAGCACAGCAACGGGTGGGGTCACGATCGGTGGCACGACAGCAGGTGTGACGGTCAACACGCCGGTGTTGTAGGCAATCGTGTAGTTGGACGGTGTGAAGGTTCCTCCTGTCGCGCCACTGGGAGTGATGGCATAGGGACTGCCCGCTGCCAGTGCCGTGGCGACCGAGCCTGGGCTGGACTCGGTGACACTGCCCACGGTCTCGCCATTCTTCAGCGCGGTAGTCGTGAAGCCGGTCAGGGCCGGCGTATCGCCGTAGTTCTTGGCGACGTTGGACGCTGTCACGGTCAGCGGCGCAGGAGCCACGCTCAGCACGCCGTTGGCGTAGCTGATGGTGTAGTTTGATTGCGTGAAGCTTCCGCCGGTGGCGCCGCTGGGCGTGATGGCGTAGGGACTGCCCGCAACCGGTGCCGTTGCGACCTGACCAGGGCTGGTTTCAGTGACACTGCCCACGGTCTCGCCATTCTTCAGCGCGGTAGTCGTGAAGCCGCTCAGGGCCGGCGTATCGCCGTAGTTCTTGGCGACGTCGTTGGCCGCCACGGTCAGCGGCGCAGGTGCCACCGTCAGCACACCGTTGACGTAGCTGATCGTGTAGTTCGACGGCGTGAAGCTGCCTCCGGTCGCGCCATTGGGCGTGATGGCGTAGGGACTGCCCGCAACCGGTGCCGTGGCGACCTGACCAGGACTGGTCTCGGTCACGCTACCCACGGTCTCGCCGTTCTTCAGCGCGGTTGTCGTGAAGCCGCTCAGGGCCGGCGTATCGCCGTAGCTCTTGGCGACGTCGTTGGCCGTCACGGTCAGCGGCGCAGGTGCCACGGTCAACACACCGTTGATGTAGCTGATCGTGTAGTTCGACGGCGTGAAGGTTCCCCCTGTCGCGCCGCTGGGCGTGATGGCGTAGGGACTTCCCACAACCGGTGCCGTGGCGGCCGAGCCGGGACTGGTCTCGGTCACGCTGCCCACGGTCTCGCCATTGACCAGAGCTGAGGTGGTGAAAGCCGTCGCGGCCGGAGTGAAAGTCTGACCATAGACCTTCGCGTTGCTGTTGGCCGTCACGGTCAGCGGTGCTGGCGTGATGTTGGCCGTGGTGCTGGCGCTGGTATTGACCGAGTAGTTGCCTGCATCGGCGCCGCCCAATGCAAAACCTGTGCCGGTGACGGTCTTGCCGTTGGCCACGTTCTGGTCACTGAACAGCGCCGTGCCGCCAACGTAGCTCACTGCGTCCCCTGATACCGGGGTGGTGAGCGCGCGCGTCGCGATCGTCGCCGAGTTGTTGCCGTCGTACACCTTGTTGGGCGCAGTGATGCTGCCCACCAGCGCCAGCGGCGTGATGGTGCCCGGCGCGGTGTTGACGCTGACGACGTAGTTGTTGCCGCCATTGCCGTCGGCCACCGTGTAGGGACCCGTGGCCACCAGCGTGCTGGCGCCCGTGCCCAGGACGTTCTTGCTGGCATAGCTTTGCGTCAGCGGCCCGGTGAGTGTGTCGCCCGGCTGCAGGGCGATGACCGTGGGCGTTCCGGTGGAACTGGTGCTGCCGTTGTAGACACGCGTGTCGGTGACGGCGTTGATCGTCAGCGGCCGCACCAGGACGTCGGCGCGCGTGGTGTAGCTTCCCGGCGTTGCGCCAAAGGGCGCAAACAGTTCATACACGGGGTCGGTGAGCGTGCTGTTGTAGGTGATGAGCTTGGCGGCGCCAACGTTTCGGTTGTCGAACACGGCGTTGGTCACAGCCCCCAGCGCTGCGGCCGGAACCACGCCACCGGTATCGGCCTTCATGCCACTCACGGTGGCGGCCGTGGTGCCGTCGTACATCTTGTTGTCGCCCTTGCCGAAGACCCAGGCCTTGGCGTCAAGCACGCCGGCGCCGGTCAGGTGCGAGCCGTAAGCAGTGATTTCGGCGCCGGTGCTGGCATAGCTCACCGGGTTGAAGCGAATCTTGAGGTGGCCCGTGGTGATGGTCAGACAGTTGCTGCCACAGGTGATGCTGACGGTGCCCGCAGCCACGCCCGGACCAGTGCCGTCGTTATCCGCGATAAAGATCATGTCGCCAGTGGTGATCGTCGAGGCTGCACTCACCTTCACGTCGTGGCCCGCCACTGCGGTCATGTTGCCGGTGATGACGGTCGTCGCGGCCGTGATGGCCACGTCGTTCACCGCCGTAAAACTGAGCATGCCGGTGGTTGTTTTGGTCGCCGCGGACACGTTCACGTCGTGTCCCGCGGTGGCCACCACACTGCCGTTGATGCCTGTGACAGCGGCGGCGATGTTCACATCGTTCACCGCGTTCATTGCCAGCGTGGTGGTTGCAGTCCAGGACACAGGGTCATTGACATTGACATTGCCCAGCGTGCCGGTGCTGCCCGCGCTGCTTTGCAGCGTGACGTTATTCAAATCCAATGCCGTGCTGAGTGCAGCGCCGGTGATGTTGCCCGTGGCCGACACCGCGTAGTCGCTCGGATCGATCAGCCAGTTGCCGGTCTTCCCGGTACTGGCCCGGGTCGTGATGTGCGCGCCGTCTGCCACTTTCACGTGGGCCGCCGAGGTTTCGATGAAGCCGCCGTCGCCGCCATTCGGCGCCGAGGCGTCCAGCGTGCCGATCACGTTCACTGTGCCCTTTTGCATGTCAGCCAGCAGACTGATCTTGCCATTGCGGTTCACCAGCGTTTGCGCCTGGATCACGCCGGTGTTGTTCACCGCGCTGGACATCAGACTGCCCGCGGCCTGTGCGGTGAGCATCACCTGCCCTCCGTCGGACTGGATCAATCCCCCGTTTTGCACCAGTGCGTTGACCACGCCCTGGTTCACCGTGACATTGAGCAGGCCGTCTCCGGCCACATCCAGCGTCATGGCGTTGCCGGCGGCCAAGGCCACGGTACCCAGATTCGCCACGATGACGCCGTTGTTGGCGACGTTGGCACCCAGCAGCGCGACAAAGCCGCCACTGGCGTTGATGCTGCCCTGGTTGACGACCGAGCCCTTGCCAGCACCCGCGAATTGGTAGCTGCCCGCCATGAAGTCACTGTCCGTGACGTTCAGCGTGGATGCCACCAGGCCACCGACGTTGATCGATGCGCCCTGGCCGAACAGGATGCCGTTCGGGTTCACCAGAAAAACCTTGCCGTTGGCCGTCAGACTGCCCAGGATGTTCGAAGGGTCCGACCCCAGCACCCGGTTCAAGGCCACAGAGTTGGCAGTGGGTTGCACGAACTTCACCGACTCGCCGGCTGCTATGTTGAAACTCAGCCAGTTGATGGCCGCGTTTTGCGTCGTTTGCGTGATCAGCGTATTGCCCGCACCGCTGTTGATGGTGGCACTGCCGGCGGTGACGACGCCACCTGCCGGAGCCGCGAAGGCCGTGCCGCCAAACGACAGCATCAGCGACACGGCCAGTGCCTTGAGCTCGAAGCGCGCTGTTGAGCCGCCTGCACGCTTTGTGCCGGAGGCTTTTTTGCCCGCGGTTTTGGCGTTTTCAGAGGCGGCAACATAGGTGCCGGTGGATTCATTCCAGATTGAGGTGTAGCTAGCGTTCATTGGGTCGTTCCATGTTCTTGAGTGGCTAAGGTGAGGGTTCGCGGACTGCGTCGTCTGCTAGAAATATTTCACGGCCTGGATCCAGAACCGGCCCGACTTGTCCGGCGCCGAATGCGCCATTTCGTTGCCCAGCTTGCGGGCGTAATAGGCCTTCACGACAAAGTTGTTGGCGCTGCTCCAGTTGAGTCCCACGCCCGCGCCGCTGAGGGTTCGGTGGTTCGGCCCGGCGATCCAGGGGTCGCGGTTGATCGTGACCGAGCCCGTGTCGACAAAGCCGATCAACTGCAACCGCCCCGACTGTTGATCGGTCAACCTGGGCAGTTGCCACCTGGCCTCCAGGTTGAGCACAAAGCCCTCGTCCGCATAGGCCTCGCCTTCAGGGTAGGCGCGCACGGCATACATGCCGCCGAGTTCCATCTTTTCCGAAACGTCCAGATTCTTCGAGGCCACCTGCCCGTTCACCGAGGCATACAGTGACACCGACTGCGTCACGCTTTGCAGTCGCGCCGCGCTGAAGGCGAGCTTGCTGTAGCTGCCGTTGCTCTGCGCGGTGGTGCCATCCTGGGCCCGCACGCCCGGCGTTTCGATGTCCAGGTGTCCGGCAGACAAGGCGAGTCCATAGTTACTCAGTCCACCACCGCCCAGATAGTCGAGGTGGTCGCCGTAGAGTCCGCCCGTCAGCACATGCGCCTTCTTGTCGCTGACCGACGAGACGGAGTCGACTCGGTCCTGAAAGGTCTTGGCGTCAAAGCCGAGTTGCACATACAGATTCGTGTTGCGCGAGCGCATCAGCGGGTAGCTGCCATAGACGCTGGCGACTTCGGCTGTGCCGTGCGCCTGCAGGCTTTCAAACTCGCGGCCCAGCGCATAGTCCAGCATGCTGTAGGCGACCCCGGCCTTGGCTTTGCCAAACTGCGCCTGGTAGGAGAGGCGCGCATAGTTGAAACCGGATCCGGCAGTGAGCACACGCAGCGAGGCAACATCGCCCTGTCCGGTCGGCTCGTTCAGGTTGACCGTCGCGCCCAGTCGGTATTCACCGGTGTAGCGGTTGCCGGCGTTGTCTGCGTCGATGCTGCCGCTGATGCGCCGCCCCGGCGTCACGTCAACCAGCAGGTCCGACGTCTGCGCGGCGGCGCCGGGGACCAGCGTCGAGCGGACCGTCACGCCGGGAAGATCCGACAGCAGCAGCAGCCGGTTCTCCAGCGGCTCGGCAACGATGGCGTCGCCGCTGTTCAAGCCACTGAGCAGGTCGTTTGCCAGACCATCGGACAGGTTCGACTGATTGCGCAGCGTGATCTTGCCGTACTGACCATCGATCACGGTGATCGTCACGGCGCCGTCCTTGATGTCCTGTGCCGGCAGATAGGCCTGGGCCACGAAATAGCCGTTTTGGTGGTAGTGATCGGCGATCCTCGCGGCCATGGCGCGCAAATCGGTGATGGTCAACTCGCTGTTCGGTTTGAAGCCGGAGACGGCGAGCAGCTGCGCTTCGGAATATGCCCGCGCTCCTATGACGCGCAGTTGTGTGACCAGGATTCTCTGGCTATCGGCCTGAGGGCTGCCCTGAGAAGCCTCCGGAGTCACAACGACTTCGGGTGCCGGTTTTTGCAGCGTTGGGGTGGGCGGAAGTTGCTGCATCTGGCTGCCGGCGCTGGGCGGCATGGCGGCAAAAATGCCTTGGCTCAATGCGAGCAAAGCAAACGGAATCAGGTGATTTTTTGACATGGGCCCTTTCGGCGGAAGCCTGCAAAACGAGGGTTCCTGCGAGGTCATTCTCTTTTCAGGCTGCATGCCTTTCCGTGCACTGGCGAACATAGCGGGAAAACTATTCCGGCGTTAAAGATCAATCCGGCGAGACGGTGAGCCGAGCTGAATTCGCCATTTCAACGGTGGCCGATGGGCTGTGTTGGCCAGCGCACGAAAGTCGGTCCAGGCCACGTACTAGCATCCAAGTGTGGGTCGTGCACGGCCCGCAAGCTCTCACTTCATTCAACTTTTCAAGAAAGAATCCATCATGAACAAGAACCAAATCAGCGGCTCCGTCAAGGACATGGCAGGCAAAGTGCAACGCGAAGCCGGCAAACTTGTGGGCAACCACGAACAGCAAGCCAAGGGCGCGCATCTGCAGGTCGAGGGCAAGGCCGAGAAGCGCCTGGGCGACGCCAAGGAAATCGTCAAGGACGCGAAAGACGCGGTCAAGGACGCCGCCCACAAGCACTGAGCAGCACATTCCAGGGCGGCACCGCGCCGCCCATCTCTATTTTTGGAGTACCTGCATGACCGAGTTTCCTGAAGACATCTACACCGAACCCTCGGACGTGGACGTCGATACGCTGAGCAACCTGGGTCCGCTGTGCGGCATGGCAGGCGTATGGCAGGGACAGCGCGGCCTGGACGTCAAGCCCAAGGCGGACGGCGCCAAAAAGCAGGGCTATCTCGAACGCTACGAACTGCAGCCGATCGATCCGCAGACCAACGGGCCGCAGCTGCTCTATGGTTTGCGCTATCACACGCACGTGGTCAAGCCCGGCGAGGTCAAGACCTACCACGACCAGGTGGGTTACTGGCTGTGGGAGCCAGCGACGAACACGGTCATCCACACGCTGACCATTCCCCGCGCCCAGATCGTCATGGCCTGCGGCTTGGCAAGCGCGCAGGCGACCGAATTCGAACTGCTCGCCAGCGCCGGTGCGACAAATTTCGGCATCCTTTCTGGCCCCTTTCTGGAGCACGCGTTCAAGACTGTCGAATTCAGAATAACGGTGAGCCTGCATGGCGACGGCACCTGGTCCTATGAAGAAGACACGGTGCTGATGATCCGTGGCAATCCGGAACCCTTTCACCACCGGGACCGCAATACGCTCACCCGGCTCGAAGCGCCTACGCCGAATCCACTGGCGCGACGCTAGGACTTTGCGGCTTGCGCGAGCCGCAGACATTGGCATAGACCCAGGTGAATTCGGCGCCGAACAGAAAGATCTGCGCTGAGTAGTAAACCCACAGCAGCACGATCACCAGCGACCCTGCGGCGCCAAAGCCCGATATCACACCGATGCGCGCGATGTACACGCCAATCAGCAGCTTGCCGAAATTGAATAACAGGGCCGTGAACAGCGCGCCGATCCAGACATCCTTCCATTGGACGCGGACACGGGGCAACACCTTGTAGATCAGCGCAAACATTGCAGCGACCGAGGCGAAGCCGCCAACGGCATTGGCGGCGGCAGCCACCACATACCAGGCACCCGCGAGCGGTCCGACCCAGCCACCCAACATGGCCAGTACCGCACTGATGACCAATGAGACCGTGAGCAGAAATCCGATGGCAAGAATCATTCCGAAGGACAGCAGCCGTGCGCGCACCAGCGCCAGCCATCCGGTGGCACGCACACGCATCGGCACGCGCCAGATCCGGTCCAGCGAATCCTGCAGCTCGGCAAACACCGTTGTGGCGCCGACGAACAGGAGCACCAATCCCACGGCCGCGGCAAACGAACCGGCGGCCGGCCTGCGCACGCTGGCCAGCAAATCCTGCACGGCTCTGGCACCGGGGTTTCCCATCAGAGACTGCAGTTGCAAGGTGATCTCCCCTCGGGCAGCCTCTTGGCCAAAGACCAATCCGGCCACCGACACCACGATCAACAGCAGCGGCGCCATGGAAAACATCGTGTAGTAGGCCAGCGCCGCGCCCATGCTCGGCGCGTAGTCGTCCAGCCACGATTGAGCCGTCTGTTTCAGCAGCCGCCAACCCAAGCCTAGCCCCAGCAAGCGCGGTGTGGTGGAGCCCTGACCATCGGCAACCATATGGGCTACGCGTCCAGAGCGAATCCGTGCTGGCGAAAAAGGTCCAGGCAGGCATCGCCCACGGCAGCGTCGAACTTGCTGCCGCGATGGTCCTCAATTTCACGCAGCGCCGCCTCGACGCCCAGGGCCACGCGGTAGGGCCGGTGCGAAGCCATGACCACGTCCGACACCGCAAGAATGCGCGATTTCAGCAGGATGGCCTCGCCCTGGAGTCCCAGCGGATAGCCGGACCCGTCCATGCGTTCGTGGTGCTGCAGGATGCTGGTGGGCCACCGCGCTACAGCGGCATCTGCCGATCTTGCTTTGACTCGGGGCCGGTAGTGAGGATGTTTTACAGCGCACATCTTTTCGTTGGGATGTGACGGCGTGGAGCTCATGACGCTCTCGAGGATTTGACGAAGACTTGCATACGAAGAGCTTACGAGGAACGGCTTCGCGCGAATGTGCGCCAGCAGACAGACAGCATCGGGGCGGACATCGATCATCGCGCCATGAGCTTGCATTCTGTTCACATCGCTTTTGCCGTTCCACGGGGCGTGCATTGTCAAAGCGAAGGGGAATCGGTCGGTGGTCAATGAACTCAGCGCAGGTCTGTCCGGCAAGCCCTATGGAGAGCCACATGAAGAAAGTCAAGTCCACCTGTCTGACACCCCGCGCTGGCGCTCAGCCGAAGCATGGAACTGCGGATGCGAACACCGACCAGAACGATGCCAACGCGGCAAGCGCGGCCAACACCGCTGCGGTATTGCCGCGACAGCACGCTGAGCGCGTAGCGCTTAACGCCAGGCACTAGGTGGAGCATAGGAAATGCGACACCTGCGCCGTTGGCGTCAAGGAGCACCGCCTGAACGAAGTGGAGAGCCACTTTGTCGGGTAGTCGCTCGATCCAGACCCGACGCCATACGTCGGACAGCCATTATTTAACCAAGAGAGGTCTTCGAATGAATACGATACTGAAATTTGCTTTGAGCGCTGCTTTCGCCGCCGCGCTGATGGGTTGCGCCAATATGTCGCAGCATGACAGGAACACCGCCGTCGGCGCCGGCGCCGGTGCCGTGGTGGGCGCTGTCCTGACAGGCGGAAGTGCTGTCGGAACCGTTGGTGGAGCTGTGGTCGGCGGCGTCATCGGCGACAAGGTAAAGAAGTGAAGTGAACCCCTGGGCAGGGCTGGCGGGGCCAGCGGCTGTGATGGACCTGCTGCGTCCTACAACCCGGGTGCGCTCCGCGCGAAGCACTTTGGGACGGTTCGTATAAATCCGTCTTCCTGTGTCCCGTGTGGCCGGTCGCGTTGATGAATGCGCCGCGCTCGGGCGCCAAGACCATCCTCTCAACCCAGGTTAAGCACCCGCGCGTTTCATGAATTCCTGAAGTTTCAGAAAATACTGAAAACTCAGGAAAAGAAGGCCATGAAACTACCCCCACTCACACAACGCTTTGTGCTGCATTTTGGAGAAATGGGCAGCCGCTGGGGCATCAACCGCACGGTGGGCCAGATCTATGCCCTGTTGTATGTGTCGGCGAAGCCGCTGAACGCGGATGAGGTCGGCGAGGCACTGGGTTTTTCCCGCTCCAACGTGAGCATGGGGCTCAAGGAGTTGCAATCCTGGCGCCTGGTGCGCCTGATCCATCGACCCAATGACCGACGAGAGTATTTTCAGGCGCCCGAGGACGTGTGGGCCATCTTTCGCACTCTGGCAGCAGAGCGACGCAAGCGCGAAATTGACCCGACTCTTTCCATGCTTCGAGACGCACTGATGGAGCAACCCAGCGTCGCCGAGGACATTCACGCACAGGTGCGCATGCAGCAAATGCACGCCTTCATCGAGTTGATGACCGATTGGCTTGACGATGTGCAAGAGATGGATTCGGATACCTTGGTCAGTCTGATGCAAATGGGCTCAAAAGTTCAAAAGCTCCTGCAGATCAAAGACCGGGTCAAGCAAGCCTTTACCGGCAGGCAACAGCTCGAAGCACCGCCCGCGTTGCCGCCCGAGCTTTCTGGAGCTGGCCTGTCAGCAAAAGGAGCTGATCATGGACAGCTTTGACCCGGTCATCTTGGCGCGCATCCAGTTTGCCGCCAACATGACGTTTCACATTCTGTTTCCAACGATCAGCATCGGCATGGGCTGGGTGCTGCTGTTCTTCAAAACCCGTTTCGTGGCCACCGGTGAGCCGCATTGGATGGATGCATACCAGTTTTGGGTCAAGGTATTTGCCCTGACCTTTGCGCTTGGGGTGGTGAGCGGCATCACGATGAGTTTTCAGTTCGGCACCAACTGGCCGGGCTTCATGAACACCGTGGGAAATGTGGCCGGGCCGTTGCTGGCCTATGAGGTGCTCACGGCCTTCTTCCTGGAAGCCACCATGCTTGGCATCATGTTGTTTGGCCGCGGACGAGTCAGCGAGCGCGTTCACACCAGAGCGACTTTTTTGGTCGCGTTTGGCACCAGCCTGTCGGCCTTCTGGATTCTGGCGCTCAACTCATGGATGCACACGCCGGCGGGGTTCGAGATGATTGACGGCAAAGCGCATGTCACGAGCTGGATCGCGGTGATCTTCAACCCGTCTTTCCCCTATCGCTTCGCGCACATGATGATCGCCTCCGGTCTCACCGTGGCCTTCTTGTTGGCGGGCCTATCGGCCTACCGCTGGCTCAAAGGCGACAGGGGAAGGTCGGTGCAAGCGTCCTTGCGCACTGGCCTGTATGTGGCTGCGGCCCTGATTCCTTTGCAAATCGTCGTGGGCGACCAGCATGGCGTGAATACATTGCACCACCAGCCTGCCAAGATTGCCGCGATGGAGGCCATTTGGGATGGCCAAAATGGCGCCCCAGCCGTCCTGTTTGCCGTGCCAGACAACGCCACACAAACGAATCAATTCGAAATTTCCATCCCGAAGCTGGCATCGCTCTACCTCACACACGATTGGAACGGTGAGGTCAAAGGCATCAAGGACTTTGGTGACCAGCACCCGCCCGTGGCACCCGTGTTTTGGGCCTTTCGCGTCATGGTGGGCGTGGGCATGTTGATGTTGGCCGTCAGTTGGCTGGGCAGCTGGCAGATACGTCAAGGCCAACTGCAGCCCTGGATGGCGCGCGTACTGGTAGGCATGACCTTTGTCGGCTGGATTGCCTTGATTGCGGGCTGGTATACCACGGAGATGGGTCGCCAGCCGTGGCTGGTGCAAGGCGTGCTGACGGCCACGCAGGCGGCATCCAAAGTGCCCGCCAGCCATATCTCCCTCACTCTGGCGATGTACATCAGCACCTATGCCATGTTGCTCTTGGCCTATGTGAGTGTGGTGTTTCATCTGGCGCGCAACGCCGCCAAAGCCGAGGTGAACTTGGGGGTGGATCGGGGCGTGGTTTATGCTTGAAACGACAAGCGTGTTGACCATCCCGGACCTGACCCAGCCCGCGGGCTGGCTGCCTTTGGTATTTGCGCTGGTATTGGCCCTGGCGATGCTGGCCTACGTGATTCTGGATGGCTACGACCTGGGCGTTGGCATCCTGCTGCGCCGAGCCCATGACGAGGCCCACAAGGACGCGATGATCGCCAGCATCGGCCCGTTTTGGGATGCGAATGAAACCTGGCTGGTGCTGGGCGTCGGTGTGCTGCTGGTGGCATTTCCGATGGCACATGGCGTGATTCTGGGCGCCCTGTATCTACCCGTTGCGTTGATGTTGGTGGCGCTCACGCTGCGGGGCGTGGCGTTCGACTTTCGTGTGAAAGCGCGGCTCGAACATAGGGCCCTTTGGGACCGCGCGTTCTACACCGGCTCCTTGCTGGCGGCTTGGTCGCAGGGCTTCATGCTGGGCAGCTTGGTCACGGGCTTTGCCAGCGACTGGGGCAGCCAACTCTTCAATGCGCTGATCGGCCTGTGCCTGGTCGCCGCCTACTGCCTGCTGGGCGCAGGCTGGCTGATCATGAAGACCGAAGGTGCGCTGCAGCTCAAGGCCGTGCGCTGGGCGAAGGGCAGTCTATGGTTGACGGGCGCAGGCGTTGCTGCAATCTCCATGGCGACACCTTGGGTCAGTCAGCGCATCTTTGACAAATGGTTCAGCTTGCCCCAAGTGATGCTGCTGCTGCCCATTCCAGCCATGACGGTCGCATTGTTTGTGGTGATCGCGCGCAGCTTGAAGCGCCTGCCCACGCGCCTGGCGCAACACAACCAGTACGGCGCTGCCGTGCCGTTTGCCGGCACGGTGGGCGTCTTGTTGCTGGCCTTTTATGGTCTGTCCTACAGCCTGTTCCCTTGGCTGGTCGTCGACCAGTTGACCATCTGGCGCGCCGCCAGTTCGCCTGAGGCTTTGATGATGATCTTTTACGGTGTGGTGGTCGTGTTGCCGGTGATCATCGGCTACACGGTATTTGCCTACCGGGTGTTTTGGGGCAAGAGCACAGCGCTTCACTACTGAGCGACCTACCGCGCGGGCTAGGCTTGGGCGCTCAGGCCATTCTCTCAAGCGTTGAAACTTGTGGCAAAGCCCTGAGCGCGATCGGCGGCGAAAGTAATGAAACTGTCACATGCTGGCGCTAACCTCGCGCGCTTGATACGTTGAATGGATGCTCTTGCGCGGCAATTCACTTTGCCAAGACACGGCACCGTGCATGGCCTTGCGCCCTGAAAAGATCTCATGAAGAAACCCACCTGATGCCATCCGGCGCAACAAGCAACGCCAAGGCCCGCCGCGCGGTCTGGCTGAAGAACCTTCACCAATGGCACTGGATCAGCTCGTCCGTGTGCCTGCTGGGCATGCTGATCTTCAGCATCACGGGCATCACGCTGAACCATTCGGCCCAGATCGAGGCCAAGCCGAGCGTGACGCGGGCCAGGGCCGAAGTGCCGCCCGCCTTGCAGGCGCAACTGCGCCAGTTTGCCCAGGGCCATGACGGCGCCAAAGCCCCGCTGCCGACTGCCGCGCAAGCCTGGTTGCGGGCGCAATGGTCGTTGCAGTCCGAGGGTCGTATTGCCGAATGGTCGGCGGACGAGGTCTATCTGCCCTTGCCCAAGGCGGGTGGTGACGCCTGGCTGCGGATTGCCCTGGACAGCGGCAGCGCCGAATACGAACGCACCGACCGCGGCTGGATTTCCTGGCTCAACGACCTGCACAAGGGGCGCAACACCGGCGTCGCGTGGAATTGGTTCATCGATATCTTGGCGGCGGGTTGCCTGATGTTTTGCCTGACGGGCCTGTTGATTTTGAAGTTACATGCCGTCAACCGTCCCCTGACCTGGCCGATGGTGTGCCTGGGCATCCTGATTCCCTGCGCGCTCGCGCTCCTATTCATCCACTGAGCTTTTCCAAAAGTACGCCATGAAATTGCGACACTCCCTTGTCCTGAGTCTGCCCCTGATGAGCGCCTGCGCACTGGCGGCTGATCTGACCCTGAAATTCGAAATTCCTCAGCTCAATGTGGCGGCCTATCACCGGCCCTATATGGCCGTCTGGCTGGAGCGCTCGGATCAGAAAGTGGTGACCCAGCTGGCCGTGCTGTACGACGTCAGGAAAAAGGACAACGGCGGAACCAAATACTTGAAGGACATGCGTCAGTGGTGGCGCAAAGGCGGCGAAGCCCTGGACCTGCCATTGGATGGCGTCAGTGGCGCAACCCGCGGACCCGGCGAACACACGATCAGTTTGGCGCGCGCCAAGACGACGCTGGAGGCGCTGCCGCCAGGGGACTATCAGGTCGTGGTCGAAGCGGCGCGCGAAGCCGGCGGACGCGAACTGGTGCGCATCCCGTTTCACTGGCCTCTGCCGTCAAGCCAGCCCGCTGCAGTCAAGGGGCAGGAAGAATTGGGCAGCGTCAGCGTCCAGTTCAAGTCTTGAGAAGGACCACAGGCATGTCCAAACAACTCAAGCGCGCACTTGTGGCGCTGGCGCTGTCGGCGCTGGTGTCGGGCGTGCAGGCGCAACGCCCCTGGCTGCTGGCCTCGAGCACGGTCGTCGACTCCAAGGACCCATGGGTCACCGTGGACGCCGCCAGCGCGGACAACGCCTTCGATATTGACAACATGCCGTTGAAGCTGGATGCGCTCGTGGTCACCGGTCCCGACGCGGCTCGGGTTGTGCCGGTGAATGTATTTTTCGGGCACCTGCGCAGCAGCTTCGATATCAAGCTCGCGCAACCGGGCACCTACAAGGCCAGCCTGGTTACGACCAGCGTGATGGCCAACTACAAGCTGAACGGCGAGATGAAGCGCTGGCGCGGCAGCGAGCAGGATTTGGCCGCGCAGATTCCGTCCGGTGCGCAGGACCTCAAGCTGACGCGCATGCACTCGCGCCTGGAAACCTTCGTCAGCACGGGCAAACCCAATGCGGCCGTTTTCAAACCCACAGGCGAGGGCCTCGAGTTCGTGCCCATCACGCATCCCAACGATATGCGCGCTGGTGACAAGGCGAGCTGGCGCTTCCTGCTGGACGGCAAACCGCTGGCCAACCAGCCCTTTAGCCTGGTATTGGGCGGCGTGCGTTACCGCGGCGTTCTGGGGGAAATCCGTCAAACCACGGATGCCAACGGTGAGATCAGCTTCACCGTCCCAGCCGCCGGCATGTACCTGTTGAGCAGCACCTGGCCCGAGACTGCGCCAGGTGCCGAAGGCCAGCCCATGCAGGCGCCGGCGCGCCGCCTGAGCTACGGTGCGACGCTGGAAGTGCTGCCGCAATAACTTGGGTCAGATCGAACGTGCGCCGGGTTCTATTGCCACTCCAGATAGCCACGCTGGCCGCGCCCGCCGACGGTGATATTCGCGATTTCGGTGGTCACACCATGGGCACGACCTGGTCCGTGCGATGGGTCGGGTCGGGCGACGCCGTCACATTGAAGGCGGGCTTGCAGCGCGTGCTCGACGTCGTCGTGGCCCAGATGAGTCACTGGGAGCCTGAGTCAGCACTGAGTCGCTTCAATCGGGCCGCGGCGCTCAGCTGGCAGCCCCTCCCCGACGCCTGCTGCGAGGTGCTGGCGTTCGCCTTGAGCGTGCGCGAGCAAAGCGGCGGCGCCTACGACCCCTGCGCCGGCGCGCTGGTCAATCTGTGGGGCTTCGGTCCGAACGCGGGCTTCGCCGACCCACTTTTTTGCGCAGCCGCCGCCAGTGAGTCGGGTTCGGCAATGGCGCGCCAGCGCACGCCGCCCGTGGAACTCGACCTCGTGGGAAAACGTGCGCTCCAGCCGGGAGGCGTGCAGCTGGACCTGTCGTCCGTGGCCAAAGGCTACGGCGTCGACGGCCTGGCCCGCTACCTGCAGCAGCAGGGCATAGAACACTATCTGGTGGAAGTCGGAGGCGAACTGCGTGGTGCCGGGACCAAGCCCGACGGTCAGCCCTGGTGGGTGGCACTGGAGCAGGTGATCCCGCACGACGCGCATGCTGCAGACGGGGTCCAGGACATGGTGCTGGCGCTGCACGGCCTGGCGGTTGCCACCTCGGGTGACTACCGGCGCTATTTTGAACGCGATGGCGTGCGCTATTCTCATACGCTGGATCCGCGCACGGGCCTGCCGATCCGCCATGGCCTGGCTTCGGTGACGGTGGTGCATATCAGCTGCATGGCGGCAGATGCCTGGTCCACGGCGCTCACGGTGCTGGGGCTGGAAGCCGGTTTGGCGCTGGCCGAGCGCCAGGGTCTGGCGGCGCGCTTTGTCGCACGCAGCGCTTCGGGTCTGCACGAGCACCTCAGCGGCTCCATGCGCAGCATGCTCGAAGCATGAACGCCAGCCTCGACCCCCTGCGCTGGGCGCTACTGGCCGCTTTGTGCCTGGCCTATGCGGCGATCTGCCTGGCGCCGTGGTGGCGTCGACGCGGCGCCCGAAGTGCCGCCGCGCCCGGCGACGATTCTGCCACCGACAGGGCATGGGTCGTCGCCTACGCCAGTCAGACCGGAAACGCCGAGGAACTGGCAGCACAGACCGTCGCCTTGCTGCGCCTGGCCGGGATCGGCGTCCAGCTCAGCGAGCTGTCGGCGCTGACCGTCGACGATCTGATGCGCAGCGAACGCATCCTGTTCCTGGTCAGCACGTATGGCGAAGGTGACGCGCCCGACAACGCTGCCGCCTTTTGCAGCCGCTGCATGACAGCCGGGCCGGCGCTGACGCATCTGCATTACGCGGTGCTCGCCCTTGGCGACAGGCAGTACAAAAACTACTGCGGCTTTGGGCGCGACCTCGATCGCTGGCTCACCGAGCAGGGAGCGCGCGCCCTGTTTGCACGCATCGAAGTGGACCGCAGCGCATTGCCCGCCATCACACAGTGGCAGCAACACCTGAGTCACCTCGCCGGAACCAGCGACGCGCCCGACTGGAGCGCGCCCGAAGTTGCCGATTGGCGCCTGGCCAAGCGGCAACTTCTCAATCCGGGCAGTGTTGGCGCACCGGCCTACCACCTGGAACTGGAGCCGCTGGGAGCGCCGTTGCCAGACTGGCAAGCGGGCGATCTGGTCCAGTTGTGCCCGCCCAGCGACCCCGCTTGCCCACGCGAGTATTCCATCGCGTCGATTCCGACTGACGGGCGCCTGCATCTACTGGTGCGTTTGCAGTTGAACGACGATGGATCTCAGGGGCAAGCTTCGGGTTGGCTCAGCACCACGTTGGCCATCGGCGACACCATTCCGCTGCGGCTGCGAGCGCACCGCGGTTTTCGCCTGGAAGACAACCATGCGCGGCCGCTGATCCTGATCGGCAACGGCAGCGGCATCGCCGGATTGCGCGCGCACCTGAAGGCCCGGGAGCGATCCGGACAACACCGCAACTGGCTCATCTTTGGCGAGCGCAACGCCGCGCACGATTACCACTACCGCGCGCAGATCGAACTGTGGCGCGCAAGCCAGGTAGTGAGCCGGCTCGACCTGGCGTTCTCGCGCGACCAACCCCAGCGCCTGTATGTGCAGGACTGCCTTCTCACCCAGGCCGAAGTCGTGCGGCAATGGGTGGAGCAAGGCGCGGCCTTCTACGTCTGTGGCAGCTTGAGCGGCATGGCCGAGGGCGTCGACATCGCCCTGGCCGGCATTCTCGGGCGCCATGAATTGAACGCGTTGGCGGCAGGCGGGCGCTATCGACGTGACGTCTACTAGTACTCCAACCCATTTCCCATCATGTTCAAAACACTGCTTGCATCGACCCTGACCCTGTGCATCGACGTCCATGCGGCGGACCTGCTCGAATCCTGGCGCGCGGCGCGCGACCACGATGCAACCTTCTGCGCCGCGGGACACGCGCTGGCCGCGGGCCTGGAAAAGACCCGACAGGGCGATGCGGTCTTCAGGCCGCAAGTCGCCTTGGCCGCAGCAGGCAGCGTGGCGCAAAAGAACATTCTTCCCGGGAACCCGAGCGCGACCCGAGCCGATGCGCAGGGCCCGCATTACGCAACGGCGTTGTCGCTGTTGCAGCCGCTCTACGATGCCTCAGCCACGGCGGCCCGCGAGCAACTCCAACTCCAGACCCGGCAGGCACAGCTGCAATACCAGCTCGCTGAGCAGGAACTGATTTTGCGCGTGGCGAAGGCCTACTTTGACGTGCTGCTGGCGCAGGAAAACGTGCAGCTGGTGCAGGCCCAGCGGGAGGCGGTCGCGCGGCAATTGGCGCAGGCTGAAAAGACGTTTTCCGTCGGCGCAGCGACGCAGGCCGACACCAGCGAAGCGCAGGCCAGGCTGGATGCCATCCTTGCCAACGAAATTTCCGCCCGCAACGAGCTCGATCTGACGCAGGCCGCCTACCAGCAGATCACTCAGCTGGACGCGCAAGGTCTGGCGCCGGCCTCGGCCCGGCTTGCGCCCACCCCGCCCCAGCCCCCGAGCCTGGCGCCCTGGCTGGAACAAGCCCAATCGCGCAGCCTGTTGGCGCTGGCGCAAGGGATCAACCTGGCTGTCGCCCAAAGCGAGGTTGCACGCCTGCGCGGTGAGCGCTCGCCCACGCTGGCGCTGGTGGCCAATGTCGCCGCGCAGTGGGACAGCAATGGGCCCGGGCATACCAGTTGGATGGACCGAAGCAGCGCCAGATCCATCGGCGTGCAACTGAACATCCCTCTGTACGACGGCGGCAATCGGAGCTCCCAATGGCGCGAAGCCGTGGCCCGTGCGGCACAGCAGGGCGATGCGCTGGACGCCAGCGTGCAGATCGCACAGCTGGCAACCCGCCAGGCCTTTCTGGGCATGCAGTCGGGTGCCGCGCAGGTCAGGGCACTGGAGCAGGCGACGCGCTCCAGCGCGACCCTGGTGGCGGCCAGCATCATGGGGCGCGATGTGGGCGTGCGTACCACGGTCGATGTCCTCAACGCCCAGCAAGTCCATTTCCAGAACCGGTACAGCCTGCAGGCTGCGCGCCACCAATACCTGCTGAGCACACTGCAACTCGCGGCCTCGGTGGGGCAGCTCACGCCAGACGAACTGGCCAGCGTCAACCGCTGGCTCATCCCCGCTTCATGAGCTTCTTCCATTGCGCCAGTTGCCACGGTGCACTGGCGACTTCTCCCTTTTCACCCACGACCCACCCCGCTCCATGGAATTGAAAAACAAACGAATCGCAGCCACGCTGTGCCTCATCACTGCGGGCGCAGGCCTGGCGTTCACGTTCGGTCCTTTTCAAGACCACAGGGTCGCAGCGGCAGCGACGAAAAAGCCGCTGCTCGTGAGTGCAACGCTGTCGCAAACGCGCGACCTGCCGATCGAATTTTCAGCACACGGGCATCTCGTTTCCATGAATCAGGTGGACGTTCGTCCGCAGCTCACCGGCACCATACTGGGCATCCACTTCAAGGAGGGGGAAGACCTGCGGGCGGGGCAGCTGCTGTTCACCCTGGACGCCAGCGACGCCTCGGCGCAATTGCAACGATCGGAGGCGCTGGCGGCGCAGATTCAGGCTCAGCTCGCCGATGCCCGGCGCGATTTCTCCCGTGCCACGGAAATGGCCAAGGCCAACTTCATCGCTCCCAGCGCGGTCGACACCGCAGCAAGCAAGGTCGATGCCTTGCAGGCGCAGTTGCGGGCGGCGCAGGCCGACATCGGGCTGGCGCGCGTGGCGCTGGCGCATACCCGGATTCTGGCGCCCATTTCGGCCAAGGCGGGCGCGCTCAGCGTGCGCTCCGGGAGCCTGGCGCAAACAAGTGCGGCGGCGCCTCTGGTCACGCTGGCGCAACTCGATCCGATTGGCGTCGAATTCAGCCTGCCCGAGCAGGACTTGAGCCCCCTGCTCGCGGCGCGTGCGCAAGGGCCCGTCGTGGTCACCATGACCGGCCCCGGCGGTCAGGTGCTCCAAGGCCAGCTCTCATTCATCAACAACACCGTCAACCCCGACACCGGCACCATCAATCTGAAGGCTGTGTTCCCGAATCGGCAGCAGTTGCTGTGGCCGGGAACATTTGCTCCCGTGACCGTGCGCGCGGGTTTCAGCCGGGGTGCCGTGGTGCTGCCGCCGCAGGCGCTGCTGGAAGGACCGAGCGGTCGCTTTGTGTACGCCGTTGGTGCCGACGGCAAGGTCAGTGCCAAACCCGTCACGCTGCTGCGGGTGCAGCAGGAAATGGCGGTGGTGACAGGACTTCCAAGTGGTGAACGCGTCGTGCTCGAAGGCGCAAACAACCTGCGCCACGGGATGCCAGTTCTGGTTGCGGCTGCTGCGGCCAGCGCGCCGGTTGCGGCCCCACCCGCCGTCAGCCCAGGCAAGTCCAGCGAGGCCGGGAAATGAGGTTCTCTGCCTGGTGCATGCGCCACCCCATCGCCATCATGCTGCTCTGGCTCAGCATCATTGTGGGGGGCGCGGCGTGCTGGCTGCAACTGCCCATCTCCGCCTTGCCAAACTACGACACGCCGACCATCCAGGTTACGGCCAAGCTGCCGGGCGCGAGCCCGGAGACGATGTCGACCGCGGTGGCCACGCCGCTGGAGAAGCAGTTCACTGCGATTGCCGGACTGATGCTGACCACCTCCAGCAGCATTCAAGGTGAAAGCCAGATCACGCTGGAATTCGATCCCAATCGCAATATCGACGCCGCAGCCGGTGATGTCCAGGCCGCGCTGTACCGGGCGACGCGAACCCTGCCGGCCGAGATGACCACGCCGCCGTTTTACAAGAAGATCAATCCCGCTGACGCCCCGGTGTTGCTGATTGGCTTGAGCTCTCCGGCACTCAAGCTCACCGACCTGAACGGCTACTCCGACCACCTCATCGTGCCCGCCCTGTCCACCGTGACGGGTGTGGCGCAGGTCAATGTCTCAGGGCAAAAGCGTCTTGCGGTGCGGATTCAGGTCGATCCCGACCGCCTGGCCGCGGTTAACCTCAGTCTGGCCGATGTGACGAATGCGCTCAAGGCGGCCACGTCCAACGCGCCGCTGGGTGAACTCGACAGCAAGCGCCAGATGATGACGCTGCAAATGGGCTCGGGACTGATGAAGGCGCAGGACTTTGCCAACGTGATCGTGGCCGCGCACAACGGCCAGGCGGTGCGTCTGTCGCACGTGGCGACGGTACAAGACAGCATCGAGAACACCCAGGACACGAGTTCCATCAACGGCGAGAACGCAATTTCGCTTTCGGTGCAACGCCAGCCCGGCGCCAACACCGTGGCCACGATCGACGCCATCCGCGCGCTGCTGCCGAAACTGGAGTCACAGATGCCCGGCTCGGTGAAGGTCAAGCTGCTCAACGACCGATCGCAATCGATTCGCCACTCCATCGCCGACGTCAACGCCACCATGCTGCTCACCATCGGCCTGGTCATCATGGTCATCCTGATGTTCCTGCGCCAGCTCGCGGCCACCGTCATCCCGTCGATCACGCTGCCGATTTCACTGCTGGCCACGTTTGGCCTGATGTACGCACTCGGATTGAGCCTGAACAACATCTCGCTGATGGGCTTGACGATTGCGGTCGGACTCGTAGTGGACGATGCCATCGTGGTGCTGGAGAACATCATGCGCCATATCGAGGATGGAATGGCGCCCACTGCCGCCGCGGTGCAGGGCACATCTGAGGTGGCCTTCACCGTGGTGTCGATCTCGATTTCGCTGATCGCGGTCTTCATCCCGATCTTCTTCATGCCCGGCACGCTGGGCCTGCTGTTTCACGAGTTTGCGATCGTGGTCTCGGTGGCGATCCTGGTGTCTGCCGCCGCCTCGCTCACCCTCATCCCGATCCTTGTGCCCATGCTGATCAAGCACCAGCGCACGCGCGTCGCGCCGGGACGGTGCAGCCAATGGTTTGAAGCGGGGTTCAGCTCGGTTCTCAAACAATACGCGCTGGCACTGGAGTGGGCGCTGTCGCATGGCACGGCCGTGCTGCTGGTCGGACTTGCCACCTTCGGTCTGACGGCGTGGCTGTATGCCACTGCACCCAAAGGCTTCTTTCCGACCGAAGACACGGGGCAGATCTCGGCCAACGTCGATGCCCCGCAGGACATGTCGTATGCCGGACGACTGGTGATTCTCAAGCAGTTGGAGGCGGTGCTGCTCAAGGACCCCCATATCGCGGAACTGACATCCAAGGTGGACCATGACACGACGGCGTTTTCCATCACGCTCAAGGCGCCAGGTCAGCGCCCGCCCATGGCGGCGGTATTGACGCAGTTGCGCAAGGAGACCAGTTTCATTCCCAACATCCGCGTGTTCTTCAGCCCCGTGCAAAACCTGAGAATTGGCGGGCGCGGCTCCAAGAGCATGTTCCAGTACACGATGCAATCGGTCAGCCCGGCCGAACTGGAGCTGTGGGTGGACAAGATGCTGGTCGAGCTGAACAAGTCCGCCATCTTTGTCGGACTGAACTCCGATTCGCAGCGCAACGGACTGGAGGCGCGCCTCAGCGTTGACCGCGACAAGGCCGCACTGCTGGGTGTGGACGTGGCCAGCATCCGCAATACCCTGTACGCCGCCTACGGCACGCGCCAAGTGTCGACCATCTACGCACCCGAAGACAGCTACCAGGTCATCATGGAGTTGGCAGACGAGTACCGGCGCGACGAGAGCAGCCTGGCCAAGATCCAGGTGCGCAGCACGTCGGGCGCGCTGGTTCCCCTGGGCGCATTCGCCCAGGTGGATCGCGGGCGCGGCACCATGGCCATCAACCACCAGGGCCAGCTCCCCGCAGTCACGATCTCCTTCGACCTGCAGAGCGGACAATCCCTGTCGGACGCGAGCGCGGCGATCCAGGCTGCGCAACGCCAGATCGGGCTTCCCGCATCCATCTTCGGCGCTTTTGCCGGACAGGCCGCGCTGTTTCAGCAATCCCAAAGCACGCAGCTCTGGCTCATCGTCATCGCGGTCGCTGCGATCTACGTCATTCTGGGCATGCTGTACGAGAGCTGGATTCATCCGGTGACGATCCTGCTGGGCATTCCCTCGGCAGCGGTGGGAGCCCTGCTGGCGCTGCGCATCACCGGCCTGGAGCTGAGCTTCATCGCCATGATCGGCATCCTGCTGCTGGTGGGCGTGGTGAAGAAGAACGCGATCATGATGATCGACTTTGCGCTCGACGCCCAACGGCGCCAGGGCATGGCCGCCGCGCACGCGATTCGACAGGCCTGCCTGCTGCGCTTTCGTCCGATCATGATGACCACCCTGTGCGCGCTGATGGGCGCGCTGCCGATGGCACTGGGCTTGGGCGTGGGCTCAGAGCTACGCCAGCCGCTGGGCGTGGCGATCGTGGGGGGGCTGTTGTTTTCCCAGTTGATCACCCTCTTTATCACGCCCGTCCTGTACCTGTGGTTTGACCAGATGAGCAGCCGGCGCGCGCTCCAGTCTGACGAAGGCTTGAGCGCCTCGGTCGCATAAAAAACGGCGGCAGTCCGTTGCAGAACTGCCGCCATCAGCCAAGGGCCGCAGCCCCTGGTCTATCGCTCCATCACTTGGTCACGATGAACTTGTCGAGCTCGCGACCGTCGGCCGCGAGCTGACGCACCGTGAGCGTCTTGCCGTTCACGTCGGCCACCGTCAGCGAATGTTCGTTGGAGATGAACTTGGCGGTGAATTTCTGCCAGGAGTCGGCGTCGCCGTTCTGCTCCACGTTGTAGAGCTCCTTGCCGCCAGCGCCGGTGACCAAGTAGATGATGCCCTTGGGCTGGGTGTGGGTCTTGCCGTCAAAGCCCTTGTCCAGGGTCCATTTTCCGTTCACAACCCGGCCGCGCACGGATGTGCCGTCGCGTCCGCCCATCAGCAGCGTGCCCTTCTTGATCGGCGCAAAAGTCAGCGGAAACGAGCGCTGATAGTTGTGCAGGTGGCCATTGAAGACGATGTCGACCTTGCCCGCTTCCAAGATCGGCGACAGCAGTCGCATGTGCTGCTGCTCGTAGTGCTCGTTGGCGGAGTTGAAGCCGGGGTGGTGGAAGGTCACGAAGCGCCAGGTCGCACCCGCTGCGGCTGCCAGATCGTTGGCCACCCAATCGTGCAGGCCCTTGTCGGTCCAATCGACGTAAGGGTTGGAGTCGAGCACGGTCCAGTGCGTATTGCCGTAGTCGAACGAGTAGTTGGCCATGCGCGGATAGGCGTCACCGGCGGCCGCGAGAAAGGGTTTGCGATTCGCCTCGGTCGCGGTCAAGAGTGGAACGATCGGTCCGCCCTCCACACCCAGGGGTCCGTTCAGCGGTTGGTCCCAGAAGAAGTAGTAGGCCAGGCCATCGGGGTACTTGTCCAGATTGCGGTTGTCGATGTCATGGTTGCCTGGCACCGTCACCATGGGAATGGAACGCATCAGCGGAACCCCGCTGGCGTCGGCCTGGTCGGCGTTGTAGACGGGAAAGAAGTTCTTGTCGTATTCCGACACCAATCCGTACTCGTAGACGATGTCACCAGGAACCACGACCAGATCGGGCTTGGACACATAGGCGCGGTAGGCAATGGTCTTTTGCTCTGGTGTGCCGGCGCCGATGTCGCCGAAGACCACGACGCGGTAGGGCTGCGTAGCCGATTTCGGCGCGAGCGCGTCGGCGGCAAAGACCACTTTGCCGTCCTTCAGGATGCGGTACTGGAAGCTGCTGCCTGGCACCAGGGCGCTCAAGGCGGCGTTGTAGACCCGACGGGGAGTGGCTTTGCCAACGGCCACGCGTGAAGACTGTGGCGCGGGCGCCTGGTGCCACTGTGCGTCAGGACTGGCGCGGTGCTCCACTGCCCAGTCGGAGTCGACGTCGGCGCCATGCCAGAGCAGGTGCAAGGAGGTGGCCGACGGCGAGCGGCCCACTTGCAGGTAGGGTTTCACCACAAAGGCATCCGTCTTCTTCATTTCCTGCGCCGGTACCAGGCTGGAAGCGAGGGCCAATGCGATGGCCAGAAATGTCAGTTTGAGTTTCATAGGGATAGGAGATGGATAGTTGAGTCAATAGGCAGCGGGTTCAATGGGCGGCCAGGCTCAGGTCCAGATGTCGGCGCAATTCCAGGCGCGCGGCGAGCATTTCCTTTTTGTATTGCGGGTGATTCGCCATCAGGGCAAACGTCGAATAGGCCAACAGCTTGCTGGCTTGCAGGTCGCTCTCGTACTGGACACCGCAGACCATGCGGTTGTGCGCGTAGTCGTCAGCCCGTGCCAGGATGGCGTCACGTTTTTCCGGAACCATGTCAATCAACGCCAGGGCCTGCAAATAGCCCGCGAAGGTGTGGCCGCTGGGGTAGGAATCGTCCTTGACTTTGGTTTCGCAAATCGGCTTGAGCGTCTTGTCCAGGTTATAGGGATGAGGGCGCAGGAAGCCCGACTTTGCAGGGGCTGCGATGCCGCCGGCATCGCTCTTGACGCGCTCAGTGAATGCTGCGGTCAGCGGCAGCGACGCCTGCGTGAAGCTCGCACCCATGGCATTGCGGAACAGGAAAATGCTTTCGTCCTTGTCGTCCGCGGCGGCGGCCTGGACCTGCTCCGGCGTGCGCGCGCTCTCCAGTCGGTGCAACTTGGCCAGTTCCTTCTTGGTTTCCGCCGCGTCGTTGGCGGGAGGCGCGGGCAGTATCTGAAACGCGCGCACTTGCTCGGCGCTGACGAAGTTGGGTTCGCGCGCCTGCGCGGCACTCGCGATAAAGATGGAAATAAGCAACAAGGGCGCAGCAACAGTTTTCATGGTGGGAATCAACTTTCACGGAGGGACGGGATGGGGCGGAAATCGCTTGGCAATGCGGCGCGAATGCCCCGCGAGCGGACTCTGGCTTGGCCCCGTGACGGGGGCGTGACAAGACCTTGGCGTGGGCGCAAAAGTGCAACGGCGAGGTTCGTGAAAACGCTTTGCGTTTGTCACGGCACTTACACACGGGGCGCTTAGTCTCCACACCGTCGAGGTTCCGACTCCGTGCTGATTTCCCGGCATTGACAGTGTCAACCTGGCAAAGAATTCTTTTCAACTATCGGACCTTCTACCGCCATGAATCTGCCCTGCCGCCATCGCCCAACCACCCTGTCTCGCGTCCTGTCGCTTGCGCTTCTTTCGCTTGCAAGCGTGCCTTCAGCCTTCGCCCAGTCAAGCCCTGCGCCTACCGATCTGGGCACCATCGGCGCCAGCACCGCTGCCGGCGCCTATCGCCCTGACGAGTCCAAGAAGGGCACGGCCTCGGCGCTGGCACCCACGCAGGCGAGCCTGCTGGCGACGCAGCCCCAGTCCATCATCACGCGCGAATTCATCGATCTGTCGGTCGCTCCCACGGCCGAATACAGCCGCCTCGTGAACATTGCTCCCAGCCTCTCTGGCGACTCTTCCAACGGGCCTGGCTTGAGCGAGACCAAGACCACGCTGCGTGGTTTCAAGGACGGTGAATACAACGTCACTTTTGACGGTATCCCATGGGGCGACACGAATGGCCCGTCACACCATTCGACCTCGTTCTTTCCGGCCGCAATCATCGGCGGCGCGGTGGTGGACCGTGGGCCGGGCAAGGCCAGCGACATGGGCTACGCCACCTTTGGCGGCTCCATCAACCTGTTCTCAAAGAAAGCTTCGGAGCAGCAGGCGTCCAGCGTCTTTGGCACCTTCGGCACCTGGAATACCGCCCTGGCGGGCTTCTCCTACGAGAGCGGCCGCCTGGCCGACTATGGCGACGCCACGGTGCAGCTGAACTACCAGCACATGAAGTCCGACGGCTACCTGAGCGCCAGCCCCATCGAGAGCAACAACTACACCGTGAAGATCGAACGCCCGGTGGGTGACTCTTCGCTGCTGACGGTGTTTGCATCGGTCAACGACAACATCTATTACACGCCCGACGTGGCGGTGCGTACGCTGGCCCAAGTGGCCCTGTACGGCAAGAACTTCCTGCTCAACAAAGATCCCAAGAGCATGAACTATTACCTGTACAACAAGGCAACTAAGGCCACGGACTTTGAATACGTGCGCCTGCAAAGCGACTTGGGTGGCGGCTGGAACACCGACAACAACCTCTACACTTTCGCCTACAACAACAAGACCTTGGCCACCGATGTGGCCACCTGGGACGGCACGGGAACGGATCCGCGCACGACCAACTCCCTGACCCGCGTCAAGATCGTGGGTGACATTCCCGGCTACGACAAGCTCAACCAATACCGCGTGGTGGGCGACATCTTCAAGGCCACGAAAAAGCTGGAGTCGGGCGTGGCACGCATGGGCGTCTGGGTCGAGCATGCCTCGACCAACCGTCACCTCTACGACCTGGACTTGACCACCGGTCTGTACAACCGCAAGGAGGCCACGGTCAACGCCGCCACCCTGCCCGGCTCCGATCGCCCCATCGACAGCGTGAGCTACGACGAGCATTCCACCATCCAGACGGTGGAGCCGTTCGTGGAATACGAGTGGGCCGTGCGTCCCGACACCAGCGTGACGCCAGGATTGAAGTATGTGAGCATCAACCGCTCGGCCAATTCACCCGTGGGCGCCACGACCCGCATCCTGAACGCGACCGCCTCCAAGGACTACAAGTCAACCCTGCCGTTCCTGACGGTGAATCACCAGATCAATGGCGGCATGTCGGTCTATGCTCAGTACGCCAAGGGTTATGTGATTCCTTCGCTCAGCACCTTCTACATTGCTGACGCCAGTCACAATAGCTCGGCGCCGCAGACTTCGACCAACTACCAGCTGGGCCTGGTGAGCAAGTCGGACGCCATGACCTGGGACGTGGATGCCTACCGCATCGACTTCAAGAACAAGATGGTCTCCAATGGTCTGGCCGGCGCACTTGCCGCCTTCGTCAACATCGGCGGCGCCACCTACCAGGGCGCAGAGGCGCAGGCGGCCTATGTTCTGGGCGGCGGGTTCTCGGCTTACGTCAATGCCTCGCTTAACCAGGCCACGGCCAACGACACCGGCAAACAGATCGCCGGCGCTCCGGAAATGACGGCGGCTTTGGGTGCGCTCTACAGCCGCGACGCGCTGTCGGGCTCCCTGATCTACAAGCGCACCGGCAAGATTCGCCAGGTGGCCTACGCTACGCCGGCGTCGCCGACGACAGCGACGCTGGCCACGGCCGACGCGAACTACGACTACTACCAGACACCTGCCTACGGCAGCCTGGACTTTGGCGCGGCTTACGTCATCAAGAACCCTGCCACCTTTGTCAAGACGCTCAAGCTGCAACTCAATGTATTCAACCTCTTGGGCGACCAACCGGTGACCGCGATGAGCGCTGGCAAGACGCAACTGTTGGACACCTATACCTACCAGGCGCCGCGCAGCCTGCAGGTCTCGCTCAAGGCTGATTTCTGATCATGACGATTGCCAAGTTGTTTGAGTTGGCGAACCACTCCGGTGGCACGCTGTACCTGATGTGCCTGCTGCTGCTGGCAGCCTTGACGGTCATCATCGAGCGCAGCCTGTACCTGTCCAAGATGCAGCAGGGCGGCGAAGAGTTGATGGGCCTGGTGCATGGCAATGCGCCACTGCACGCCGAGCCCATGCAAAAGGCCCTGAGCAAACATGCCAAGTTGCCGCACGTGAGTCTGTTCGAGGCGTCGCTGATCGAGCCTGCGGATTCCGCTCGCGACACCTGCGCCGGCCACCTGGAAGAAGCCGTCATGCGCGAGGTGCCCACGCTGGACCGCTCGCTGTGGGTGCTCGACACGGTGATCACGCTGGCGCCGCTGCTCGGTCTGTTCGGCACCATCATCGGCATGTTCGGCGCGTTCTCGGTGCTGGGCGACGTGCAAAACGGCGCCGGCCAGGTCACGGGCGGCATCGCGGAGGCGTTGATCGCCACGGCCTCGGGCCTGATGATCGCCATGATCGGTCTGGTGTTCTTCAATTGGCTCAACACCAAGGTGCGCGTCATCGTGCACCAGATGGAAACCATCAAGGTGATGCTGCTGAACCGACGCTTTGGCACGCCTTCGGCTGCGGGCACCCGTGTCGGATTGCGGGTGGCCTGAAGATGCGTTATTTCGAGACGCGTAAGGCACGCATCGAGATCATTCCGATGATCGATATCATGCTTTTTCTGCTGGTGTTCTTTGCCATGATGACGTTGCGCATGATTCCCACCACCGGCCAGGTGTCCAAGCTGCCCACCAGCACCACGGCCAGCGTGATTCCCGCACCCAAGCTGCTGCTGGAGATTCGCGCCGGTGGCCAGTTCTTCGCTGAAGGACAGCAGGTCGTGCCCGAGCAGATCAGCGCCCTGGTGCGTTCGCGCGATGCCGCCAAGTTGGCCGTGACGATCGCCGGCGGCGAAGACGCTTCGCTGCAGCAGGTGATGAGCGTGATTGATGCCGTGCGCATCGGTGGTGCGACCCAGATCGGACTGGCGGCGCGCCAGACGGCGCGTTGAACGCGAGTGCAGTTGCCTGGCAGGGTCCGGCCCTCAGGCGCAGTCGGCCGTGGCAGGCCTTTGGCTCAGCCCTGGGTTTGGAGTTTGTGGTGCTGGCGGCTGTGGTCGCCTGGATCGCTGCCCATCCGCCCCAGCCGCTGGATACTTTTGTCCCGCTGACGATCGAGGTCACACCCGAGCCGGAGCCCGTGGCGCCCCCCGAGTTGGTGAAACCCGTCACGCCGGTGCCGCCCCCGCGCCTGCCCAAACCGGTGGCCGTTCAGCCCGAGCCCAAGCCGCTGCCACCGGAGCCGATCGCGCCAACCGTGGCGCCGCTCCCGCAGCCCGTCGCCACACCGGCTCCGACTGCATTTACTGCGCCAGTGCCGGCGCCGCGCGTGATCGTGCCCACAGCGCCCAGCGTGGATCCGGCTCTGGCCTACAACGTCAAGCTGGCGGCTGCGGTGCAGGCCGCGTTCACCGTTCCGGCGCCGGCTGCGGCACTGAATTTCAAGGGCCGCACAAGGGTTGAATTCGGCCTGCGCGATGGCGTGGCGTCGGCCATCCGGGTGGTGCAAAGCAGTGGGCTGGGTGCTGCCGACCGTGCCGCGATCAAGGCGGTAGAGACCGCGACATTCCCCGCCCCGCCGCCGTCCTTGCAGGGCAAAGACGGCAGCTACCAAATCTGGGTTGCCTGCCTGTAGCACGGGTACGGCCCCATCCTCCAAACAGTCCACCCGCCAACATCTTGTGACCGCTCCGACCATGAAAATATTGACGCTGTCGCTTCTCAGTCTTGCCGCATTGGCGGTGAACCCATCCCAGGCACGCGATGCGTCCTTTGTCTCGGCTGAGCAGACCCGCGCGCTGCAGATCCTGCCGGCGCCGCCGACCGCCAACTCGGAGCTGGGCCGCTCTGAGTTGGCCGAACTGCATCGCCTTGAAGCCTCCCGTACGCCGGAACAGTCGCAGCGCGCCATGGCCGACGACAAGGAGGAAACCATCTTCCTTTTCCGCAAGGAAATGGGCCCGCAGTTCACTGCGCCATTGCTGCCGCTGACGGCCGCGTTCTCGGCCCGGGTCAGGAACGACGAAGGCGTGAATACGACACCGGGCAAGGAGGGGTTTGCGCGTGTTCGCCCCTACAACCAGGACCCGACCCTGCATCCCATTTGCGTCACCAAGACCAAGAACGATTCCTACCCCAGTGGTCATACGACCTCGGGCTACTTGCTGGCACTGGCGCTGATCGACATGGTGCCGGAAAAGCGCGACGCCATTCTGGCCCGAGCCGACGACTACGCGAACAACCGCATGGTCTGCGGCGTGCACTACCCCAGCGATTTGCAGGCAAGCAGGCTGCTGGCCTATTCGATTTTTTCCGTGATGGCGTCGAATCCGCAATACAGGAAGGAAATGGCCGCGGCGCGGACGGAACTGCGCCAGGCCTTGGGCTTGCAGCTCAGCAGCAACTGAAAGAGGGCCGCCATCGTTCAGTGAGCTTCAACTGGGCGCTGGACTGCGCCTGGTCGAATCCGGGCCGGGGCTGAATGCGCGGTGCCTCAGTTCCTGTAGGCGTCCACGGGCACGTCGATGGCGACTTCGTCGCTCACCACAGGGATGTACTTGGTCAAACCGAACTCCGCGCGTTTGAGCGTGGCGGTGATGTTGCCCGAGCACAAGTGCCGCTGATCGATCGGACTCACGCCACACTGAAAGTTGTTGACCGCGATCTTGAGCGGTTTGGTCACGCCCAGCATCGTGAACTGGCCTTCGGCTGCCACCACGCGCGTACCTTCAAAGATCAGACTGTCCGACTTGAATTGCATGGTCGGGTAGCGCTTCACGTTGAACAGGCCTTCGTCTGACAGGTGCGCGGTCCACGCGGCCGAGCCCATGTCGATGGACTGCGTGTCGATGGTGAAATCAACGCTGCCCTTCCTGGCTGAGAAGTCGAGCGTGACCTTGCCGCTGGTCTTCTTGAAGCTGCCTCTTTGCGTGGAGAACCCCAGCCGTTTGATGTCGAAGTGCGCCGGCGAGAAGCCGGGCTCGATGACGTAGGTCTCTGCCGCGAATGCCGATACGACGGCACCGCACATGACCAGGGAAAGGGCAAGATATTTCTTCATGTGAAGCTCCTTAAGCGAAAGCCTGTCCACACCGCACCAGCGATGGTAGGGACGCTGTCATGTCATTGATCCTTGGGAAACGCCTGAAGGAATCCCGCGACGGCCTGCATTTCCTCATCGCTGAGCAAGTGCGTGATCTGCTTCATGGGTGTTCCCGGGCGCCCCTCCGTTTCCTGGAAGATGTGCAACTGCTTCACCAGGTAGTCCTGATGCTGGTTTGCGAGCCGGGGGAAGCTGGCCATGCCCTGGGCGCCCGGTCCATGGCAGGCCATGCAGGGAGCCGCTTCCTTGGCCGGCACGCCGTTCTCAAAAATGACCTTGCCCGCGGCCATCTGCTTTGCGTCAACGGGGGCGTTGGGTGTCGGGGTCTGCTTTGCAAAGTACTCGGCCAGTCCCTTGATTTGAGCGTCGGTAAGGTGGTGGCTGATGCCCCACATGTACTCGAAGCCCGGCGGGTCTGAGCGCTGGTGACTTCTGAAGTTTTCCAGTTGCGTCACGAGGTAGTCAGGCATTTGCCCTGCCAGTCTCGGGAAGTTGGGCGAGACTGAATTGCCGTCAACGCCGTGGCAGTTGGAGCAGACCTGCACCGCAGTGACCGCCGCTGGAACGTTCGGATTCGCAAGGTCGCGCGACCGCTCGATGTTGCTGCAACCCGCCACCGCGGCCAAAAGAGCCACTGCCGACAAGCATGAAATACGGTTCATCTTGAATCTCCAATTGTTCCGTCGTGGGATGGCGTGAGCGCCATCAGTTGGAAGCGTTCGCATGGCAGGGCTTCAGTATGCAAACCAGACATAGCCATACAGCGTGTTGTTGTCGCTGGCGTTGCGACCAAAACCGTTGTAGTTGGACGATGCGCCGTTGAACTTGCTGTACGCGGTGTACTGGATGCCAACGCGCACATACTGCAGCGGCGTCCAGAAGGCTTCGTAGGTCATGCCACGTGTTCCGGGGTTGCCCGAGAGATTTCCGCCCACCTGACACGGCCCATTCGAATTATCGCAAGTGATGACCCCTGGATTGCTGGTGTCGTAGCCGGCGGTCTGGTTGAGTGTGTTGGTGCTGCCGGATTTATTGAAGAACGCCAGACTGCCGCCGTATTTGGCTTGATAGACGTAGCTCGCCTTCGCACGGAAGATGTTGTCGGTGTCGGACGAACTGGGTGGCGCGCCGGATGTGCCATCGGCAAGAGGATACGAAGCAGGTGCATCAGCCATCTCGTTGGCAGAATGCACCTGTTTTTCCCGCATGAACGCCACCTGCACCGTGACCGTGTGCGGGTCCAGCAGGTACTGGTATTGGGCGTCGACGCCGACGTTCCTGACGCTGCCCAGGCTGTTTGAATCAGAGAGGTCGTATCCCGGTGTGTAGACATGGGCGAGCATCCCGGTGGTGCCAAGCATGAGGTTGTGCGCTCCCCACTCGCGGGTGTAGGCCAGGCGCCAGTAGGGGTTGTTGAAGCCCTTGAGGTATTGCAGGTCCGCCGTCGGCGTACCCCAACTCAGGGGGCGCGCGGCACCCTTGGCCGTGCCGTAGAAACCCACTTCGCCGTAGTAGGTCTTGTTCCAGTAGGCGTAGGCGTTGATGCCGGCCAAGGCGGTGCTGTGGGCGTCAAAGCTGGGGAAGGGCGTGTTGGCGTCGGCGAACTGGTGGCTACCCAATCCGGCCACCGGAACGTATTGCATCCAGGCGGCGGCGGTGTTCCAGACATCGGTGACGGAGGGGTTGTTGTTCAGCGATAAGCCATAAATCAAATCGCTCTTGGCGTCTATGAAGCGGTCGGCGAAACGCAGGTCGACGTTGTCAGCGCTGCTGTGGCCGTGGTAGTGGCCGTTGGCGCTACCGTCCGCGTTGCTGCCTTCGCTAGCGTAGTTGTCGTAGGTGATCTGCGAAAACAGGCCGATGTTGTCCGTGATCTTGCCGGCGATGAACAGGCTCGCGCTGGACAGCACCGGCTTGGCGTTCTTCTCGAAGTCGCTGCCCGCAGCGCTACCGGGGTTATCGCTCTTGCCGGTGTTGGCAACTTTGGCGTCACCGATCACGCCCATCACGGCAAAGGGCAGGGTGCGCGCACCGATGGTGTAGCCGGTGAGCTTGAACAAACGACCGTAGGGGGTGAGTTCGGGGAACTGACCACCCGCATGACAAGAGACGCAGTTCTGGCCGGTCTGGCGCGCGAACACGGGTAGCGCTTGTGCGTCTTGGGGTAGCACGATGGAGAGCCCCAGAACGCAAGCCGCGGTGAGTGTCGGGACCTGCCACAGCCGCAGCCGGGTTGGCCTTGCAAAAAAAGACATGGATAGCTCCCTTCAGGGTCACGGATGGATTCACATCGCTGAATCTTCAATGAGGGCGTCCCCGCTTGCCTTGATGCATGTCAAGGTTATGGAATTCTTTCCCCGGGCGCGTTCCCGTCCCAACATGATCGGAGCTTGCCGCACGGGGCGTGCCGGCCTAAAACGCGAAGTACGTTCCGCCCCCCAAGGGGGATGTACTTCCTTCAAAACCGATGAAGACGTTCTTGCCAAAGAAGAACGGTAGCCCCCAATCGAAGGCCGCGGGCAGTCCATAGGTGGCCGGACCGCTGGGGCCCGCCAGCGTGGGAAAAACGCTCCATGAGGCGCTGCCGCCAAATACATTGTTGCCGGCGGCATTGTCCACGGCGAAAACCACGTTCACCGACGACGCCGTGGCTGTAGACGGAGTGACCGACAGCGTGGCCGTGAATGGGGTGAGCGTGGTGGGGCAGTAAAACCCGCTGTAAAGCGCGTTGCTGCAACTTGGCATGGCGTTGGTATTGAAGAAAATGCCGTTGGAGCCGGAGTCCAGATAGCTGTTGCCGGTGCTCGCGCCCTGGAGGGTCGTGGTGATGTCGCCAAAGGCGTCGGTCGTGAGCACCTTGCCCGTGCTGGACAACTGGTTGTTGGTCTGGGTTGCGACACCGAAATAGATCAAGCCGCTGAGAGAGTTGGTGCTCGTCGGGACGGCAGGCAGGCTCAGCATCAGTCCGTTGTTGTCGGTGGCAAACAGGATCACCGGGTTTTGCAACTGGTTGGCGGTGCTGACGGCGACGCCCGCGCAACTGGTACTGGTGCAGGCGAAGTAGACGCCGTTGTTGGCGTTCCCGGGGGGCGCGCAAGTGCTGCCGCAGTCCTGCTGGAACAGGCCCAGGCCCAGAATCCCCTTGGCGCCCAGCGCAGCGATGGTGCTCATGCTGCCGGCCCCGGATTGACAGTAGCCCGACAGCTTGTCGTAGCTCGGGTCACCGATCGCCTGAATGGGCACGCCAAGCGCGGTCTTGGCGCCGAGCTTGACGTCGGCGGACTTGACCGTGCCCCAGGCAAAGCTGGTGTCGACGAATTGCGCGCAATTGAGCACCGGCCGGCCGGAACTGCTGTTTTGCTGAATCAGGTTCAGGCTGGAGGGCAACAGCGAAGACAGCAAGCGCAGGCCGGTGGATCCGGTATCGACCAGCACATGGTCGATGGTGATGCAGTTGCTGGTGCTGCCGGGTTGGCAAACCGTGACGGTGGCGTACAGGCTGTTGGTTGCATTGACCGACTTTCCTGTCTCGTCCAACGGCCCCGAATCCACGGTGACCGCAAGGGCGTTGGGCGCAAGCGGCACGGGCGCCGGCGCCGGCGCGGGTGCGGGTGCGGGCGCAGGTGTCGAGCCTCCGCCTCCGCCCCCGCACGCCGTGAGCAGACCCAGCATCAAGGCTGCCACCCAGGCTCGCGCCCAATAGTTATTGAAGCACATGGTTGATGCTCACTCCGTTGGGGACCAGGGCCGGTGCATAGGCACTGCCAAAAAAGTTTCGCATGTGGCCCATGGACTGAAGCACCAGCCCATCGCGCTCCATGGTTACCGGGGCGCGACGCAGGCCCGCCTGGCGGTTTTGTTCGGTCTGCAATTGAAGCGTGGGGAAGTAGTTGCCCAGCAAGGCGCCAAGGTCGGGCAGCAGCGGCCCCTTCCAGGTCACGGCGAACACAATGCCCCCAGCACTCGCGTACTCGCGCACCGTGCTGCCATTGGCCAGCACTGCTTCATGCACCGTGTACATGCCGTTGGCAGCAGGGACGGCCGCCAGCATCCTCGCGCCCGAAGGCGCGCTGCCCGGGGCTGCGACACTGGGAGCCTGTCCGAGCGCCGCCTGGGCTGCGCCAGTGCCTATGAATGCCAGCAGGGCAAGAAGCAGACCCCGAACCGGGGCTGAAAAAATGTACCGTTTCATGGGCGACTCAAGCTCGGGGTTGTGGTGCATGCTGACACGCGGATTATGGAAGCTACCCTGTAAAGAAGTTGGCTCGTTGGGGGAATCTGTGGGTAGTTTTTGGCGGTTTTCTATCCAACGCTCATGTTTTTCGGCCGATCAGATATCGCGCCCGCCGTGGACAAGGCACCTGCGCACAGGACAAGCCTGTGGGCAGCCGCTGCGCGGT
>CAIVXG010000131.1 GCA_903909815.1 uncultured beta proteobacterium | reverse complement strand
GTGGTCGTCACCGATGCTGCCGGCCTCACGGTCACCATCGCTGTCACAGTGACGCCGGTGGCGACCACGGCCTTGAACGTGCTACCGGCCGGCCCGAGCAGCAGCCCGGTGACCGCCAACGTGGGCGATGTCCTGAACTTCATCGTCAGTGGGGGGTCGCCTGCCTACGCCATCACCGTTAACAACCCCGCCATCGCGCTGCTGTCTACCGGCAACAATACCCCCGGAGCATCGCTGTCTGGCATCGCCAGCGGCGCAACGTTTAAGGTCACCATGAAAAACGTGGGGTCCACCAGCTTCGCTGTGGTTGATAGCCTGGGTCAAACGTCGACGGTCAATCTCAGCGTTGCGGCACCATCGACATTGCTGCGCCTTTCCCCCAGTGCGGAACAGATCGGAGAGGACTATGCCACCAATACTATCGTTCTCAGCATCTACGGGGGCACCGCACCTTATGCAGCGTACACCAGCGATTTGAGCTTGACCGCGGTCACGCTGCAATCACTGGTGACTCCACCGACGATCACAGTGGCTCCTGGGTCAAATTTCACCTACTGCATTGTTCCAATCAACGCTACTACGACCACCCATGGCACGTATGCTGTAACGATTACGGTGGTGGACAGTTTGGGTGCTTCGGCAGTTAGCGTTGTAACTATCGCGGACAATGGCAAAGGTTCTCTCGGTGCTGACAAGTGCGGCCCGTAATTTTCTGTTGGTGCACTGCATGCTGAGCCAGACCGTGGCGAGGTCAAAACCGCAGTTTCACAAGTAAATCGAGCCGACCCGGGAGGGTCGGTTCCAACAGGTGAGGGTGTTTTGCCGTCCCATGACTGAATTGACACCATGCGCCTGGCGCTGATCGGCTTGCCGGGTTCCGGCAAGACGACGGTCGGGCGCCAGCTTGCGCGGCGCCTGCAGCTTGCCTTTCTTGACACCGACCAAGTGCTGGAGCAGCGCCTGGGTTGCAGCATCCGCGACTTCTTCGCGAATGAGGGTGAAAGTCGTTTTCGCGACATCGAAGAGCAGGTGATCGATGAACTCACGCTGGCGCCCGAGGGCGGCGTGCTGTCCACCGGTGGCGGCGTGGTGCTGCGTGCACCCAACCGCTCGCACCTGCACGAGCGCAGCCACGTGATCTATCTGCGCTCCACGCCCGAAGAGGTGTACCGGCGTGTGCGCCACGACCAGAACCGTCCGTTGCTGCAGGTGGAAGACCCGATGCAACGCCTGCGCGAGCTGTTTGCGGTGCGCGATCCCCTGTACCAGGAGACCGCGCATTTCATCATCGAAACCGGACGCCCGTCGTTGGCCACAGTGGTAAACATGATCGTGATGCAACTGGAACTGGCGGGCCTGTTGTAGCGTCAATTCAACCCGTCATGGCAAGGTCAAAGGCCGCGGCGAGCCGTCCGGTCCGTCATTGCGAGGCCAAAGGCCGTGACGAGCCGTCCGATCTGTCATTGCGAGGCCAAAGGCCGCGGCAAGCCGTCCGATCTGTCATTGCGAGGCCAAAGGCCGCGGCAATCCATGGTGGAGAACCACCGAATACATGGATTGCCGCGCTACGCTCGCAATGACGCATTGGGCGGATTGCTGCGCTACGCTCGCAATGACGCATTGGG
>CAIVXG010000130.1 GCA_903909815.1 uncultured beta proteobacterium | reverse complement strand
GCAACTGTCCGCAACCTCCCAAGCTGCCTGTCGCAGCCTGGATAAACCCACCGAAAAAGGAGTCCGACCTCAGCAAAAAACCACTCGATTGCACACTAAATTAATGCATCCAGGTGTCTCAAAGTCATTGACAAATTCCGAGGGAGCTTACGCGCCAACAGTTGAACCTGGGCCAACACTTCGGCGTCTGGCGCCAGCTTCGGTGCAAGCGCCAACATCACTATGGTTTGCTCATAAGTGGCCTTCATGCCTGCTAGGGACCCCAGCATCGCCAGACTGCCAGCGGTGTCCAGGGTTCCGTCTTTTAGCAACGCAAGCATGGCAGTGTGGCGCTCGTAATCGTTGCCAATGCTGCGCAGTACGAGGTGCCAAGCCTCTAGGGCAGCAGCGTCTTTGCCCAACTGCGGAGTGAACGCTGTCAGCATCTGCTGGCGTTCGTAGTCATTACCCAGTTTGGCGGCGGTCTGTAGCCACTGGATCCTGCGTGCGCTGCCCAACTGCTGATGCGTTGCCACCACACGCAGAGTCTGACTCCTCTCGTAGTCGTTGCCGATTGCGCTGACCGAACGAGCAGGCGCTTCTCGTTCTCGTCACTCAATGATCCTTGGCGCGCCAATGCTTCCAACAACTCAGGCTGAAGGTAGCTGGGATTTCCTGCTTCTATTGCCATCAGCGCAGCATCTACACCACCGCGCGCCAGTATGCGCTGCACATACCCATCGCCGCCCAATACAGTTTTGATCAGCAACGGCTGGTGCGCCTGCAGCCATTGCTGCGCCTTGGTGTCCATGGGCACTTCTTTTCCGTTCAGCGTGTACCCTGCTGTTTCAGCGTCCCGCTCGCATCGGGCGTGTAAGTGACGCGCTGCAGTTGTCCGTCACGGAATTCTTCCAGCATCAGTCTGTTATCCACGTGTGTCACTTCGTCGCTGTCACCCGCAAATTCGACATTGCCGCGAACCACTACTTCTAGCCGTCCCTCCGGTGACTTTGCGACCATACGTCTGACCGGCCCCGTGTCGAACGTGAACTCATCGCCCCAATCGATGGACGACAGCGGCCTGCCGTCCAGCGCGATTGCGGGCAATAGAAATGCACAGAGTATGAGCAGGCCCAACGCGGCCCAACCAAGATGGCGGGGTAGAAAATTTAGTGCCATTGGAGACTCTTTCAATAGGTGTTGAACACGTTGCAACAAAGGGGATGGTTTGGTGGCGGCCATCGTCAACGCAAGCACCGGGCGTGCGCCCGGTTGCAAAGCACGCGCACAGGCATACAGCGCTTCAGCCAGCGCCATACGATTGTGCGTGGCGCGCAGCGCAGCCTCGTCGCAAGCGTGCTCCGCCAGAATGTCCAGGCGTTTGAGCGCCAGTTGATTCAGTGGTTGCAGCCAGCCCAAACGTGCTACACCCACCATCGCCAAACGCCAAGCCAAATCACCACGCTGCTGGTGCGCCATCTCATGCGCCAAAACGGCCTCGATCTGTGACGCGTCAAGTTCGACCAGGCACCACTTAGGAATGCAAACGGTGTTGTTCGGCCCGAGCAAGGGGCTATCCCATTGCGTGCTGATCAACATACGCGGCGAAGGTAGGTCAAGTCGGTGTGCAACGCGCGCAGCAGCTTCCAACCAGCGCGAGTCGGTGCATTTTTGTAAGCGCTGCATTGCACGGCGCAACTGCAGCCATTGCCCGCCCAAAAGCAACATACCTCCTGCTGCGACGAGCAGCCACATTAATCCGAGCGAGGCCACGATACGCCCGCTCTCTTCAGGCAGGTGTAGGCTTTGCACCATGGGATGCGCTGCAGGTGTAGTCACTGACTCCAGCTCTACGTCTATCGCTGCAATAACTGGCCCTGTTGCCGGTGTGTATTCGGCAGGTGAAACTGTCTCCAACTCCCTTGGCTGGCCCGCCAGGATGCCATCAAAATTCGAGAGCGTGGTCTGCAATACATGCACCGCCGGTGGCAAACTTGCCGTTAGCAACCCACCAAACAATGCGCAGCGCCACAGAAGTTCAGCCCACGGGGGCTGGCGCAAAGCGCGGTCGATGAGCCATGCAGCGCCGATAAACAAGCTGCTGTGAGCCAGATAGGTCAGCAGCCAGGTAAGCATCACATCAATCATGGCGAACTCCTTTGGAATTCTTTCCGCCTTGCGACGCCAGCAACTCACGCATCCGTTCTAGGTCAGCGGGCTGAATCTGATCGCGCTTGAGTAAATGGCTCAGCAGGGCGCTGGCTTGGCCATCAAACAAGTTGGATAGCATGCTGGACACCATCGACTGGCGCACGGCCGACTCGCTGACCAGCGCCGAATAGTTCAGCTCGCGGCCCTGCCGCTCGGCCGCCACCAAGCCGCGCTTTTCAAGGCGTGTCAGCAGCGTGGCAACAGTTGTGTGTGCGATCGGGCGCGTAGCCCGCATGTCTTGCACCACCTGCGCGGTGGTAGCTGTCTGACGCTGCCAAAGCACGCGCATCAGCGTTATCTGCAGATCACTGAGAACGACAGGTTCATCCATGAAAATCCCTTACTTCTACATATGTAGTACTACAAGTGTATATCAAGAATTCCCTTTGTGTCCAGAGTTCCGTGTATGGCCACCAAATTTCAATGATCACGCGGGGGGCCCCGCACCACCGTTGGATTGAAACTTGATGTCGCTCGGATTCGGAAGTTACACGCTGCGGCGGACAACCATCCCGGGGGCCTTTTGAAAATTTTGTTTCGCCCAGGAAATGGCGCAGTCCCTTCCCACTGCGTCACGATTTCCACTTCCCAATACCTGCGATTATCGCTACATAAGTGAAAACACTCAGTGTTTCACTTGGTACCTGGGACTTAATCTTGAGACCATTTCCACCTCTTGAAATAAATGCAGCTTTGGCATTGCGACGATTGGATTCGTGGGTTTATGGGGCCTGCTGTCGCCAGGCGCCGCCGATTTTCCGGCGTGGCGCGCTCCTGAGCAGCGTAAGCAGGTTTTGGTGAATGCCTGCGTATTGGAAGGCCAGCCGCCAAGCTTGGCGTGTCAACCGACTGCCGTTCGTATGCGCGTATTGACCGTTGGCGCCGCGGGTTTACCCCATTGGTTCCACCTTCAAAGGGAATAGGCTATCGGCCTTGCGGTATTAAAAGGCCATTTCAATTCCTGTCGTCTCCAGCAACCATTGCTGCGCTGCCCTCGCAGCCTTTGTCAACCACCGAGGTGCTACCCATGAACCTTCCCATACATGGCGTACTCGCCGTGGCCATCGCGCTGTGCTCATTCTCGTCCGCAGCCGCGCCCACCCCCGACGAAACCTACGCGTCCGACAAAGTGTGGTTGTGCAAGCCCGGGCGCGATGACCTGTGCGCCAACCCTGGAACGGTGACAGTCGTCGGCGCCGACGGCAAGTCCGCGGTGCAGACCCTCAAGCCGGATGCGGACGCGCCGATCGACTGTTTCTACATCTACCCCACCATTTCACTCGACGCCAACGGCAACAGTTCGCTCGTGCCGGGAGATGGGGAAAGGCGCGCCACGCAGCAGCAGTTCGCTCCCTTTGCTTCCGTGTGCAAGCCCTATGCGCCGATGTACAGGCAGGTCACGCTGGCAGGCCTGCGTAGCTTGATGACCAAGGGTTCGCTCAAGGTAGACCTAGATCTCGGCTTCGAGGACGTTCGCGCCGCGTGGCGCTACTACCTGGCCAAACACAACCAGGGCCGAGGTGTCGTGTTGGTGGGCCACTCGCAAGGTACGCGCATGCTCATGAGTCTGATTGCACAGGACATCGAGAACCAGCCGGCGCAAAAGGTGGTGGTGTCGGCGGTGGTGCCTGGCGTCGCCATCCTTGTGCCCTCGGGCGCGGACGTTGGTGGGACATTCAAGTCGCTTCCCTTGTGCCACAGTGCGGCGCAGGTGGGCTGCATCATCGCGTACAGCGCATTCCGCGAATCCTCGCCACCACCGGCCAACGCGCGATTCGGCCGCAGTAACACGCCCGGCAGCGACGTAGCCTGCGTGGACGTGGTGGCGTTGAGCGGCCAGGCCGTGCGCGCGATGCTGCCAGTCCGGACGAACTTGCTGGGCCAGCCCAACGAGGTCGAAGACTGGGCCTCGTTTTCCAAGGGCATGGACAGCAGTTTCGTCGAGATGCCCGGCTATGTTGGCGTGGGCTGCGTGAAGGATGGCCCCAACTCGTACCTTGCCACGAAGCTCGACGCCTCCGCGCGCGGATCGCGGCCTGCCGACATCCCCTTCGACATCGTCGTGCAGGGCAAAGTGTGGGACGACTGGGGACTGCACCTCATCGACCTGAATGTGGTGATGGGCAACCTGCTGGTGGTGGTCCAGCGCCAGGGTGCCGCCTGGCGAGCCGCGCAGCACTGAGGCGGCGCCCCAAGGCTAGCCGACCCGCATGGGCCGACTTTCCAAGGCGTACCCGAACGGCGGGTTCGGAGGAGGTATTTTGGCAAGCTGGCTGGCAGCAAAGTGTCTGGACCAGTTCGTCAGGGCGAAAGGCTCATTTTTGCTGCACCGCGACTAAACACGATCATCGAGCTTCTCCTCCCACAAATTTCGGTTGTGGCCCTGGACGCGGAATGTGTCGAAAAAGATTGTGTGCTTCGGCTAATCCCCTGCAGTCTTCAAAGTCTAATTCCGGGTATGCAATCACCGCGCGCGTCCCGCTACGCTGAACCCGAGAGCGTTGCATTCGAGCGTGTTCCTCGTAAAAGTATCTGGTTATCCGGTGGATTTGGTGGCCCGCGCATGGGCACAGGTCTGGAGAAATGTCGGGGAAAAAGGATCGATCTGCAGCGCACGCGAGGGGTCAAGGCGGCTGGCATCCACAAAAGGACTTTCACCACAAATCAGCTCAGTGATCAGTCGCCCCACCCCGGCCGAATAGGTAATGCCCGATCCATTGCAGCCGGTCGCTACCAGCAAACCTGCGACCGCGGCGCTGGCTCCCACAATCGGCTGGCCGTCCGGCGTGTAGGTGCTCGGCCCCGTGATGTAGTGTGCGATGCCGAGCCGTTCGATGGCAGGGAAATAGCGGCTCAGGGGTTCAAACGCCTCCGCCAGGTTGCCCCAGCCGTCCGGGTCCGCTGCATCAAAGACGAAGCCTTGCAGGTTCTCGGGCAATTCCCGTGGTGCTGCCACTGCCGGCGCGTTTTCACGGATGCCGAACAAAAGTGCACCGACTTCAGGTCTGGCGTAGGCACGAATATCGGTCATGAAAACGATTGGGGTACCGGGGGAAAATTCTGGCACGCGCTCGGTGATCCAATATTGGCTGCGCACCGGTGCCATTGGTAAGGGCAATCCCAACTCGACGCTGAGCAAATTGCTCCATGCCCCAGCCGCGTTCACCACAATGCGAGCGGGCAGCGCCGTGCCGTCCTCAAGCGCGACACCCGTTACCGCGCCCGCTTGATGCGTAATATGCGCCACGCGGGTATCGAGTCGCAGCTTGGCACTCATCTGCAGGGCGCCGCGCAAATACGCGCTAGCAAGCAAGTAGGGATCAACAAAGCACTCGTCTGGGAAGAAAGCTGCAATGTCAAAGGCATCGGGGTTGAGCCAGGGTGACTGGGACAGCACCTGCGCCTTTTCCTGCCACTGTCCCCGAATGCCTGCCTCAGTGCAGACCGTTAGCATGTGTGCCAAAGGCTCTTGCTGGGCCAGCGACCCGACGTGAAGCGCACCTACGCGGCGGCAGCCCACGTCCTCCCCAAAACGGGCCTCGAGTACAGCAATGGCCGACAGCGTTTCAGCCGCCAGCGCCTGCAGGGCCGGGTCGGTCCGCACCTGTGTGACCAAGCCTGCCGCCCTACTGGTCGCACCACCGGCCGGGGTCTGACGATCGACGATCAGCACCCGATGGCCCAGACCTCGACGCCCCAAGGCCCAGGCAATGGCCGCGCCAAAGATGCCGCAGCCAACAATCAAAATGTCGCGCTTCATCGTAAAGCCCTAACAACCGCCATCGCTGCTACCCATCCATACGCTCCGCCCGGCACCTGACATCCAGTGAGAGGGCGGAGAAATCGCTATCCGGTTGAAAGCCCATGTTCTACCCATCATTTCGTCAAAATGGATTAGCTCCAACACGTCGCCAACTCAGCATCCCGCAACGCACTTTCCGACTGCGTCGAACTCCATCGTCTTGCCGCTGAGAGGAATATGGACCGGCACCTTGACGGCTTTGACGAAAGCCTCGGTTTTGCTTCCCTGGCGCACCACGCCGCCAACGGTCCCGATTTCATTCGCGTGCGAGGCGATCACCTCGTTGGGTTTAACCAGATCGTTGATGACATAAGCCGCTTCGTTGGGGCCGGTGGTGAAGCCGTTGCCCATGTTCATCACAGCCAGTTTGGCGTGGTAATAGCCGTTGACAACCTTATCCTGCTCGGCCGTGATGCCGGTATCGCCGGAGAGATAGGCCACCAGGCCATTGCTGAAGGTGAGCACATAGCCCGTGGCCTCACCCACATAGCCGGCGATGCCCGCCAAAGCCATGGCCCGGCCCAGTTCGCCACCGATGTAGTCGGCGTCCAACCCGTTGCTGTGGAACGCGGGCACGGTCGCAATCGTCACGCCGCCCAGCGCCACACTGCCGCCGAAACGCGTGAGGATGGAATCACTTGCATTGCCGCCATTGGCCTTGAGCTTGGCGGCAAAGAAGGGAGGCATTTCGCTGCCGGTCACGATCTTTGCCTTCTTGGCCAGCGCGATGTTCACCGTGTTCGAATTGGGCAAGTCCGACACCGAGGTGTCGGGCTGGCCGCAACTGCCCGCATTGGGCGCCTTGTTGTGCGCATTGCCCACGTGATCGCCGTGCATGTGGCTGACCAGGATAATGTCGATTTTTCCCAGGCGCGGGTCGCTCGCACCAGCGACCGTACGACCGGCGTCGTACAGAATGCGCGTGCCGTTCGGATCCTCGAAAATCAGCGCCCGATCCTGCGCGCAAAACTCGCCATCCTGACCTCCCAGCGGTGTCACTTTCACATTGGCTGCCAAGGCGCTCTCGGCCATCAGGCTCATCACCGCCATGCAGCCGACGGCCACGGTCCAAACCACCGAATTAATTCTCATGTGTTTGCTCCTCTTGTGTTGCTAATAATGTCAAGCGCAAAACGCGGGGTTCAAGAGCCATCACCTAGGCAATCAAACTTCTGCCCACCACCCAATTTGTTTGATTTGACGATGCCTCCAACGCCAATTATGGTGCCGCATCGATTCAGGGCGACGCCACAGCTGCTCCCTTGATACCGTGGTGCTGCAACGCCCGCGCTATGAAACCAGAGGCCTTCATCTCTTGCACAAATTGACTGAGGTAATCCACTCCACTTGGGTCGCGTCCTCGTGGCATCGCCATCGCCTGATTGATTACCATAAACCGGCCATCGAGGAGATGCACACCTGGAATGCGCTTCGCATCAGCTTCGAGTTGCTGCTTTACCCCAGCTGCCACCTCCAATTTGTCTGCAACCATCATGTCGGATACAGCAGGTGACGTAGCCGCGCGGACAAGCGTGGCATGCCTCAATTCGCGCGTCAAGTAAAGGTCGTAAGCGCTACCACGGCCAACAACGACACGCACTCCCTCCCGGTCTACTTCGTCACTGTGCGTCATTGAAGAATTGTTCGGCACCAAATATGCGCCTTCTATGACCACGTATGGTGGAGTGAAATTGATGTCTGTGGCACGCACTGGATCGATGGCGAAGAACGCGACGTCCCAAGCCCCCATACCGATGGCCTCTACAACCTTTCCTGCCGCTGAGTATTGGACCAATTCCACCGACACACCCAGTCGCTGACCCAACTCACGCGCTAAATCAACGGATACCCCACGGGCCTCGCCGGAGGCTGGATCGCGGGTCGCGAGGATCGGGTTGCCAAAGTTAATGGCTGCGCGCAATTTCCCCGTTGGCGCCAGTGAAGCGCGAGCGGTGGCAACTGGTTCACCAGTCGAATGCCCCATCGAGGTGATGGAACAGGCGCTGAATACCACTGCCGTTGCGAGCAGTGCGAATATACGAAATGGCTTGTGCCAGAACTTAGATATTGGCATAACTTCATTCACATGTACGTTGACATTCGAATCGTAATGCAAAAAAACGGGGCGAACCGCTTGTCGGCAACTCCCGCCGCGATGCAACAGTATGAAATGTACCAATTGCTGCGCTTGAGCGCACGCCTGCCGCTGGGGTGTTTGTCGCTGACGGGCTGTAACCGGACATACACAGGAACCGCGAAAAACCCAGTGAAGAGTGGGAAGGCGCCATTCGATTTCGCCGGAACCGGCCGTTCGCTGCCCAGGTCAGAAACGCGGAAGCTGTCATCCGGGGGCGATAATCAACTTTCTTTGTTGGCCGGCTCCTGGGCGGAGAAAGCCGTCCTTCGGGTCCACCAGCCAATTGTGGGGGGCCTCTAAAGTTGATCTTTTGAATTTGCCCGTTGGGGCAATTGCTAAATTGAAATATAGCGACTAATCTGCGTGACCTGCAGCGCTTCCACTGGCAGCCAATCAACTTACGTATAAAGAGGAACCTCATTATGAACAGGACTAGACGTCTAATACTCAGCGTCGCCGCTTTAATCGGCCTGATTCTGATCTCTGGTGCCGCCATCGCGCAGGACAACGTGGTGCAAATGGGAAACCAGAAGGTTGGCGCGTATGCGCTATTGAAAGCACGCGGCTTGCTTGAAGATCGACTGAAGCCGCTCGGCTACACGGTCAGTTGGAAGGAGTTTTCCAGTGGTCCGCTGCTTCTTGACGGGCTCAAGGTCGGCACCGTTGATTTCGGTCATGGCGGTGAAGCGCCCCCGATCCTCGCGCAGGCAGCGGGCGCGGAGATTCTCTACATTGGCCACGAGCCTGCGGCGCCGCAAGGGGAGGCTATCCTGGTGCCCAAGGAAAGCCACATCAAAACGATTTCCGATCTGAAGGGCAAGAAGATCGCGTTGAACAAGGGCTCGAACGTGCACTACCTGCTGGTGCGTGCGCTCGAGAGTGCAGGCCTCAAATACGCCGATGTCGATGTCGTGTATTTGTCGCCGGCCGATGGCCGGGCGGCTTTTGACAAGGGTGCCGTCGACGCATGGGTGATCTGGGAACCCTACCGCACCTCCGCTGAGATGTCATCGGGTGCCCGCACCCTCGCTGACGGCCGCGGTCTCGTTTCCAACTACGAGTTCTTTTTCGTGACCAAGGCCTTTGCCAAGGCGCATCCGAAGGTGATTGACGTGGTGCTCAGCGCGGCGCGTGACGTTTACTCTGAAGCAGTGAAGGACATGCCGGGTACCGCGAAAACATTCAGCGTTGCGGCTGGCTTTCCCGTGCCAGTGATGGATGTTGCACTTTCGCGCAGGGGTTTTGGGGTTGAGACGATGAGCGATCAGGTCGTTGCCGATCAGCAGAAGATCGCTGACACCTTTAAGGCACTCGGTCTCATCCCGATTGCCATTAATGTTTCCGATGTAGTGCGCAGGCCGTAGCCTCGAGCCGGGCAATGATTTCTACGTATCACTCCCCGTAGGAGTCTGGCGCGAGCCAACAGAGTCGCCATCAGCCGACCGACATACAAGGTGAACGTCGGTTTAAGAGCAAATCGTAGAGCCGAATCGCAACGGGAACTGCCGTTCACGGTGTCGACACAATTGAAAGATACGCTTGTTCAAACCTAAGAAAATTTCCGTTGTTCGAGGGCACAACCATGCGTACCTATCTCCTCCTTCCCGTATTGTTCTTCGCATTTGTTCAGCCCTCAAAAGCCCATATGACGGTTATTCCAGGATGCGAAGATGCCAAGAACACATTCGCTTTGACAGAATGTCGAGCAAACCAAATTGGCGAGGCGGACGCGAAATTGCAAGAATATCTTGTGGCTGCAAAAAAGCAAGCCGTGCTCTTTAAATTGGAGCCATCAGCGATAGAGTCTGAACAGGCGGCGTGGGAAACTTATCGAACTAAGCACTGCTCTAACGTCAGTAGTGTCCCAACGTTCTTCAGAGGAGAACGAGCTGATTTGGCTCGAAATCCGGGCCTGAATCCATCGAGGGTGGCGTAAGTAGTTGATTTATTGGGATTGTTTCAAACATGGACAGACTCAGGATTTGTAGAATTT
>CAIVXG010000129.1 GCA_903909815.1 uncultured beta proteobacterium | reverse complement strand
CTGTTGCGCACGCCACGTCAAATCCCGCAACGCGTCGCCATGGAATTGGCTCTGACCGGCGAGATGATCAGCGCCGCGCGTGCCTATGAACTGGGTTTGGTCAACCGCGTGGTCACTTCCGGGGGCGCTCTGGATGCAGCGCTGACGCTTGCGCGCGTCATAGCCGCCAACGGACCTTTAGCCGTGGCCGCCAGCAAAAAAGTTGTTCGTGAGTCACAAGACTGGCTGTCTGGCGACATGTTCGCCCAGCAGGAACCTTTGCTCAGAGAGATCGCCAAGAGCAAGGACGCGATTGAAGGCGCCACCGCCTTTGCTGAAAAGCGCCGGCCGAAATGGCAAGGTTGTTAATCGTCGAGCACGTTGAACGCCGTTTTGCAATTATTTCTTGGGGAATGAAATGAATAATCTGGTTCGTTACGAATTGAACAACGATGTGGCGACGCTTCGGATGGACGACGGCAAGGCAAACGTCATGAGCATCGCCATGCTGATAGCGTTGAATGAAGCGCTGGATCGAGCAGAACAAGAAGCCAAAGTGGTTGTCTTGTACGGTCGAGAGGGGTCTTTTTCCGGTGGCTTTGATTTGGGTGTCCTTAAGCGAGGTGGCGCCGAAGTGACGACTATGCTTGAGGCTGGCTTGCGGTTATGTGCGCGCCTGGTGGAATATCCGCTTCCAGTCATTGCCGCCTGCACTGGCCATGCGGTGGCTCTAGGTGCAGTTTTGCTGCTCACATGTGACCTGCGCATTGGAGTAGATGTGGGTGCCCGATTCCAGATTAGTGAAGTTCGCATCGGTTTAGTTATGCCGCGTCTCGCACTCGAAGTTTGTCGCAGAAAACTGGCACCGGCGCAATTTCACGCCGCGACAACGCTGGGTATTCCCTTTACGCCAGCATCCGCATTGGCCGCTGGCTTTGTCGACGAATTGGTGCCAGGCTACGCGATGCAAGAGGCTGTGCAAAGGCACTGCGCCGATTTCCTCACTTTGAACACGAAGTCCTTCGCCATCAACAAGCGTCGCATCAATGCCCAAGTGATTCAGGCGATGGCAGTAGCCGTCGAAGCAGACATTGCGGAATGGAAGGCGCTAGCCATTGGAAATGAGGCGACTTAAACTCGGCGTCGGCCATCCGGACCGGGTGGACAATTTTCCAAGGGTGCGGGTTACAGTAATGTCCCGTCTTGTGGCACTTTGGTGCCACTTTTTTCTTTCAATTGCGTGTTGAGGTATCCACCATGACCATCTGTCCTATTGCCATTGCTGTGGGTTGCCAAAAGTGCCCTGTATTAAGAATATGCCCCTTAAAGTCTGTGTTGGGCGACACGCCCAAATCGACTACAACCCATCCGTTAGCCATGCCGCCCGGCAAAGGCTCTATGCCGTTCCGTGTGGAACTTGACATCACAGGCATCGATGGATTAGCAGGTTGGATTTCGGCCCGGCGTGGGCCAGCGGGTTGCTGGGAAGGTGTTTGAGTTTGGACATCCTCAAATAGGCAATCGCGATGACTGCAGATGCGGTACGAAAGCCTCTGGCGGCACGCTTGGCCTGTTGCAATAGTCCGTTCATGGCCTCAACGTAAGCGTTGCTGCGGTTGTCCAGCAT
>CAIVXG010000128.1 GCA_903909815.1 uncultured beta proteobacterium | reverse complement strand
GGGATGACGGGCGAGTGTGCGTGCCCCGGGATGACGAGAGGGAGAGAGTGCCCCGGGATGACGTGCGAGTGAGCGTTTCAAGCAATGCCGGCGAAACTGCTTGCGGGCCATGAACCCCGGATTCGTCATTGCGAGCGCAGCGTGGCAATCCATGTATTTTCGTGGCGCGCCCAGATGGATCGCCACGGCCTACGGCCTCGCGATGACGAGAGGGAGAGAGTGCCTTGGGATGACGGGCGAGTGTGCGTGCCCCGGGATGACGAGAGGGAGAGACTGCCTCGCGATGACGGGCGAGTGTGCGTGCCCCGGGATGACGAGAGGGAGAGAGTGCCTTGGGATGACGGGCGAGTGTGAGTGCCCCGGGATGACGGATTGGGGCTCAGCTATCGGACGAGATCAGCCCCACGCGCATGGCGTAGCGCACCAAGCCGGCTACCTCGTGGATGTCGAGCTGCTTCATCATCTGGCTTCGATGCGTGTCGACCGTCTTCACCGACAGGTCCAGACTGCGCGCAATCTCCTTGGTGCTCAAACCTGCTGCGATGAGCTTGAGCACTTCGCGCTGGCGCGGTGTGAGGGTGTCGCCGGGCTGCTCATCCTTGCGCAGGCGACTGACGTAGTCGTTGAGCACGCCCCTGGATACGGCGGGGCTGAGATAGGTATCGCCGCGCAGCACCGCCTGCAGCGCCTGCTCCAACTCCAGCGGCGCGGCGTCCTTCAACAGGTAGGCGGCAGCGCCATGGCGCAAGGCCTGGCGCACGTATTCCTCGTTCTGATGCATGGACAGGATGACGACGCGGGTCATCGGCCAATCCTTCATCACGCGCGCTGTGGCTTCCAGGCCGTTGAGGCCGGGCATGCCGATATCCATCAGCACCAGATCGGGCTGCTGCTGTTGCACCAGCGTCAGCAGCGCCAGGCCGTCGTCGGCCTCGCCCACCACTTCAAAACCAGCGATCGACTCCAGCAGCTTGCGCAGCCCGGCGCGCACCAGCGTATGGTCGTCGGCCAGCAGCACGCGGGTCATGTGGTTTCTCCGCGCAAACGCATGGGGCACTGCATGCGCAGCGTGCTTCCAGCACCCACCGTGGACTGGATGTCGAGTTGCCCGCCGATGAGCACTGCGCGCTCCTGCATGCCCAGCACACCCATGCTGCCGCCGGCCAGCGCGCCTGCCTTCATGGCCGCCACATCAAAGCCGCAGCCGTCGTCCTTCACCACCAATACCAGCATCGACCCTTCCTCCAGCAAACTGATTTTCACGTGCTTGGCCTGAGCGTAGCGCACGATGTTGGTGAGCGCCTCCTGCACGATGCGAAAGCAGGCAATTTCAATATCGGGCGCGAGCCGGTCAGGAAGCCGGTCAGTGTACAACTCCGCTACAAAGCCGCTGCGCTGCGCGTTCTGCTCGGCCATCCAGCGCAGCGCCGGTGCCAGCCCCAGGTCGTCCAGCATTGAGGGGCGCAGCGCCAGCGCGAGCCGGCGCACCTGCTGCAGGGCATCTTCGACGATGCGGATGTTCTCGACGTTGAGTTCGTCCGGCGCCTGGCTTCTGAAGCGTTCATTGGACTGCAGGTTGATCTTGATGGCGGTGAGCAACTGACCCAGTTCGTCGTGCAATTCGACCGCCAGGCGCCGACGCTCGGCTTCCTGCACTTCCAGCACGCGCCTTGACAAGGCCCGCAGCTTCTCGGCGTGCTCACGCAGTGAAAACTCGGTGCGCTTGCGCTCGGTGATGTCTTCCTTGAGCGCGACATAGTGGGTGGCGCTGCCGTCAGCGGCCAGCACCGGGGCCACCACCGCCAGCTCCACGAAAACCTCGCCGCTCTTTTTTCGATTATGAAATTCGCCGCGCCACACGCCTCTGGCACATAGCGTTTGCCAGAGGTCCTTATGAACGCTGGGCGGCGTTAGGCCCGACTGCATGACGCGCGGGTTCTGGCCAATGATTTCCTGCGCGCTGTATCCGGTGACGGCGCTCACCCAGGGATTGACGTATTCGATGCGACCCGTGAGGTCGGTGATGACGATGCTCATCGGTGCCTGCTCGATGATGCGCGACAACTTGCGCATCTGCTCCTGGTAACGCCGGCTCTCGCCGATGTCTCGAACCACCAGTTGACTCACTTTTCTTCCGCCGTAGTTGATGACGATGCCCTGCACATGGGCGTCGATGGTGGAGCCGTCAAGGCGGAGCAGCTTTTCCTCGATCGCGGGAATGTCCTGGCCAAGTTCATGACTTTCGCGTATGCGCTCCATCACGACTTCGCGAAAGTCGGGATGCACCAGCTCCAGCACCGGCATGCCCACGATCTCATCGGCAGAGCGGGCGCCAAACAGCTTCAACGCCGCCGGATTGACGAAGATCACTTCACCACCGCCATGCACCAGGATCGCATCCGGCAACCATTCAATCAGGGTGCGAAAGCGTTCCTCGCTTTCCTTTAGTGCCGCCTCTCTTTGACCGAGGAACGCCAGCAGCTGATTAAAACCGCGTATCAACTGCCCCACTTCATCGTCGCGCCTAACCGTCAAGGGCCGCAACGGCTGCGGGTCGTTGGACATGGCGCTCAACTGCATCATCGTAGCCAACAGGGGCGACAGTTGACGCCACAGCATCCACCAGGTGAGAAGGCCTGCCAGCAGCGTCAGCGACAGCGTGGCCAAAAACAAGCGTTGCTGCATTTCGCGAAGCGGCGCGAACCCCTCATCGGTCGGAAGTTCAGCTGCCATGACCCAGCCAACGGCGGAGAGGCCCTTGGCTGACCCCAGTACTTCCAGGCCCTGTGCATTGGTGTACACGGCCGACCCCTCAAATCCCAGCAGGATGCGGTCCAGGCCGGGGTTGACCCCGGTCGCAGGCAAGGCCTGCAGCGCGATCGATTTATCGGATGCGGCCACGATCATCCGGTCCTTGGGTGAGATCAGGGCGTAACTTCCGGTCTTGCCGGGGGGGAATTTCGACAGTCTGTCCAGAAAATTCGCACTTCCCAGACTGATGACGCCCACCAGAGCGCCGACGACCTTTCCTTGCGCATCACGAATCGGCGCTGCCATCGAAACCACCGGAAGCTTCAGCATCTTGCCCAGAACCGGCGTGCTGACCGTCAATTTGCCTTGCTTCAACGCTGCGGCGATATGGTCCCGATCCATGAAGTTCACGTCTGTGCGCGCCGTCGAGCGTGGCGTCGACGCCGTCGCCGTGCCCTGGGCATCGGTGGTGAAAGTGCCGCCACTGAACAGGCCCAGAAAAACCGTCTGTTGCTCCAATAGTGCCTGCATGGCCGAGGTGTCTGCGAGCGTGGCCGCACTGATGCTCCTGGCGACCTGTTCCAGGGCGCGCAAGCGGTCATTGAGCTCCTGGTTCATCTCTTCCGACATCAGGGTCAGCGTTGCGCGTTGCTGATCGCCCAGCAGTTGCTGCAAGTCCGCGCGCAGCATGTAGCTGGCGTACAGCGCCAGCGACCACAGGCCGGACAGGAAGATGGCCAGCGTGAACAGGGTGACCCGGGTCTTGAGCGATCGAGGGGCAATAGAAGTCACGAGGCGACAGACAGTTTCAAGGTCTTGGGGTGCGAAATGGCGCCATATGGGCAAGGATAACGCATCCGCGCCCGCGCTTTGCTCGCAGCAGACCATGGCTTACCCTTCTCAGCGGCCAGGAAAATTCCGGCCCCGCAACGGATAAGCCCAATGGAAGGTGCGAAAATGCCTCCCGATCGGACGATTCGTGCGCCCCTTGAGCATTGTGCCCACCGCCTCGTTCGCCCCATGACAAGGAACGTGATGAAACGAGTAGATGACTTCCGCCTGAAATTCGGCAAGAAAGAACTGGTGCCGATCATCGTCGGCGGCATGGGCGTGGACATCTCCACCGCCGAATTGGCGCTGGAAGCGGCACGCCTGGGAGGCATCGGCCACATTTCGGACGCGCTGATCCACGACGTGTCGGACCGGCGCTTTGACACCTCCTACGTCAAGAACAAGACCCGGTTCTACAAGGCCAACATCGACAACTCGGACAAGTCCAGCGTGCAGTTCGATCTGGCGCACCTGGCCGAAGCGACCCAACTGCACGTGGGCCGCACCATGGAGGCCAAACGCGGCGACGGCATGGTGTTCGTGAACTGCATGGAAAAGCTCACCATGAACTCGCCGCGCGACACCCTGCAGGTGCGGCTGAATTCGGCGCTGGACGCGGGCATCGACGGCATCACACTGAGCGCCGGCTTGCACCTGGGTTCGTTCGGCCTGATGGCCGAACATCCGCGTTTTCGCGACGCCAAGCTGGGCATCATCGTTTCGTCGGTGCGCGCCTTGCAGCTCTTTTTGCGCAAGACCGCGCGCCTGGAACGGCTCCCCGATTTTGTCGTGATCGAAGGCCCGCTGGCCGGCGGGCACCTGGGCTTTGGCCTGGACTGGGCGCAATACGACCTGGCCACGATCGTGGCCGAAGTGGCGCAATTCCTGAAGACCGAACAGCTCGATATTCCGCTCATCGCCGCCGGCGGCATCTTCACTGGCAGCGACGCCGTGTCGTTTCTGGAGCACGGCGCAGCGGCCGTGCAAGTGGCCACGCGCTTTACCGTCGCCAACGAATGCGGCCTGCCCGACAAGGTCAAGCAGGAGTACTTCAAGGCGAGCGAAGAAGACATCATCGTGAACACGGTTTCGCCCACAGGCTACCCCATGCGCATGCTGCGCAACACGCCCGCCATCGGCTCGGGCATTCGGCCCAACTGCGAGTCCTACGGCTATTTGCTCGACGGCTCGGGCAGCTGCGCCTACATCACGGCCTACAACCGGGAAATCGGGCTGCACCCGGACGGCAAGAACATTTCGGTGATGGACAAGACCTGTCTGTGCACCCACATGCGCAATTACAACTGCTGGACCTGCGGCAGCAGCACCTACCGCCTCAAGGACACCACCCGGCGCGCAGCCGATGGCAGTTATCAGCAGTTAAGCGCAGAACACATTTTTCGCGATTACCAGTTCAGCGTCGAGCATCAGGTGGCTCTGCCCGAATAGCCATGAACCCAGCCCATCCCACGGAATTGCGGCGCCACTTCTCGCGCATTGCGTTTCATACCAACGCGCGGCTGCATTTGCCCGACGGCCTGCACAAGGTGCAGCTGCTGGATCTGGCGCTCAAGGGCGCGCTGGTGGAGGCGCTGGAGGCGTTTCCGGTGGCATTGGGCGATGTCTGCAGCCTGGTGCTGCCGCTGACCCAGGAGGGCGAAAAGATCCTCATGAAGGCCGTGGTGGCACACCTGGACGGACCGCGCATTGGCCTGGAATGCCAGCACATCGACGTGGACAGCCTGACCAATCTGCGCCGGCTGGTGGAGCTCAACCTGGGCGACGTCAGCCTGGTGGACCGCGAACTGGCGCATCTGTTCAAACTCCCGCCCTGAGCCTGGCAAGTTCGCAATCTTTCGATCGTGGCGCGGATCGAAAACCCACACTCAATCACAAGGAGTGCTCATGAAACCACGGTTCATCCGATTCCTTCTTGGCTGGCTGCTGGCGCTGAGCTGCGGGTTGGCATGGGCCGAGGCTCAGGTGAACGTGCGCTACCTCGAGCCCGAAAACTTCAGCGACATGAAAAGCACCTGGTTGACCCAGGAAACCCTGCTGGCGAGCCTGAGCGCGCAGTTGCAAACCCTGGGCAAAAAATATCTGCCCGACGCTGAGTTGCTGGAAATCGAGATCACCGACATCGTGCTGGCCGGCCGGATTGAGTATCCGCGCAACGGTGAACCGATCAGGGTGCTGCGTGAGATCACCTCGCCACGCATCGCGCTGCGCTGGCGCCTGGCATCAGGCGACAATAGCGCTCCCATGCAGGAGGCCAGGCTGCTTGATCCCGGCTACCTCACGCGCATCAATCAGTACGACGAAGGCGACCCCTTGCGCTATGAGAAGCAGCTGTTGCAGGACTGGTTCAAGCGCAGCTTTGTGCCAACGAAGTAGGCTTGCGGCCAGCGCTTCGGTTTGGCGTTGCTGTCATAGGGAAGTCACGCGCCAAGTCTAGGCTTGGCGGAATGTCATTCAACCCAACTTCCAGGGCCTGGGCCCTGTGCGCTGCCGCCGCCCATGCCAGCTGCTTTGGTCAGCCCCTGGCTGAGTCCGCGCCCGATGCCGCTTTCACGGTGCTGACCCAGGACAAGCAGGCCGTGGTTCGGGTACTGACCCAGGCGCTGGTTTGTCCCGGCATTGAATGGGACGACCAGCCGGCCCGGCCCATGAACGTGCGCGCAGCGGCGGCTGGAGTCCCCGAACGCAGCGGCAGTGCGCAAAAGAAAGGCAAACCGGCGCTGTTTTCGGTGCTGAGCTGCGAGGCCACCTGGCCCGCCGGTGTCCAGCGCGCCCGCGTGGCCGGGCGTGAGCTGCCAGCGCCGCACAGCGAGATCCGGCGCATTGTTATCGTTGCCGACACCGGCTGCCGCATGAAGGCCTCGGAAAAGGCCTTTCAGGCCTGCAACGATTCGCAGGCCTGGCCCTTCGCCAGAATCGCGCAAAGTGCCGCCGCCAAAAAACCTGATCTGGTGCTTCACATCGGCGACATCCACTACCGCGAAAGCCCCTGTCCCAGCGGCGACGCGGGTTGTGCCGAAAGCCCCTGGGGTTATGGCTACGACGTTTGGCAGGCAGACTTCTTTGCTCCCGCCAGGCCCCTGCTCGCCGCAGCACCCTGGGTCTTTGTGCGCGGCAATCACGAATCTTGTTTTCGCGCCGGCCAGGGCTGGTTCAGATTCATCGACGCTCAGCCCTGGAGCCAGGCGCGCTCGTGCGACGATCCGGCCAACGACGCCGACGCCGACTACTCGCCACCCTATGCCGTGGCCCTCAACGCCCAGACCCAGCTCATCGTTTTCGACTCCTCCAAAACCAATGGCCAGGCCTTCTCGACACAGGATCTTTCGTTCCGGAAATACACCCAGGAATTGGCGGCCGTGGCCCAGATGGCGCAGCAAAAAGCCACCAGCTTCTTCATGAGCCACCACCCCTTGCTGGCGGTGGCTTCGGTCAAGGACCCGAAGAAGTTCAAGGCCGCTGGCAACGAAGGTCTGCAGTCGGTGTTCTCGGCGCTGTACCCCGAGCGTCTGTTCCCGCAGGGGGTATCGCTCGCGCTGCACGGCCACGTGCATTTGTTCGAAGCCATCAGTTTCAAGGGCGTGCAACCGGCGTCTCTGGTGCTGGGCAATTCCGGGTCAGCCAACGAGGGCCGAGCGCCAATGTCCTTGCCGATCGGGGCACAACTTTACCCCGGTGCGGAGGTGGAGGACTACGCGGCACGCTCCGAGTTTGGGTTTGCCACGATGGATCGCGTCCCCGGTGGCGCCGCTGGCGACTGGCTGCTCACGGAATACGACGTCGAGGGCGTGCCGGTGCTTGAATGCGCACTCTCCGGCGGCAAGAGCCACTGCGGCAAGGTCGGTTCCACTTCACGCGATTAATGCTTTCCTATATGCCGATCCTGCACACGGACAGTTCGCGAGGCCTGTCCCCGAGCGGTCAATCGCACCTATCCAAATAGGAGCGATTGATCTTTCCGGAATACCAGACATCGACCTGGCAAAGATTCTGTCATTGCGAGCGCAGCGCGACAATCCATGCTCGCATAACGGTGGTGCTCGTGGATTGCCGCGTCGCTGGAGCTCCTCGCAATGACGGAAGTGTCTGTCACGTATTCTGGAACTCTCAATAATGGCCACCCGTTACCCCTGAGCCGCTAAAGCTGTGGGGTTCGGTTGACTTGCCTTTTGGCCGCGGAACAGTTGCGCGCTACGTAGACGCTCAAAGCTGTTGCGCGGGGGCTGTTGCGCAGCGTGGCCGCCATGATCGCGCCATGCTCGGTGAAAACGTAGGGCAGGTATTTGCGGTGCTGCCCTCGCCCGGTCTTTAAGGTTGCAAATTGCAACCTTAAAGCCGAAAGCTCTTTCTCGTTCAACTGGAACATGAAGTCCTCAGGGAAGCGCTCGCGATTGCGGTTGACCTGCTGGTTAAACCGCTTTGCCGTCTCGCCGTAGAAGGCGGCCAAATCGGCATCGAGCACCACGCGCTGGCCCCGTATCAGATGAATGCGCTGCGCGATATCACCAATGGATAGCGGTGCAGTTGCTGGGGAAGTTGTCATGGCGGACATGACAAATCACGGTAGCTGATCGCGCCTTAGGGTCACGGACCTGCGCAGCTTGACCATGGCTACCAGGGCCGTGGCGGGCCAGCGACGCAGCAATCGCAATGACGGAATCTTTGCAAATTCGATGTCTTGAATTCTGGAAAGATCAATAAGGACGGACAGACAGCACCGGAGTGAAGGTCTCCAGCCGCCCTTGGTTGGACTGCGGTGTGACGCCCAGCAGGCGCGCCAGTAGGGGATAGACATCGACGTTGGCGAAGCTGCCCAGTTGCACGCCGTGCGCAAAGGCCGGGCCCGATGCGATGAACAGGGCCGCCATCCTGGGGTCCTGCGGATCGTAGCCGTGGGAACCACCGCCGGGCGGATTGCGCTGCAGGGATTCGCGCGTTGCCAGCGACCATTCGATCTCGGCCAAACAGATGAAAGGCGGGACCCGTGCGTTCTGGCCATAGTCAAAGCGCGCCGGCATGTCGCCCTTGGGCCAGCACTGGACGTGTTCATGCGGCTGCGCCAAGCTGGCTTTGACCTCGGCCTCCTGTCCAGGCAGGGGCGTGAAGCCCTGCAGCGGGCCATAGGGGAGGAAACGCTGCACCGAAGCGATGTCCAACATCTCGTCCAGCAGCACCACACGCTCTCGCGACATGCTGGCCATGCCGTGGTCCGACACGATCACCAGATTCGTTTGCGGCAGCAAGCCGCGTGTGTTCAGACCGTCGATCAGGCGACCGATCGCCTGATCGATGCTGGCCACTGCCGCCGTGGTCTCGGCCGCGTCGGGCCCGTAGCGGTGCCCGGCACTGTCCACCGCCTCAAAGTACAGGGTCACGAAATCGGGGCGAGTGCTGGGCCGCCGGTCCAGCCACTGCAGCACCTGTTCGACGCGGGCGTCAGCGGGAAAGTTGTGGTCGTACACCAGCCAGTCGCGCGGACGAACTCCCTGGATATCGGTCTCAGACCCTGGCCAGAACATGGTGGCGGTCTTCAGACCCTGCCGCTCGGCGCTGACCCAGAGCGGAGTGGCGCCGTCCCACCAGCGCCGGTCGGCCAAGGCGGCGCGATTGCTGAGCGTGAACAACACGTCGGGGATCTTGTCGTCGGTCATGGTGTTGTTGATGACGCCATGATGGTCGGGCGTCAGGCCCGTGACCAGGGTGTAGTGAT
>CAIVXG010000127.1 GCA_903909815.1 uncultured beta proteobacterium | reverse complement strand
TTTGAGTGGCATATGCGCCTAATGTCGGCGGATAGGCCTGTTCGTTTTAAGCGCGACAGCACCTGCCGAGCCACCATTGATCACATTCACATAGCCCTGCTGTTTCAGAAATTGCATGGCCTGCCCAGAGCGCGCACCTGACCGGCAGTACAGGACAACCTGCTTCGCCTTGTCCTGGGCGAGTTGGACATGATTCTGCGCAAACCTATCCAGCGGCAAATTCAAAGCCCCGTCAACGTGGCCCGACGCAAATTCACCTGCACTGCGTACGTCAATGATGAGCGCATCCGCGTCCCACGGTGGAGTCTCGATGCTCGGGGCTGGGGATAGCAATTTGTTCAGCCAGTTCAATGTGTTCTTTCTGAGAGGTCGACGACGGTCAGTTCATCTTTTCTTCGGTTTAGCTCAGCGCTGCAGCTGTGCATTTAAGGGAGAAAGGCGCGACTCATCCAACTCCCCCGCCAGCGCCTGCAGACGTAACTGGTTCAGCAGCACATCGACGCGCGCCTGCAGCCACGCCAATTCGGCAGCGCTGGCGTCGTTCTCCGCATTCAGCAGATCCAGCGTAGTGCGGTCTCCCACCTGGCGCCCCAGGCGCGTGGCGTCGAGTCGGGCCCGCGTCGCCTTGAGCGAAGCGCCCAGCGCGGTGATGCGCGCGCTGCCGGTGCGCAAACCCAGCCAAGCTGCCTGCGTTTGCTGGCCGGTCTGCTGGCGCGCTCGTTCCACTTCGGCCAGCGCCTTGTCTTCGAGGCGCAGTGCTTCTTCCTGGCGTGCATTGCGATAGCCACCGGTATAGAGCGGGATCGTCAACTGCACGCCAATCGATTGCTGGCGCTGGGTGTTGCTGGCCGAGCCAAAGTCGCCATTGCCGCTGAGCCGCTGCTGCCCCGCCTGGGCCACCAGATCGAGCGTTGTGCCGCCCGCAGCGCTGAACTTGCGCGCCTCCTCCTGTGCCGCCTGGGCATTGGCCATCTGCATGCGCAGCAAGGGGTTCTGGTCCAGCGCCAGCGCCTGCCAATGCGGCAGAGGAGCCAGGTCAGTCGTATCCACGACGCCGTCCACGGACAGCGGCTGAAGCCGGGGCGAGACCAGGCCGGTTGCGTCGGCGAGCGCGGTTTGCGCCATCTGCAACTCGCTCTGTGCGCCCAGCCACTGCGCCTGCAGCGCCTGGGCACGGGCCGAGGCTTCGTGCGTGTCGGTGATGGGCGTGTCGCCCAACGCGAACCTGTCCTTCGCTTCCACCAACGCCTTGTCCACGGCCTGCTGCTGCTGCGCCAGCAACTCGAGCTTGCGTGCGGCAAGGATCACGTCGAAGTAGCGCTGCGCGGTGCGCACGATCAGCTCCTGACGCATCGACTTCCATTCGAGTTCGGCCGCGTCCGCCGCGATGCCGAGTTGGCGCGACTGCGCCGACAGTTCGCGGTTGAACAGCGGCTGACGCGCGCTGAACGTGAAGTTGGTCGATGTGCCGTGGTTGACCGAGGTATTGAACCCAACGCCATTGGACTGACCCAAGCCGGGCGCCGAGAAATGCGCACCTGCGGTCTCCGAATTGGCATTCATCAGGGCCACGCCACCATCGACGCGCACGGCAGGACGCCACAAGGCAGACGACTGCGAACGCCGGGCCGCGCCTGCTGCGCGTGCCGCCTGCGAGATCGCCACCTCGGGGTCGTGCGTGCTGGCGGCCTGCCATACCTCCAGCAAGTCCGTGGCCCCCGCCGACAGCGCCATGAGCGCCAGGGTGATGGCGGAGATGGCTTTGAGTGCTTTCATGGTGGAGCTCCAGGTGGCAGATGGGTTTGAATCCAGCGTTGCAAGTCACTGGCGGACAGGGCTCCAGACATTCGCGCAGCTTCCTTTCCTGCCAGAAACAGGATCAGGGTAGGAATGCTGCGGATCGCGTAGCGCGCACTGGCTTGGGGCGCGGCCTCGGTGTCCACCTTGACGAAGCGCACTTGGGGCATCTGGTGTGCTACCTGCGCAAAGTGCGGCGCCATCATCTTGCAAGGGCCACACCAGTCGGCCCAGAAGTCCACTACCACCGGCAGTTCGGTACCGACAATGAAGGAAACCAAGGACGCGTCATCCAACGGCGCTGGCACGGCGGCCATGATGTCTGCGCCACAGCGGCCACAGGCCAGTTCATGCGTGAGCTTGTCGGGTGAAACGCGGTTCTTGACGCCGCATTGGGGGCAAACCAGTTGCATCGTGCCTCTCCTTAACAGCCGGGTTCAACACCGAGTTTGCGCAGGATGCTGTCCATCAGACACCAACGGGTGAGCGCGCTTTGCAGCAGGTTGGCGCCGACAAAGGCGGTGAAGGCCAGCCACCATTGGCTGACGAAGATCGGGCTGCCGGGTATGCCAAGAGCCAGCGACAGCAGGATGAAGGTGCCAGCGACAAGTCGCACGATTTGCCAGGATTTCATGGGAGTTTCCTTGTGAAGTGAATGGAGCGGTTGAAAATATTTAGGCAGGCTTGGGCTGGCCCAGCGTGCTGCGGTAGGCCATGTAGTAAAGCGTGGGAATCACCACCAGCGTCAGCACGGTGGAGACGAAGATGCCGAAGATCAGCGAGATCGCAAGGCCGTTGAAAATGGGGTCGTCCAGGATGAAGAAGGCACCCAGCATCGCCGCCAGCCCCGTCAAGACGATGGGCTGCGCCCGCGTCACGGCGGAGTGAACAATGGCGCGCTTGAAGTCCACGCCTTCGCGCACCTGCAGGTTGATGAAGTCCACCAGCAAGATGGAATTGCGCACGATGATCCCGGCCAGCGCGATCATGCCGATCATGCTGGTGGCGGTGTACTGCGCGCCCAGCAGCGCGTGGCCCGGCATCACACCGATGATGGTCAGCGGGATCGGCGCCATGATGATCAGCGGCGTGAGGTAGGAGCCGAACTGCGCCACCACCAGCAGGTAGATCAGGATCAGGCCCACGCCGTAGGCGGCACCCATGTCGCGGAAGGTTTCGTAGGTGATCTGCGACTCGCCGTCCCATTTCAGCGCGTACTCGCGGTAGGTGTCTTCGGGCTGATGAATGAAGTATTCGACCAGTGTGCCGCCGCCGGGTGTGGCGATCTTCGCCAGTTCGCTGCGCATGGAGAACACGCCGTACAGCGGGCTGTCGAGTTGGCCCGCCATGTCGGCGACGACGAAGTTCACCGGCAGCAAGTCCTTGTGATACACCGGCTGCTCGCGCACGGAGTCAGTCAATGTCACCAGCTCACGGATCGGCACCAGCTTGCCCTGGGCGCTGCGCACGCTCAATTGCAACAAGGCATTCAGGTCACCGTGGCGCTCCGGTGGCAACTGCAACACCGCCGCGGCCGGGTACTTGCTCTCGTCGTGCAGGTAGGCCGTGGCCTCGCCCGCCAATCCCGCACGCAACGTGCTCACGATCGCCTGCTGCGGCACGCCCAGCATGGCGGCCTTGCGGCGATCCACCAGCAACAGCGTCTTGGGTGCCGCGGCGATGCTGCTGTCGTCCACGTCCACCACATCGGGCGTGTGCTCAAACACGGCGCGCACCGCCTTGGCCACCTGGAGCCGGCCCGAACTTTCAGGCCCGTAGATCTCGGCCACGATGGGCGAGAGCACGGGCGGGCCCGGTGGCACTTCGACGATCTTCACGTTGGCGCCAAAGCGCTTGCCTATCTTTTGCAGCTCGGGCCGTACTCGCGCGGCAATGGCGTGGCTTTGCGCCTTGCGCGCGTGCTTGTCCACCAGATTCACCTGCAGGTCACCCACGTCGCCGCCGGCGCGCAGGTAGTACTGGCGCACCAGGCCGTTGAAGTTGATGGGCGCCGCGGTGCCGGCGTAGGCCTGGTAGTCGGTGACCTCGGGCACGGTGGCCAGATAGGCGCCGAGCTCGTGCAACACGGCGGCGGTCTGCTCCACCGGCGTGCCTGCGGGCATGTCGACGATGACCTGAAACTCCGACTTGTTGTCAAAGGGCAGCATCTTGAGCATCACCAGACCGGTGGCGGGCAGGACGAGCGAAATCGCAATCAGCACCGCGATGCCCAGGCCCAGCAAGCGGCGGTTCTTCTTGCCATGCTGTTCGTCCAGCAGCGGCTTGAACAGGCGCTCGAACACCGGGCCGAGCTTGCCCGCGAGACCGTGGCCTGGGGCGTGCACCGCGACATCGCGTTCGCCGTCTGTTCCGTTTTTGCCATGACCGGCGGAGGACTTCATCCACAGGCGCGCCAACCAGGGCGTGACGATGAAGGCGATGGCCAGCGACAGCAGCATGCCCATGCTGGCGTTGATCGGAATCGGGCTCATGTAGGGGCCCATCAGACCCGAGACAAAGGCCATGGGCAACAGCGCGGCGATCACCGTGAAAGTGGCCAGGATGGTGGGGCCGCCCACTTCGTCCACAGCGCCCGGAATGATCTGCGCGAGCGTTCGATGCGGATGGTGCTGCTGGTGCCGGTGGATGTTTTCGACTACGACGATCGCGTCGTCCACCAGGATGCCGATGGAGAAGATCAGCGCAAACAGCGACACGCGGTTCAGCGTGAAGCCCCAGGCCCAGGACGCGAACAGCGTCACGGTGAGCGTCAGGATCACGGCGCTGCCGACGATCGCGGCCTCGCGCTTGCCCAAGGCGATGAACACCAGCGCCACCACCGAGGCGGTGGCGAACAGCAACTTGGTGATGAGCTTTTGCGCCTTGTCGTTGGCGGTGGCGCCGTAGTTGCGCGTCTCTGCCACCTGCACGTTGGCCGGGATGACGGTGTTGCGCAGCACTTCGACGCGGCGCATCACGGCATTGGCCACAGAGATCGCGTTCTCGCCCGCCTTCTTCGTGATCGACAGCGTAACGGCCGGATACTCCGCGCCCGCCGCGCCATCGACGCCGGCCACGCCGTGCCAGACATAGCGGCTGGGCGGCATGGCGCCGTCGCGCACGTTGGCCACGTCGCGCAGGAACACCGGGCGGGCGTTGTGCACGGCCACCACCAGGTCGGCCACGTCGCTCGCCTGATGCAGGAACGGACCGGATTCGATGGCCACGGAATGGTTGCCTGCAATCAGTTCGCCCACGGGCAAGCCCAGGTTGGCCGACAGCAGCGCCTGGCGCAGATCCGGCACGGTCACACCGGAACCCGCCATGCGAGCGGGGTCGATTTCCACCATGACTGCGCGGCCGGGTCCACCGATCGTTGTCACTTCGCGTGTACCGGCGACGCGTTTAAGTTCCGCCTCCATGCTGTGCGCGACGCGCTCCAGATCGAAGGCGCCGGCGGCTGCGCTCCTATCAAAGAGCGTGAGCGTGACGATGGGCACATCGTCGATGCCTTTGGGCTTGATGATGGGTGCGAGCACGCCCAGGTCTTTGGGCAACCAGTCGGCGTTCGAGTTCACGGTGTCGTACAGGCGCACCAGCGCCTCGGTGCGCGCCACGCCCACCTTGAACTGCACCGTGATGATGGCCAGGCCGGGGCGCGACACCGACATCACATGCTCGATGCCCGAGATCTGTGCCAGAACCTGCTCGGCCGGGCCTGCCACCATCTGCTCCACGTCGCGCGCCGAGGCCCCTGGGAACGGGATCAGCACGTTGGCCATGGTGACGTTGATCTGCGGCTCTTCCTCGCGCGGCGTGACCAGCACCGCGAAGAAGCCCAGCAACAGCGCCACCAGCGCCAGCAACGGCGTGATCTGCGCGCTCTGGAACAGCGCGGCAATGCGTCCGGAAACGCCTAATTGAGAGGGCTGGCTCATGTCAGCGCGCCCTGGCCGCAGCCTGTGGGTTGACGGCAACCTGCTCACCAGGTTGAACGCCGCTCAGGACTTCGACTTCACCGCCCTGCATCTGGCCCAACCGCACCTGGCGCAGCAGGGCCTGGCCCTTGCTGTCGAGCACATAGATGCCGGTCATTTCTGACCGGTGCACAACTGCGCTGGTGGGGATAAAGAGCTTTACATCCGCGCTCGCACCGGCAACGGCGGGCAGCCAGGCGCGTGCGAATATTCCGGGCCTAGCGCCCATCAGGCTAGGGGGCAACGCCAGGCGAACCTGCACGGTGTGGGTCGCAGCATCCACAGTGGGCAATACCTGTATCTGGCCCGGCTTGAACAGGCCCGACGGCGCAACCATTCCCGGTATTTCCAAATGCACACCGGAGCTGTCTGCGATGCCGGTCACTACCGATTGAGGCAACGAAACGGTGACCCTGAGAGCCGCAGGATCGTAGAGCGTGAACAAGGGGCGACCCGGCATCGCCATGTCGCCCAAAGCCACCGGGACTTCGCTCACTATGCCGGCGTAGGGTGCGGTCACAACAAAGAATCCCGACTGTGCGATGGCGGCGCCCGACTGGGCCTGCAAGGCGCGCACCTGGGCCTGCGTCGCCTCCAACTGCGCCTGCGCGCGGTCGAGCCCAGACTGGCTGATGTACTGCTTTTGGAAGAGCTGTTTTTGACGCTCGTAGTCCTTGGCGGCGACATTCATGCTGGCGCGCGCCGCTTCCACCTGCGCTGCACTTGCTGCGGCGCCCTCGCTGGCGGCACGGGCGTCAATGCGCAGCAGCACCTGTCCGGCCTTGACCGCGTCACCCGCCTTGACGTTGAGCGCCACGATCGCACCCGCCACTTGGGCCGACACCACCGTTTGCCGCACCGCCTCCACCACGCCGTCAAAGCTGGCGCTGGCGGCAACTGCGCTGCCAGAGGCTTTGACGGGCACCGTCACCAGCGCAGTGCGCTCGGCAGCGCCAGCGGCTGAAAATCCCAGGCAGCAAGACAGGGCGGCAGCGGCCAGAAGTCGAGTTTTAGAGGTCAGGTTTTTCATGGGCTTGTCAAACTTTGCTTCAATGTATACAATTATTCAACTAATCTGCTAAATAGTCAAGCGAGTGTACTGCAATTTGGCCGGATGGCGCCGCCACACTGAATTTGACGACTCTAAAATGACTACTACTTCCATCCAGTCCCAATCGTCCATGAAGAACATGCCAATCGAGGCGCTGCAGGAAGTTGCAGCGTATTTTCAGATTCTGTCGGAACCGACGCGGCTGCTCATTCTCAACTTGTTGCGGGGCACAGAACGCAATGTGGGTGAGTTGGCGGAGCTTTGTGGTTTCACTGCGGCGAACATCTCGCGCCATCTGGCGATGCTGACCAAGCACGGTTTTCTGGCACGCGAAGGCCGCGGCACCAGCGTTTATTACCGCGTCGCCGATGAATCCGTGTATGAGCTGTGCGATCTGGTCTGCTGCAATATTGCATGCCAGTACGAGCGCACGGCCAAGAATCGCAGCGCCTTCACACGGGTGCAATAGCCGGCTTCCCCGCTTCTCTATCCACAACGCACTAACCAACCACAAACCATGAGCAACTTTGACCACACCGGCCTGATACAGGAAATCAACGAAAGTCTGGCACCGTTTCGAAAGGCACAGCCCGAGACCATGCAGGGCTTCGGGCAATTGGCGCGCGCGGCCATGGCCGAAGGTGCCGTCAGCGCCAAGCACAAGGAGTTGATCGCTTTGGCGATCGGCGTCACACAAGGCTGCTCCGGCTGCATTGGCTTTCACGTCAAGGCCTTGCACAAACTGCAATGCACGCGCGCCGAGTTGGAGGAAATGCTCGGCGTCTGCGTCTACATGGGCGGCGGCCCCGCCCTGATGCACACAGCCGAGGTGCTCCAAGCCTGGGACGGCATGGCACCAAAGTAAGGGCGAAAATACATGGCACACTTCTTTGTATTGGGCACCCTGAATTCAATACAACTGGCCTTGCACTTGTACCCTGCGGACGCCAGGGTGCCGTCTTAATCCAACAAACGAATGTCGCGCATGACTCCTTCCAAGCTCCGTCACGCATCGCTTTCGATAGGCATTGCCACGCTGGGCCTGCTGGTGGCGTTCAGTGTGCACACGGCGGAGCAACCATCTATGGTGGCGCAGGAGGCGGCCGCAGGGGCTTGGTATGTGCAAGGTCTGTCAGCGCCGGGGTCGTCGGGAAACCAGAATTTCATTTCCAACGCCGGCTTTGTCGTGACCCCGCAGGGCGTCGTGGTGATCGATTCCCTGGGCTCGCCCGCGTTGGCGAAGCGCTTGCTGGAGCAAATCCGCCTGAAGACGCGCCAGCCCGTGGTGCTGTTGATCGTGACGCATTACCACCCGGACCACATCTACGGCTTGCAGGCCTTCAAGGCCGAGGGGGCGCACATCGTTGCGCATCAAGCTGCGCGAAGCTACCTAAATTCGGAAGCCGCGCACTCCAGAATGGAGGTTTCGCGCCAGGAATTGGCTCCCTGGATAAACGAGAGTACGCAGATGATGGTCGCCGATGAATGGTTGGTTGGCGACAAGGCTTTCGTGGTTGGAGGGGTGCAATTCCAGGTCAAGGCCATGGGCCCGGCGCACACACCGGAAGACCTCGTCGTGTACGTGCCCCAGAAGAAACTGTTGTTCGCGGGCGATCTGGTGTTTCGTGGTCGCGTGCCCTTTGTCGGACAGGCCGACAGCGGTCGCTGGGTCAAGGCCCTGGATGCCTTGCTGGATCTGGATGCCAGCGTCATTGTCCCGGGTCACGGTCCATTGTCCAAGGACGCGCGAAGTGACACGCTACTCACACGCGACTATCTGACCTACTTGCGTGCGACGATGGGTCAGGCGGCGCGCCAGATGGAGCCGTTTGAGGACGCTTATGCCGCCGTAGACTGGAGCCGTTTCGAACAGCTGCCGCTATTCAAAGTGGCAAATCGCATCAACGCCTACAACACCTATCTGTTGATGGAACACGAGCCTCCATGAGTACTACGCCAATCGCCGCATCGTTCGCCTCCGGTTTATCCCGACGGGTATTTCTGACCCTGAGTTTGTCGATGGCCGCTGCGCGGGCAGTTCAGGCCAAACCCGTGGTGCCGCCACGCGCTACATCCTTGCGCGACGCGCTGTCTCACGCGTTGCAAAGCGGCAACCCCTTGCTGGTCTTGGTCAGTCTTGAGGGCTGTCCGTTTTGCCGGGTTGCCCGAGAGAACTACCTTGAACCGCTACGCGCGCAAGGCACACCATGGGTGCAAGTTGACATGCACGTCAGCACCGGATTGCTGGATTTCGATGGCAAGGCTTCGACCCACGAGCAGCTGGTGCGCGCATGGCAAGTCAAGACGGCGCCCACCGTGCTGTTCTTTGGGCGTGAGGGACGCGAGCTCGCGCCGCGTCTGGTGGGTGGCAGCCTGTCGGACTTTTATGGCGCCTATCTGGACGAGCGCTTGGCGCAGGCGCGCGCTGCGTTGAAGGATGGGTAACTGGGAGAATCACTTCTTGCGCGAATTCGTTGATAACCACGCCGTTGATCTTCTATGCTTTGTCCTGTGCGCAGCGGCGATGATGGGCTATCAGGTCTATCTGAGCTGGCGTACCAGACGCCATCCCACCAGTAGCGTCCAGGACGTGATGCTGGCGGCCCGCGAGGCCTGGGTTGAGAGCGTCATGCGCGAGCGCCGCGACATATTGGCCGTGCAGACTCTGCGCAACTCCACCATGGCAGCCAGCTTCATGGCGTCGACCGCTGTGCTGCTGATCATTGGAGTTCTGACGCTGAGCGCACAGGGCGACAAGCTCTCTGGCACCTGGCTTTCACTCAATTTTCTGGGTCACATCAGCGCCGAGATGTGGCTGTTCAAACTGATGATGATGCTGTTCGACCTGCTCACAGCGTTCTTTGCCTTTTCAATGTCGGTGCGTCTGTTCCATCACATCGGCTACTCGATCAACGTACCTCTGGAGCGTCATCTGGAATGCACCCAACCCCGACACGTCGTGGCGCAGTTGAACCGCGCCGGTATTTTTTATCGCATCGGCATGCGTGCGTACTACTTCACGGTACCACTGTTGTTCTGGTTGTTTGGTCCACTGTTCCTGATAGGAGCCACCACGCTGCTGATCTTCTTTCTATACCACTTGGATCGCGCCCCAGTGAATGATGCGGACTTGATGGGGTAGACGCCAACTGCAAGAGTTCAGCCTAGGACTGAGTCCAGGGCAGTCCGTCAAAGCGCCAGCCACTCTCGGTGCCGCGGTGGCCGTCGTCATCACGTTCTCCCTCGAATCCTTCGAGCACGTTGATGATGTCAACATAGCCGGCCCGCTCCAGCGCGATGCCGGCATCCACCGTGCGCTCTCCGCTGCGGCAAATGAGCACGATGGTTTGATCACGACCGGTGGCGAGCGCTTGCACGGCCGCGACAAAACCCTGGACATCGGGTTTTGTCTCGGGGAACTCTATCCATGGGATGTTGACCACCCCGGGAGGGCGCCCCACATACCTGGATTCAACTTCCATGCGCACGTCCAGAAATAGGGCGCTGGGCTGGCCTTGGAGCAGGTTCCAGGCTTCTTTGGGTAGGAGGTGCTTCATACGGCTATTGTCCCGGGTTTCCAGATGCCGCGTCTGACGGCCGTTCCCTGTCTAGCGCATCAGCCGTACGATCCCCAGCGCCTTGAGCACGTATTTCTCGTAGATCGGCTCGGAAGTTCCCGTTTTCAATTTGCGCATGAAGTACTTCTCATAGGCGATCTTTGCCAGGTGTACCCACTTGCCCTTTTTGAACCAATTGACATTGCGCGGCGGGATTTGCGGCAAGGCCACAAAGGCGGCTCCCGTGTCGCCGAAATCTGCCAGACAGATCGCGTTCCAGGTGCCTTTCGTGACCACAGGTTTACCCACCAGTTCGTCGGCGATGTTGTGCACGATCGCGCTCACCATGGTTTCTATCATGTAGCCGGTCTTGGGCGCGCCGGTGGGCACCACGGTCGCTTCCACGGGAGGAATCGCCACGCAAACGCCGGCAGAGAAGATGTTGCGATAGGCTTTGCTGCGCTGGAACTCGTCGATCAGCACGAAGCCGCGCGGATTGCATAAATTGGGCACGGCTGCCACGGCGTCTACACCCTTGAATGCAGGCAGCATCATCGACATCTTGAACGGCACCTCATGCTCCTTGTACAGGTTGCCGTGGTCATCCAGTTGTGTCACAAACAGCTTGCCCGCTTCGGCTCTGGTGGTTTTGGCGTTGGTGATCCATTTCATGTCACGGTTGCGCAGTTCGGACTCCAGCATAGACTTGGAGTCGCCCACGCCGCCCAAGCCCAGGTGCCCGATGTAGGGTTCGCTCGTGACGAAGGTCATGGGAACCTTGTGGCGCAGCTTGCGGCGGCGCAGGTCGGTATCGAGGATGAAGGCGAATTCGTAGGCCGGACCGAAACAGCTGGCGAACGGCATGGCGCCGATCACCACCGGCCCCGGGTTTTTCAGGAATTCCTGATAGTCCTTGAAGAACATCTCCGCATGGCCCACGGTGCACACCGAGTGCGTGTGCCCACCGTGCGGCCCCGATCCGGGAACTTCGTCGAAGAACAACTTCGGCCCGGTGGTGATGACCAGGTAGTCGTAGTCCAGTGTGTCGCCGCCTTCAAGGGTCAGCCGATTTGTTGCCGCGTCAATCGTTGTCACCGGCTTGGCGATGAACTTGATCCCTCGCTTTTCCAGCAAAGGGGCAATCGGCAAGGTGATGCTTTCTCGGTCCCGCCAGCCCACCGCCAACCAGGGGTTGGAAGGGGTGAACTGAAAGTAATCGACGGCGCTGACAACCGTGATGCGGTGCTCCTGGGGCAACGCCGCGCGCATTTCGAAGGCTGCCGGCATGCCGCCGATGCCTGCTCCCATGATGATGATGTGTGCCATCTTGTCTCCTGTTGTTAAAGCAGAACTTGCGCTCTTGAACGCTATCAGAACTTGCGGCTGTACGCCAGACCCAGCGACGACTGCCGCATGCCAATGGTTTCATTGCCGGCCGCACCGCCCATGAAGCCGTTGAACAGCGAGGGTCCGGTGACGGTGACGCGTGGCGCAACCATCAGCGCTGCGCTGATTTCGCTGTCTTTGGCCAAGGCGTAAGTGAAGCCCGCGGTGTAGTGGGTGGTGATCACGCCTGGCGCCAGAATGTTGAATGTGACGTTACTGGCGGTGATGGGGTTGTCGCCTTTGTTGTAGCCCACGCGCAGCGTCAAATCGGGGTTCATGGCCCAGGCTAAACCCAGCTTAAGCACGTTGATGCCTTTCCAGCCGAAGCCAGGGCCGTTGGCGGCACCCAGGGGTGCGACCGGCATGCTCTGATTGCCCACTGCGGCCACAGCGCTGTAGTTGATGCGCCCATAGTCCAGTGCAACGGTCCATTGGGCATTGGGCATAAACGCCAAGCCGACGCTGTAGTTGGATGGAATGTCAAAGCCACCGGAACCGGCGAACAGGCCCTTGTACTTGTCGAACTTGCTCATGCTGACTTTTGTGGAATACGAGGCGCCGACCGAGAAGGCGTCACTCAAGTGGCCCTGGTAGCCCACGCGCACACCGGCGCCGGTGGCGCTGTCGTCGCCGTTGTTGGTCACGCTGCCCTTTGCACCGGTAAAGGGCGGGAATCCGGGCGCGTTGTCAAAGGACTGAATGCCCTGGACTGCGAAGCGTTGGTAGCCCAGCAGGACCGATGCCCCCACGGAATTCTGCGCATTGAGTTTGTACGCTACGGTGGGCGCCACGATCAGCTGAATCAGGTTTACACCCAGCGTGCCACTGCCGCAAAGGATGTTCGCACCGCCGCCACCGCAATTGAAACTTCCCTGCGGGTAGCTGGTGTTCATGCCGCCGTTTCCGTATACGGAAACGCCCACCGACAGGTCCTTGTTAATCATGCTGTTATAGCCAAACTCGGGCACCAGGAAGTCCTCGCGACCACTGTTGACTTTGCCGTTGAGCGTGGGAATGGCCGAGCCCGTTCGTTCGGCATCACGCACCGGTTTGAACCAAGTCCCTCCCACGTCCACACGTGAGCCAGCCCAGACCATGCTGGCTGGATTGTTGGCGCCGCCATAGCTGTCCTGGGCCAGGGCCGTTGCAGCCCCACCCATGCCGTCTGACTTCATGCCGTAGCCGTGCGGAAAATAGCCGTTGGTGGCATACGCGGATCCGGCGGCAAGCAGGGCGCAAAGGGGGGTCAGGGTGAGCAGTTTTCTGGATGCGTTCATGGGAGTCTCCGATAGTTTTAATGAAGGAAAGCGCGGGTGGTGGGAACAGGGGGAACAGGGGGAACAGGGGGAACGGTGATCGATCGGGGGGCGTGGGTGAGTGCAGTTGCGGGGATTACCAGAAGGCCAGCAAACGGCCTTTGACCACTTTGGACTCGATGCGCTTGAGCGGGCTATTGCCCTTTTTGATGCAGTCGCCGCTTTTGGCGTCGAACTCCCAACCGTGCTTGGGGCAGGTCAGGGTGCTTCCCTTGAGCGCAAGCTGGGGAATGTCGGTGCTCTGGTGCGGGCAACGACTGTCAAACACTTGGTAGGTCTTTTTGCTGCGGTACACGAACAGACCACGGTCGTCGCATTCGGTGCGCGTGACTTCGTCGTCCTTCACTTCGGCACTGGCCATCACGTCGTGCCACTGTCCCAGGCTGGTCAAGGCTTCGGGCGCAAATCCGGGGATGTTCATGTCAAGAATGATGTCCACAGCCCAGATGATTTTGGCCAAGCCCAGCGCGGGAAACGCCATCAACAGCGCGTCCAGAACTTCCATCGGTGTGCAGCCCTCGCGCAGTGCGCGCCCCAGGTATTGACGCAAGCCGCGCTCGGTTTGTGCGTGCACCTTGGTGATGACCGAGATCAGGTTTCGCGTCTTGGGGTCCAGATGCTTCCCGGCATCTTTCAGAAAGGCAAAGTAGTGGCTCAGCGCGTCGGGGCGGGCTTTGAGCAGGTAGTTCAGTGCGTCGCTCATGTTGTTAAAACCTGTTGCTTGTTAGAAGTGCAGAACCAACACCGGGTGTTCGAACAGACCCATCACCTTTTGCGCCACGCCACCCACCAGCGCGCGACTGATGCGTTTGTCGCCGCGGCTGCCCATGACAATCAGGTCGGCCCCACGATGGGTCGCCGCAGCCAGAATTTCTGTGAAGGGCTTGCCGATTCGTACCTCGCCCTGAGCGGCCACGCCGCCGAGTTGTGCCTGAGTCAACATCTCGGTCACGAAGGCGTCCGCCTGTGGCCGCATTCCTTCTGCGGGGATGACGCTCACCAGATGCAGCGGCAAGGCACATTGAGCGGCGACGGCGACAGCGGTGGAGACGACCTGACGCCCTTGCGCGGACGGCTCTGCTGCCGCCACCACGCAGTGGCGCCACAGGCGAGCTTCCTTTGGAACGATCAACACATGGCAGGGGGCATGAGCCACCACCTTGCTCACCATTTCGCCCACCAGCAGGTTTGCCAGGAATCCTCTTTTGCCACGGCGCCGGATGATGATGAGGTCGCTCGCCTTTTCACGGGCTTGCGCGACGATTTCGAGGTAGGGCTCTTCACCGCGACGCACGCACAAATCCATGACCACCCCGGCGGTGTGGGCGTGAGAACGCAGTTGGACGACCTTGGAGGCCGCGTCGCGCTCGGCGCTTGCCGCGATCTGGGGCGCCAGCGCCTCGTATTCCGGATTGCTTACCAGCGGCAAAACGACCGCCAGCGGCAGTTGGCAGCGTTGCGCCATGGCCAGGGCCACGCGCTCGGCTCCGGCATCGAATTCGGTGTGCTCGGTGGCGAGCAACAGGCGCTGGAACAACTCGGCCATGTCACTACCCTCCGGTGAGCAGGCCTGAAGCCGCCAGTGCCAGCACCAGCGCGATCAAGGCGCAAATTCCGGCATAGACATAGTCGCGTCTTTGCAGGTACAGGGGAATCAGACCCAGCAAGGGCGGCAACGATGCGCTGACCAGCAAGGCGATGCCGATCAGGTTGGAGAGATCCCCGGTTCCCGCCAGCGCCAGCCAACCCCAGCCGGTTGGCGTTGCCGTGCGTTTCAGGTAGTCGTCCAAAGGCAGGCTCCAGACGCTGGGAAGTTGCTCCACGGGAACATGTGGACTGAGCATGCCGAACAGGTAGGCGGTGAAACTCAGTACCAGCGCCACCAGTCCGAGGCGCGTCACCCAGATCAGATAAATGGCGTAGCGCTCAGCTTCTGCTTGCTGCTCTTGCGCATGGCTGGCGTTTGCGTGGCTCATGAATGGTTCACCTTCAAACCCAAATGCCCAGGCCCTTGAGCAGGGCGCGCACACCGGCAAACAGCAGCAGGGTAATGACCATCTTGCGGATCACCGAGCCTTTGAGCACGTGCAGCAGGCGCGCCCCGATGCGAGCGCCCAGCATCATCCCCACCACCGAGGGAACGGCGATCATGGGCAGCACCGCGCCTTCGTTCAGGTAGTACCAACTCGCCGACGAACTTGCCAGAGAAAGTATCAGTCCCGAAGTACCGGCCGATACTTTGAGCGGTACGCCCATCAGCATATTGAGCACGGGAACGTTGGCCCAGCCCGCACCGATGCCAAAGAGCCCCCCCAACAAGCCGATGAACAGAAACAGCAGCAGACCCAGCGGTGTGCGATGTACCTGCCAATCCATGGCGCGACCGGTAGCGCCGTCGACAAACACCCCGTGAATCCCGAGTGCCGCCGACAGCGGGTCGGGCTGAGCGATGTGAGGAAACTCGGACTTCTTGGTCACCAGCATGAGCAGCACAATACCCAGCACAATCGCGCCCAGGGCGGTCTGGATGGTCGCGGCCGGAAGCACCATCCCGAGCATGGCACCCGCGATGGAGCTGATGGATGCCAGCAGTGCCAGCGGCAGGGCCAGACGCAGGTTCGCCAGACCGCCGCGCAGCAGGGGCGGTCCGGCCGCAAGCGCACTGGCCAGCGCCACCAGCAAGCCCGAGGCGCGAACGAAATCCAGATGGAAGGGGAAGAAACCGCCGATGATGGGGACGAACAGCGTACCCCCACCAATACCCGCCGGCACCGCCACGATGCCGATGAAAAAGCAGGTGATAAACAGCGCCAGTGGCCAAAACCACCAGGGTATCGTGCTGGCAGGCACCGCGCTGACAGCGGCGTAGGCCGGGGCCGTCAGCGCCAGAAAGAAGGCCAGCGCCATCCCTGCCTGGCGCAAAGTCGCCAAAGAGGGGAGTGACCGTTTGTCCATTGATAAGCGCTCTTCAGGAAATGGTTTGATAGTACAAATTCTGCGGGTGATTGGCCTGCGCAAAAAAGAACCATCGCTCCGCCAGCAGGCCAAGGTACTGCAGCACGAAGGCGACGCACAACAGGGCTGTGGAAGATGACATTACTCCAGCCACCAGACACAGGGGCGGCAGCACAAACACCAACAGCAAAAAAGTCCACTTCACCGAGCGCAGCAGCGCGACGCTTCGGCCATGGAAGAACTCGCGCGTATTGAACGAGCCACCCATGAAGCCCTGCGCCTTTTGCGCGATGCGCGGATGCTTGATGCCGATGGCACTTTGCAAAGTGGATTTGGGTCTGAGCCGCGCGTTGCGCAAGAGCGAAGCGCTGCGGCTGACACAGGCCATCAAAGTCAACCACGTGGCGGCGAGTGCGTAGGGCGCAACCAGACTGCTCGCTCCCAAAGCAGCTGCCAGCAACGTGGCCAGCGTCAGACCCGAGGTGCAGCCCAAAAAAAAGTAGTTCAGCAGGGTCAGTGGACTCGCCCACTCCTGCAGAAAACGGACGGAGGCGTAGATCATGGCGGTGCACACGAACAGCGCCAGGCACAGCACGACGACCACGGCTCCCAGGATCCCTGTGCCGTTCCAACCCAGCAAGTGGGCGCTGCCGTAGAGGAACAAGCCCAGCATGAACAAGGGCAGGGCAATGACTTCACGCGACAGCCAGGAGGTGCGCCACATGGCGGCCGAGCGCCAGGCGCGCTCGGGATGACCCAGATGAAAAAATGAAGCGATAAGCCCCAAGCCGGTGAGCAACAGTGCGAGCAGGCTGCCCACGAGCAAAAAGAGGCGGCTGTCCGGTGGCGCCAGGTCCCCCAGGCCCGCAACATCGGTGGCGTACAGCGCGAGAAACAGGCCCTGCGCGGCGCCGATGAGGGTGGTCAGAAAGATGACGGAAAAAGCGGGTTGCATGGGTGCGGTTTCGGGTTCAGGTGGCGAAGTCTTCGCGCCCCGGATCACGGTGCGTGTGTTCGGGCTGCTTGCCGTCGATCTTGAGCGGGTTGTCCACGCGCTCCAGGTCTTCGGGGTGGATACGCATTTCGGTCTTGCGTCGGGGCAGGTAATGGTTGGCCGGGCGCGTTCCCCATTCGGGCATGAGCTGGTAGCCGCCACGTTCTGCAATGGCCTTGGAGACCACGGACTCGGGATCGTGCACGTCACCGAACAAACGCGCACTGGTCGGACATGCCAGGACGCAGGCGGGTTTGCGCTCAGTTTGGGGCAGCGCGGTGTCGGTGACGCGGTCCACGCACAGCGTGCACTTGGTCATGACCTTGCGCTGTTCGTCGAACTCGCGCGCACCGTAGGGGCAGGCCCAACTGCAATATTTGCAGCCGATGCATTTGTCGTAGTCCACCAACACGATGCCGTCTTCTGCGCGCTTGTAGCTGGCGCCCGTGGGGCACACGGGAACGCAGGGTGGGTCTTCGCAGTGCAGACAGGACTTGGGGAAGTGCACCGTTTGCGTGTTCGGGAATTCGCCTACCTCAAAGGTCTGCACGCGGTTGAAGAACGTGCCGTTCGGGTCCGCGCCGTAGGGGTTGAGATCCGCCAGCGCGCCCGCTGTGCCGGAGGTGTTCCATTGCTTGCAACTGGTGACGCAGGCGTGGCAGCCCACGCAGACATTCAGGTCGATGACCAACGCGAGCTGAGTCATTTGCGTTCTCCCCGCCCCGCAAACCAGGCTTGCCAGCGCGGCACGACCTGCTGCACCCCAGGGGCTGCGGGAACGGCCTGGAACTGCGGCCAGCTCTGCGCGGGTTCGTCTTCCTGTGCCCTGAAAATGCGCACGCGCACGTCGTACCACGCGGCCTGTCCGGTGATCGGGTCCGAGTTGGACAGGTTGGCTCCTGCAGCAGACGCGGGCAACTCTTCCGATATCAGGTGGTTCAACAAGAATCCCCGCTGCGATTCGTTCGCGTCCGGCGTAAGGTTCCAGGCGCCAGCGGACTTGCCGATGGCGTTCCAGGTCCAGACCGTGCCGGGCTCCACCGCTTCCGAGTAACGGCACATGCAGCGCACCTTGCCCCATTGCGACTCCACCCACATCCAGCCGCCGTCGGCTATGCCTTCAGCGCTGGCGGTTTTGGGGTTCACGAACAAATAGTTGTGCGTGTGAATCTGGCGCAGCCAGGCGTTTTGCGAGTCCCAGGAGTGGTACATCGCCATGGGGCGCTGGGTGATGGCGTTGAGCGGATATTTGGCCGTGTCGGTGGCCTGCTCTTCCAGTGGCACGTAGTAAAACGGCAGCGGGTCGAAGTAGGTTTCCACGCGTTTGCGCAGATGCTCGGGCGGCTGTTTTCCGGGTCGTTTGCCCTGGGCCGCGCGCCGAAAACCCTGCAAAAATTCGGAGTAGATGTGGATCACGATCGGGTCCTGATCGCGCCGGATGCCCATCTTCTGCGCCCACTCCATGTAGCCGCGGTTCCAGTTGCGCATGTACTGGTATTCCAGCGGCATCTCGTGATGGAACACGCAGTTGTTCTTTTCGTACATTTCCCACTGCTTGGGATTGGGCTCGCCGCGCATGGACTTTTCGCCGCCCTTGCCGCGCCAGCCCGCCAGAAAACCGATGCCCGAGCCCGGTGCGGTTTCGTAGTTGACGATGAAATCGGGGTAGTTCTTGAACTTGCGCGTTCCATCAGCGTGGGTGAAAGCGGGGAACTTCAAACGACCCGCCAACTCGACCAGCACCTCCTGAAACGGCTTGCACTCGCCTTTGGGCGCCAGCACCGGTATCCGCACCGAATCCGCCGGACCGTCGAATTCCGAGATCGGGCGGTCCAGCATGGACATGCAGTCGTGCCGCTCCAGGTAGGTGGTGTCGGGCAGGATCAGATCGGCAAAGGCCGTCATTTCCGACTGGAAGGCGTCGCACACCACCAGGAAGGGAATCTTGTACTCGCCCTTGTTCTCACCATCGACGTGCTTGTCGTTGAGCATCTTGCGCACCTCGGAGGTGTTCATGGTGGAGTTCCACGCCATGTTCGCCATGAAGATCAGCAGGGTGTCGATGCGGTAGGGGTCGCCACGCCAGGCGTTGGTGATGACGTTGTGCATCAGACCGTGCGCCGACAGCGGATGTTCCCAGGAGAAGCCCTTGTCGATGCGCACCGGCTGGCCTTGATCGTCCACAAACAGATCGTCCGGGCTTTCGGGCCAGCCCAGCGGCGCACCGTCCAGCGGGGTGTTGGGCTTGACCGCTTGTGGCCCCTTGGGTGGGCGCGCATTGGGCGGCACGGCGCGCGGGTAGGGCGCCTTGTGCCGAAAGCCTCCGGGCCGGTCGATCGTGCCCAGCATGGACATCAGAATCGAGAGCGAACGGATGGTCTGGAAACCGTTGGAATGCGCCGCCAGGCCGCGCATCGCATGAAACGCCACCGGGTTGCCTTTGACCGATTCGTGGCGTTTGCCCCAACAATCGGTCCAGGGAATAGGCAGCTCGATTTTCTGATCCCGCGCGGTGATGCCCATCTCGTGCGCCAGGCGCCGTATGGTCGCCGCCGCAATCCCGGTAATGCCTTCGGCCCATTCCGGTGTGTAGGGCTTGACGCGTTCTTCCAGCAACTGAAACGCGGGCACGGCGGGCGTGCCGTCGGCCATCTTGAAGCGCCCCAGCAGGGCCGGGTCCGCGCCTTCCGTGTGGTCGGCTACGGCCTGATCGGTGAGACGGTCCCACCAGAAAAAGTTGGCCGGACGCAGCGGATTGACCACATCGCCTTCCAGGTTGCGCAGCATCATTCCCAGGTCGTCACTGGCCGCGTCCTGGTTCACCAGTTGGCCCGCGTTGGTGTAGCGCGCCAGGAATTCGCGGTCGTACAGGCCCTGCTTGATGAGTTCGTGGATCAGCGCCAGCAGCAGGGCGCCGTCGGTTCCGGGCTTGATCGGAACCCACTCGTCGGCTATGGCCGAATAGCCGGTGCGCACCGGGTTGATGGAGACAAAGCGTCCGCCGTTGCGCTTGAACTTGGACAGTGCCACCTTCATGGGATTGGAGTGATGGTCTTCGGCCGTGCCGATCATGACAAACAGCTTGGCGCGGTCCAGATCCGGACCGCCGAATTCCCAGAACGAACCGCCAATGGTGTAAATCATTCCCGCGGCCATGTTGACCGAGCAAAAGCCGCCATGGGCTGCGTAATTGGGCGTGCCGAACTGGCGCGCAAACAGTCCGGTCAGCGCCTGCATCTGATCTCGCCCGGTGAAAAGTGCGAACATCTTCGGATCCGTGGCGCGAATCTTCTGCAGTCTTTGTTCCAGCGTGGAGAACGCCTCATCCCAACTGATGGGAACGAACTGTCCTTCGCCGCGCTCTGTTCCGGGCTTGCGCTTGAGCGGCTGGGTCAGGCGGGCGGGCGAATATTGCTTCATGATGCCCGATGAACCTTTGGCGCAGATCACGCCCTGATTCAACGGGTGCTCAGGATTGCCTTCGATGTAGCGCACTTCACCATTGCGCAAATGCACGCGGATGCCGCAGCGGCAGGCGCACATGTAGCAGGTGGTGTTGCGCACCTCGGTCGTGGCGTTGGCCAGCGGCGGGCGCAGTGGATCGTGAAGCGGGGCGGCAGACATGCGGTGGTCGAGTTTTGGGCGGACTGGCGAAGTGACCCTATTAAAATCAAGGGCACCCGCATGCGTCTATAGCCGGCACGGGTAATCCGGAGTAGCCCATATGGGTAGCGTCGATGCAGTGGGCTGGAACTGCGGGTTTTTCCGTTAGTTGAGTTCCCGCTTATGGATTAGCATCCTCGGCTCGGACCGACCCATGACGCTAGCTCAAGAACACCTCCACAAGACGGCGCGCACTGCGCAGCTCGATCCCGGCGTCGCCGTGTCATCCCTGGCCTCAGCCTTGGCCGCCGGGGGCGAGCTCGAACCCCTGCTGGAGCGTTTTTTGACGTCGATCGTGGCGCTCGCGGGCGCACAGGCCGGGGCTGTGCGCGTCCTGACGGACGACGGAAAATACATGCGCCTGGTGGCGCAACTGGGGCTTCCCGCCCAAGTGCTGAGCACCGAGCGGCTGATGCAACGCGACTGTGGTATGTGCGGAGTCGCGGCCAGCACGGACGTGCTCGCCTGGGTCGACGACGTGAAGTCTTGCGCGCGCCATGGCCAGGACGCCTACTTCGGCCTGCAGTGCCAGCGCGTGTTGGCGATATCGCTGCCGCATGGCGGCGAAGTGCTAGGGATTTACAACCTGTTCTTCGCGACGGACGCCGTGATTGAGCTGCACACGCAAGCCATATTGCGCCTGATCGGGCAGTTGCTCGGGCTGGCTCTGCACAACGCCCGCATAGAGCGCGAGCGCCTACGCTTGACGGTGATGAAAGAGCGCCAGGAGATGGTGAACGAGGTGCACGATGCCATCGCCCAGACGCTGGCCTACGTCAAGATGCGCCTTCCCCTGCTCAACGAATCGATGCTGGCGCATGACGACGCGCGTTCGCTGAAGTATTTCTCAGACGTGAAAAAGGCCGTCGGTGAGGTGCACGACAATCTGCGCGAGGTCATGACGTATTTCCGCACACGCATGGACCCCATGGGCCTGCTGCACGCGCTACACGGCATTGCCAACGGTTTTCTGGATCGCACGGGAATCGAGCTGGAAATCTGTCATTCGATCCAGCATCTTGACCTTAGCGACGAGCAGGAGGTACAGGTGTTTCACATCGTCCAGGAAGCTTTGGCCAATATCGCCAAGCACTCCATGGCCACGCACGCCTTGGTGGCGATAGACAAGACGCTGGAGTGCCTCGAGTTTGTGATCGAGGACGATGGTCTTGGATTTGCGCAAGCCTCAGCCGCGGCCAATCCGGTGGGCGCTGCGCATTTGGGATTGGAAATCATGCAGGGGCGCGCGCAGCGCCTGGGCGGAACGATTGAAATGGGCCGAAGTGAGGGCGGCGGCACACGTGTGCGCCTGGTTGTACCCGTGAGCGCCCCGCCAGCGCCAGTGCCATGAACGCAATCACGCGCGTGATGTTGGTGGACGACCACTCCCTGTGCCGAAGTGGCTTGACCGAACTGCTGGAGCACCGGGGCGGGCTCAAGGTGGTGGGTGCCACCGGCGATCCGGCGCTGGTGGTAGGCATGCTGCGCGAACACCAGCCCGACCTGTTGGTACTGGATTTGCGCTTGGCTGCCATCGACGGTCTGAGCCTGCTGCGTCAGATCCGCGCACAAGGGTGTGAGACGCCGACAGTGATCCTGACGATGAGTGACTCCGAGGACGACATGGCCGCTGCGTTGCGCGCCGGCGTGCGCGGCTATCTGCTCAAAGACATGGAGCCCGAAGAAGTCATAGATGCCATCAGCCGCGCCGCGCGCGGCGAGATGGTGGTGGCCTCTGCCATGACGCTCAAGCTCGCGCAAATCCTGCAGTCTGGTCCCAAGGGTTCGGTCAAGGGCGACTTGGTGGCGTCACTCACCGAGCGCGAGCGCGAGGTGCTGGACCACGTGGCACGCGGGCAAAGCAACAAAGTGATTGCACAGGCGCTGGACATCAGCCACAACACCGTCAAGCTACACGTGCGTCACATCATGGACAAGCTCAATTTGCGTTCGCGCGTGGAAGCTGCGGTGTTTGCCTTCGAGTACAAGAGTTCGCCCGATGGCGTGAAGGCTGCGGGCGAGGCCAGTCAGAAATCCAAACTCTGACAGCGCTGCCATCGGCGTTGTCTCAAGCCTGTGCGCACCCCTCGGGCGCCAATTCCGGTTGGAACCAAGTCAGCGACTCGCGCAACCTCACCACCTCGCCGATGATCGTGAGGCAGGGCGACACTAGGCTCGCCTGCGCCACCCGCTCGGGCATGTCGACCAGGGTTCCCGTGACCACTCTTTGCGTGGCGATCGTGCCATCCTGAACCACGGCGATGGGAAGGTTGGGCGACGCGCCGTGTGCGATCATCTGGCGGCAGATTTCGGGAAGACCGCCCAGTCCCATATAGATCACAACCGTCTGACGCAGTCGCGTCATGGCTGGCCAGTCCAAGTCGGCCGTGCCGTCCTTGAGGTGTCCAGTGACAAACAAACAGGTTTGCGCGTAGTCGCGGTGCGTGAGCGGAATGCCGGCATAGCTGGACACGCCGGAGGCGGCGGTGACGCCGGGCACCACTTCAAACGCCACGCCGTGCGCCGCCAGGGTTTGCAACTCTTCGCCACCGCGCCCGAAAATGAAGGGGTCGCCGCCCTTGAGCCGCACCACCTGCTTTCCTTCACGTGCTAATCTGACCAGCAGCTCGTTGATCTGTTCCTGGAGTAGCGTGTGCTCGTTGCGCCGCTTGCCTGCGTAGATGCGTTCCGCGTCGGGGCGAACAAAGTCCAGCACAGCGGCCGACACAAGGTGGTCGTAGACGATGGCGTCAGTCTGCTGCAGCAAGCGCACAGCGCGCAGCGTCAACAACTCCGGATCACCCGGGCCGGCGCCGACCAGATAGACGCGCCCGGTGCGAGGCGCTGCGGGCGTGGTGTCGGCCTTCAATGCGAGCGCCCTTGTGTGCCGCAGCCACCACCACCGCAACTTCCACCTCCACACCTTGTGCTGGCACCCGTGCTGCAACCGCCAGCGCTTTCCCCTGCAGGGGAATGGGTGTCTGACTGCAATAGGCCTGCATCGGCGAAGATGAAGTTGAACTGGCCGGGTTCCAGTTCCACAAAGTCCAGCACGATGTCGTTCAGCAAGTCCTGGTATTCGTCGGCGATCACCACCGCCACGCCTTCGATTTCTAGCTTCATGTCGTCGTCTTTCGGGTCGTCAAAGCCCATGCCGTAGGCGACCGCTCCCTCGGCATCGATTCGCGCTGCAATGCGCAGCGCAAGCTCATTGCCGCTGCCTGCTTGCTGGATTTGCTGCGCTGCGGCGGGGGTCAAGGTAAACATAAATTTCCTAATCAGTTGAGGGCAGTGAACAGGTTTTTGGGGTTGGACACCAATGACCTCAATGTTCGCCTTTGGTCTTCCAAAGGCCGGCGAGTCGGTTGCCCTGTTTTTGCGGGCCGCCGACAGGAAAAAGACTGTGCAAATGGTGATTATTGCCTCGCTCTTCGCCCCAGAGTTCGGCGAAGTGCCAAATCATGGCTCGGACCTGCGCCTGCACGCGGTGCTCATCGAAATAGCTGCGTAAGAAATGGATAACTTGCCAATGCGCGTCGCTCAGCTCCAGTCCTTCGGTCGCAGCCTGGACCAGGGCAAAGTCGCTCGACCAGTCATCCATATCTTTCAGATAACCCTCCGGGTCGGTGGCGATTTCCTGTCCGTTGACAAGCAGCGTTCGCGCATCGGCTGGGGCCCGATGCTTTGATTTTTGAGATCGCGCGAAGGCGACAAAGCGCGGCACCCAGTCGCTGCCCGCTCCATTGCGCAGGTGCGCGTAGGAGGCGAGCACGTTGCGGTACACGATGCCGTCGTGCGCTCCATCGACGCCGTGGCCGCGCTTTACGCGATAGGCAAATCTCAGCTCGGGCGCGACGTTTTCCAGACTCGAATAGTGGAACTCATGGCCTCTGATCGTGGCGTCTTCAGCGCGCTCCACGACGGTCCAGGGCGCATGGTCCGTGGCTTCGAGTTCGACGTAGCCGCGACCCACAGGACGTTCATGCATCACCACGTCGGTGGGCAGTGCACCGACCATGTGGTATGTCTGGTCCTTCCAGCGCAGGCTGCGCGCCAGGTACATTAGGCCGCCGCATTCGGCGTAAACGGGAAGTCCCGTTTCGATGGCGGCGCGAATATTTGTGCGCAGCGCTTGATTGGCTTGCAGCTCCGGCATGAACATTTCCGGAAAGCCGCCTCCGATAAACAAGGCATCCACTTCAGGCAGATGCGCATCCTTTAGGGTATCGAAGGGGATGATGTCGGCGCCTGCCTGCTGCAACGCGAGCAAGTCGTCGGGGTAGTAAAAGCCGAACGCCTTGTCGCGTGCCAGGCCGATGCGCACGCGCGGCCCATCGACAGGCTCAGGGCGAACGGTTAAAGCTTCATCAGGCCGATCCGCCAGCGGCGCGGCGCTGGCCGCCACCTGGAGCAGGCGCGGCAGATCCACCTGAGCCGCGATGCGCGTGCCGATGACGAGCACGCGTTCGCGCGCGTCGTCGAGCTCGTGGTTGGGCATCAGCCCCAGGTGGCGCTCGACCACGGCCAAGCTGGCGTCGTGCCCGATGGCGCCCAGCACTTGCACGTCAGTGTAGTGCTCGATCACGGCGCGCAGTTTGGACTCGTGCCGCGCTCCACCCAGTTGGTTCAGGATCACGCCGGCGATGCGGATGCGTCGGTCGAAAGCCTGGTAACCCAGGATCAGCGGCGCAATGCCGCGCGTCATGCCGCGTGCGTCCAGCACCAGTACCACGGGCAGGTCCAGCAGCTGTGCCAGCGCGGCGTTGGAATTGCTGCCGTCCAGTGCCAAACCATCGTATAAGCCCTTGTTGCCCTCGACGATGCTGATGTCGGCGGCTGCGCCATGCCGTGTGAAGGCTTCGATGATCTGCTGCGACGTCTGCAGGAACGGGTCCAGGTTGAAGCAGTCGCGCGCACTGGCCTGGGCCAGCCACATCGGATCAATGTAATCAGGACCTTTTTTGAAAGGCTGAACCCGAAGTCCCTGTGCGCTGAGCGCCGCGCAAAGTCCCACCGTCACCGTGGTCTTTCCCGAAGACTTGTGGGCCGCAGAGATCAGCAGACGCGACATGTGGGACGGATATTGTCGGGTCTCAGGCGCCGACCGGGGTGTGCTTGGCCTCGGCCATATGCAGCGCCGCGTCGTCCAGCCGTTCCGGCAGAAAGCCCAGGAATTTCAGCGCCAGCAGCACGATGATGCCGACAACAGCCACCCCGCCGAAACCCAGGAGCCACTCAGGCAGGCTGGGCGTGTACCCGTTCACCACACCGTCGGCAAAGCGGCTGCTGACCTGCTTGCCAGGAAACAGCACCAACGGGAAGGCCTGACCACCGATGATGGTGACGTACATCTGGGCAAAGCCTCCAAGCGTCACCAAGGACGCCGCAGCTGCGATGCGGCCGCGCTTGGCGCCTATGCCGGGCTGGCGCAACAACAGCAAGGGCACAACGCCGCCGAGCAGCACCTGCCCGACCCAGAACAGGCTGGTGTAGATGCCGCCGTCCAGCAGCACGAAGCGCTCAAACCCCTGGTGCTTGGTGAAATACAGGTTGGTCAGGTGATAGACCAC
>CAIVXG010000126.1 GCA_903909815.1 uncultured beta proteobacterium | reverse complement strand
GACCACAGCCACGGGCACGGTGGGTGTCACTTCGACGGGCGGTGCCATCACTGAATCCGGCGTGGCCACGGTAGGCGGCGTCACGACGCTGGCGGCAACCAGTGGCGGCGCAGCAGCCGACATCACGCTGGGCACGGCGGGTAACGACTTCAAGAGCACGGTCAACAGCAATGGCGCCAACGTCACGTTGGTGGACGGCGCTGGCGGCATCATCCTGGGTACGACCGCAGCCACGGGCACACTGGGTGTCACGTCGACTGGCGGTGCCATCACCGAAACCGGTGTGGCCACGGTGGGTGGCGTCACGACGCTGGCAGCGACATCAGCATCTAGCGTCGCAGCCGACATCACGCTGGGCACGGCGACGAATGACTTCCAGGGCGCAGTAACCACAAGCGGCGCGAACATCACGCTGGCAGACGGCACGGGCGGCATCATCCTGGGCAACACCACGGCCACGGGTAACCTTGCTGTGACGAGCACGGGTGCTGGCGTCCTTGGTGGCATTACTCAAACGGCAGGTACGACCGTGAAAGCGGCCGGTGTGACAACGCTGGTCGCAAAGAGCGGGAGTCCCGTCGTGATGGCACAGGCTATCGCAAAATCTGCGTCGGGTCCGACGCAATTGGCAGCAGTGACGCCACCCAATTTCGACATCAACCTGAGCAATGTTGGGAACGACTTCAACACGCTTAAAGTCACTACCAGCGGCGCTGTGACAGTGAAGGATACGAATAATCTCGCCCTCACGGCACTGAGCAGCGGCGCCAATAGTGCTGTGGACGTGGAAGCCCTTGGTTTGTTGACTCTTCCGACCACGGCAATCAATACGGGTACTGCGAATTTGCTCTTGTCGAGCGGCCAGGGCTTGACCTTGCAAGCTCCGACTTCCGGTGCCAATGTGACTCTGATCGGTACGGCGGTTTCGGAAGCTCCGGGTAGCAGTTTGGTGGTTGCCGGCACGACAAACGTCACCGCGTCCACCAGTGCCTCGTTAGACCAACCTGCAAACGTGTTTGGAGGCTCCGTGACCGTGGCCAGCCCCAACGTGACCGTCGTCACGGGCGGGCCGCTGACATTGAACTTGACCAATACAGGTGCGCAGAGTGTGAATGCGCAGTCCAATGGCCTGACACTTAGCTCGGCCTCTCAGGCGGCTGAAACGATCGATCTGTCGAAAGCTACCGGGGCGGTGGTCCTGAAACTTCCTTCAGCATCCAGTGTCAGCTTTGTGAATACTGCTGGGGCGGCGGGCTACGACGCAACGTCCTACGATTTAACTGGCCTTGCCACAAGCACAAAGGTCACCAGCAGCCCGATACAACTCGGCGCAGACACCCAGTCCTTGCAATTCACGCAGTTGAATTCCGTGCAGGTCACGGAGATATTCACTAAACCGTCAACCCCGGTCTTTACCTACCGCATTGATCTGGGCGGAAATCAGGGAATCCTCTCCATCCTGGGTCTGACCAGTGAAGGTGTGACAGCTGGGCTGTCCAGCGTGGTCTCGCAGGAAGAACGCGATGAGCAAGGAAGGACTGCGAGCATTGGCCTCATCAGCGACCGCGTGAAGGCCAATTCGATTGGCTGGAGCGAGTTGACTGGCCAGTTGGAGTACAAGCAGGAAGTGAACCGCGCCGCGTGCTCAAGTGAACAAAACGCGGGCGAGGTCGCAGATTCGAACAAGTGCAAATAGGGTCTGCGGCCCACTTTCATGCTTCGGCTGCCAGGCGCACCGAGTCATGAAAGTTCGTTTATTCGGGCTCAACCTGCGATGGAAAAGGGGCGCTGGGCGTCCTGGTTTTCGCTTAGCCTGGTGACTCCAGCGTGAAGGTTCTCCTGGTCATCACCAAGGGCGAGACCGGCGGCGCGCAGACGCATGTGCTCGCGCTCTGTCAGGCACTTGCCAGCCGGATGCAGTTCGTCGCGGTCATCGGCGGCAGCGACGCCGTGACGGTGCTGGGTCAGGGGCTGGGCGCGCTGGGGGTGCCGGTGTTGCAACTGCCGCAACTGGGTAATTCGCTCTCGCCTTGGCGTGTGCTGGCGGCGGTGCGCGCGCTAGGGCAGTTGCTGCGTCAGCAGCAGCCCGATGTGATCCATGCGCACAGCGCAATGTCGGGTGTGGTGGCCCGGATTGCGGGGCGCATCGCCAATATCCCGGTGATCTACACGGTGCACGGCTTTGGTTTCAAACCCGAGGTGCCGAGGCGCCAGCGCTGGGCCGCATGGCTGACCGAGTTTGCGTTGGCTCCCATCACCAGCCACATGGTGTGCGTGTCGGAGTACGAGCGCCAGTTGGCCGCGCGATTGCCGATTCCGGCGAGTCGCGTGAGCGTGATCTTCAACGCCGTCCCCGATACCGCGCCCCAGCACCGCCCCGTGCAGGAGCCGGTGCGCATCGTGATGGTGGCACGCATGGCCAGCCCCAAGCGGCCTGACCTGCTGCTGCAGGCGTTGGCACTGCTGCGCGACCGGACAGGCCACGAGGTGGGCGCCACCCTGATAGGCGACGGCCCCGACATCAAGCTGCATCAGGCGTTGTGCCAGCAACTGGGCTTGCAGCAAGTGACCTTCACCGGCAACGTCACCGACGTGGCCGAGCGCCTGGCGCAGCACGCCATCTTCGTGCTGATGTCGGACCACGAAGGGCTGCCGATTTCGGTGATCGAGGCCATGCATGCGGGACTGGCCGTGGTGGCCAGCGATCTGCCCGGCCTGCGCGAACTCATCGACGTGGGAATACATGGGCTGCTGGTGCCAAACCATGCCGCAGCGCTCGCCGACAGCCTGCATTTGCTGGTGGGTGACGCTGAATTGCGCGTGCAACTGGGGCAGGCGGCACAGCAACGCGTGGCCGATCAGTTCAGCCCGCAGCGCATGGTCGAACCCGTGGCGGCGCGCTATGCGCAGTTGGCCTATCCCGCGCCTCGGCTGCTCGCCAACCTCGAGTCCTTCAGTACCCTGGCGTCGACCACGGCGCGGCAAAAGGCGACGCAACTGCAGTGGTCGTTGACGGGTGTCACGGTGTTGTTGCTGAGCTATTTGATCGCCTTCGGGCTGCACCAGGCCAATGTCGTGACCTACCAGTTCGGGCAGACGGTGCTGTGGTGCATCGTGCCTTATATGCTGGCGGCGCACTGGCTCTACCGCGGCATTGGCTTGCCGGCAGCGGAGCGCGCGGGCTTGCTGCTGGTGACGACGGCGACGCCGTTCCTGCTCACGCCCCTGGGCTTTGCCGTGTTGCAGTTGCCCTACTCGCGCGGCGCGGTGTTGCTGGTGTACGTGCTGTCCACGGCCTGGTTTGGGCTGGGGAACTGGCTGCATTGGCGCGGGCATGTGCAGCGGCTCGCGTATTTTGACGATGGGGTGGCCGAACAGCTGAAAACGCTGCTGGGTCATACCCCGATATCGAGTCAGTCGGTGCGACTCGTGCCGTGGCCGCAGCGGGCCGTGGCCGCCGGCGAAATTCCGGCGTGTGAAGGCGTGGTGCTGGATCGCCATGTAAGCGGCAGCGATGCGCGCAGTCAACTGCTGAGCAAACTCAAGCTCAGCCACGTGCGCCTGTACAGCGTGGAGGCCGTGGCCGAACTGCTGAGCGGGCGCAAGATGCTGCCCGCCGATCAGGACGAACTCTGGCAACTCGATGGCAACCCGGCCTATGACGTGGTCAAACGCAGCCTGGACGTGGCGCTGGTGCTGGCCCTGGCAGCGCTGTGGCTGCCGCTTTGCCTGCTGGTGGCGCTGGCGGTCAAGCTGGATTCGCCGGGGCCGGTGCTGTTCAGCCAGAGCCGGGTGGGGCGCGACGGTCACAGCTTCAGGCTCTGGAAATTTCGCAGCATGCGCCATCACAGCCAGCCCCAGCCGGCGCGATTTGCGCAACTGGGGGACGAGCGCATCACCCGCGTGGGGAGGCACATTCGGCGCTGGCGTCTGGATGAACTGCCGCAACTGTGGAACGTGCTGCTGGGCCACATGAGCCTGATCGGTCCGCGCCCGGAGCAGACGCAGTTCGTGGAGGCCTTTGCCACCCGCATTCCCGCCTACACCTACCGCCACCTGGTGCGCCCCGGACTCACCGGCTGGGCCCAGATGCAGCAGGGCTACGCCGACAGCGAGGAGGAAACCGTGGTCAAGCTCAGCTACGACCTCTACTACGTTGCCCACTATTCCATGGCCCTGGATCTCTTGATCGCCTACAAGACCATCCGCACCGTGCTCAACGGCTTTGGCGCTAGGTAATAACGGAGAGTTCCGGAATACGCGACAGCCACTCCCGTCATTGCAAGGAGTTCCAGCGGCGCGGCAATCCACGAGCACCGCAGGTATGCCAGCATGGATTACCGCGCTGCGCTCGCAATGACGGAACCTTTGCTAAGCCGATGTCTTGAATGTCGGAAAGATCAATAATTGGGGTCAGACCCCAATTATTGATAATTGTGATAATTGGGGTCTGACCCCAATTGTTTGGCCCGGACCAGCAGCACGTCCGACCAGATCGGATTGCGCTGTGTGAGGGCGCGCAGCAGCCGGCCTTTAAGCGATCCTGAAGCAAAAACCGCGCAGCCATGCAGGCTTTGCGACTGCAGGCCAGCGTCGGCCAGGACCTTGAGCAGGGTGAAGGGCGAGAACCAGGCACGGTGATCGGTGTTGATGCGCTCCACGCCGCCCAGCGCCTGAACGGCGTTGCGTAGCGACAGTGCATTGGGCACGGTGACGACGAATTCGGCGCTGGGCAGGCATTGCGCCAAGCGCCGCAGGAAGGAGGCGGGGTCGCTCAGGTGCTCGATCACGTCGGGTACCAGCACCAGGTCGGGCCCGAACTCGGCCAACACGTCGGCGGCTTGCGGCGAAAAGATGTCGAGCTCGCGCACATTCTCGAACCCCAAACCACGCGCCGTGGTGACTGCCTGGGCGTTGATGTCGATGCCCAGACAGGCCGCAGCGCTGGCCGTGAGGCGCGCATGCAGCCAGCTGCCATCGGCGACGCGGCTGGCGATCAGGGGCACGTGGTCGGCAAAGCCCACGTGCAAAACGCGGCGGCCTGTCACCCACTGCACCAGCACGTCGCCGCGGGCTTGTGAATGACTGATAATTTGGGGGCGGTAGGAAAGGTCGTCGCTGAATGACTGGCCTGTTAAGTAGCTATCGATCTGTTTCATCCTGCCATTATCAACATCACCACCGCCCCTGTTGTGAAACCCCGCGTTCTGCTGCTGCAAGAAGACCAGTCCAGCGGCGGCGTGAGCACGATCTCCAACACGCTTTGCGCTGCGCTGGGGCAACAGCATTGGCCGCTCTGCGAACTGGCGTTGAATCGCTGTGGCTGGCGTGAGCGGCTGCGAGCTGCCGGTCGCTGCGATGTGATTTTGGCCAGCCACAATTTCAAACCCGCCTACGTCGCCTGGGCGCTGGGTCTGCTGCTGCGCAAGCCGGTGGTGGTGTGGGTGCACGGGCCGCTGTTTGAAGTGCTGGAGCAGGCGCAGGCGTCGGTTTTCAAGCGCGCCTGGCTGCACTGGCTCTACCGCCGCGTGCAGCAATTCGTGTTTGTGTCGCGGGCTTCACGGGATTCGTTTGACCGGTTCATGCAGCAGCCCATGGGCCCGCATCAGCGCGGCGCTGTGATCCCCAACGTCGTGGCGCCCATGACCCTTTCAGGCAACAGTTTATGGGCAAGCGATGCGGTGGCGGCGAAGCCGAAACTGGCCTACATTGGGCGGCTGTCGGCGGAGAAACGGCCCCAGTTGTTGCTTCAGATGCTGCGCCTTCTTCCCGCTCACTTTCAACTGACCTTGGTGGGCGACGGGCCGATGCGCGACGCGTTGCGCGAATCGGGCGCCGACCTGATCTCCAGCGGACGATTGACTTTGCTCGGAGCACAGGCGCACGGTGCGGGGCTGTACACGCCCTGGCATTTGACCCTGCTGGCGTCGCGCTACGAGGGCTGCCCCATGACGCTGCTGGAGTCTTTCAGCTTGGGCGTTCCCTGTGTGGGCGTGCCGATTGCGGCCCTGCGGGAAGTGGTCGGTGAGGATGCGCCTTATCTGCTGGCCCGAGACGCCTCGGCGCAGGCGCTGGCAGATGCAGTTCAGGCGCTGTGGGCCATGCCTCGAGCGCGGGTTCAGGCCGACCTGACGCGCGTGCTCTCACGCCATCAGCTGCCGGATTTTGTCCAGGCCTGGCAGTCGGTTTTGCAACAGGCGGCGCAGCGATGAGGCTCCACTTCGTGCATCTGGGCGACGCCTATCTGCCTGAACTGCAAGCCTACGCCGCTTATGTGCGAGCAGCCGGGCACGAGGCCCAGGTGCACCGCCAGATTGACACCCTGCCCAGCGACGCGGCGGTGCTGTGGTGGATGTGCGGGCAGGTGAGTGGCGAACTTGCCGGGCGCTATCCGGCGGCCTTTCACATCCACGAATACGCCTCGACTTCGGTGCCACCACTGGCCTGGCTGAAGGACCGCGTCAAGCGCGTGCGTCAGCCACGGCCACAGTACCGGATCTTTCAGAATGAGTGGGTGCGCCAGCGCATGGGATTTGATGACGCCGTGCCGTGCGAGTTTCGCGACATGGGCATTGCACCGGAGTTTTTCGATGTTCAGCAGGCCACGGTCGAGCCCGAATTTGACTTTGTGTATCTGGGCGAGATGCGACGCCTGCAGCATTTTCTGCCGGTGTTCGAGGGGATTGCACAGGCGGGCAAAAGCGTGCTGCTGGTGGGTGAGTTGCCAGAGGATCTTGGGCGTCGGTTGAAGCCGCATGCCGGACTGAAAGTGACCGGGCGCGTGCCGCACAGCGACGTTCCGGCGCAGCTGCGCCGGGCCCGCATTGGTTTGAACCTGGTGCCGAATCAGTTGCCGTACACGCGCCAGACCTCGACCAAGTTGCTGGAGTATTGCGCCGCGGGTCTGCCGGTGGTGTCGACCGACTACGTCTGGGTGCGCGCGTTCGAGCGGCAGCACGGCGCGCGCTTTGCCTACTTGCCGTTCCACGCGCACGCTGCAAGCTGTGCTGCACGGGTCGGCTCGACTTTGGAACAACAGAGCTGCGTCGTACCCGATGTGAGCATGCTGGCTTGGCCGCGTCTGCTGGCAGGCCTGAAGGTCTGGCGCGAGATCGGCCTGCACCCATGAAGCTGCCGCGCGCGTCGCTCCCCATCGCTCTGGCCAGCGCCTTGTCGTTGGGCGCGCAGGTCTTGTTCAGCCTGGTGATGCTGCGCCTGTTTGCGCCCCAGGCCGTGGGCGAGTTTTCCGTGATCAGTCAGATTGCATTTTTCTGGATGACGCTGGCACTGGCGCAAAGTCCGCTCAAGCTGCTCGCCGACGTGCACCAGCCTGCGGTGCAAGCCCTGCGCGTTGCGCTGCGTGGCAGTCTGCTGCGCTGGCTGCTGCTGCTACCCCTGGCGTGGCTGGGCGTGCACTTGAGTGGGCTGGCGCAGACCGACCTGGCGCTCGCCTGGGTTGCCATGCTGGCGTTGTTGCAATTGGGCTGGTATCTGGCGCAACCGCTGACCCTGAGAACGTCGTCGGCTCGATCGACCGCCTGGGGGCGTGCCTTGCCGCCGATGGTGGCGCTGGCGGTGGCGGGCGCTGTGGGAAGCTGTTGGCCGCAGGCGGGCAGCACCAGCCTGTTGCTGGCTGCGGCGTCGGGTTATGGTGTGGGCGCACTGTGGTTGCTGCAAGCGCGCAACGCGGCTGCGCTCCCCGTCAGCGCAGCCGCCGACCTCGCGCCGGCACCAACGCAGGCCGACAACCGAAGCGCACTGCTGCGCCTGGCGCATACCAGTGCCGACGCACTCGCAGGCGTGGCCCTGGTGCTGGTGTGGCAGCGCAGCCACGGCGCGGCACAAGCAGGGTATCTTGCGGTGCTGCTGCGGGTGCTGGGCTTCGTTCCCACGATGATTCATGCCGCCTGGGCGCAGGTGCTGCTGGCGCAGGGCACGCGTCGGCACATATCCCCGCTGTGGATCGCACTGGGCGGCGCAGTCGCCACAGCGTTGCTGGGCCTGGTCTGCCTGGTTGCGCTGCAGTTGCAATGGCTGGCCGCCTCCTGGGCCGGGCTGGCACCCTATGTGCTGCCGTTGGTGCTGTGGCAGGCCAGTGCTTGCCTGTTTGCGGCCTGCAGCCATCTGCCATTTCAGAAGGGCAAAGCCCGTGCGTTTTCACTTGCGGCCATCGGATTCGACGCAGCGCAAATTGTGGTTCTGTGCACACCCTTGTTCATCGGATACGCTCTCGATGCCACCACCCATGCGTGGTGGGTCGGCGCAGTTTCGGCCTGCGGCTTGCTGGCCATGAGCGCGATGTTGCTTCGCCTAAAATAATTGGGGTCAGATTCCAATTAATGCTGCCGTGATTGCGAGGAGCTCCAGCGACGCGGCAATCCACGAGCATTACAGGTATGCGCGCATGGACTGCCGCGCTGCGCTCGCAATGACAGAATCTTTGCCAGCCCGACGTCTTGAATTCTGGAAAGATCAATTATTTTATGACCTCTATTTTTGTGACCGGCGGCGCCGGGTATATCGGATCGCACACCTGCCTGGAGTTACTCGAAGCGGGGCACGAGGTCACGGTGTTTGACAGCCTGTGCAACAGCCAGCGCGAATCTCTGGAGCGGGTGCAGCGCATCACGGGCAAGACGCTGCGCTTTGTGCAGGGGGACATCCGCGACCGGGCGGCGCTGGTGGCGGCTTTGCATGACAGCGGCGCGAGCGCGGTGATTCATTTCGCTGGGCTAAAGGCGGTGGGCGAGTCGGTGGCCAAGCCCTTGGCCTACTACGACAACAATGTGGTGGGTACGGTGCGGTTGCTTGAAGCCATGGTCGAGTGCGACGTAACGACGCTGGTGTTCAGCTCCTCGGCCACGGTCTATGGTGACCCGCAGCGCCTGCCCCTGACCGAGGACCATCCGGTGTCGGCCACAAATCCCTACGGCCAGACCAAGCTAGTGATCGAGGGCATGCTAGGTGACCTGTTCCAGAGCGACGCCAGTTGGCGCATCGCCATCCTGCGCTACTTCAACCCCGTGGGAGCGCACGCCAGCGGCCTGATCGGCGAGGACCCGCAGGGAACGCCCAACAACCTGCTGCCATTTGTGGCGCAGGTGGCTGTGGGGCGGCGCGAGTATTTGAACGTCTGGGGCAAGGACTACGCCACGCCCGACGGCACCGGCGTGCGCGACTACATCCACGTGGTGGATCTGGCGCTGGGGCACCTGCGCGCGCTGCAGCGGCTGCAACAGGGGCCGCAGTGCCTCACGGTGAATCTGGGAACCGGTGTGGGCTACAGCGTGCTGGACATGGTGCGCGCCTTCGAGCAAGCCAGCGGCAAGCCGGTGCCGATCCAATTTGCGGCGCGCCGCGCGGGTGACATTGCGTCTTGCTACGCCGATCCGGCACTGGCCTGGTCGCTGCTGGGCTGGAAGGCGCAGCGCGATCTGGCGGCCATGTGCGCCGATGCCTGGCGCTGGCAAAGCCTCAACCCAAACGGCTACGCCCTATGACGCCCCCTGCGGCGCCAGCACCAACTCGAACGTGACGAGGACCGGATTGGCGCCGCGCAGCAGTCGACCGTGGTGCACGCCGCCGCAGAAATCCACCAGGCTCACATCGATCTGAGCACGGGGCGCCCCGTCGCTGCCGCACACGACCTGGCCGCTGCGGATCAGCACTTCGGTCACGAACGGCTCCACCGCATGGCCATCTTCGAACACTGCTCCGACCGTGCTGCCCACCCCGCCATGGATGTTCGCCTGCGTGATGCCGTACTCGCGGCAAATGGCTTCGACGGCGCTGCACACGTCCTCGTTCGGAGCCAGTCGCACGGCCAGCGACGTGCGGTCAGAGGCGCTTGTTGAACTCGTCGTTGCGGCCTCGGGTTGGAACAGCGAAAAATGAGTTTCCTCGTCCGGCTGAACTTCGAACCGGGCGCCGTCAAGCAGGCACGCGGACGCGCGAACGCGCCCGGACACAAAGGCGTGTTCGGGCAGCACGTGACCGCAGCAGCGCGTACCGTCGGACTGCGTCCAAGCGGCATGGCAGTGCAGCCAGGCTTGGCCATCGCGCTGCCCGTAGGTGACGGTGGCGCACTCCAGTCGAACCGGTTGCGCCGCGTCAAAACGGTCGCTGAAGTAGACCGCGTGCTCAGGCGTTTTCGACAGCGCCGGCAGGGCGTAGGCGAACGGAAAAAAGCTGCCATCGCGCAGGCTCAACACCGCGCTGCTGGCGCCCAATGGCAGGAGCGCCAGGCGCACCGCCTCCAGCAAGGAGCGGCCCGCAGCCAGTTCGAGTTCAATCTGATGCGTCGTGGCTGCAACCACCTGCATGCGCTGGGCGCTGACCGCGCCCGGGTGCTGGATATGACGCATGCTCGATCGGTCGCTCGCCTCAGTTTTTGCGCAGCGTGGGCAGGCCCACGCCGCTGGCTTCAAAGCCGCCGTCCACCGCCAGCACTTGACCGTTGACGTAACTCGCTGCCGGGCTGCACAGGAAACCTGCCGCTGAGGCAATTTCCTCGGGTGTGCCGTAGCGGTTCAGCGGAATGGTGTCGTAATAATCGGAGCGGATAGCCACGCTGTGCACGAGCTTGGACATCTCCGTGTCCACCGGTCCCGGAGCGATGCAGTTCACGCGGATGCCAACGTTGCCCAACTCCACCGCCTGCTGCTTGGTCAACTGGATGAGCGCGGCTTTGCTCGTGCCGTAGGCGACGCGCAGCGTGCTGGCACGCAGGCCCGAGATCGACGCAATGTTCACCACCGCACCGCCACCGTTTTGGAGCATCACCGGCGCAAAGGCCTGGGTGCAGATGAAGGCGCCGTCCAGGTTCGTGCCCAGCACGTGGCGCCATTCCTCGAAGCTGGTTTCCAGGATGGGTTTGAACACCGCCACGCCGGCGTTGTTCACGAGCGCGTCCACACGGCCGAAGGCCGTGGTCACGGTGCCCACGGCGGCCTGAACCTGCTGCGGCTTGGAGACGTCGCAGTGCACGGCCAACACGCGATCCGAATCGTTCAGTCGCGCCGCCGTCTGGCTCAGGGTGTCGGCGTCGATGTCGATCAGAACCACGCGATGTCCGTGGTCCAGGAACCACTGCCCAATCGCCAGGCCGATGCCGCGCGCGCCGCCGGTGACCACGGCCACGGGAATGGATGAGATTTCTGACGTCATGGCGTTTTCCTGCAAGTGTGCGTTGAGTGCAAATGAGGCATCTAGAATACCTCATCGCAGGGCTTCGCCCGGCACAAACGACAGGGATCAACCCATGAACGCAGCGCACATCGTCGGTTGGGGCCACACGCCCTTTGGCAAGCTCGACAACGTCGAACTCGAGCAGCTGATACGCGACGCAGCCTTGCCCGCTGTTGCCAGCGCCGGACTGGAGCCATCCGACATCGATGGCATCTTCATGGGCCACTTCAACGGCGGTTTTGTACGCCAGGATTTCAGCGCGGCGCTGGCTGCGGTCGCGATTCCCGAATTCCGCCACACGCCCGCGGTGCGCATGGAAAACGCCTGCGCCACCGGCTCGGCCGCCATCTGGGCGGCGCTGGACGCACTGGCGAGCGGCCGCGTGAAACGCGCACTGGTGATCGGCATGGAGAAGATGAACACCCTGCCCAATGCGCAGATTGGCGAGACCCTGCTGCGCTGCTCCTACGTCAAGGAAGAGGGCGACACGCCCGGCGGTTTCGCCGGAGTTTTCGGGAAGATCGCTGCCGAATATTTCGAGCGCTTTGGCGACCAGTCCGACGCGCTGGCCGCGATCTCGGCCAAGAACCACGCCAACGGCGTGCACAACCCGTACGCCCACATGCGCCGCGACCTGGGTTTTGATTTCTGCCGCCAACCGTCCGAGAGGAACCCTTTTGTGGCGGGCACCTTGAAGCGCTCGGATTGCTCGCTGGTGTCGGACGGCGCCGCCGCACTGGTGTTGTCGCTGGAGCCTCTCCCTGGTGCAAGCGTGCCTGCCGTGCGCTGGAGATCGCGCACCCAGGTGAACGAATTTTTGCCGCTGTCCCGGCGCGACGCCACGCGCTTCGAGGGCGCAGCGCTGGCCTGGTCGCGCGGCCTGTCTGATGCCGGTGCCACGCTGGCCGACCTGCAGTTCGTTGAGACGCACGACTGCTTCACCATCGCGGAGCTGCTGGAGTACGAAGCCATGGGCCTGGCGCCGCACGGCCAGGGCGCGCGCGCGATCCTGGACGGTGTCACACGCAAGGATGGGCGCCTGCCCGTGAACCCGTCCGGCGGACTCAAGTCGCGAGGACACCCCATCGGCGCCACCGGTGTGTCGCAACACGTGATGGCGGCGATGCAGTTGTCGGGAACGGCCGGCGACATGCAGATCGCGAATGCGTGTGTGGGCGGGGTGTTCAACATGGGGGGAGCTGCCGTGGCCAACTACCTGAGCGTGCTCGAAGCCGTATGACGATTGAAATGTCCTCACCAGCTGACAGCACCGTTCGTCACTGCGAGGCTGAAGGCCGTGGCAGTCCATGGTGGAGAAGCACCGAAGACATGGATTGCCGAGCTGCGCTTGCAATGACGATGCTGATGCACAGATTGATGCCATGAATTCAGAAAAAATGAACCGTGTGATGAACCTGGGGCGCTTGCTCACGCAAACGGCGCGCCTGTATCCGAAGCACGTCGCGCTGATTCAGGGCGAGCAGCAGTGCACTTGGGAACAGATCGACCAGCGCGTGGACGCCATGGTGACTGCGTTGCGCGCGCTGGGTCTCACCAAGGGGGACCGGATCCTGGCGCAGTCGCGCAACAACCTGCAGATGTTTGAGAGCATGTGGGCGTCGTTTCGACTGGGCTGCGTCTGGGTGCCGACCAACTTTCGTCTGACGCCGCCCGAGGTGGCCTACCTCGGATCATCGAGTGGCGCGGTGGCGATGATCGTGGAAGAAGATTTCTTCGCGCACGCCGACGCGGTGCGCGCCGCGTCACCGGCTTTGAAACATGTGATCTGCATCGGTGCGCCGCGAGCGGGAGAGTCTTCGTATGAGGCGCTGGTGCAGCAGCATCTGGGTCAGCTAGCGAACGAGCGGCCCGCAGCGGCGGACGTGGACTACGACGACCCGCTGTGGTTCTTCTACACCTCGGGCACCACCGGCAACCCGAAAGCAGCGTTGCTCACGCACGGACAGATGGCCTTCGTCGTGACCAATCACCTGGCCGATCTGATTCCCGGCACCACCGAGTGCGACTGTTCCATCGCGGTGGCGCCGCTGTCGCATGGCGCCGGCATCCACGCGCTGCTGAACGTGGCGCGCGGTGCTGCCACGGTGCTTCTGCCCAGCGAGAAGCTCGACCCTGAGGCGTTCTGGCAACTGGTTGAACAGCACCGTGTGAGCAATTTGTTCACGGTGCCAACGATTGTGAAGATGCTGGTGGAGCACCCGGCCGTGGACCGCTACGACCACAGTTCGCTGCGCTACCTGATCTACGCCGGCGCACCCATGTACCGAGCCGACCAGAAGCTCGCTTTGCAGAAATTGGGCCCGGTGCTGGTGCAGTACTTCGGGCTGGGGGAGGTCACGGGTTGCATCACGGTGCTGCCGCGCGAGATGCACTCGGCCGATGACGCCGACCCGAATGCACACATCGGCTGCTGCGGTCGAGCGCGCACCGGCATGGAGGTGGCGATCCTGGGTGCGGATCTGACCGAGCTAAAGACCGGTGAAGTGGGCGAGATCTGCTGTCGCGGCCCGGCCGTCTTTGCCGGCTACCACGGCAACCCCGAGGCCACGGCCAAGGCGCTGCGCGGCGGTTGGTTTCACACCGGCGACCTGGGGCGCGTGGACGAGCGCGGGTTGCTCTTTATCACGGGGCGCGAATCCGACATGTACATCTCCGGCGGCTCCAACGTCTATCCGCGCGAAGTCGAAGAAGTGCTGCTCACGCACCCCGGCGTGGCCGAGGTGGCGGTGCTGGGCATGCCGGACCGCAAGTGGGGCGAGATCGGCGTCGCCGTGGTGGTGCGCAGAGCTGGGGCGGTGTCGGTGGATGAGGCCGCGCTGCTGGCGCACCTGGAAGGGCGCTGTGCCCGCTACCGCTGGCCGCGCCAGATATTTTTCTGGGATGCACTGCCCAAATCGGGCTACGGCAAGATCGTCAAGAAAGACATCCGACGGCTGTTGTTGGAACGAGGAGAAGTGCCGGAGCTGACGACTTGAGAGGCAAACGCGGCTGCGGCTATAGTAGCCAGCCCATGGCAGCATTCCCGTTATTGCGAGCGCAGTGCGGCAATCCAGGTTTCATGGATTGCCGCGTCGCTTTCGCTCCTTGCAATGACGATGCTGGTCCAAGGCCATCATAATAATTTCGAACCCTTCATTTCAACCACTGCAAAGGAGACAAACCATGCAAATCAATCGACGTACCCTTCTCGCTGGCGCCAGCGCTTCGGCCTTGACGCTTTCCACCGGACAGGTGTTTGCGCAAAAGGCAGCCGAGTTCACCTTCAAGTACGGCAACAACCTGCCGGTGTCTCACCCCATGAACACGCGCGCCGCTGAAATGGCCGCCGCCATCAATGCCGAGTCCAAGGGCCGCATCGACTTCCAGGTCTATCCCAATAACCAGCTTGGCAATGACACTGACATGCTGTCGCAAGTGCGCTCTGGCGCGCTCGATTTCTTCACCTTGTCACCGTTGATCCTGGGCACGCTGGTGCCTGCCGCGCAGGTCAGCGGCGTGGGGTTTGCGTTCAAGGACTACGGCCAGGTCTGGTCGGCGATGGACGGCGAACTGGGTGCCCATGTGCGCCGCCAGATTGCGGCATCGAGCAGCCTGTTCGCCTTCGAGAAGATCTGGGACAACGGTTATCGCCAGATCACCACCAGCACGGTACCCGTCACCAAGCCCGATGACCTCAAGGGGCTGAAGATCCGCATTCCTCCCAGCCCATTCTGGGTATCCATGTTCAAGGCGTTCGAATCCTCGCCGCAGACCATCAATTTCGCCGAGGTCTATTCGGCACTGCAGACCAAGGTGGCCGACGCACAGGAGAATCCGCTCGCCATCATCGCCACCGCCAAGCTCAACGAGGTGCAGAAATACTGCTCGGTCACGAACCACATGTGGGACGGCTTCTGGTTCCTGGGCAACAAGAAATCCTTTGATCGCCTGCCCCAGGACCTGAAGGACATCGTGACGCGCAACGTCAACGCCGCAGGTCTGAAGGAACGCGACGACGTGAAGAAGTTGACCGATGGCCTGGTGGCCGACCTCAAGGCCAAGGGCATGGCCTTCAACAACACCGACGCAGAGCTGTTTCGCGCCAAGCTGCGCGCTTCCGGTTTCTACGCCGAGTGGCACAAGAAGTTTGGTGACGAAGCCTGGGCCTTGCTCGAGAAGTACACGGGCAAGCTGATATGAGCGCAGGCCATCACGCGATGGCCGCTGAATTGCGCGGCGGCGCGCTAGCGTCGCTGGAGCGCGCTCTGGGCTGGGCGGTGGAAGTGCCGGCCGCGCTATTGGTGTTGGTGGATATCGTCGTGCTGTTCGCCGGCGTGGTCTCGCGCTATGTGCTGCACGACCCGCTGCTGTGGTCGGACGAGCTCGCCTCCATCCTGTTCCTGTGGCTTGCCATGCTGGGCGCGGTCGTTGCGCTGCGTCGGGGCGAGCACATGCGCATGACGGCGCTGGTCAGCAGCATGGACTCGCAGCGCCGCGCGCTGCTGGAGGCCGTGGCCACCGTGGCCTGTCTGGCCTTTTTGGCGATGCTGGCCTGGCCGTCCTGGAACTACGCGGCTGACGAACTCGCGATCACGACCCCGGCGCTGGAGATATCCAACCTGTGGCGCGCCGCAGCCTTGCCGGTGGGCGTGGCCTTGATGGCGGCGTTTGCGTTGTTGCGGCTGATGCGCAGCGCCAGCTTCAAGCCGGTGCTGCAGGCACTGGCGCTCGTTGCCGCGATCGTGACGGCATTCTGGTTTGCCGCGCCGTTGTTTGCGCATCTGGGCAAAGCCAACCTGCTGATCTTCTTTGTCGGCGTGGCCGGTAGCTGTGTGTTGGCCGGCATTCCGATCGGTTTTTGCTTCGGCTTGGCTACCTTCGGTTATCTGGCGCTCACCACCACCATGCCGCTGCCGGTGATCGTGGGCCGCATGGATGAGGGCATGTCGCATCTCATTTTGTTGGCGGTGCCGCTGTTTGTTTTTCTGGGGTTGCTGATCGAGATGACGGGCATGGCGCGCGCCATGATCGCATTTCTGGCAGCGTTGCTCGGTCACGTCAAGGGCGGTCTGTCCTACGTGCTGATCGGCGCCATGTACCTGGTCTCGGGCATTTCCGGCTCCAAGGCCGCCGACATGGCAGCGATTGCGCCGGCGCTGCTCCCCGAGATGAAGCAGCGCGGCGCCAAGCCCGGCGACCTGGTGGCGCTGCTGGCTGCCACCGGCGCGCAGACTGAGACCGTGCCGCCGAGCCTGGTGCTGATCACTATCGGCTCGGTCACCGGCATCTCCATTGCCGCGCTCTTCACCGGCGGCCTGCTGCCCGCACTGGTGTTGGGCGTGATGCTGTGCGCCGTGGTCTGGCGCCGCTACCGTCATGAAGACCTGAGCCAGGTGAAGCGCACTCCGAAGCTGGAGGTAGCGAAGCTGTTTGTGATTGCGCTGCCGGCGCTGGCCCTGCCCTTTGTAATCCGTGCCGCGGTGGTGGAGGGCGTGGCCACGGCGACCGAGGTCTCGACCATCGGTATCGCTTATTCGGTGCTGGCCGGCTTGCTGCTGTACCGGCAATTCGACTGGAAGCGCGTAGGCCCTATGCTGGTGGAAACGGCGTCGTTGTCCGGGGCGATTCTGTTCATCATCGGCACCGCCACGGCCATGGCCTGGGGTCTGACGCAGTCGGGCTTCTCGCGCTGGCTGGCGCAGATCATGGGCTCTCTCCCCGGCGGGGTACCGATGTTCCTGGCGGTATCGATTGCGGCCTTTGTGGTGCTGGGTTCAGTGCTCGAAGGCATCCCAGCCATCGTGCTGTTCGGGCCGTTGCTGTTCCCCATCGCGCGCCAACTGGGCGTGCACGAAGTGCACTACGCCATGGTGGTGGTGCTGTCCATGGGCCTGGGCCTGTTTGCGCCGCCGCTGGGCGTGGGCTACTACGCGGCCTGCGCCATCGGGCGCGTCAATCCGGACGAGGGCATGCGACCGATCCTGGGCTACATGCTGGCGCTGCTGTTGGGCACGATCGTGGTGGCGGCCGTGCCCTGGATTTCGATCGGATTTCTTTGAGGTCCAGCGGTGAGCATTGACCAAGTCGACTGCGTCGTCATCGGCGCCGGTGTCGTCGGCCTGGCCGCTGCGCGCGCGCTGGCTTTGGCCGGTCGCGAAGTGCTGCTGCTGGAAGCGGCGGATGCCATCGGTACCGCCACCAGCTCGCGCAACAGCGAAGTCATTCACGCCGGCATCTACTACACCACCGGTTCGCTCAAGGCGCGCTTGTGCGTGCAGGGCAAGGCGCTGCTTTACGCGTATTGCGCCGAGCGCGGCCTGGGGCACAGGCGCTGCGGCAAGCTGATCGTGGCCACATCGGCGCAGGACGAAGCCAAACTGCAGGGCATCGCGCTACAGGCCGCCAGCAACGGCGTGACCGACCTGGAATTTTTAGCGCAATCTCAGGCGCTGGCGCTGGAACCGCACTTGCAATGCGTGGCGGCGCTGCACTCGCCCAGCACCGGCATCGTCGACAGCCATGGCCTGATGCTGAGCCTGCTGGGCGACTTTGAAAATGCCGGCGGCCTGCTGGCGCTGAATTCACCGCTGGAGCACGCCGTTTGCAATGCGGACGGCATCCGGCTCGTGACCCGTGACGGCACCGAGTTGCAGGCCAAGCGGGTGGTGAACGCCGCGGGTCTGTGGGCGCAGGGTCTGGCGCAGCGGTTTCAAGGCTTGGATGCGCGCTTCGTGCCGCCGATTTATTACGCCAAGGGCAGCTACTTCAGCCTGGGTGGGCGTGCGCCGTTTCAGCGCCTGATCTACCCGGTGCCTGCGCCCGTGGGTCTGGGCGTGCATCTGACGCTGGACCTGGGTGGGCAGGCACGCTTTGGTCCAGACGCGCAGTGGGTCGATGGACCCGACGACCTGCAGGTGGACCCGCAGCGCGGCGAGGCTTTTTATGCCGGCGTGCGCAAGTACTGGCCTGGGCTGCCGCACGGCGCGCTCGCACCGGCCTATGCCGGCATTCGGCCCATGGTTCGGGGGCCGAACGAGGCAGCGCGCGACTTTGTGATTCAGGGGCCAAAGGATCACCGCGTACCCGGGTTGGTGAATCTGTTTGGCATCGAGTCGCCCGGCCTGACGAGTTCGCTCGCGCTGGGCGACCACGTGTGTGAACTGTTGTTGGGCCGGGCGGGAACTCCCGACTAATTTCCGGTAGTTATCTTCATGCTTCGTTTCGAAAATACCAGGCGCCGCGCGTCACTTTGGGCCTGGCTTTTGGCCTCCGCGCTGCTGGCGGGATGCGCCACGCCGCCGCCGGAACTGCCGCCTCGCGTCGAACCTCCGGTGACGCCCGTGCTACCCGTCGTACCGGTTGCGCCCGTGCTGCCCAAGCGCGCACCGGTGATTGGCCTGGCGCTGGGTGGCGGCGCGGCCCGTGGCTTTGCCCACGTGGGTGTGATCCAGGTGTTGGAGGAGTCTGGCATCCGGCCCAGGCTGGTGGTGGGGACGTCGGCTGGATCGCTGGTGGCCGCGCTCTATGCCAGCGGCAGGAGTGGTGCGCAATTGCAGCAGGTGGCCGAGAGCATGGAGGAGGCCTCTATCACCGACTGGACGCTACCGCTGTTCACGCGCGGCATGATTCGCGGCGAGGCGCTGGCGCATTACGTCAACACGCTCGTCAAGGGTCGCCTGATCGAGAGCATGGCGATGCCGCTGGGCATCGTCGCCACCGACTTGAACAGCGGCCAGGGCGTGCTGTTTCGCCGCGGCGACACCGGCACCGCAGTGCGCGCATCGAGCTCGGTGCCAGGGGTGTTTCAGCCGGTGAAGATCGGTCTGCGGGAATACGTCGATGGCGGCTTGGTCTCGCCCGTACCGGTGCGCTACGCCAAAGAGATGGGCGCCGAACTGGTGATTGCCGTGGACATTTCCAGCATCGCAGATGGCAATCTCACCGACGGCACCCTGCAGGTGCTGATGCAGACCTTCACCATCATGGGCAAGAGCATCAACGCCTTTGAACTGCGTGATGCCGACGTGGTGGTGCAACCGGTGCAGACCGGCCTGAACAGCACCGATTTTTCGGTTCGCAAACGCGCCATCGAGGCGGGCCGCGCAGCCATGACCAAAATGCTGCCGCGACTCAAAGCCGCAATCGAAGCCAAGACTCGATAAAAAGCCTTCCTCCGTCGACTCCATCGGTGCCTCAAAACAAAGCCGATGTTAAACTGTGCGCATCATCATATGCGCATGGAAATCGATATGCCGGCCGTCCAATCCAAAATCAAGAATCTGGCGGCGAGCGTTCGGCGTCCTGCCAAACGTGCCACAAACCTTAGCCTGAGTGTTGACGTTTTGGATGCGGCCAAATCCCTTCAAATCAACGTCTCTCAGGTCTGCGACAGCTTTTTGCGTGACCTGGTACGCCGCGAGCAAGAGCGTCGCTGGCGGGACGAGCATGCGGATTTCGTGGAAGCTTACAACGCCGTGATCGCAACGGAAGGCCTGCCACTGGACGAATGGAGGACGTTCTGATGGCCCGCTTCGACGTTTATCCAAATCCTGGCGTCCATGCCAAAACTACGCCCTATCTGCTTGATGTGCAGAGCGACTTGCTGGACGGATTGGATACCCGGATGGTCATACCGTTACGTAGCCGGGAACATTTCGCCAAAGTGAAAATACCTACAAGGTTAACGCCGGTGGTCAAGATCAACGGGAAAGATTGCATTTTGGAAACCCCCAAGATGGGATCCGTTCCTCAGCGCATCCTGAAGCCAGCCGTTGCATCTCTTGCCAATGAGCAAGGCGCGATTACGGGTGCACTGGATTTTCTATTCCATGGTTACTGATTCCGCGCACCAGCGCTGATGGCAAGCGGAGAAATCGGTAAATCTTCCTCTACGTTGCCACGCGAAGAGCCAAGAAAAAGCCCTCTGGCGGCAGGACCGGCAGAGGGCTTGGGTTAAGGCAGCCAGACGCTGCGCCGGATCACTTGAACTGGTACGTGGCCAGCAGTGTGAACGCCCGACCACGCGGGTCGGCCACGCGGGGATCCCAGGAGCTGCCGGCACCGGTATTGGTGTCGTAGGTGATGGCGAACGGCGGGTTCGTGTTGAGCAGGTTCTTGATGCCAGCCGTCAGGCCGACGTTCTTGAAACCGTTGTAGCTTACGCTGGTGTTGAAGAGCGTATAGGCGGACACGTTGGGGCTCCAGTTCGTCGGAACCACGCTGCCGTTGGCCACGCCCGGCAGCATCGGCTGCAGGTAGCCGCTGCGATAGAGCTGGGTCAAAGTGGCTGTCCAGTCGCCGCGCGAATAGGTACCTGTGAGCGAATGCTTCCAGCGCAGTCCGGGGTCGTCGCCGCGGTTGAACTGTCCAATCAGGCTCGGACCAAAGGGCGCGCTGGCGACCAAGCGTGATTTCTTTTCGAGCAGATAGCTGCCGTCCAACAACACACTCCAGCGCGCTTCTCCGATCATGCCATTGGCGCTGGCGTTGATGTCCACGCCCTTGGTGATGGTTTCACCGGCGTTCGCCCAAGAAATGTTGACGCCGGTGATGTTGCCGCTGGCGTCGCGGATGAAGTTCTGCGGGAACAGCGAGTAGTTAGCCATCAACGTGCCCAGGGTCGGGGCCAGAATCGTGCCGGTGCGGTCGATGCTCCACCAGTCAGCGCCAATGCTGGTGCTGGCAGTAGGAGCCCAGATGAAGCCGACGCTGGTGTTCTTGCTCTTTTCCGGCCTCAGGTTGGGGTTGCCACCGCTGAGCGTATTGAACGTGATCGCAGCACAGGGTGAAGTCGGATCCGAGGACACGACCAGGCTGGGGCATTTGGCCGGATCGACGGCGCCGGCGCCAGTGTAGGGCGAAGTCGTGACACCGAAATATTCCTGGGAGAAGGTGGGGACGCGAAAGCCCGTGTTATACGAACCACGCATCAGGAATTGCTCCACCGGTGTGAAACGGAACGACACCTTGGGGTTGGTGGTACTGCCAAAGCCAGTGTAGTTGTCGTGCCGCACGGCACCAGTGAGTTCGAGTTGTTTGATGACGGGCACCAGCACTTCTCCGTACACCGCAGTGATGTCGCGCTTCACCGTGCTAAGGGTATTGATGCTGTCAAACGGCGCGTTGTAGATCGTAGTCTGAACGGCTACGGCTGTCGCGTTGCCGTTGAATTTGTACTGCTCCGTGCGTAGATCGGTGCCCACAGCCGCCATCACGTCGCCCGCGGGCAGCTTGAAAACCGGACCCGACGCCGTGGCGTCCCCCTGTGTCAAATTGAACTTGCCGCCGTACAGCGTGGTGCCGGTGGCCGACGCCGCCTGCAGGCCCGAGATGGCTGCGGCAGATTGCGACTGGCCGGGCAGCAGGAAGGGATTCAAAACGCCCGTCTTGAGCAAATTCACAAACGGCGTATTGAAGTAGTAGCCGCCGCCCAGTGTTGAACTGCTGTCGCTGGTGGCCATGGACACGCCTGCGCGGTAGTCCCAGTCTTTGAGCCACGGCAGTGGCCCGTCGGCGCCAAGCACGAAACGATTGGCATTGCTGACAGTCTCGATCTCACGTGGACCGCACGGGACGCAGCGCCAGCGGAAGGCCAGCGGCGCGCCCGCGGCTTGGTTGGCTGCCAGCTGCGGGAAGGCACCGACCAATGCACCCATCACCGCGGCATAGGAAGAGCCGGTGCTGGGGTAGGCCAGGTTGTAGAAGGGGCTCGTGGCCGAGGTGCTGCTGGAAATCTGATTGGAAGAGAACGTCTTGGCCGAATCGGATCGGGCGAGGACGGCCTCAGCGTAGACTTGGTGTTCACCCAGTTTGAGCGTGCCGCGCGACACAAAATTGGTGTTGCTCAAGGGCTGCTGCATCACGGCCATTTGTCCCGTGTCCACGGCGCAACCGAAAGCAGCTGCGGGCGAGGCCCACAGCGCAGCATCGTAGGCCGCCATACCAGGGACGGAACTGCAACCTGCGCCGCCCGGCAAATTCAGCGTGTTGATGCCGTTGTAAGCCAGGGTTCCACCGGGTAGATTCGGACCCGTGCCACGGCCGGTCGTGTTGGTGTTATTGAGGCTGAGGCCGTTGTACAGACTGTTGATGGCAAACACCGTAGCGAAGGGGGTGCCGCGGGTATCAACCGACAATCCGCGATTGGATTGGAAGGTGTTGACGAAACTGCGTTGGTTGCCGTTGAGCACTTGGCTGTTGCTGTGACCGAAGGAGAACAGCAGGTTGTATTTGTCGGTGTCGATGTCGCCAAAGCCACCGGTCAGGGCCACGCGACTGATGTTGCCGCCGCCCTGCTGGGTGACGTCGGTGAAGGCTTCCATCTGCACACCCTGATAATTCTTTTTCAGGATGAAGTTGATGACGCCGCCAATGGCGTCGGTACCGTAGATGGCCGAGGCGCCATCTTTCAGGATTTCGACGCGGTCAAGCGCCGCCATCGGGATCGAATTCAGATCAACCACACTGCTGCTCAAGCCTTGCGGTGCCAAGCGGCGACCGTTAAGCAAAACCAGTGTTGCAGCAGCGCCTTGGCCGCGCAAATTCGCCGCGGACAAGCCATTGTTGCCACGGCTCGAACCCGCACCGACGTCGGAATTGCTGGCCAGGTTGTCCATGCCGTTGCCCGCGCTGCTGAGCGTGCTCATCAACTGGTCGGCGGTGGTGATGCCTTGTTTCTTGGCTCGTTGGGGGAATCTGTGGGTAGTTTTTGGCGGTTTTCTATCCAACGCTCATGTTTTTCGGCCGATCAGATATCGCGCCCGCCGTGGACAAGGCACCTGCGCACAGGACAAGCCTGTGGGCAGCCGCTGCGCGGT
>CAIVXG010000125.1 GCA_903909815.1 uncultured beta proteobacterium | reverse complement strand
GATTGAGAATGAGCCAGCAATACCAATTGCAAAAACCGGGGCAGCGCCGTCCAGCTGCGAGAAGTCGAGTGCAACTTAAACTACCTTCAAGTCTGTCCTGACTCTGGGGTCCACTTCATCAACCAGACTTCGTCAATTCCCAAGGTCTTTTCGACGGATCTAGTCCAGCACGCGTCGCGTATTCAGCCCAGTTCTGAACAGCATCTCGAACACTTTCAAATGAAGCTTTTGCCGCAGGAACTTGGAATCGCTCAGCGACAAGCATCAGATCATTCCGCTGGATATCCATGCGCTTGGAGTTAACGGACAAGAAGTGCTCACCAGTCCGTTTGCCGCCTGGCTTGTACGAGTGAGTGATGTCGTAAGCAGGTGAAAGTCTCCACTGCATATTGTCCTGAGTAATCAAGAAACTGGTGTTTTTGGTATGGTCATCACAGTTAACAATGAGCACATTGAGAACCATCCGACGAAACAATTCGACCCTGTCTGAGTCTGGGCATCCCAACTCGATGAGTAGTTGAAACAACTGCTCGTAGCTATAGGACTTTACTTGCTTGAAGTCCATGTGTCCAATCGCGCAGGCGCTTTGGACATAGGCTCGAGACTCAGTTGTAGGCCTGTCAAAGCGCTGCGTCATGAAGTGCGCCCGGCCATTCTCTTGCAGCAAACGCGAGCGATTCATGTCGATGTCGCAGGCTTTGGCAGTCAGATAAAAAGCATATTCCTCGCGACCATCGTTTTTTACATGCTCTTGCGCATCGCTACTCTCAGTGTTGTCGAACTTGATCAGCCAGTCGGAAAATCCCGGCTTTGATGCCGCGTGACCGCTGCGAATTTCGTCGGTTTCCTCATTCCACGCGATGACCGCCTTTGCTTTTGCTCCGCCGGCCGAGGTGCCAACCTCGATCAGTTCCCGAATGGCCTTCTGTGCTGCTTTGTCTCCAGAAAAACTTCCCTTGATCGCCTCTCTTGCAGCTTGTACAAGGGAATTCATCTGCAGCGCTTCTTCGGTGCCTTTGGCTCTTCTCAATTCCGGCTTGAATTCCAACGCGCCCCTAGCGTGCGACCCGAGGTACGCCAAACGGTCTAGTTCAGTTACGTCGCTTTTCGCCACGCCTTTGCCCGCCATGTACTCATCGATCAGCGCGTTACCAAATCGATCCGGCAGAGAATCCGCAATTGCGCTGGGCAGGCGCTTGTAAGTCTCCTCGTTAAGAATGGAAAAAACGTAGACTGCAGTTTCGCTCAGAGGCATATAGCGCGGGGACAGCGACGGCCCACCTGCACGTATCCATTTCGGGTCGTAACTAAATGCGTAATGATTAGTTTGCGGGTCCAGTGCGACAGCACCGACCTGACGCCCCCACATCATTACTCGTAGGGCCTCAACGTGTTTCAAAGTGGACTCCGTTTCACCGCCCGTTTGCGGATCATTTTTTCTGCACGCGTCTTGAGCTGCAGCACAAGCATCGGGTTCACTGTTGGAGTCGGTGCGAACGTGTAAATCCAGTCTGTCTTTCCAATGCAGCGGCAAACGGCGATGAAGGTCTCCAAAGAAGAGCCTTCGCCGGCCTCCAGAGCTTGCACTGCTCGCCGGGAAATATTTGCTTGCAGGGCGACATCCGCTTGGGTTCGATTGATCTGCAGGCGTGCATTCTTAATCCGCTCTCCCAGGTCCGAAGCGATCTCTTGATTCGTTTTTCCTAAACTTGACTGCATAATGAGCAAAATTCTGCGCCTAACTAGACTAATTAAGTTCAATGCGCTGAAAGTAGCGCATTGACCGCTTAAGATAACAGCACAAATAGATATAGCACGCAACACGTAAAGCGCAACAATATGTGCGTTACGTGTTGATTACCTATTAAGGCGCAGAATTTTGCTCATTATCGCATGGGCCCGAGAATGAACAGGAACCCGAGGCGCCTAGATCCTCCTGATTTTTCATCTTCCCCTTCGGAAAATTACTCCTGCAAGTGCGCTCCAAAGAAAACAAGCTCCAGCGCCTGGTTTGGCTCATGGCGCCTGCTTCTTCAACAGATTAAGCGAACGGCTTGGCCTTGGACACGGACTTTACTGCCGCTGGCCTGACAGCTGATTTGTTAACGCTCTTTGGAACATGCGCCTTGATCGGGGTAGTCTTGCCTTGAAGGGTGGCTTTCTTTGCGCCTGGCTTCTTCGCCACGGGCTTTTTCGGCGGTAGAACTTTTTCCCCCGGTGCTTCACGCTCAACCGACGCATTTCCCGATGATGTCTTGGATGCCTTCTTCGCAACCACTTTGACCGCGGTCGCTGTTTTTCGAGGACGTGCCGCTTTTTCAGGCTCAACCGCTTCATCCATCTCGATACCAAAAACATCCGCCAGCATTGAGGCGTCAAGCACCTTGCCTCCGGCGGATCCCGTCTTGGACTTTGGCAACCCTACTCCCGCCTGGGAGACCAAGTCCTTGGCATCCACCCGTCGCAGGCTAAAGAGCAACTCAGGTTTTTGATCAAGGCGGGCGCCCACGCCGTAGAGGACCGCCGCCACGTGCTTGCACATGTCGGCCCAGTCTGGACAAGTGCAGTCCACGGTAATCTCGGTGGGAGATGGGAACAGTCCGATTTTCGGTTTGCAGATCCGCTGCATCACGGCGGTGGAGAGCTTGCCTTGCAACAGTTCGACCAGCGAATCGATGGAACCCGCGCAGTCTTTGCCTATGGCCTGCCAATGTTTCTCAGGCACCGGCGTAATGTTGACCGTGACCTGGTACAGACTGGAGCCCATCACTTTGGCCTGCACCTGACCCTCAGTAATCTGCAGGTCAATCACCGAGCCGTTGCGCGCGTAGGTGCGCCCGCGCGGCAGCCGATTGGCGTAGTCGCTGTAGGCTTCCAGGTTGTCGCACCATGCCTTACCCCAGACCGTCTTGGCGATCGCGCCACGGCTTGGTTCGATAGGCGAAAGATTGCCTCCCGATTTCTTGATCTTGGCGGCGACTTTTTCTGCCTTCTTGCGGCGCTCTGCCACGGAGACATAGGGCTTCCAGGCGTAAAAGCTCATGGTATTCCTTCAGTTGGAGTTGGCTTCAATTTTCCTGGGCGGTATGAATGTCGAGTTTGACAAGATCCAGCAGTTCACGATCGCTCATCTCCGTCAGCAACAATTCTGCACCGCCTTCCAGCACATCCTTCACCAACTGCTGCTTGGATTCAATCATCTGGTCGATTCGGTCCTCCACAGTGCCACGGCAGACGAACTTGTGAACCAGCACGTTCTTCTTCTGTCCGATTCGAAACGCGCGGTCAGTCGCCTGATTTTCCACGGCGGGGTTCCACCAGCGGTCAAAGTGGATCACATGTGACGCCGCCGTGAGATTGAGTCCGGCGCCGCCCGCCTTGAGCGAGAGCACAAAGAAGGGCGTGAACTCATCGTCTTGGAACTGCTTGACCAACTCGCGCCGTTTGGCCACCGGCGTGCCGCCGTGAAGCACCAGTCCCGCGCGGCCAAATATCGACCCCAGGAATGCCGCCAGCGGCTGCGTGGTCTCGCGAAACTGAGTGAACACCAACACCTTCTCCTGACGCGTCGCGATGACCTCAACCAGCTCACGCAGTCGATCGAATTTCCCACTGTCGGCGGGCGACCAAGTACCGTCGCCGGTCCACTGCGAGGGATGGTTGCAGATCTGTTTGAAACGCATCAGAAATGACAGCACCACACCCTTGCGTCCCATGCCTTGCGCGTCTTCCAGGGCCTTGGCCATTTCTTGCACTGCACGCTGATAATGCGCTGCCTGAGCGGGACTCAGATGACACCAGGCCTTGAGTTCGGTTTTGTCAGGCAAATCGTCGATGACCCCCTTGTCGGTCTTGAGGCGGCGCAAGATGTAAGGCTGCACCAGGGTCCGCAATGGGCCGAAGTGTTCGGCCTTGGCCAGACGCTTGGCGAAGGTGGAGAAGACCTTGTCAGAGCCCAGCAGGCCGGGATGGGTGAAGTCAAAGATGGACCACAGATCGGACAGGCGGTTTTCTACGGGTGTTCCTGTCAAGGCGATGCGCGTGTCGGCCTTGAGTTTTTTGACCTGGCGCGTCTGCTTGGCACCAGGGTTCTTGATGGCCTGCGCCTCGTCGATCACGGCCAGACGCCATTGAACACTTTCCAACTGAGGCAGGCGTAATAGAGAGCCGTAGCTGGTGATGACAAGATCAACACCATTCAGCGTTTGCGAATCCAGTGCGCGCAAATCGGCAGCGGACATGGCCGACGGGTGCACGATCAGCATGCGCAGACTTGGCGCAAAACGCTGGGCCTCTGTCGCCCAGTTGGATAAGAGCGACGCAGGTGCAACCAGCACGCTTGGACGCGAGTTCGTTTGCTCGCGTTTAAGTACCAGCAGCAACGCCAGCACTTGGATCGTTTTGCCCAGACCCATGTCGTCGGCCAGACAGGCGCCCAAACCCAGGCGCGTGAGCAGATAGAGCCAGCGCACCCCCGCCTCTTGGTAGGGTCGCAATGTCGCTTTCAAATCTCGACCGGCGCTGACGTGACCCAAGCCTTCTGGTTGACGCAAGCCTGCCAAGGTCTCGGCCAGCCAGGGTCCGGCCACCATTTGCGACCATTCCGCGTCGGCCGCCTCCATGCTGTCGTCCAGAGAAGCTCCCGCCACCAAGCGCATCGCTTCAGAAAACGACAGGCCCGATTGCGCTGCCAAGCGCTCGATGCTCTGGAAGCGGTCAAGCATACGGGAGAGCTTCTTGCGATCCACCTCGACCCAGCGGCCACGCATGAGCTGCAAGCCATCCGTCCCATTGAGCAGCGCGTGAACTTCGGCAGCGCTCAGTGGTTCGCCTTCGAGCGTTACCTCCATGCTGAAATCAAGCAGTGCTTCCTTGCCCAGGAGAGACGGCGCTTTCGCGCCGACATTGGCCTTGACCAAGGGCCGGGCCGGTCGCCCGGCGCCCCAAGCTCCTGGTGCGCGCACCACGATTCCAGCCGACTCCAGCTTTGGGACGTCGGTAAGAAATTGATAGGCGTCCCCTGGTGTCCAACGCAGGGGGTGGTAAATCTCCCCCGCCTCCACCATCTCGTGCAGCCAAGCGCAAAGTGCTGCCGCACTCTGAACCGGTTTGAGCAAGGAGAGAAGCTGGGCCTGGCTCTTGCCGTCCGAGAATTCGCTCAAGGCCTTTGATAATGGTAAATGTTGTGCCCGGCCGCTGGCCGATAGGCGTGAGGTGTAGGTGGCCAGGAAAGCAAACGGCGCGTCGGGGTCCTTGCGGTTTTCTGCGAGATTGAAATGCACCCGTCCCACCAGGTTCCATGCCGGGTGACGCGACTTCAGAAAGTCTTGCAGCGAACATTTGGCCGCCGCAAGCTCGACATGCAGTGCGGCGTTAAGTTCGGTCCAAAGCGAGGCCAACACAAACGGCGTCAGATACTCGGCGCCCGGCATCGGTGGCGCATCGGCAATCAAGGCGATGAGCACGGACTCAGCGGGAGTGGAGACTGCGATGTCGGCGCCCTCGTCGGTGGCACACAATCCGCTCACATAGCGCGCAGAAAAATCGCGCCACCACGCCAAAACAGGCGGCAAGGTTGTGGCAACCTGGCGCGCACCGAGATAAAACAGGCCATGGCCGGAGCTCAGCGCAAAGGCGTCCGCGAGACCGGTTCGCAGTGGCTCGGCCAAAGGGAGTGCATCGGCATCCGGCACCATGCACAGGTGGCCTCTGGGCGTCAACTGCAGGTTGGCGGTTTCGGGGATTTCCACAGGTGCTTATTTAATTGGAAAAGAAAAATTGAGGAACTCGCTATCAGCATAATTTGAACTCTGCACGAGCTGCTGTCGCCCGCACCCGAGCCGCGCATCCCTCAACGTGATCATTCACCAGCCCCATCGCCTGCATGAAGGCATACATGGTGGTGGGACCCACAAAGCTCCACCCGCGCTTTCGCAGATCCTTCGACAAGGCAATCGACTCCGCAGAGGTGGTCATGCCACTCAGGGTCTGGTGCGTGATCTGCTCGGGCCTTGAAACGGCACCGGGCTCAAACCGCCAAAAATAGGCTGCCAGTGTGCCGAATTCGCGACGCATCTCTTGTGCCCGCTGAGCATTGTTGATGGTTGAGACAATCTTGCCGCGGTGGCGCACAATGCCCGCTTCAAGTAGCAGGCGTTTTATGTCCGAGTCATCAAACGCACCAACTGAATCCATATCAAAGCCGGCGAAGGCGAGCCGAAAGGCTTCGCGCTTTTTTAGGATAGTCAGCCAGCTCAAACCCGCCTGAAAACCTTCCAGACAAATTTTCTCAAACAGTCGTGCATCGTCACTGACCGGCACACCCCATTCATGGTCGTGGTACCGCTGATACTCTGGCGTCGCCCGGCACCAGACACAGCGAGTGGTGTGACTGTCGTCGGAATAGAGGCCGGTTGGCGCAGAGTCTTCGTCGAGCATGGTAGATTTTGATTCGCTTTGATCGCAAGTTATACCCTACGTGCAAGGCCATTAAATCCAGTTCCTGATGGGACAGATGGGCAGAATTCGAGGGATCAAATATTTCTGCCGCTGGTGCGGCCACGCGGTGAACGTGATGACCTACGGCTCCTCGCTCGGGTCGCTGATCTCCAGCCGGAAAGGACTTCCTTCGAACGTCATCAGCATCTCGCCAAACTCGTCCCAGGTAAATGTTCGTCCATCAACCACGACCAGAGGTACGCGCCCGTCTTGTTCCTCGTCCCAATCGATTCTCCCTCGCACAGTCCTGTCAGAAATGTGTGGCCCAAACCGTTCATCATCCGTGATGTGCTTGACGGCAAGGGCGCGGCGAATTCGTTCGATCAGACGTCCAAGTAAGGCGAACAAGTCATCCTCAGGACTGCCAATCATCTGAAATTTGTAACCCGCAGGAGTTCCTTCTATCAGCTCGTAGGCCTCCAGTGCAACGATGTGCCCCAGAAGTCGGGTTTGGAAGTGAAACTCGTGCGACATACCCTCGCCATCCGTCAACCTGATGGGTTCAAGCCGAATGTTTTCAAAACCCTCTACCCCGCATCTGGCAGCGACATCGGCATTGAAGCAACTACAACAAAGCAGCCGATATCCAGTTTCCTGGGAGCCTGAGTGGGTGCTCTCGTGAGCAGGTGTAGGTTTGGCGCATCCGTCGCATATATTCGATGTCATATTGATTTCCCAGTTGCCCTTCGCGACGGTGTCGACGATGCCAGCGGCATCGGTGCATAGGCGATACAGTTCACCAGAGTGGTTGCTGCGAGCATGACGAATTTATCGGATTCCTCCGGGACGATTCTGGCCATCCATTGCACTACCTCCGTTTGTACATAGGCCAACAGCGCCTTCTCCGGGTGGTCGTCAATATATTGACGCACTGCCTGGTCCTGCAAGGTGGGGCTCAAGTCTTCACTGAACTTGGCTGTGGCAACGCAGCGTTGCATTTGACGTTCTTGCTCGTCTTCCGAAATCACCGGCCATGCCTGACCAGACTCCTTCATCGATTGGAAGCAAATCAACAGCAGGTCGATCAGGAAGTCCAACTTTGCCATGGAGACGCCAAACCGCGGCAAAACCAAAACTGCCGCAAGCATGTTTGGCTGCTCAAGAAACACCGCGTCGACCAGCTTTTCCTTCTGCTTGATGTCCATCGCCCGCACCTTGCGAACAGCATTGGCCACGGCGGGTATCGAAATTCGGCTCATTGAATACGGCAGCATTGTGCATTCTTTGGCCAAAGAATCTGCGCGGCGATGCCTGCATTGGACTCCCAGTTCACCAGCATGGATTCAAGTTGCCGAGTTTTTCCATGTGGATTCAATCGCTCTGCGGCCACACAAATCCCCAAAGCTCGATCACCGCGAGCACGCATTTTTCGCCATTGGGCACGAGACTGCAAAGATCGGCCTTTGCCCAGCGCAAGGTGTCCAGGCGGGCCAGCATGTCATCACCAATGGCCACGTCCAGTCCTCGCAATTCGAACGGGTCCCACGCAAAATCAGTCCCATTGAATGTCGACGCCAGAAACTGGGCGACGCGTTTGGCCTGGCCTGAATTCTTGGTTTCAGCCAAGTCGAGAAGGCGGGCATAGGCTTGAGCGGCGCACGCACCTCGAATGCTGCAAGCCGTGCGTCAAGCGCTGAACGATCTCCATCAGGCATCTGACCAAACTGTTCGCTCATCGCACATCCTTTTAAATTTATCTTTTTGCTTGTATATAAATATGATTATGGAGTGAACTACCCTAGCCTGCCGATCCTCTGTGATGCCTCATCCATGTGACCTCGCAGCGCGTTTATGCACGGTTCAAAGGCGTCACTGAAACCAGTGTCATTGCTCAACCGAATCAGATACTCCCCCGCCAGCAACTCCGCAGCCCGCCATGTCGCACCATCAATAGACGAATGAAGATGTGCAGCAGGCAATGTGTCCCTAACTAAGCCGCCTGCTGTTGGACTGAGCGCCATTGGGAGCATGTCATACGCTGGCCCCAATTCGTAGGGTCGGCCTCGGTCGCTCACGAACGACAGATTCCCGGCGTGCATTTCGGTGTTCCCAATGAGGGTCCCGAACGCGTACAGCAGTGCCGCCCCCGCATGCGCCTTTGCAGTGATGGTCTTTTGCCTGGCCAACTCCGACGTCACGACGGGCCAGGGTGCCGTTGCATTTCCGACGAACTCCCCATCGAGAGACGCCAGTGACATGAGGGCATGTCGGCCACGCACACCCACTCTGTCGAACCGATCCAGTTCCAAGAACCGCTGTGCTCCAACGTCCACCAGACGCGACAGGGCGGCTGAGACGCCGGCTGCTGCGAGGGTTTCTAAAGCCAAGTGCTCAGCCAGAAGCAAATCGCGCCACCGCACGGCTATTCTGTTGTCGTCTGGAGCGGTGAATTTGACCAGGACATGGCCTCTATCGATGTAGGTGCAGAACTTTGGCTGTTCGCCGCCGGCCGATGACCATGTTTCCCCGACGGTTAGGGCATTGTCGGCAAGCCGCGGGTAGTCGTTTATTCCAGCAACGCTGGGAGCGGGTGAGTTGACGAACCGATCTCTTGCAAGATCCCCCAGCAGCAGGTTGCCCACGGCGTCTCCGCCGCTGGACAATAAGGCGCGCAGCGCGTCGGTGTCGCTCCAATGCCGGACATCCGCAGGCAAACCCAAGCCGTTGGCGTTTTGTCGGGCATAGGCCCGCCCCAGGAAACCTTGGGGCCGCATGTCGTTTAGCCACCAGGGCAGCCCTTCATGGAAAACCATCTCGCCACTGGCCCGCACCATGACGAACCCATGAGATCTGACCGGGATGAGTTGCCCTAGGGTTTTGATTTTCCCTTCCTCATTGACCCGGTAAACCGGTATGTCTGGGACGCCGCGAAAATTGTCCCGCAGTGCATATCGAATAGCACGTGCGGCACCCAACGTAACGATTTCACCGGACATCTTCGCGAGCGCCCGCGCAAGAGTCGGTCGCGTGATGCCCAGGCCCGCGCGCAATGCTCCTGCAGGTACAGGACCGGCAGCAAGCAGGGTGCGGATTTGGGCGGCGCGTTCAATCATAATACGTTTTAAGTAACGATATCAGTAACGATTTATTGGATAATTTTACTCCAAAAGTCGTGCCTCGTAGATTGGTTGATGCACTCGGGGGCCACGCTGTCAACGTCGACATCTGATCTGACTCGACCACCCGATGCAAGTACGCGTAAGCCACGCGCCCCATTTCCAAGCAGGCAAAATGAGCCCATCCCCTCTGTTCAAGGTTCAGACGGAAACCGAGCAGCAGGTCTGGAATGATTGTGCACGGCTAATTGCGAACGCGGTCATTTACTACAACACGGCGCTGCTGTCCAAAGTGTACGAACAGAAGGTGGCCGCCGGGGATCTGGACGCCATCGCGTTCATCCAGAGGATGTCGCCGGTGGCGTGGCAGCATGTGAACATGTTCGGGTCGTTCGAGTTCAGCGACGAAGATCCGGGCTATGACCTGGAAGCGCTGGCGGCCAAGTACGCTGACTCGGTTTTCTGGAGCAACGCCACGCGACCGGGACAACTCTATCTTTTCGACTGAAAGTTGCATGAAGCATCAATCCGGGCGCCAAGGCTTCATTCTCTGATGATGGCCGATTTGAAAACTGTGACTTGTCAAGTCAGCCAGTCTGACGGTAGTATTGCAAACGGTATCACCCGGTGCTACACTTAGACATGCCACTCAATGAGATAAATCGCGCCTTCAAGACTGCCAGATTCTCCAAAGATGCAAGGAAGGCCAAGATCAACGACCTTGAACTGTGTTTGGCCATCAAACAGGCACTGTTGGGTCAGATAGATGAACTTGGGTGGTGGTGTTTTCAAAAAGAGACTAAATAACAATCAGCATCGATCTATCATCTTGGCCAAAGGCGGAAAAAATTGGATCTACGAGTACCTGTTTGCCAAGAAGGACCGTGAAGACATTGAAAACGACGAGTTACTTGCGTTCCGTCTGCTGGCCAAAAGTTATGCGGGTTTGACTCAGCCCAAGATTGGACAGCTACTTGTTAACGGAGACTTTGTGGAGATTTGCAATGACAAAAAAAAAGAAATTTAAGAGTGATGCCTTTGCTGCAATCCACGCCTCTGCAACGGCGTTGCAAAAGGTCAGTGCTATCGACCAAACTACCATGCGTCAGTTTGACGAATCGTGCCTGGCGATGCCAACAACCCTGGCCCCAACCCAGATCAAAAATATTCGCGAGCAAGAGCATGTTAGTCAACCGGTTTTTGCAAGGTACCTCAACACAAGCGAATCCACTGTCCAAAAATGGGAGGCTGGCAGCAAACAACCTAGCGGCATGGCGCTCAAGTTATTGGCGGTAGTTCAAAAACACGGACTTGGTGTGTTGGCGTAAATTTTTAATAATTCCTGAGCAGCGTAAATTGACTTCCAACGGCATCCCAGTTTGATGCGATTCTGAGAGCGCTTCCAAACATAATTCGTTTAGGCCCAGAAGGAGCACACCATGTCGCTAAAGGCAACTTGGTTCCGCGAAAGGTTGAAGAAGAAGGCCAAGCGTGGGTTTCAAGGCTATCCTGTTGCAACCATCACCTATTACGGCCCTGACGACAAGCAGGCGAGCAAGGTTGCCGTCGGCATACTTCTTGGCGAGGGAGAAGAGGTGGCATACCTTGAACGGTGGTACTGTCCGGACGGCGACGTCCGAACTGATCCAAGCATCAACGAAGCAATAGTCCGTTTCGTACAGCAGCACGGCGCCAAGTCGGTCATTTCGCCCGATCGAATACTCGGCTGTCCTCACCAGGAAGGCACAGACTACCCGGAGGGGGAAAGGTGTCCGAAGTGCACGTTCTGGGCAACCAGAGATCGCTTTACTGGCAAGTCTTTACAGTGAGCGCACCGTGCAACCCCTCGCTCAACCGGACACGCAACAGCGTCCAAGGCCGCGGTGCCGCCGACATCCGCTGGCAGACTGCTTACCTCATTTGTAACATTTCAGCGAGCATTCGGACTTTGAGCAGATCCTTCAGAGGGGAAATTCGCTCGTTTTACCTTAGCGGCGGCTCGAAAAGGTGGTTGAAGTCAGTATTTGACTGTTGGCAATCGATTAAGTAGGATTAAATCCTACTCTTAGGATTGAAGGCCGCCATGCGAACCACTCAGCAGCTCAGTATTACCCTGCCCACTGACATGGCAAACGCAGTGAAGGCCAAAGTGAAAACTGGCGAATACGCTACGGAAAGCGAAGTCATACGCGATGGCTTGCGTGCGCTGCAGGCTCGTGATCGTGCCATCGAAAACTGGCTGCACACTCAGGTAAGCTCCGCGTTCGATGCGTTGAAGGCCGACCCATCGCGAGCTGTTAGCGCCGCCCAGATACGTGCCCGCCTCGGCGCCGAGCATGCCAAAGTGCGATGAATTACTCGGTAGTATTCTCCCCCGAGGCGGAGGAACAGCTAGCTGAGTTGTACGGCTACATCGCGACTGCGGCCTCACCCGAAATTGCAGCACGATACACCGAGGCGATCGCGAATTACTGCGAGAGCCTGTGTACGCTTGGATTGTCCACAGCGCCAGCATGGCACTGGTTTTTTGTGTATCTGGTCACATGAACGGCATCTTTACAGCGGTACCAGCCCCTTGGGGCAATTGTCAGGCTCATTTAATGGCAGTAGCATTGACAAGTATTATTATGGGGTGATGGGCGAACGGCCCACAGATCGGCGGTGTTTGAGATGGCGTTCTTGAAGATTTTCCCTCGCAATGCGCGGTGGATTTCAAGGACTTGCCGCAATCTATGAATTATCAAACAGTGACGAGGACGAACATGGCGCAATGGGAACGAAAGCAGGCAGGTGCAATTGTCCAGGCAGCAACTGCATACATGGATGGCATGCAAGACGCCGATGGGCTTTCGCATCTTGCAAAAATTGTTCAACTTGGTAAGGCCGTCGAGCGAACAGATTCTTCTGACGCCCAGAAGCTGACCGCTCTGCGATCAGCACTATGCACCTATTGCATCAGCCGGAAAATCCACCCGTGCAGCGGTTACTTACCGCAAAACGGGTGTGCGTTTGTGGAGACAGTGGTGACATTGACGTCGAGTTACTTTGGAGACTTTTCCTAAAGATTCGCGCTTCTAGAGATGTATTGGGCACCAAGTTCGGCAGCGCCGAAGTATCAGTGCCCAAATAGAGGGCGGCAAACTGGAAGAGTTCAACGAACTTTGGTGTGAACTCTTTGATACCGCGGCCATGGCGCACCTGCGGGGTTCTGTACGATGAGTTCTCGCCTAATGACGTATTTTTCACAAGCTGGCGGATGTTCATGAACCGAGTCGCTCTTGTGACCGTGCTCAATCATGGGCGGTTCAGATTCGGATACCAAAAATTTGTTGCCCACAGCCTGCGGGACATAGGATCTGGTTGCAGTTCAAACCGCAAAAAATGCTATCCACCTCGTTGACCGTGGAGTAACTGCCGTCGGCGAATCCCCCGTATTTATTTTAAACAGTTAAATTTCCGGCGAAACTCGTCCAGACGGCGTCTGCGCCCATTTCCATGGTCTCGGCTCAAACCATCCTAAAGCTGAAATAAATCGATCCTGGCGCGTTTGGTGAGAAAACTTATTCCAAAGAGATGGGGACTTTGATTGAAATGTATAAACTGTAAACTATTATAGTTACAAACTATATAGTTTATACATTTCAACCAGCCCGTTTCTGGATCTCTTTTGAATAGTCGTTTGCTACGTTATATCCGGTTCATATAACATAGTAATAGCTATTCCAAATTGTTAGGACTACAATATAACCATGAAACTATTCAGGTTAAAAAAAAATGCCTAAATCCCAATTCGCCCGTTGCAGCCCCTTTCCTGCTGGTAAAACTAGTGACGTTCTGGCGGAAGCCGACCGCCATCCAGACTTCATCCCACATGTTGAAAATCCACAGCGCCCAACTTGGGTGATTGGGTCACGCCTGGCGGTCGAGCAGGCCATAACGTCCTATATGGCAGAGCCGGCCAAGGTAAAAATGCGAAAAGACAGAATCCTAAATCGAAAGCGCAGGCTGGATCACCGCTGCCTCGTGGGCGGTATTGTTTCATGGCCCGATTCAATAGAAATGTGCCACGATAAAAATTACCCTCAAGAGAGATTGGATGCTCTGAAATTGTGGAATCAAAAAACGCTCATTTGGCTGCGTAAACAGTTTCATGACAATCTGATTGCGGTATGTATCCACATGGACGAGTCGCACCCGCACTTCCACTTCTTTGTTGTCGGTGACGCGCAAAGGTTGCATCCCGGTATGAAGAATGAATTGGTCGACGACACCAGGCTCGTCGTACCAGCAGACAGATTTGTGGCGCACAAAGCCGGTTTAACTGTCTGGCTTGATGATTTTCACGTGGACGTTGGCCAGCCTTGCGGGTTGCAACGATCCCTCCGCGCGCGCCCAACGTGGCGCATCAAGGACCGCGGTGTCAATCGAAGTAAAGATGCAACCCCTGTAGGTTTGGCTTCCCAGAGGAGAAAGGCTGTTCCGCAACCGGTTGCGTTTGCGGAATTACTTCAACATTGATTGCACTAAAGTTGCAACTATTGAGGAATTTGAAGTAAAGT